>NZ_CP195645.1:4800000-5471426 GCF_051364635.1 Actinokineospora sp. HUAS TT18 | reverse complement strand
CCAGACCCCCACCGACCCCCTCCGCCGCTACGCTCGCCGCGCGCTGACGATGGTCCTGGTCATCGTCGGCTGGGTGTTCTTCCGCGCCGCCGACCTGGGATCGGCCCTGGTCATGATCGGCCACATGCTGCTGCCGGACTTCAACGGGCTGACGGACCAGGTCGACGCGGCTCTGGGCAACCAGGTGCTGCTCGTGCTGCTGGTGGCACTGGTGATCGTCGTGCTGCCCGCGAGCCCGGTCACCGGCCCACTGCTGGAGTCCTCGCGCGGCCGCGTGGCCACCGCGTTGCGGGTCGCGGTCATGGGACCGGGCCTGCTGTGGGCAACGATCTTGGTCGCGACGGGCACTTTCAGCCCATTTCTCTACTACCAGTTCTGACCCGGGTGCTTTAATCGCTCCAACCTGGGGAGGGCGCATGTACCGGATCATGGCTGGACTTGTCGGTTTAACGGCGGTGACCGCGCTCGGGTTGGGCATGGCGGGTCACTCCGTGACCGGCGTGGCGAGTCCGGTAGGCGATACCGATCTTCGGGCCGCGGTTCTGTCGGTCTGCCCTTACTCCGGCACGTCGCTCCGCCAAGGGACGATGGTCCGCGACATCCAGGGCGGGTACTCCCTCGCCGCGCCTACGGCCGACGGCAGGCTGCTCTTCTGCACAAACAACTTCAACGGGGACAGCAGTCACTCGATGGAGCCGCAACCAGTCAAGCTCAACGATGCCAAGATCGGCGGGACCTACGGCCACGGCCTGAGCTGGTCTGTCCACAACCCCATTGGATTCACCGCCGTCGGGCACACCGCCGCGGATGTCACGAGGGTCGAGATCCTGGTGCCGGACGGCACCGTGGTGTCCGCGGTGGCGCAGGATGGAGCGTTCGCCTTCACCGTCCGGGGATTCGATGTCGACTCCCTGCTGACGATGCAGGGCCGCGCGTTCAACGCCGCGGGGGACCTCATCTACGAGGGCCTGCTCAACCACCTTCCGCCGAACTGATCGCTTGCTGGACCGACGCGGCCGGGTCGCCCAGGTGGTAGATCCGTTCCGACTCCTCGATGCCGTCCAGGAACTCCTGGTACCGCACGGCGTACATCAGGTGGGCCAGCGGTTCCCCGATTCGCAGTGCCCGCTCGGGATCGCACCCAGGCACCCGTTCCCGCCAGGCCGCGCACCACGTCGTCGTGACGATCTCGCGGTGGGCGGGCAGGAAGTCACGGGCGCGGAGGCCGTCGAGGAACGGGTCGCCCACGTAGGCGTCGGCGAAGTCCAACACACGGGTGGGACCGCAGGCTGAGCGCCAGTTCCCGGGGTGGAAATCGCCGTGCACCAGGGTGGTCGGCAGGCCGCACTCGGCCAACTCCGGCCACCGCGCCGCCAAACGCTCGGCGGCCCGGATCTCCGACACAGTCAGCTCGGGCAGGGTCGACAGCAAGGGATCGATCAGCAGCGTGCGATGCGGTAGGCCGGGTGGTGGGACCGCCGCGGCCTGGGCGGCGACGAAGCGGGTGATCGTGCCCGCCACGGTGTCCGCGTCGGTCTCCCAGCAGTCCGCCCCGGGGATGTCCTCGATCAGCAGCCGCCCCGGTGCCGAGGCGACCACCGTGGGCACCGCCGTGGGATCGGCCGCCGCGAATGCCGCGATCACCGCGGCCTCGTCGGCGGCGAACGGCGGGGTCGCCTTGAGCCACACCGGACCCGAGGCCGTCGGCAGGGTGAACAGCGCGGACAGGTTCCACGTGCGCCGCTGACGCGCGGGTCCCGTCAGCGGCCTGCCCAAGGCGGCGAGCGTGGACGCCGCCCAGTCGAGCAGGTCACGCAGGCCGTCGGCCCTGGCCCACGAGGACCGCAGCGGGTTGTCATCGACGGCGAAAGGCACCCCTGGCCGGTCCGGTCGGCGCAGGGCCTCCGCGTGATAGCGGACGTGCCCGCCGCGCATCCCGTCGCCATCGGTCGAGAGCAGCCGCAGGACGTGGACCGGCACCCCGATCGCGGCCGAGACCCAGTCGACGACCTCGCCGACCTCCGACCACCACGGAACCGAGACGGCGAACGGGCCGACCTCCCCGAAGGACTCCGGCCCCGCCGTCACCACCGCGCTGACAGTTCGGCTCACCCGTAAAGCCTCCCGCGCCGCGCATCCGAATTTCGCTGGTCACCCGTTCGGCACCGGCCCGCGCGTGCGATGCTCAGCCCGAACGAGGAGGCACATCCATGGACTGGCAGGCCATCGCGGCGGATTTCTCCGCGAACTGGCATGTCTACGTGTCCATGCCGTTCATCGCCGCGATCATCGGCTACATCACCAAGCGCGCGGCCATCGAGATGATGTACGAGCCGGTGGAGTTCGTCGGGGTCGGGTTCGTCGGGTGGCAGGGCGTGATCCCGCGCAACGCCCACCGCATGGCCAGCGTCGCCATGGAGCTGATGACGACCAACCTGATCGACCCGAAGGAGATCTTCGCCAGGCTCGACCCGAAGAAGGTCGCCGTCGAGCTGCGCGAGCCGATCGAGCTGGCCGTCGACGAGATCACCCGGGAGCTGCTGGCCCAGTACCAGCCGAACCTGTGGGAGCTGATGCCCGAGCGGGCGCAGCGGCTGGTCATCGACCGGGTGCGGGCCGAGGCGCCGCGCATGGTCGAGAAGCTCATGGCCGAGCTGGCCGACAACATCGAGGACGTGCTCGACGTCAAGGACATGGCCGTGCGCAACCTGGTGCGCGACAAGGCCATGCTCAACCGGCTCATCCGCGACACGGCCAAGCCCGAGATGCGGTTCATCGCGATGTCGGGCATCTACTTCGGCTTCGTGATCGGCCTGGTCCAGCTCGTCACGTGGGCGCTGACGAAGAACCCGTGGGTCATGCCGATCTTCGGCGGCCTCACCGGCTGGCTGACCGACTGGCTCGCCCTCAAGATGATCTTCTTCCCCCGGCAGCCGCGGGAGTTCCTCGGCGTGACCTGGCAGGGCATGTTCCAGAAGCGGCGGATGGAGGTCGCCCGCGACTACGGCGACCTGATCGCCAAGGAGATCCTGACCGTCCACAATGTCCTGGAGGCGGTGCTCACCGGGCCGAAGTCCGACCGGCTGTACGCGATGATCCAGCGCGAGGTTCAGCGGTCGATCGACAGCCAGATCAGCGTCGTCAAGCCGTTCGTCGTGGCCGCCGTCGGCCCGCGCCGCTACCAGGAGATGAAGCACGCCGCGGCGCGCAAGGCGATCGAGAAGATCCCCGACACCGTCCGCCACGTCGAGTCCTACGCGACCGGCGCGCTCGACATCCGCAACACGATCATCAAGCAGATCCAGGCGCTCACCCCGCTGCAGTACGAGGGCCTGCTGCGGCCCGCGTTCAAACAGGACGAGTGGAAGCTGATCGCCGTCGGCGCGATCATCGGGTTCCTCGTCGGTGAGCTGCAGGTCCTGCTCGTCCTGCACTGAGCTAACCTACCTGCCAGTAGCACTGAGGGAGGCGGCCGGTGGACTTCGCGGAACACTGGCCTGTCTATGTCTCGATGCCGTTCATCGCGGCCGCCATCGGCTACGTGACTAAGCGCGTGGCCATCGAGATGATGTTCCGGCCCCTGCGCTTCATCGGGATCTGGCCGCCCTATCTCGGCTGGCAGGGCGTGGTCCCGCGCAGCTCGGCCCGGATGATCCGCGTCTCCGCGCAGCTCATCACCACCCGGCTCATCGACCCGCGCGAGATCGCCGACCGGCTCGACGCCGACGAGGTGGCCCGCCGCATCCAGGGCCCACTGCTCCTGACGATCGAGGAGATCGCGCGCGACGTCATGGAGCGGTATCACCCGCAGCTGTGGGAGATGCTGCCGGTGCTGGCCCAGGACCTGATCATCAAGCAGGTGCAGGCCGGGGCGCCGGTCATGGTCAAGAAGATCATGCACGAGATCCGGTCCGACATCGGCGAGGTGCTCGACGTCGAACAGGTCGCCGTCGAGGCCCTGCAGCGGGACAAAGAGCTGCTGGTCCGGCTCATCCGCGACATCTCCCGCCCGGAGATGGCCTTCATCGCCCGCTGCGGCATCTACTTCGGCTTCGTCCTCGGCATCGTGCAGACCGCCGTCTGGGCGCTCACCCAGGAGCCGCTGATCCTGCCGATCTTCGGCGCGTCCATCGGCTGGCTGACCGACTGGCTCGCGATCAAGCTGGTGTTCTTCCCCCGCGAACGCACCCGGATCCTCGGGATCTTCCCGTTCCAGGGCGTCTTCCAGCGCCGCCGCGCCGAGGTCGCCAGGCAGTACGGCGAACTCGTCGCCCGCGAGGTCATGACCGTGCCGAACATCATCGACGGCATCCTGCGCGGCCCCAAGTCCGACCGCCTGCTCACCATGATCCAGCGCATCGTGCAGAAGACGGTCGACGAGCAGGCCAGCATCGCCAAGCCGTTCGTCGCGGTCGCCGTCGGCACCAAGCGCTTCCAGGAGATGAAGCACGCCGCCGCCGACAAGGCCATGAC
Source organism: Actinokineospora sp. HUAS TT18 (assembly GCF_051364635.1). GTDB lineage: Bacteria > Actinomycetota > Actinomycetes > Mycobacteriales > Pseudonocardiaceae > Actinokineospora. The sequence continues at coordinate 5,466,953 of NZ_CP195645.1, read as the reverse complement.
CTACCTTGGCGACACCGCGCTGCGCGCCGAGCCCTACGCCACCGAGGCACTCGACATCGGCAACACCATCGCCGCCAAGATGAACCGCCTGAGCCGCGTCGAGTACGAGGGCCTGCTGCGGCCCGCGTTCCGCCAGGACGAGTGGAAGCTGATCGCGGTCGGCGCCGTCATCGGCGGCCTGGTCGGCGAACTGCAGGCGCTACTGCTGCTGCACTAAGTGCGGACCAGGCCCCGGGAGCGGCTGACCACCCAGCACACGACGTAGATCAGGAACGAGATCGCGGTGACGAACGCGCTCACCGGCGCGCCCGGCGCCAGCGACAGCACGATCCCGCCGACCGCCGAGACCTCGGCGAACAGCACCGCGAGCAGCGTCGCCCGCACCGGGTTGGCCGTGATCCGGCAGGCCGCCGCGGCGGGCGTCACCATCAGCGCCAGCACCAGCAGCGACCCGACCGTCCGCACGCCCAGCGCGGTCGCGACACCCACCAGGACCGCGAACACCACCGCCAGCAGCGTCGTCGGCACCCCCCTGGCCCGCGCGACCTCAGGGTCGACGCTGGCGAACAGCAGCGGCCGGTAGATCACCGCCAGCACCACGAACACGCCCGCCGCGCACCCGATCAGCAGCGCCAGGCTCGCGAAGTCCTGGCCGACGATCTGCCCGGTGAGCAGCCCGAACTTGTTCGACGCGCGGCCCCGGTACAGCCACAGCATCAGCACGCCGAGCCCGAGGCCGAAGGCGAGCACGACACCGATCACCGAGTCGTAGTCCGAGCTGCGCCGCGACAGCAGGCCCAGCACCACCGCGGCCACGATCGCCCCGGCGAGCGCGCCGCCGCCGATGTCCCAGCCCAGCAGCAGCGCCGCCGCGCCACCGGTCAGCGCCAGCTCACTGGTGCCGTGCACCGAGAACGCCATGTTCCGGCTGACGATCAGCGGCCCCAGCACCCCGGCGAGCAGGCCGAGCACCGCCGCGGCGAGCAGCGCGGCGAGCACGAAGTCCAGGCGCAGCAGCTGCGCGGTCAGCCCGAAGTCGAAGACCTTGTCCACGTCAGTGCTCTCCGTGGTGGTGCGGGGTGTCCTCGCACAGGTCGCTGTGCGCGCCGATGACGTGGATCTGGCCGCGCACCCGCACGACCTCGACGCTGGTCCCGTACAGCGCGGTGAGCGTGGCCGAGGTCATGACCTCCGCGGGGGTGCCGACCCGGAAGCGGCCGTCGACCAGGTACAGGACCCGGTCGACCAGCGGCAGGATCGGGTTGATCTCGTGGGTGACGAACAGCACCGCCGTGTTGGCCGCGCGCCTGCGGGCGTCGATCAGCGAACTCACGACAGCCTGGTTGGCGAGGTCGAGGGAGAGCAGCGGCTCGTCGCACAACAGCACCCGCGGGTCGTTGACCAGCGCCTGGGCCACCCGCAGCCGCTGCTGCTCGCCGCCGGACAGCAGGCCGACCGACCGGTCGGCGAACCCGGTCCCGCCGACCTCGGCGATGGCCTGGTCGACCCGGGCCGCCCGAGCGCGCCTGCCTGCGATGCCCAGACCCCAGCGGTGCCCGTCGTAGCCGAGCCCGACGAGGTCGCGGCCGCGCAGGGCCAGCGTGGGTTCCAGTGCCCGCTGCTGCGGGATGTAGCCGATGCGGCTGTTGCCCCGGCCGGGCGCGGCACCGGCGATCTCCACCGTGCCCGCGCTGAGCTGCTGCAGTCCGAGCAGCACCCGCAGCAGGCTCGTCTTGCCCGACCCGTTGGGGCCGAGCACGGCGATGAACTCCCCGGGCCGCACGTCGAGGTCGAGCCCGTCCCACAGCACGCGGTCGCCGTAGGACAGGCGGGCGCCGCGCAGCGCCACGGCGGCCGCCGCGTCCGATGTGGACGCGGCGACCGTGCGCGAACCGGGGTCAATCGTCATGCCGCCGCCAAGGCTCCCGAGAGCGAGTCGACCTGCTTGGTCATCCAGTCAAGGTAGCTGGTCACACCCTGTGGCAGCGTCTCGGTCACGGCCACGACCGGGATGCCCGCCGCGACGGCCTTGTCCTTGATCGACTTGGTGACCGGGGTCTCGGTCTGCTCGTTGTAGATCAGCGCCACGACCTGCTTTCCCGTGACGAGCGCCTCGGTCTCGGCGACCGCGGCGGCGGGCGGGTCGGTCTCCTCCTCGATGGCCTCGGCGAACTCCTCGGGGGTCGCGTCGGTCAACCCGGCGTGTTCGAGCAGCAGGCCCGCGACCGGCTCGGAGGCCACGACCTTGGCGCCCGGCTTGGCCTTGCCGATGGCCTCGGCCTTGGCCTCCAGCTCCTCCAGCTTGGCGCTGAACGCCTTGGCGTTGGCGGCGTACTCGTCCTTGTGCGCGGCGTCGACGGCCGACAGCTCGTCGGCGATCTTGCCCGCGACCGCCTCGACGGTGTGGAAGTCGTACCAGACGTGCTCGTTGGCGTGGTCGTGCCCGGCCTCGGCGGGCGCCGCAGAGGGCTCCTCGTGCTTCTCGGCCAGGTCGACCGCGACGATCTTGCGCAGGTCGCCGCCCGCGTTGTCCGCGAGACCGGCGAAGAAGTCGTCGTAGCCGCCGCCGTTGGACACCGCGAGCTTGGCGCCCTGGAAGGCGGCCGAGTCGGCGGGCTTGGCCTCATAGCCGTGCGGGTCGCCCGCGGGATCGCTGATCACGGACTTCACCGCGACCCGGTCGCCGCCGACGGCGCGCACGACGCTGCCCCAGACGATCGTCGAGGTGACCACGGCGACCTTGCCCGCGTCGGCCCCGCCGTCGGCGGTGGTGGCGGCATCGCCGCACGCGGTCGCGCCCAGCAGGGTCAGCGCCGCGAGACCCGCCGCGACGGAACGTGATGGACGGATGGTCATGGGCACTCCTGTGGACGATCAGCGCGAGTGGTCGACAATGGAAACCGTTGTCGATTGGCAGCATACGTCACCGGAGCCGCCCGTGTGCACTCGACCGGGTGACCCCGGCTGGACACGGGAGAGCACGGGCCGGACTTCTGCAATTGGTTCTGAACCGTTACGGTCAGCTCCATGGCCCGGTCTATGCATGTGCGACGACCTGCGACGCTGGCTTCGCTGGCGGCGGAGCTCGGGGTGTCCCGCACCACGGTGTCCAACGCGTACAACCGCCCTGACCAGCTCTCGCCCGAGCTGCGCAGGCGGGTGTTGGAGACCGCCCGGCGGCTGGGCTATCCCGGCCCGGACCCGGTCGCGCGGTCCCTGCGCACCCGCAAGGCGGGCGCGGTCGGACTGCTGCTCACCGAGAACCTCTCCTACGCCTTCCGCGACCCTGCGGCGCTGGGATTCCTCGAAGGACTGGCATTGGCCTGCGAGGGCGCGGGCCAGGGCCTGCACCTGGTGCCGGTCAACCCGGAGCGCGAGGACGTCGCCGCGGTCCACCGGGCCGGTGTGGACGGCTTCGTCGTCTACTCCGTACCCGACGACGACCCGCACCTGGCGGCCGTGCTCTCCCGGCCGGTGCCGACCGTGGTCGCCGACCAGCCCACGGTGGACGGTGTCGACCGCGTCGGGATCGACGACCGCGGCGCGATCATGCGGCTGGCGCAGGAGCTGATCACCCTCGGCCACCGCCGGGTCGGCGTCATCTGCATGCGCCTGGCCCGCGACCGCAACGACGGCTTCGCCACCCCGCAGCGCCAGCAGGACGCCCACTTCCACGTCCAGCGCACCCGCCTGCAGGGCCTGTCGGACGCCTTCACCAAGGTCGGCGTCGACTGGACGCGCATCCCGGTGGTCGAGCGGTTCGACCACACCACCGCCAGCGGCGCCTCCGCCGCGGCCCAGCTGCTCGACGCCGACCGCGACGTCACGGCGCTGATCTGCACGTCGGACATCCTCGCGCTGGGCGCCATGACCGAGGCCAAGCGCCGCGGCCTGCGGGTGCCGCAGGACCTGACGATCACCGGGTTCGACGGCATCGCCGAGGCCGACCGGGTGGGTCTCACCACCGTGCGGCAGCCGGTGCTGGAGAAGGGCAAGGCCGCGGGCAAGCTCCTGCTGGCCTCCCCGGACCCGACCCGCCCGCGCGAGATCACCCTGGACACCGAACTGGTGCTCGGCCAGACCTCGGCCGCCCCGCGCACCCAGGAGGAACGCTGGTTCGGGCCCTAACGGGTCAGGGTCAGCGGAACGGCGGGCCCGACGAGGGCGCCCAGGTGCGGTGTCACGGCGTAGACGCCTGCCTGCACCGTGGTGCGCTTGCGCGGGCACCCCGGCGCGGACGTGCGGCCCGCCCAGTTGACCGCGAACTCCAGCCGCTCACCAGGCTGCATGATCCGCGGCTCCGGCCCCTTCGGCGAGTAGCAGTCGTTGCTCGACCACACCCGCACCGAGCCGTCGGGTGAGGTGATCACCAGCTCGCGCGCCTCGTCGCTGACGTCGCGGGTGCACGGCACCGGACCGGCGTTGGTCACGACGAGCTTCAACGCTGGCCGCTGTCCCACCCGGTAGGCGGGCGCGCCGACCTCGGCGGTGACGCCGATCGCCGCGTCCGGGCACGGCAGGTTCGGGTCCGGTGGCGGAGGCGGCGGGGTGGTCGGGGCGGGCGGCGGCGTCTCCCCGCTCGACGACGGCGGCGCCGTGCTGGACGACGCGGGCGGCGGGCTCGACACCGTCGACGGTGGCGCGCTCGCCTGCAGCGCCGCCACGAGCCCCTGCAGCTCCGGGTCGCCCTCGCTGCCGACCAGGCCGCCGATCAGCCAGACAAGCGCGACCACTCCGAGAACCGACCCCGCGACGGCGTACGCGCGCCGCCGCAGGTACACACCCCGCGACACTGCTCCGGATGGGTCGTTCACCTCGAAAACGGTAACGCCACGACCACCCACAGCGATTCTCTTGCCCCTCCACGATCGGGGGGTGTCGCGTGCCCAATTCGTCCACAATCAGTGAGATTCGTCTATTCAGGCTTGTCCGAACCTCGAGAGGGACGTTCCAATCTCTGGTCACAGCGTCCCCCTGACCTGGAGGTGCCCATGGCCGCCACTGACGACCTTCTCCAGCGCCATCTGGACGGCCCCGACCACGGTGCGCCGAACATCCTCACGCCGGTGCCCAGCCTGCATCTGGCCGTCGTGACCTGCATGGACGCGCGCATCAAGGTCTTCGACGTCTTCGGCCTCAAGCACGGCGAGGTCCACATCCTGCGCAACGCGGGCGGCGTGGTGACCGACGACGTGATCCGGTCCCTGGCGATCAGCCAGCGCAGGCTGAAGACCAAGGAGGTGATCGTGATGCAGCACACGCTGTGTGGCCTGATGACGATCACCGAGGACGAGTTCAAGGACGAACTCGAACACGACACCGGCCTGCGTCCACCGTGGGCGGTCGAGGCGTTCCGCGAGGTCAAGGACAGCGTCCGCCAGTCGATGGAGCGCGTCCGGCGCAGCCCGTTCCTGCTGCACAACGAGGTCCGCGGCTTCGTCTACGACGTGAACACCGCCCTACTGACCGAGGTCGACTAGCCGCCTCCCCGGGATTTCTTCTCCGGTAGTCGCGAACCGGACAACGGTGCCTGAATGCGGTCACCGTGGTCCGGTGGCGTCACGGTCCCCTTAGGCGCGGGTGGGTGCCGTGGCGGCTTCCGGCATGACTAACTTGATGAGGCGATGGAGCTCAACGCCGTAGTCGACTGGTTCGACGCCAACGCCCGCGACCTGCCCTGGCGCCACCCGGGGACCACCGGCTGGGGTGTGCTGGTCAGCGAGATCATGCTGCAGCAGACCCCGGTCGCCAGGGTGGAGCCGATCTGGCACGCCTGGATGGCGCGCTGGCCTGTGCCCTCGGCCCTGGCCGCCGAGACGCCGGGTGAGGTCGTGCGGGCGTGGGGCAAGCTCGGCTACCCCCGCCGCGCGCTGCGGCTGCACGAGGCGGCGGGGGTGATCGCCGCCGAGCACGGCGACGTGGTCCCCGCCGACGTCGACACCCTGCTCGGCCTGCCCGGCATCGGCGCCTACACCGCCCGCGCGGTGGCCGCGTTCGCCTACGGCAGGCGGGCGCCGGTGGTCGACACCAACGTCCGCCGGGTCGTCGCGCGGGCCGTCAACGGCGAGGGCGAGGCCGGTCCGCCGTCGACCACCCGCGACCTCGCCGAAGTCGAAGCGCTGCTCCCCGCCGCCGACGCCGAGGCCGCGCGGGCGTCAGCGGCGCTCATGGAATTGGGCGCTCTGGTGTGCACGGCGCGTTCACCCCGCTGTGTGGACTGTCCAGTGCTGTCCACCTGCGCCTGGCAGCGTGCCGGACGACCCGCCTACACCGGTCCTTCCAAAGCGCCACAACGGTTCGCGGGCACCGACCGGCAGGTCCGCGGGCTGCTTCTGGACGTGTTGCGCGGGTCGGCCGAGCCCGCCGCCAAGTCGCGCCTCGACCAGGTTTGGCCTGACCCTGGACAGCGCGACCGGTGTCTGGACTCGCTCTTGGTGGACGGCCTGGTCGAGCAGACGACCGACGGACTGTTCGCACTGCCCGGCGAACACTGACCCCGGGAGGCCGCTTTGGCCCTCACTCGCCGCGATCTGTTCCGCTCCGCCGCCGCACTGGGTGTCGCCGCCACGGCCCTGCCGACCGGCACCGCGGCCGCCGACGACTTCACCGTCTGGGACACCGACAGCTGGGGCGCCCGCCCGCCCGCCGAGCCGGTGGCCCTGCTGGAGCACCCGCCGACGTTCATCGTCGTGCACCACACCGCGACCCCGAACACGACCGACTTCTCCCGGCCGCACGCGTTCAAGCTGTCCAGGGCGATCCAGAACTACCACATGGACCGCCGGGGCTGGATCGACTCTGGCCAGCAGTTCACCAACAGCCGCGGCGGCCACGTCACCGAGGGCAGGCACGGCAGCCTGGCCGCGGTGCGCGGCGGCAGCAGGCACGTGCAGGGCGCCAACGTGGCCAACCGCAACAGCGAGGTCATCGGCATCGAGAACGAGGGCCTCTACACGGCCGCGGAGATGCCGGAGCAGCAGTGGGCGGCGCTGGTCGAGCTGGTGACGTTCATCGCCCGCGAGTACGGCATCAAGCCCGAGCGCATCCGCGGCCACCGGGACTTCTCCAGCACCCAGTGCCCCGGCGACCTGCTGTACCGCCGCCTGCCGGAGCTGCGCGCGAAGGTGGGCGAGCGGCTGGCCCAGCCCGTGGTCGAGCCGGAGACCTGGCCGCTGCTGCGCCCCGGCGACACCGGCGCCCGCGTCCTGGCCGCCCAGCACCTGCTGCGCGACCGGGGCGAGGACCTGCCCACCGACGGCGTGTTCGGGGCGTCCACGTTCGCCGCCATGAGCCGCTACGCCGGGCGGGCGGGTCTGATCACCGAGACCTGCTACGGGACCGCCACGGAGGACGAGAGCGGCCTGATCGGCTCGACCGCTTGGCCGTCGCTGGTCCGGCGGGTCGACCCGGCCGACGGCAGCCACGCGGCGTGCGCGGCGCAGGCCCTCGGCTCCGGCCACGGCCCGGTCGAGTCGCGCGACTGGCGGGTCCTGCTGGACGGATAGCCTCTGCGCCATGGCGCAGGGTGTGGTGGTGTTGTTCGACGAGCAGGCCGACGCCGAGATCCGGGCCCTGTGGGACCGGCTGGACGCGGCGGGCCTGCCGTCGGCGCGCAAGTTCCCGCCGCACCTGACGCTCGCGCTGGCAGGCGAGATCCCGCAGAAGACCCGCGCGGCGCTCAAAGCCGACCTCCGGCTGCTGTCGATCCCCAACATCTGGCTTGCCACGCTGTCGACCTTCTCGACCAGCGAGAACGTGCTGATGCTCGCCGCGGTGACCGACGCCGAGCTGCTGGCGGTGCACTCGGCGGTGCACGACGTGCTGGCGGGGAAGGTGCGCAATCCGAACGCGTACTACCTGCCCGGGTCGTGGATGCCGCACTGCACGCTGGTCCAGGGGGTGTCGGAGGCCGAGATCGTGAGCGGGTTCGGCACGGTGTTCCCAGCCCCGGCGATCCGCGCGCGGGCGAGGCAGGTGGCGGTCATCGACACCGTCACCGCCGAGATCGACCCACTCACTCCGTAGGACGTCTGACAATTTCAGCGATGTAGGACGTCAGACAAGAATGCCTCCACGGCGCCGCGGTACACCTGCGGGGCGTCCACGTGCACCACGTGTCCCGCCCCCTCGACCACGATGTGCCTGCCGCCCGCGCGCCGGGCGATCTCGGCTTGCTGCCCCGGCGGCATGATCGTGTGGCCTGCCTCGATGGACAGCAGCGGGCACCGAACCTTGTCCACACTGTCCCAATAGTCCTGCGTGCCCCATTCGCTCGCGATCTCGAACAGATCGTCTATCTCGGACAGCAACTCGTACCCCCGCTCGCCCTCGCGCACGCACTCGCTGAAGTACGGCCCGAGCACGCCGAAGAAGTCGCGGACGTGCCGCAGCGACGGGAACGGCGTCGGCCACGCGTCGAACAGCGCGCGCCAGCCGTCGGCGGTGCGGCCGCGCAGGTCGACGGCCATGTCCTCGGCCACGACCGCGCGCACCAGGTCCGGGTGTTCGGCGGCGGTGACCACGGCGTGCAGGCCGCCCATCGAGTGTCCGATGAGCACGGACGGGCCGAGTTCGGCGAGGACCTCGGCGATGTCGCCGACGAAGTCGGGGGTGCGCCACTGGCCGCCGCGGTGCGGGTTGCGGCCGTGGGAGCGGGCGTCGATGCCGACGACCCGGCCGTACGGGGTCAGCCAGTCCGCCACCGGCCACCACGTGCTCGCCCGGCCCATCAGACCGTGCAGCAGCAGGATGGGCGGCCCCTCGCCGCCGAACTCGACCCACATGGGAGGCGAGTGTGCCCGAAAGCAACCCCGACAACACAGCCCGCCCGTCATGATGGAGCTTCCCCGACGAGTTGGAGTTGTCCTACATGTACGCCGTCGTGCGCGTGTCCTGCGTCCTGCTGACCGCGGTCGCGTTCACCGCGTGCGGCACGCCCGCCCCGGACACGGCCCCGCCGACCGCCCGCACGACGGTCAGCCCGGCCCCCGCGTCGGCCGACGGCATCGGCGACCCGTACTACCCGAAGGACGGCAACGGCGGCTACGACGTCGAGGGCTACGCGGTGTCTGTCAGCTACGACCCGCCCACCAAGCAGCTCACCGGGGACACCACGGTCACCGCGACCGCGACCGAGGCGCTGACCACGTTCAACCTCGACCTGATCGGCTTCGACGTGACGTCGGTCGAGGTCGACGGCAAGCCCGCGCGGGCCGAGCGGGAGGGCAAGCACGAGCTCGTCATCACCCCGGAGGCACCGATCGCCGACGGCGCCAAGTTCGCCACCCGCGTCCGCTACGCGGGCGTGCCGGAGCCCAGCGAGGACCAGGGCCTCGGCGCGGGCGGCTGGCAGCCCGCCAAGTCCGGCGGCGCGTTCGCCGCGGGTGAGCCGCACGTGGCCAGCCACTGGTTCCCGGTGAACGACCACCCCAGCGACAAGGCCACGTTCCGCCTGTCGGCGCGGGTGCCCGACCCGTGGAGCGTGATCTCCAACGGCCGCGAGGAGCCCCCGGTGTCCGAGGGCGGCTGGACCACCTACACCTGGGTCGAGCCGACCCGGATCGCGACGTACCTGACCACCATCGGGATCGACAAGTGGACGTTCGAGCGGGCCACGCTGGCCGACGGCACCCCCGTGGTCAACGCCTACGCGCCGGGCACCGAGGACAAGAAGAAGGTCCAGGCGCGGATGCCCGAGGTGCTCGACTTCCTCAGCTCGAAGTTCGGCCCCTACCCGCAGAGCGCCGCGGGCGGGATCTACCTCAACGAGAACATCGGCTTCTCCCTGGAGACACAGGGCAGGCCCATCTACGCCAAGTGGGCCGAGCTGGAAGTCGTCGTGCACGAGCAGGCCCACCAGTGGTTCGGCGACACGGTGTCGGTCAAGACGTGGGCCGACATCTGCCTCAACGAGTGCTTCGCCTCCTACTCGCAGTGGCTGTGGGCCGAGGCCAAGGACGGGGTGAACCTCGACGAGCGGTTCCGCACCGAGGTCGCCCGCAACAAGGAGCGGTCCCGCTTCTGGAACCGCAAGCTCTACGACATGGGCGCGGGCAACGAGTTCACCGCCGTCTACGACAAGGGCCAGCTCGCCGTGCACGCCCTGCGCCGCCAGATCGGCGAGGACGCCTTCGGCAAGCTGCTCAAGGACTGGATCGCCGAGCACAAGGACGGCAACGCGAGCTGGCCGGAGTTCGAGGACTTGGCCGCCAAGGTCTCCGGGCAGGACCTGCGCGGCTTCTTCGACGCCTGGTTCCGCGACGCTCGCCTGCCCGCCGACGAGTTCCTCTACCCGGGGACGCTGCGCGAGTAGGCGCTGGTCTTCGGCGGGCCCACGCACTTAGATCATCTTCGTGACGTTCGCCATCGGCATCTTCGACCTGCTGACCTACGCGATCCCCGGATCGCTGTACCTCACGTTCTTCGGCTACCTGGCCGCGCGGCTGCACCTGCTGGGTTTCGCCCCGAACACGGTCCCGGCGTGGCTGCTCGTGGTCGGGGTCATCCTGCTCAGCTACCTGCTCGGCTACCTCGCCTATCCGATCGGCGCGAAGCTCGACCGCGTCATCCCGCGCAGGCACCGGCAGTCGGAGGTGGCGGAGTTCCTCCACCGGGTGCCCGCCGCCAAGGGCCGGGCGTTCGTCGACACGGACCCGCACCTGCTCCAGGCGGCGTTGGAACTGCAGGACCGGGAGGTCGCGCTGGAGGTGTCGCGGCTGCGCGCGGCGGGCCTGATGCTGCGCAACAGCGCGCCGCCGCTGGTGTGGGGCTTCGCGGCCGCGGTCGTGGAGATCTTCATCGCCCCCAACCGGTGGCTCGCCGTCGGCTGCGCGGTGCTGCTCGTCTCGTGGCCCGTCCTGCTGATCATCCAGGGCAGGCGGCTGCGGCGGTGGGCCCACCTGAAGACGCTGGAGCTGTGCTTCTGGGTCCCCGACATCGACGAGCGCAGCGCCGGTTCCACGGCGGAGACGACCAAGCCCGCGGCCGGCTAAGCTGGACGCATGGCCGTGGTGAAGATCAACGCGATTGAGGTGCCGGAAGGCGCGGGCGAGGAATTGGAGAAGCGCTTCGCCGCGCGCCTGGGGGCCGTCGAGGGCGAGCCCGGGTTTCTCGGGTTCGAGCTGCTGCGCCCCACCGCCGGGGAGACGCGCTACTTCGTCTACACCCGCTGGGAGACCGAGGAGCACTTCCAGGCGTGGGCCAACGGCTCCGCGCGCGAGGCCCACGCCGGTCAGCGCGCCAAGCCGGTGGCGACCGGGTCGAGCCTGCTGGAGTTCGAGGTGGTGCAGAGCGCGGGTCCGCGCGTTTCCGAGTGAGCGCCGCGTTGGACGCGGCGGCTGAGCTGGTCGCCGGGGCCGATTCCGTGCTGGTGTGCGCCGGGGCTGGGATGGGTGTGGACTCCGGTCTGCCCGACTTCCGCGGCGACGAGGGCTTCTGGCGGGCGTACCCGCCCTACGAGCGGCTCGGGCTGAGCTTCGTCGAACTCGCCGACCCGGTGCACTTCGGCAGCGACCCGGAGCTGGCCTGGGGCTTCTACGGTCACCGGCTGCACCTGTACCGCACGACCGTGCCGCACGCGGGATTCGACATCCTGCGGAAGTGGGGCGCGCGGGCCTTCACGTCCAATGTGGACGGCCAGTTCCAGAAGGCCGGGTTCACCGACGTCGCCGAGGTGCACGGCTCCATCCACCACCTGCAGTGCCTGCTCCCGTGCCGCTCGGCCATCTGGGACGCCGATGTGGACATCGAGATCGACCCGGAGACCATGCGCGCCACCGGGGACCTGCCCGAGTGCCCCAACTGCGGCGCGTTGGCCCGGCCCAACATCCTGATGTTCGGCGACTACACCTGGGTGCCCGACCGCAGCCAGCGCGAGCTGGACGCCCTCGCCACCTGGCGGCGCGCCCAGCTCGGCAAGCGGCTCGTGGTCATCGAGATCGGCGCGGGCAACGCGATCCCCACCGTCCGCCGCCACGCCGAACTGGCCAGCGCCGCCACGGGCGCGTTGATCCGCGTCAACCCGCGCGAACCCGAGATCCGCCACGGCCGCGGCATCGCACTGCCGATGGGCGCGGTGGAGGCGCTGTCCGAGATCGACGCTCGCCTATAGCGAGCGAGGAATCGCGATCTCGGCCAGCACGGCGTTGTGGTCGCTGCCGGGCAGGTCGTAGACCTTCACCTCAGCCGCCCCAAGCCGACGGTCGATCAGCACGTGGTCGATCGTCACCGGCGGTCCATACGGGAACTGCGACCACGTCGGCCGCATCCCCTCCCCCGTCAGCTCCGCGCTGTCGGAGTACCCGCGGTCCAGGACCTCCATGAACGCCTGGTGGTCCAGCGTCGCGTTGAAGTCGCCCGCCAGGATCCGGGGCCTGCCCTTGGAATCCGGCGACGGCAGCCCCCGCAGGTCCGAGATCCACCGCGCCCGGTCGTCGGCGTTCTCCACCGGCGGGCACACGTGCACCGACACGATCTCCACATCGGTCTGCCCCGACAGGTCGACCACCGCGGCGGGCTGGGCGAACAGTGTCCCCTCCACCAGCACGATCTGCCGCAGCGGGACCTTCGCGAAGATCATGCTCCCCGACGCCCCCGGCAGCGCCTGGCCCACCCGGTGCGGCAGCAGCCCGGCCAGCCCGCCGTCGTCGAGCTTCGCCAGCGCCTGCGGGGTCAACTCCTGCAGTGTCAGCACGTCGACGCGGGCGTCGCGGATCAGCCGCAGCAGGGTCGCGGTGTCGGCGCCGCCGAACAGCAGGTTCGCCGACATGACCCGGATCCGCTGCCCGGTCGGCAGCGACTCCCCGTCGGCCAGGTAGCGCGGGACCAGCATGAACCCGAGCGCGACCGCCAGCAGCAGCGCCGTGAACGCCAGCAGCCGTCGCCGGAGCGCGAGCGCCAGGAACGTCACCACCAGCCCGAACCCCGCCAGGTACGGCGTCAGCGCGAGCGCCGCGGTCGTGTACCGGTTGCGGTCGATCCCGCCGAGCCGCAGCACGGCCGCGGCGAGCAGGAACAGCACGAGGAGACCGACGAACGCGGTCACCCACCGGCGCCGCGGCTTGGGCGGCTCCGGCTCCTGCATGACCTCGTCGAATCGCAGCGTCACGCGCGCTCGTTCCCCCGCTTGTAGTTTCCGGTCGCGCGCGCCAGCAGCTGCTGCGCGCCGTCGTCGTCGGTTCGGGAGAGCTTGCCCAGCAGCGCGGCCGCCGCCTGTCCACGCACGACAGTCACGGTCCGGCCGCCGCGGGTGATCAGCAGCTGGCCGTCTTTTGTTTCCCGCCAGTCGAACGGGTCGTCCTGCAAGCCCATGTGTCCAGGATGCCTGACCGGCACGCGGGCGCGGCGCGGCGCGTTCACCGTGTCCGGCAGTGTCCTTGCGCCGTCCGGCTGACATACGCCGAGGGCGGCCTCCCCGAACCGGGGAGACCGCCCTCGAAGTGGTCGTTCCTTACTCGCCGGAGGCTTCCGGCTCGCTGGGCTCACTGGCGGCCGGGGCCGACAGCTCGACCGGCGGCACGTCCGGCACCCGGCTGGGCTTGGTCTCGCCGCGGAAGACGAAGGTCGCCTTGTCGGCGCTCGACTCCTCGGTGCCGTCCCAGCCCTCGACGTCGGTGAGGATGATCTGGCCGGGCTGGATCTCCCCGAACAGGATCTTCTCCGACAGCTGGTCCTCGATCTCGCGCTGGATCGTCCGGCGCAGCGGGCGGGCGCCCAGCACCGGGTCGAAGCCGCGCTTGGCCAACAGGGCCTTGGCCTTGTCGGTCAGCTCGATCGCCATGTCCTTGTTCTTCAGCTGCTTCTCGACGCGGCCGATCATCAGGTCCACCATCGTGATGATCTGCTCACGGGTGAGCTGGTGGAAGACGATGATGTCGTCGATGCGGTTGAGGAACTCGGGGCGGAAGTGCTTCTTCAGCTCGTCGTTGACCTTGTTCTTCATCCGCTCGTAGTTCGAGCCCTGGTCGTTGCCGCTGGTGAAGCCCAGGCTGACGGCCTTCGAGATGTCCTGGGTGCCCAGGTTCGAGGTGAAGATGATCACCGTGTTCTTGAAGTCGACCGTGCGGCCCTGGCCGTCGGTCAGGCGACCGTCCTCCAGCACCTGCAGGAGGGTGTTGTAGACCTCCTGGTGCGCCTTCTCGATCTCGTCGAACAGCACCACCGAGAACGGCTTGCGCCGCACCTTCTCGGTCAGCTGGCCGCCCTCCTCGTAGCCCACGTAGCCGGGAGGGGCACCGAAGAGCCGCGAGGCGGTGTAGCGGTCGTGGAACTCGCCCATGTCGATCTGGATCAGGGCGTCGTCCTCGCCGAACAGGAAGTTCGCCAGCGCCTTCGACAGCTCCGTCTTACCGACACCCGAGGGGCCGGCGAAGATGAACGAGCCCGACGGGCGCTTCGGGTCCTTCAGACCCGCCCGGGTGCGGCGGATCGCCTGGGAGACGGCCTTGACGGCGTCCTCCTGGCCGATGATCCGCTTGTGCAGCTCGTCCTCCATGCGCAGCAGGCGGGAGGTCTCCTCCTCGGTCAGCTTGAACACCGGGATGCCGGTCCAGTTGGCCAGCACCTCGGCGATCTGCTCGTCGTCGACCTCGGCGACGACGTCGAGGTCGCCGTCCTTCCACTGCTTCTCCCGCTCGGCCTTCTGGCTGAGCAGCTGCTTCTCGTTGTCGCGCAGCTTCGCGGCCCGCTCGAAGTCCTGCGCGTCGATCGCGGACTCCTTGTCCCGGCGCACGTCGGCGATCTTCTCGTCGAACTCGCGCAGGTCCGGCGGCGCGGTCATCCGGCGGATGCGCATGCGCGCGCCCGCCTCGTCGATGAGGTCGATCGCCTTGTCCGGCAGGAACCGGTCGTTGATGTACCGGTCGGCCAGCGTGGCGGCGGCCACCAGCGCCGCGTCGGTGATCGTGACGCGGTGGTGGGCCTCGTAGCGGTCGCGCAGGCCCTTGAGGATCTCGATGGTGTGCTCGAGCGACGGCTCGCCGACCTGGATCGGCTGGAAGCGGCGCTCCAGCGCCGGGTCCTTCTCGACGTACTTGCGGTACTCGTCGAGCGTCGTGGCGCCAATGGTCTGCAGCTCGCCTCGCGCCAGCATCGGCTTGAGGATGGAGGCCGCGTCGATCGCGCCCTCGGCGGCACCCGCGCCGACGAGGGTGTGGATCTCGTCGATGAACAGGATGATGTCGCCGCGGGTCTTGATCTCCTTGAGGACCTTCTTCAGGCGCTCCTCGAAGTCACCGCGGTAGCGGGAACCGGCCACGAGCGAGCCGAGGTCGAGGGTGTAGAGCTGCTTGTCCTTGAGGGTCTCGGGCACCTCGCCCTTGACCACCATCTGCGCCAGCCCCTCGACGACGGCGGTCTTGCCGACGCCGGGCTCGCCGATGAGGACCGGGTTGTTCTTGGTGCGGCGGGACAGCACCTGCATGACCCGCTCGATCTCCTTGGTGCGGCCGATGACCGGGTCGAGCTTGCCCTCGCGGGCCGACGCGGTCAGGTTGCGGCCGAACTGGTCGAGCACGAGCGACGACGACGGGGTGCCCTCGCCGCGGCCGCCGGACTCGGCGGCCTTCTCGCCGCCCTGGTAGCCCGAGAGCAGCTGCAGCACCTGCTGGCGCACCCGGTTGAGGTCGGCGCCCAGCTTCACCAGGACCTGGGCGGCGACGCCCTCGCCCTCGCGGATGAGCCCGAGCAGGATGTGTTCGGTGCCGATGTAGTTGTGGCCCAGCTGCAGCGCCTCACGCAGCGACAGCTCCAGGACCTTCTTCGCCCGCGGGGTGAAGGGGATGTGCCCACTTGGCGCGTGCTGGCCCTGGCCGATGATCTCCTCGACCTGCTGCCGCACGCCTTCCAGTGCGATCCCCAACGACTCCAGCGCCTTCGCGGCGACACCTTCACCCTCGTGGATCAAGCCCAGGAGGATGTGCTCGGTGCCGATGTAGTTGTGGTTGAGCATCCGGGCCTCTTCTTGGGCCAGGACGACCACCCGCCTCGCGCGGTCGGTGAACCTCTCGAACATTCGCACTCCCTGACTGCTGCGCCGGCGGCCCTTCTCCACTTCCTTCTAGTGGATTCAGCACCGTGGGACCACTGTAGTAGGCCGGGCGTGAGCTCTCAGTGCCACTTCGTGCCCAACCGCCGTTTGGTGGTCCCTTCACCCTCCCCAACGTGCGCTGGCCTGCTCGGATTCCGCGAAACCGGGGTTGTCCGCTGAGCGCGAACACGCCGCGCGTCCCATGAGGCGGGTCACAGGCGGGAGTCGGATCTTCGCGGTAAGGTTAGGCAAGCCTCACCAAACACGAGAGGGCCACCCGATGTACCCCGTCTCTGGGCCGCGATGACCACCGCGGCCCGGCTGGGCCAGGACTATCTGGCCGCGTCCGTCGAGCGGATCACCGCCGACGGCACCGGCCTGCTGTCCTTCGGCCTGCCCGCGGACCACACGGGCTGGGTGACCTGCGACACGTTCCTCGCCGATCCAGCGGGATTCTCCGGCTGGGCGGCCGACCTCGCGGGCTGGCTTCGCGACACCTACCAAGATTCACCCGATCGAACGGTCGCCGGGTACCTCATGTCTTGGTACCTGTCGGTGCCCGCGCTCGCCGCCGGGCTGCTCTTCCACCACGAGCGCCGCGTGCCGTCGATCCGCCCGGCCGACCTCGCCTTCCACCGCGACCCCGCCAAGACCGACCCGGACGGCGCCGCGCTGCTCTCCCCCTACTTCGCCTGCCTGCCCGACGACCCGGCCGCGGGCACCCACCAGGCGGTGGTCGTCGCCGACGAACAGGCCCTGGCCGCGGTCCTGCGCGGCCGGTACCGCGCGCACGCGGCACAGTTCATCGCCAAGGTCGGCCCCCAGGTGCGCTTCGGCAACCACACCCTCTGGGCCGCGGCCACCGACGCGCTGGAAGGCGCGCTCTGGCTCGCGGGCAGGCGCAGCGGCGACGAGGGCGCGGGCGTGCTCGACGCTGGACTCGTCATGGGCGATGGCCGTCCGCCGTTCACCTCGGCGTCGAATCTGCGGCCCGCCCCGAAATCGGGTGGGCCGACGCAATGGACGCGCCGCCGGGAAAGCTGCTGCTTCCACTATCTGCTCGACTCCGGTGGCGGAGAGTGCTCAACCTGCCCGCGCTTGAGCCGGAAGTGTTGAGCGTGTTTCCGCCGAATTTCCACAATATGGACTAGGGGCCACCCGCTGTCGCGGATGGCCCCTAGAAGGCAGATCTGACTTCTCAGGCCTGCTCGTTGTACGCGTCGAGAACCTCGGAGGGGATACGGCCGCGATCGGACACCTTCATGCCCTGCTTGCGCGCCCACTCGCGAATTGCCTGGTTCTGCTCGCGGTCGGCGGAAGCGGCCCGCGGCACCCGGCCCGCGGCCACCTTCACCGCGCGCTTGCGGCCGCCGGAACGGCGCGCGCTCTCCACGAAGTCGGCAAGCGCCTCACGCAACTTCTCGGCATTGTCAGCGGACAGATCGATCTGGTAGGACGCGCCATCGAGCCCGAACTCGACGGTCTCCTCGGCCTGCGAACCGTCGAGGTCGTCGACCAGCGAAACTGTGACCTTCTGTGCCATTGCTTCTCCTCCGGGCGTGAATGTGGCCTGCCCAATGGGTGCACGGCCGTCACCGGTATAAATACTCCTTGCGGAAGGTTAGCGCAAATCCTCGGCAATGCGTTAGTACCCGATACCCCTGTGTGTCATTCCGGGCGCACGAGGGGGAACAGGATGGTCTCCCGGATACCGAGCCCGGTCAGCGCCATCAGGAGCCGATCGATGCCCATTCCGACGCCGCCACTCGGTGGCATTCCGTACTCCAACGCGCGCAGAAAGTCCTCATCGAGGCGCATGGCCTCGTCATCTCCGGCGGCGCCGAGGCGGGCCTGGTCCTCCAGCCGTTCGCGTTCCACGACCGGGTCGACGAGTTCGGAGTAGCCGGTGGCCAGCTCGAATCCGCGCACGTAGAGATCCCACTTTTCGGCCACCCCGGCCACGCTGCGGTGCTGGCGGGTCAGCGGCGAGGTCTCCACCGGGAAATCGCGGACGAAAGTCGGCGCGAAAAGATGATCACCGACGAGGTGTTCCCAGAGTTCCTCGACGAGCTTGCCGTGGCCCAGCTTGCGATCCACCTTCAGCTCCAGCCGCACCGCGTGCTTGCGCAGCACGTCAGCGGAGGTCTCCGGGGAGATCTCCTCGCCCAGCGCCTCCGACAGCGACCCGTACATGGTCAGCGTGGTCCACTCGCCGGACAGGTCGTATTCGGTGCCGTCGTGCAGCGTCACCACGTGCGAGCCGGTGACGGTCTGCGCGGCCTCCTGGATGAGCGACCTGGTGAGCGCGGCCATGGAGTCGTAGGTGGCGTAGGCCTCGTAGAACTCCAACATCGCGAACTCGGGCGAATGCGAGGAATCGCTGCCCTCATTGCGGAAGTTGCGGTTGATCTCGAAGACCCGCTCCAACCCGCCCACGACACACCGCTTGAGATACAACTCCGGGGCGATACGGAGGAACAGATCCATGTCCATCGCGTTCGAGTGCGTCACGAACGGCCGGGCCGCGGCGCCGCCGTGCAGCGTCTGCAACATGGGCGTCTCGACTTCGAGGTAGCCGCGTTCGTGGAAACTGTCGCGAAGCGAACGCACAACGCCCGCGCGCTTGCGCACGGTGTCGCGCGCCTGCGGGCGCAGGATCAGGTCGACATAACGCTGCCTAATGCGAGTTTCCTCACTCAGCGCCTTGTGCGCGACCGGCAGCGGACGCAGCGACTTGGCCGCCATCCGCCACTCATTGGCCAGCACCGACAACTCGCCGCGGCGGGAGGTGATGACCTCACCGGAGACGAATACGTAGTCACCAAGATCGACATCCGACTTCCACGCGGAAAGCGCTTCTTCGCCGGTGTTGTTCAGGCTCACCATCGCCTGCAGTTCGGTTCCGTCGCCTTCGCGCAGAGTGGCGAAGCAGAGCTTCCCGGTGTTGCGCAGGAACATGACCCGACCGGCCACTCCGACGATGTCACCGGTGGCGGTGTCGGTCGGCAGTTCGGAATAGGCGGCGCGAATCTCGGCGAGACTGTGCGTGCGCGGGAGTTCGACCGGGTAAGGGTCCACTCCGGCGGCGAGCAGCCGCTCCCGCTTCTCCCGACGGATCCGCATCTGCTCGGGAAGGTCGTCGGTCGAGGTCTCTGGAAGCTCTTCAGTCACGGCGAGCAGCCTACGGCCACCGCGCTGACCTGGTTATGTTGGGTTTATGGAGGACAGCGAGTTGTTTACCCGGCGCGCGGCGTCATTCGGCGCGGTCGCCCCCGCCTACGCCGAACACCGTCCGGATTACCCGGCCGCCGCGCTCGAATGGATCCTTGGCGATCGGGCCGAGGTGCTCGACCTCGCCGCGGGCACCGGCCTGCTGACCGGCAACCTGCTCGCCATGGGCCGCACGGTCACCGCCGTCGACCACGACCCGGAGATGCTCGCCGAGCTCGGCCGCCGCTTCCCGGCCGTGCGGGCGCTGCTCGGCTCGGCCGACCGGATTCCGCTGCCGGAAGCGTCGGTCGACGCAGTCGTCGTGGGCCACGCGTTCCACTGGTTCAACACCGAGGCCGCGCTCACCGAGATCACCCGCGTGCTGCGGCCCGGTGGCGTGTTCGCCGTGCTGTGGAACCACGACGACACCGCGGTGCCGTGGGTGGCCGGGCTGGTCGAACTGACGCACACCAGCGTTGGCCAGATCCTGCGGCCCGGCTGGGTCGGCCCCGAGCACCCGCGGCTCAGCCCGGCCGAGGAGCGCCGGTTCCCGCACACGCAGTGGCGCACGATCGAGGACTTCATCGCCACCCTCGGCACGCACTCGCAGGTCTCGCTGGCGCCCGCCCACGAGCGCGAGGCCCTGTTCGACCGCGTCCGCGCCTACCTCAGCTCCCGCACCGAGACCGCGAACGGCTTCGACCGGCCACTCCAGACCTTGGTGTTCCGCTCAGTTGTTGCGTTCGAAGACCAAACGTAGGCCCAGCAGGGTCAGGTCCGGGCGGTGGTGCGAGATCGAGATCGACTCGTCCACCACCAGAGGCGCCAGGCCGCCGGTCGCGATCACGGTCACGGGCCCGCCGTGCCCGGTCTTCGACAGCTCGCGGGTGATGCGCGCGACCAGCCCGTCGATCTGGCCCGCGAAGCCGTACATGATCCCGGACTGCAGGCACTCCACGGTGTTCTTGCCGATCACCGACCGCGGGCGCACCATCTCGACCTTGCGCAGCGCCGCCGCGCGGGCGGCCAGCGCGTCCACCGAGATCTCGATGCCCGGCATGAACACCCCGCCGAGGAACTCGCCCTTCGCGGAGATGACGTCGATGTTGGTCGACGTGCCGAAGTCGACCACGATGCACGCGGTGCTGAACAGGTGGTGGGCGGCCAGGGTGTTGATCACCCGGTCCGCGCCGACCTCTTTCGGGTTGTCCACCAGCAGCGGCACACCCGTGCGCACCCCCGGCTCCACGATGACGCGCGGGACCTTCCCGTAGTACTGCGCGAGCATCACCCGCAGCTCGCGCAGCACGGCGGGAACCGTGGACAGCGCGGAGATGCCGGTGATCTCCTCGGCGTAGTCGCCGAGGAGGCCGCGCATGGTGAGCGCCAGCTCGTCGGCGGTGATCCTGGCGTCGGTGCGCATCCGCCAGTCCCGCAGCAGCTCACCATCCCCGGTGTGCAGGCCCAGCGCGATGTTCGTGTTGCCTACGTCGATGGTGAGCAGCACGGCGCGGCCTCAGCTCTCGTGGGCGAGCAGGGCGTCGAGCCGGGCGGCGTCGACAGTCTCGGCGGGGGGCTCGGCGGTGACCGCGCCGCTGAGCAGGCCGGAGCCCGCCGGGACGTGCGCGGCGTCGGCGCCCGCGTGGACGATCTTGTTGTCGGCGTCGACGAAGATCACCCTGGGCTGGTAGGCGGCGGCCTCGGCCGAGTCCATCATCCCGTAGGCGATGAGGATGACGATGTCGCCGGGGTGCACCAGGTGCGCGGCGGCGCCGTTGATGCCGATCACCCCGCTGCCCCGCTCGCCCTCGATGACGTAGGTCTCCAGGCGCGCGCCGTTCGTCACGTCGACGATGGCGACCTGCTCGCCCGGCAGCAGGTCGGCGGCCTCCAGCAGGATCGGGTCGATGGTGACCGAGCCGACGTAGTGCAGGTCGGCCTGGGTCACCGTGGCCCGGTGGATCTTGGACTTGAGCATGGTGCGGAGCATCAGGAGATCCCTTCTACTGGTGCTGAGCCAGGTCGGGGGTGCCGAGGAGCACCGGGGAGTTGTCGATGAGCCGGGTGGTGCCGATCTTGGCGGCCACCAGCAGGCGGGCGTCGCCCTTCGCGGGCGCGGGGCCGAGGTCGAGGCCGCGCAGTTCGAGGTAGTCGACCTTGAGTTCCGGCGTGCCGTCGAGGACGGCGCGGGCGGCTTCGAGGACGGCCTCGCCGCCGCTCTCGGAGACGTGCGCGCCCGCGGCCAGGGCCGCCGACAGCGCGACCGCGGCGGCACGCTGATCGGCGTCCAGGTAGGCGTTGCGCGACGACATCGCCATGCCGTCGGACTCGCGCACCGTCGGCACGCCGATGACCGCGACCTCCATGTCGAGGTCGCGCACCATCTTCTTGATCAGCGTGAGCTGCTGGAAGTCCTTCTCGCCGAACAGCGCGTAGTCCGGGCGGACGATGTTGAACAGCTTCGCCACCACGGTCAGCACGCCCGCGAAGTGGCCAGGCCGGACCTCCCCTTCCAGCTCGTCACCGAGCGGTCCAGGGTGGACAGTCACCTGCGCGCCCGGCGGGTAGAGCGCCTCCTTCTCGGGCGTGAACGCGAGTTCCACGCCTTCCTGCGCGCACGCGTCGAGGTCGGCCTCCAGCGGTCGCGGGTAGCGCTCGAAGTCCTCGCCCGCGCCGAACTGCAGCGGATTGACGAAGATCGACGCCGCCAGGATCGTGTTCGGGATGCGGCGCGCGCGGCGCAGCAGCTCGCGGTGGCCGTCGTGCAGTGCGCCCATCGTCGGCACGAACGCGATCTTGCGGCCGGTCGCGCGCAGCGCCCGGGTGGTGCGGGCGAGGTCGGACGGGTCGCTCAACACGTTGAGCTGGCCGGGCTGGAAGCGCGGCGGGGTCATGCGGACTCCTCGGTGATGGCGGCGCGGACGTCCGCGACGAGGTCGGCGCGCAGCAGGCCGGACTCGGTGGCCCGGTCGGCGGTGCGCGCCGCCAGCGCCCGGTAGGCGGGCAGGGAATCAGGGGCGTGCTTGGACAGCACCCCGACGTGCTTGCGGACCGTGCCCGCGTCGCCGCGGGCGACCGGGCCGGTGAGCGCGCGGTCGCCGTGGCGCAGCGCGTTGTCCAGCGCGGCGGACAGCAGGGGGCCGAGCAGCCGCTCCGGGGTGGCGATGTCGGCGGCACGCAGCAGGTCGGCGCACTCGCCGACCAGGGTGACCAGGTGATTCGCGCCGTGCGCCAACGCCGTGTGATAGAGCGGGCGGGCCGCCTCGGTGACCCGGACGGGCTCGGCGCCCATCTCCACGACCAGCGCCTCGGCCACGCTCCACGCGGCGTCATCGCCGTCGGCCGCGGTGACGCCGAAGCAGCACGCGGCGATCCGGTCGAGGTCCTCGGCGCGGCCGGTGAAGGTCATCACCGGGTGCAGCGCGAGGGTCAGCGCGCCCTGCTCGGCGGCGGGGGCCAGCACGTCGACGCCGTGGGCACCGCTGGTGTGCACCACGATCTGCCCTGGCCGCAGCGCGCCCGCGGCGGCCAGGCCGCGCACGGTGCCCGCGAGGACGTCGTCGGGGATGGCCAGCAGCACCAGGTCGGCGTCGCGCGCCACCTCGTCGGGCGGGCGGACGGACGCGCCGGGCAGCAGGGCCTCGGCGCGGGCGAGAGAGGCGTCGGAGACCGCCGACGCGGCGGTGACGGTGTGCCCGGCCCGTTCCAGCGCGGCGCCGAGTACGGCGCCCACGCGACCGGCCGACACGACTCCGACCGCCAGGCGGGCTGGCCGGGTCACGGCTTGTATCCGTGCATAGGACTTGCTCCTAGTCTCGTTCCAGTCCCGCGACGATGCGGGTACCAGACGACGGCGGAAGAGTAGCCGCCGCGAGACGCCCGCGCGGCGCCCAGGTGACCAGCTTCACCGGCGTGCCGGGTGTCGCCTGCGCCACTCGGTCAGCGTCCCGCCTTCGCGGCCTCCACGGCGGCGGCCCGCCGCGCCCGAACCGCGTCGATCAGGTCACGTTCCCGCTGGTCGGCGCCCGGTCCGCTGGTGCCTCTCCGGATGGAATGGCGCAGGAAGGCCAACTCGGTGACGGCGCTGTGGTAGTCGTGCACGGCACGCGCGGCGACCTTGCCCGACGCGATCCGGACCTGCCTGCGCCACTTGCGTCGGCCGGGAAGGCTGCCTAAGAGCTCGACCTCGGACACCACCACGCAGTTGATCTCCACCATGGCGGGCAGCGCGGTGGCGACGATGCGCTGCTCGCGTTTGCGGTGCCAGGTGATGAAGAACAGCACCGCGCCGAAAAGCGGGACCATGACCAGGAAGTACACGGTCAGGAAGGTCGTGGCCGTGCCCAGGGTCGCCGAACCGTTCCACAGCGCGTGCAACACGACCGCGGCGACGTACCCGGCCAGCGGCGCGAAGATCCAGGTGCGTTTCGAAGCCGACTGGGCGGCGAGGCCGATCCCGATGCCGATCATGGCGGTGAACAAGGGATGCGTGAACGGCGACAGGACCCCGCGCAGGATGAAGGCGGCCACGACACCGGGGGACGTGCTGTCGCCGAACCCGTGCTCGGCGAACGCGCGCCCGAAGTAATAGATGTTCTCGGTGAAGGCGAACCCGGTCGCGACGAACCCCGAGTAGACGATCCCGTCGACCACGCCGTCGAACTCCGACCGCAGGAACAGGAAAACGCCGAGGACGAACGCGCCCTTCAGGCCCTCCTCGAACAGCGGCGCCGACACGACGGCGCTGACCTTGTCGCCGTTCCCCTTGCCCAGCAGCAGATCCCCCACCGCCTCCGCGGTGTTGTTGATCAGCAGCGCGGCCACCGTCGCCACACAGGCACCCCAGCCGAACGCCAGCCAGAGCAGGCGCGCGGGCTCCGGCTCCCAGCGGTCCATCCACAGGAACGCCGCCACCACCGGTCCCACGGGCAACAGCGCGGCGCCGATCCCCACGAACTCGGCCACGATCCCGACCCGCGCGGTGCTCAACGCCAACAGCACCAACCCACACGCGGCCAGCACCACAAGCCCGCCGACGGGAAGCAGGACAGTCCACCGCCGAGCGGCGGGGTAGGCAGCGTGAGGTTCAGACACGGAACGTGATCTTAGGGGGCTCAGTCCTCATCCTTGCGCCGCCGACGGCGCGAAGGCGCGGCACCGTGCGCCGCCAGCAGTTCCCGGACGGACTTGCCCTCGGTGTGCGAACCCGCCTGCTCGACGTCCGGCTCCTCGACCCGCCGCCGACGACCGCCGCTGTCCTCCTCCGCCGCCCTGCGCCCCACGACGGGCTGCACGGGGGCGTGGTAGCCGGTCGGGGCGCGGTGGGCGGCCTGGGGGCGGGAACCCGCGGTCTCGTGGTCGCGGGTCACCGGCTGGTGATACCCACTGACCTCAGCATGCGCGGCCCGCCTGCCCTCAGCCGCCGCAGCGGCCGCGACGGGCGGGAAGACTCCGGTCGGCGCCCGACGCCTGCCGCCTTCGGTGCCGTTGACCTGCGGCTCCGGCCGCCGCACCGGCGCGGCGGTCGCCTGGCCATGCCGGACCTGCTCGGCCCGGATCGCCGCGGCGGCCTGCTCGCGCTCAGCGTGCTCGCGAGCCTGCGCCTGTTCGCGCTCAGCCTGCTCACGCCGGATCGCCGCCGCACGCTCCTGCTCTAGCCGAACTGCCGCAGCCCGCTCCTGCTCCTGCCGCGCCGCCGCCGCCCGCGCGGCGGCCTGCTCGCGCTCAGCCTGCTCGCGCTCAGCCTGCTCACGCCGCACCGCCGCGGCGCGCTCCTGCTCCAACCGCGCCGCCGCGGCCTGCTCACGCTCGACCAACTCGCGGGCGAGGACTTGCTCGCGCTCCTGCCGCGCGGCCTGCTCACGCTCGGCCTGCTCGCGGGCCACGACCTGATCCCGCCGCTGGTCGCCACGCCCCTGCCGCGCGGCGGGCTGCTCAGCCGCCCGCGCCGCAGCGGATGCGGGCTCCGCGACCTGATCGCGCCCACGCTCCTCGAACCCCGTCGCCGCGGCCTGCCCGCCGCGGGCAGTAGCCCCGCGCGTCGCGGCGTGGCCGCGCTCCATCCCACGCTCAACACCCGCGCCTGCCACCTGCCCATCGCGGGCCGCGGCACCGCGCGCCCCAGCGTGGCCGCGTTCCCCGCCCTGCTCCTGCCCTGCCGCGTCGCGGGTCGCAGGTGCCTGCCCGCGCACTACCTGGTGCGTTCTGCCGTTAGTAGGCCGCTTGGCTGTGCTGATGTCGCGGATCGCGGGCTGTTCGCCCGTTTCCCACGAAGGCGTCCAGTTCGGGTCGATCCGCTGCCCCGACGCGCCCTCCAGGAACCACCGGTCCGACACCTCGGACGGGTGCGGCGTGAAGTCGGCGCGCCGACCGGGCTCGGGGCGAACGCGTTCGATCATGTCCGTCTGCGCGTCAGCCGGTTTTCCCGCGGTGATCCGGCGGAGCGGCGTGTTCGGCAGGACTCGCTTGTCGTTCTCGGCGAGGGCGCGCATCCGGGTGGCCTCGGCGCGCAGCGCGACGCGTTCGACGAGCACCTCACCGCCGCCGAGCAGCATCTCCAGGTGCTCGCGCATCGACCGGAGTTCGGCGCGCAGTTCGGCGAGGTCGTCGCGGGACTCGGCTTCGAACTTGGCCTTGGCCTCCGCCTCGACCTCGAGCTCGTACTCGCGGCGCGCGGCGATCTCGCGTTCCAGCTCCAGCTCGTAGACCTTCTGCAGGGCGGCGGCGTCCTCGGCACGGTCGGCCACCTGCTTGCGGTACCTGGCGGCGAGGAACGCCCCGACTAACGCGGCCCACAGCGCGGCGACCACTCCCAGGCGCATCCACCGCACGGACTCGCTCAGCACCAGCACGGCGGTCGCGGCCATGGCCAGCCCCACCGCGGCGAGCAGCATCGCCCGAGCGCCCAGGGATCCGGTCGTGCCGTTCATGCGCCACACCGTACCCGGTCGTTACCTCGGCGAGACCAAACGGATGTCGATTAGTTTGTTCGTGAGCGGTCGTGTCGCTGGTCATCGGGGTCGGTCGGGGTCTTGCAGCAGTACTCCAGCCACAGCGCGGCCGCGATCAGCGCCAGCGCGCAAACAGCGCCGATGATCGCGCTGACCGTGTCCGACTTGGCCGCGTCGATCTGCCCGCTCTCCGGCAGCACATACCCCAGCACCGCCAGCCACGCGCCGAGCATGATCGCGCCGAGCAGCGACGACGCCTTGGCCAGCGCGACCGCGCGCGCCGCCGTCAGCGGCTGCACCGGCTTGCCCGAGGTCGCCCGGATCCGGCCGCGCAGCGCGAACCCGAACACGACCTCGACGACCGCCAGCACCAGCAGCGTGATCCCGGCGAGGGTGGGCAGCCGCGGCAGCTCACCCCAGACAAGCCTCAGCGCTAGGTACACCGCCACGGCCGTGACCGCGCCCGCCGGGACCAGATCGCTCGCCTTCGTGAACCTCACAGCACCCCCACCCTGCGCACACCCTCAGTGTCCAAAGTAGACAAAAGTTCGCGGGCCGACCCGTGCCCCGGCACCACCGCGTCCGGCTCGACATCGAGCCACGGGATCAGCACCGTCGCCCGCTCCGGCGTCCCCGGATGCGGCAGCAACAGCTCCGGGTCGTCGCAGGTCACGCCGTCCACGGTGACCACGTCGACATCGAGCGTCCGCGGCCCCCAGTGCTGGGTGCGCACGCGACCGGCCTTGTTCTCCAACTCCTGACCGCGCCGCAGCCAACCCCACTCGTCGGTGCCGTCGTCCTCGACGATCAGGACCGCGTTGAGGAAGTCGGGCTGGTCGGTGACCCCCCACGCCGCCGTCTCGTATACCGGGGACACCGCGACCAGCACGTCGGCGAACCCGTCGACGGCCAGCCGCAGGTGCGCGAGCCGGTCGCCGAGGTTGGACCCGATGGACAGCACGGCCCTGGTCATCCGCGGTTCCGCCGGGACCGCCGCACGGTGACGGCCACGTCGGCGAAGGTCAGCGGGATCGGCGCGCTGGGCTTGTGGACGGTGACCTCGACCGCGTGCACCCGCGCGTCGGCCATCTCGGCGTCGGCGATCTCGGCGGCGACCGTCTCGATCAGATCGCGCGACGGGCCCGCGACGACGGCGGCGGCGCGTTCGGCGAGTTCGCCGTAGTGGACGGTGTGCTGGAGGTCGTCGGTCGCGGCGGCCTTGGCCAGGTCGATCCACAGGGTGATGTCGACGACGAACTCCTGCCCGTCGCGCTTCTCGTGGTCGAAGACGCCGTGGTTGCCGCGCACACGCAGCCCCGTCAGCGTGATCCGGTCGGTCACCGTGCCCCCTTCATCGCCGCCACCACCGCGACCGCGTCGAGCGACCGGTCGACGTCGTGCACCCGCACACCCCAGGCCCCCGCCACGGCGGCGATGGTCGAGATGGCCGTCGTGGCGTCCTCGCGCCCGTCCGGCGGCCGCGGCGTCCCGTCGGCGTCGGCCAGCAGGCTGCCGAGGAACCGCTTGCGAGAGGCGCCGACCAGTACGGGAAAGCCCTCCGACACGAAGACGTCGAGCCTGCGCAGCAGCGCCCAGTTGTGCGCGGCGTTCTTCGCGAAGCCGAGCCCCGGGTCGAGCACGATCATGTCCGCGTCGACCCCGGCCCGCATCGCCTTGTCGGCCTGCTGGAGCAGTTCGTCGTGCACCTCGGCCACGACGTCGCGGTAGTCGGCGAGCGCGTCCATCTCCCGGCTGTGTCCACGCCAGTGCATGAGGATCCAGGGACACTCGGCCGCGGCGGCCACCTTGCCCATGTCCGGGTCGGCCAGCCCGCCGGACACGTCGTTGATCACCGTGGCCCCCGCGGCCAGCGCCGCCTCGGCCACCCTCGCCCGCGTTGTGTCCACACTCACCACAGCCCCCTCGGCGGCGAGTTGACTGATCACGGGGATGATCCGCTCGATCTCCGTCGCCGCGTCGACCCGCTCCGCCCCCGGCCGCGTCGACTCACCACCCACGTCGATCAGGTCGGCGCCCCGCCGCCACATCGCCACCCCGTGCGCGACCGCGTCGTCGACCCCGAGGTACCGCCCACCGTCCGAAAAGGAGTCGGGCGTCACATTGAGGACACCCATCACCGCACAGCGACCGGGATCTGGCAGCAAGCTCACCTAGTCCGCCCATTGATCAATTCGATTGCCTCGGCCCGCGACGACGCAGACGACTTCAAAATCCCCCGCAGCGCCGATGTCGTGGTCCGCGCCCCCGGCTTGCGAATACCCCGCATGGCCATACAGAGATGCTCCGCCTCAATGACCACAATGACTCCGCGCGGCTCCAGCTTCCGCATCATCGCGTCCGCGATCTGCGAGGTCAGCCGCTCCTGCACCTGGGGGCGCTTGGAGTAGAGGTCGACGAGCCTGGCCAGTTTGGATAGACCGGTGACCCGCCCCTGCTCATTCGGGATATAGCCCACATGCGCAACACCGTGGAATGGCACTAAATGATGTTCACAGGTCGAAAACATCGGGATGTCGGTCACCAAGACGAGTTCGTCGTGGCTTTCGTCGAAGGTCTTGTCGAGGACCGATTCCGGGTTCGTGTACAAACCGGCGAAAAGCTCGTGATAAGCCCGTGCCACCCGAGCGGGCGTGTCGACCAGGCCGTCGCGGTCCGGGTCCTCGCCGCAGGCCAGCAGCAGTTCGCGGA
Organism: Actinokineospora sp. HUAS TT18; assembly: GCF_051364635.1. Classification (GTDB taxonomy): domain Bacteria; phylum Actinomycetota; class Actinomycetes; order Mycobacteriales; family Pseudonocardiaceae; genus Actinokineospora. Next base: position 5,438,060 of record NZ_CP195645.1, on the reverse strand, counting down.
CGGCCTTCTCCGCGCGGTCCTGGTCGAAGCCCAGGGCCGGGACGGCGTCAGTCGTCCCGGCCCCGAACCTCACGTTGTCGTTCATCGGTACCTCCGAGATGGGCGGGCTGTCCGCCACCATCCCATTAGGAACCGTTCGGGCGCCCATCGGAGTCCTGATCCCGATCCTTGGACTCCTGGTGGCGGCCGTCGCCGCGCTCGTTCTGCTGCTCGCCCCACGACGGCTGCCACGACTGGTGCGGCCCACCCTGCGGGGTGGTGGCCGGGGTCCAGCCGGGAGGCGCGCCGTAGTGCGGCGGCCCGGAGTGCCTGCCGCCAGCGGGCTCGGCCGGGCGGCCGTACGGCGGCGGCGTGCCATAGCCGGGCTGACCGTACGGGCCAGGCTGGCCGTAGGGACCGGGCTGGCCGTACGGCGGCGCCGCGCCGTTGCCGCTCGGGGGCAGCTCGGGCATGCCGCGCGGCGGCCCGCCCGGGGTGTCCGCGGCGCCGGGGGCGACCGCGACCGGGGTCGGGACCTCCTCGGGCCACGGCTCGCCGCGTTCCTTCGCCAGCTCGCGCGGGGTCTTGATCGGCGGCTTGTCCGACGGGGTGCGCTCGCCGAAGTCGTTGAACGCGGTGATCCGGGGGCGCTTCTCCACGTTGGAGAAGATCCGCTCCAGGTCCTTGCGCGTCAGCGTCTCCTTCTCCAGCAGCTCCACCACCAGCTCGTCGAGCACGTCGCGGTAGGTGTTGAGCACGTCCCACGCCTCGGTGTGCGCGGCCTCGATGAGCTTGCGCACCTCCTCGTCGATCTCGTGGGCGACCTCAAGCGAGTAGTCCGGCGCGTGGCCCATCGAGCGGCCCAGGAACGGGTCGCCCTGGTCCTGGCCGTACTTGACCGCGCCGAGCCGGGCGCTCATGCCGTACTCGGTCACCATCGCCTTGGCGATCTTGGTGGCCTGCTCGATGTCGCTGGACGCGCCGGTCGTCGGCTCGTGGAACACCAGTTCCTCCGCCGAGCGGCCGCCGAGGGCGAACACCAGGCGGGCGATCATCTCCGAGCGGGTCATGAGCTGCTTGTCGTCCTCGGGGACGACCAGTGCGTGCCCGCCGGTCCGGCCGCGCGGCAGGATCGTGAGCTTGTAGACCGGCTCCAGGTCGGGCATCGCCCACGCGGCGAGGGCGTGGCCGCCCTCGTGGTAGGCGGTGATCTTCTTCTCCTTGTCGGAGATGATCCGGCTCTTGCGCGCCGGGCCGCCGATGACCCGGTCGACCGACTCCTCCAGCGCGGCGCCGTTGATCAGCGAGCCGTTCTGGCGGGCGGTGAGCAGGGCGGCCTCGTTGAGCACGTTGGCCAGGTCGGCGCCGGACATGCCGACGGTGCGCTTCGCCAGGCTGTGCAGATCGGCGTCCGGCGCCATCGGCTTGCCCTTGGAGTGCACTTCCAGGATCTTCTTGCGGCCCATCAGGTCCGGCGCGGACACCGGGATCTGCCGGTCGAACCGGCCTGGGCGCAGCAGCGCGGGGTCGAGGATGTCGGGGCGGTTGGTAGCGGCGATCAGGATGATGCCGCCGCGCGCGTCGAAGCCGTCCATCTCGACCAGCAGCTGGTTGAGGGTCTGCTCGCGCTCGTCGTGGCCGCCGCCGAGGCCGGCGCCGCGCTGGCGGCCGACCGCGTCGATCTCGTCGACGAAGATGATGCACGGGGAGTTCTGCTTGGCCTGCTCGAACAGGTCGCGGACCCGCGAGGCACCGACACCGACGAACATCTCGACGAAGTCGGAGCCGGAGATCGAGTAGAACGGCACCCCGGCCTCACCGGCGACGGCTCGGGCGAGCAGCGTCTTACCGGTTCCCGGCGGGCCGTAGAGCAGCACGCCCTTGGGGATCTTGGCGCCGAGCGCCTGGTAGCGGGCCGGGTTCTGCAGGAAGTCCTTGATCTCGTAGAGCTCCTCGACCGCCTCGTCCGCGCCCGCGACGTCGGCGAACGTGGTCTTCGGCATGTCCTTGGGCAACTGCTTGGCCTTGGACTTGCCGAAGTTGAGTACCCGGTTCCCGCCGCCCTGGACGTTGTTCATCATCCACATGAGCAGCAGCAACAGCAGGCCCAGCGGGATGAGGAAGATCAGGATCTGGGTGAGGAACGAGTCCTGGGTGACGATCGTCTTGAACTCGGTCCCGGTCTTGCCGATGATCGATTCGAAGATCTGCGGCGTCGCCCCGGCCGGGTACTGGGAGATGATCTTGGTGACCGACTGGCCGTCCTGGTCGATCGGGGAGTTCAGCGTCAGCTTGAGCTGCTGTTCCTTGTCGCCCAGCTCGACGAGCTTGACGTTGCCGGCTTGGATCTGGGCGACGGCCTTGGAGGTGGGCACCGAGGTGTAGCCCCGGGTGTCGTCGAACAGCATGCTGAACGCGAAATAGATCAGCAACACCGCCAGGATCCAAAGCAGCGGGTTGCGAAGCAGGCGCTTGCGGTCCATTAACTTACGGCCGCCGGGCGGCCTCCACCCTCCCTGACTTGCATGTGAGGGCAATGACGACCATTACCCGACCGGACGGGGCCTCCGGTCCCACCAGAGTACCGCCCGGTGTGCACCCCCAACCGCACGAAGTGCGGACGAGGTGCCCTTCGTAGTCAACGCCGCTCGGCGCGGAAGGGTTCCCGGGATGTCCGGATCGGGAATTTCCCGAGCTGAGAGGTGTCGTCCTACGAGGTGTAGACCTTGGGGTCGAGCGTGCCGATGTAGGGCAGGTCGCGGTAGCGCTCGGCGAAGTCGAGGCCGTAGCCGACGACGAACTCGTTGGGGATCTCGAAGCCGACGTACTTCACCGGCACGTCCACCTTGATCGCGTCGGGCTTGCGCAGCAGGGTGCACACCTCCAGCGACTTCGGGTTGCGCGACTGCAGGTTCTTGAGCAGCCACGACAGGGTCAGCCCCGAGTCGATGATGTCCTCGATGATCACCACGTCGCGCCCGGCGATGTCGCGGTCGAGGTCCTTCAGGATGCGCACCACACCGGAGGAGGAGGTGGCCGAGCCGTAGGAGCTGACGGCCATGAACTCCAGCTGCGTTGGCACCTGCAGCGCGCGGGCGAAGTCGGTCATGAACATGACCGCGCCCTTCAGGACGCCGACCAGCACCAGGTCGGTGCCGTTCTCCGGGTAGTCGTTGGCGACCTGCTTGGCCAGCTCCGCGATCTTCTCGTCGATCTGCTGCTCGGTGATCAACACGGACGCGATGTCGCCGTCGTACACGGTGGTCCCTCTCAGGAGTCAGGCTTGTCGAAAATCAGCCTGCCATGAGCTCGGCGTGCCACCAAGCCGCCCGGCAGGGCGACACCCCCTTGACCTCGCCACTTTCCGACAAGGTCGTCGGCGGCGCGGAGGTGCGCGTCGGTCAGTTCGTCCACGCCCGCCTGGATGAGCCAGCTCCGCAGCACCCGCCTGCGCAGCGCGGGCGGCGCCGACGTGAGGTCCGCCACGCGCAGGTCGGCGCCGTCGGCCGCGGCGGCGTGGAGATCGTCGGCGAGCGCGTCGAGCGCGGCCAGGTCCTCGCGCAGTTGGGCGGCGGTGCGGGCCAGCGCGGACCCGACGCCGCCGTTCAGGACTTCCTCCATGAGGGGGAGGACTTCGCGGCGCAGGCGGACGCGGGTGAAGCGGAGGTCGAGGTTGTGCGGGTCGTCCCACGGGGTCAGCCCGAGCGCGGCGCACGCGGCGCGGGTGGTGGCGCGGGTGACGTCGAGCAGCGGCCGCGCCCACGGCGGGTCGAGGGGGCGCATCCCGGCGATGGAGCGCGGGCCGGAGCCGCGGCCGAGGCCGAGCAGGACGGTCTCGGCCTGGTCGTCGCGGGTGTGGCCGAGCAGGACGAGCCCGTCGGCGGCTTCGCGGAGCGCGGCGTAGCGGGCGCGGCGCGCGGCGGCTTCGAGTCCACCCGGTCCGTCGACGGTGACTTTGAGGACGCGCGTGGCGAGACCGAGCGTTTCGAGTTGCTCCGCGGTGCGGGCCGCGACCTCGGCGGAGCCCTCTTGCAGGCCGTGGTCGACGGTCAGGCCGGTGACGCGCAGGCCCATCCGGCTGCCGACGTGCTGGGCGGCGGCGGCCAGGGCCAGCGAGTCGGCGCCGCCGGAGACAGCGACCGACACGGCGTCGGGACATGCCTCGGTGAGCAGGTGGCGGACCGCGACCCGGACCTCGGCGACGGCGGGTGGCGGCTTCACGCGACGCGGCGCAGCCAAGCGTCGGGGTCGGCGATCTCCGCGCGCAGCGGCAGCGTCTCCGGCGACGTCCACACCCGGTTGAACCCGGCCATGCCGACCGCGTCGACCACGTGCCGGGTGAACTTGGCGCCCTCGGCGTACTGCTTCATCTTCGCGTCCACGCCCAGCAGGGTGCGCAGGACCCGGTCGAGCAGCCCGCCGCCGCGCCTGCGCTCGGTGAACCGCGCGCGGATGGTCTCCACGCTGGGCACCACGATCGGTCCGACGGCGTCCATGACGTGGTCGGCGTGGCCTTCCAGCAGCGTCGACAGGGCGATGAGCCGGTCGAAGATCTCGCGCTGCGCGGGCGACTGCAGCATCTCCATCACGCTGACCGGGTCGGGCCGCGACCGGACCGCGCGCAGCACCTCCGGCAGCCGGGAGACAGCGGTGTTGGCGCTGTCGTCGAGACCCTTGATAAAGGCGGCCACCTGGCCCTGGAAGTAGTCGCGCAGCCAGTCGACAGCGGTGAACTGGAGCCGGTGGGTGCACTCGTGCAGACACACCCAGAGCTGGAAGTCGTCGGCGGACACGTCGAGCGCACGCTGCGCGGCGACGATGTTGGGCGCGACCAGCAGCAGCCTGCCGCCATCGCCGCCGAACGGGTCGTACTGGCCGAGGACGCGGCTGCCCAGGTAGGCCAGGACGATGCCGGTCTGGAGACCCGCGCTGCCCGCCATGATCCCCGCGGACACCTTGCCCGACCGCTGCGGCAGCGCGCCGTCGGTCAGCGCGGCGATGCCGCGGGTGGCCGCCTCGACCCAGCCATCGCGGTCGACCACGTCGCCGTCGCGCAGCGGCAGGTCGAGGCCGAGGCCGGTGAGGTCGCGGACGTGGCCCTCAGCCACCGCCGTGAGGCCGCGCAGGGCCGACACGGTGTGTTCGGCCTCGTCCCGGCTCACCGGGGGCCCTGGCCGGATCAGCCGCCGAGCGGTGGCGATCGCCAGGTCCCAGTCGACGGGGGCCACCCCGCCGGTCACATCCGCATCCGCCGCCGCGTTCACACCCGCGACGCTACCCTCACTGGCAGCCGCATTGGCGCAAAGTCGCCGCCACGACATCGAGCGCGGGCTGGGCCTGCCCGGTATCGGAACCGTTGGTGACCATGGCGAACACCAGCAGCCTGCCGTCCTTGTCGAGCACGACACCGGCCAGGGAATTCACCCCCGAAGCGCCCAGGGTGCCGGTCTTGGCCCGCACCCAGCCGCGCCCGCCGGAGGCGGCCGGGTCGGCGTAGCGGGTGGCCAGGGTGCCGCTGCCGCCCGCGACGGGAAGCCCGCCGAGCAGTGGCCGCAGCTTCACGGTGCGCGGGTCGGACCCGTCGGGCGCGGCGGCGACCCTGAGCACGTCGGCGAGCAGGGCGGCGGTCGCCTTGTCCAGTGTGGACAGTCCACTTCCGTCACTCATCGCGACGCCGGTAACGTCAAAACCGTTGTTACGCAAGGTGTCCAGAACGGCTCCGGTGCCGCCAGCGAACGAAGCTTCCTTGTTCGTCGCCTTCGCCACCTCGCGGGCCAGGACCTCGGCGAGCACGTTGTCGGACCGCTGCAGGACGGTGTCGACCAACTCGACCATCGGCGCCGACTTGACCTCGCCGAGCACCTTCGCGTCCGGCTTGGCCTTCGCGAGCGCGCTCGCGGGCACCTTCGCCCCGATCCGCTTGGCGAACGCCTCGGCGAGCGCGCGGGCCGGGTTGTCGGTGCGGGCGACCGTGGCCTTGGTCGGATCCGCGCGGCCGCCGTCCATCATCGCGGGCACGATCGGCGCGATGTGCCCACCGGGGACGTCGCGCGGGTCCCAGCCCTGGGCCATGAAGTCGCCCTGGTAGCGCTCGAGGTCGACCATGACGGTGTCGACGGGGCCCGCCGCTTTGACCTGCGCGACGAGTTCGTCAAGGTGCGCGGCCCCGGGGTAGACGGACTCCTTGCCCGCGGCGAGGGACGAGAGCGTCGGGTCGCCGCCGCCGACGATCACAACGGTCCCCGGCTTGTCCCCCGCGACGACCTTGGTCGACAGCTGCTCGGAGTGCGGGAGCGCCAGGAGGGCCGCCGCCGTGGTGAGCAACTTGATCGTCGACGCGGGAATCAACGGCGTCGTCGGATTCCGCTCGAACAGCACCTTGCCCGTCGTCGGGTCGATGACCGTGCCGGTCAGCGTGCCCAGAGCGGGGCTCGCCACCGCCCCGGCCACCGCGGCCTGCACCCCCGCCGCCGACGGCGCGGGCACGTCGGCCCCGGGCCCCCGCAACGTCGGCGTGAACTGCACCGGCGGCGCGGGCGGAGCGATCTGGACCTCCGGCTCCCCGGACGCCAGCCCGATCTTGGCCGCCAACCCGGGCACGGCCACAACGGCACCGGCGCCCAACGCCACGACAGCCGCGATCACCCCACCGACCAGCACCCCTTTCCGCCTACGCGGTCTGGCGGGCTCCGGCTCAGGCGCGGACGGAGTCGACTCCGGCGGCGGGCCCTGCCGGGGGGAGTCATCAACGACAGGGCCCGACCGCACCACCTCCGGCGGCTCAGCCTGCCGCGGCCTGACCGGCGGCGGCCCCGACCGCACCGGAACAGGAGGCGACGGCGGCCGGGAAAGAAACTGTGTCTCCTCCGCCGACCCAGGAATCCCACTCGGCGGCGGCCCAGCAGGCCGCGGCGGCGCCTGCCGCTTGGGCGCGGGCCGCGACGGAGGAGTCCGAATGACCGGCGGCGGCGGGGCAGGCGGCCTGCGGGTCGGCACGGTCTTGCTGTCCGGCACCGGCAACCGCGTGGTCATCTCCCCCGGTCGCGGCCCCACCGGCGAGAACCCGACCACGGTCGGCGGGTCGACGTAGCCGGGCCTCTCGGGCTCAACCCGCTCGCTCGGCTCCGCCTCTACTTCGAGGTTCGGTGCTTCAACGTCGCTTGACGCCACCTCAACAGACGAGTCGGGCTCGACGTACTCAACCTCGGCCGCCGTCTCGCCATAGCCGGACGACTCCACCTCGGCGTAACCGGGCGACTCCACAGTCGCCGTCTCGCCATAGCCGAGCGCGTCCACCTCGACGTAGCCCTGTGGCTCAACGTCACTCGGCGCCACCTCAACAGGCGACTCAGGCTCGACGTAACCCCGCGACTCCACCTCGGTCGCGGACGCCTCCAGCTCTGCGGGCGGCTCGACGTAGCCCTGTGACTCCACATCACTCGGCGCCACCTCGACGGGCGACTCGGGCTGGTAGTCCGGCGGCTCCACCTCGGCGGCAGGCCCGTGACCGGTCGGCCGCGCCTCGGCAGCAGACTCGGCCCTCTCCGCGTAACCACGCGGCTCCTCTTCAACGGGCAGCTCGATGTCGCCTTGCGGCTCTACCTCCGGCTCGATGCGTGGCTCTGTCGGCTCGGCGAAGTCCGGCTGGACCGCCTCGGCCAGAGGCTCCGGCTCAGCCGACCCGGCATGGTTGTTCTCGGCGGGCGCGACGGGCTCAACGAACGCGGTCCGCTCAGCGTTGACAGGCAGAGCGGCCGTCTCCTCCGCCCCGAACGTCGCACCCCAGGTGACGGCCTGATCCACCGGAGTGAACGGCCGGTCCCCCCACGATCCCGACTCGACGGGCTCGGCCTCGGCGGCGACTCCCGGCCCAGCCCCACGCTCCAGCCACGAGTCCCGCGCGCGTTCCGCCAGAGGCTCGGCATCCGCCTCAGCCTCGTGTTCCGCCTCATCCGCGGTTTCCGGGCCGACCTCGGCATCCGCCGCCAGGCCCAACTCCGGCTCAAGTTCATCCGGTTCAGCCGTCCCCGCAGACCACGACCCCGCCTCAGCCGCGAAGTTCGAACCCGACTCCCGCCCGAACGCGTCACGCGAGCTGAACGCCGGTCGAGCCGAATCCGACTCGACCGCGGGCTCTGGCTCCGCCTCTCGCTCGAACGCGTCCGGCTCCGAGCTGAACGCCGATGGCTCCGGCTCGCCCGCCAGAGCTGATCCCGACCCAACCGCTGCGGTGTCCACCGCTCGCCCGTACCCGGCATCGCGAGGCTCCGCCTCCACCGGGAAGTCCGAACTCGACCCCCCAGCACGCCCGACGTCATGCGGCTCGGTCTCCACCGCGGAGTCCGAACCCGGCTCGACCTCGATGTCCGGGACAGGATGCGTGGAATCCGGCTCCCCCACACCCTCAAAGTCGTGCGACCCAGCCTCGCCCGCGTCGTCCGCGACAAGAAGTGCGGGATCGCCCTCATCCACACGCCCGAAGTCGCGCGACTCGCGCTCCACCGCGACATCCGCGACAACATGCCCGGGATCCGGCTCGCCCCCATCCGCGCGGCCGAGGTCGCGCGACTCAGGCTCTACCCCGACGTCCGCGACAACGTGTCCGGGATCCGCCGCAACCGCGCCCTCACGCCCAAAGACCTGCGACTCAGGCTCCACCGCGCCGTCCGCGACTAGCTGTGCGGGATCGCCCTCATCCGCGCTCCCGAAATCGCGCGACTCAGGCTCCACTGCGAAGTCCGAACCCGGCTCATCCGCGACAGGATGTGCGGGATCCGGCTCGACCGCGACGTCCGGCTCAGGCCCGGAGTCCGCATCCCCCGCGGCTTCGGGCTCCGACTCCACCGCAAGATCGTGCTCGGCGGCCACCGAATCAAGCTCGACAGCGGGGTCCGCCCCGACGGCGAGTTCCCCCGCATCGCCATCCGGCACCTCACCTGCCACGTCCGCCCGCGCGACCGGACCCGCGGCCTCACGCTCTCCGCCGGACTCAGGCGCCGACTCCACCTCGGCCTCGCGCGCTCGCTCCAAAACCGGCCCAGCCTCGGCGTCCAAGCCCGACAGCTCAGCCTCGCGCACTCGCTCCGAACCCGGCTCAGGCTCGGCGTCCAGGCCCGACGACTCAGCCTCGCCAGCCCGCTCCAAAACCGGCCCAGCCTCGGCCTCCGAGCCCGACGGCTCATCGACCTCAGCCGATGGCCACATCGACTCGTCACCCAAGGCCACCGGTTCCGCGGTCGGCCACGGAACGTCCGCCGGTTTTTCACTCGCCTGGGTGGTTGCCTGAGGACCGTCCGCAGGGGGGTTTCCGACGTGGGTCTCGTCACGTATCGCGGGCGGCGGCGCCGTCCCAGCGGCCGCAGGAACCTCATCGTCGTCCAGCGAAGGCCAGAGGTCGTCCTCCTCCGCGGGCCAAGCCAGCGCGCCCGGGAACTGCGCCGAAGACTGTTTCCCCTGGTCAGAAGGCCGCGTCAAGGGTAGGGCCTGCTCGTGGCCTGCCGAGTGGTCGTGCTCAGGCACCCGTGTTCCTCCCCTGACACCGCGCTGAATCTCACACGGTCGTCCACCCGGTTCGGTTCTGGCCATCGGGACGCCGTGGTCCACACTAGTGGCGTAACGAGGACAGCCGAGACGAGCGAGGGACGGCGTGGAGTTCGACGTCACCATCGAGATCCCCAAGGGAAATCGAAACAAGTACGAGATGGACCATGAGTCGGGGCGCATCAAGCTCGACCGCACCCTGTTCACCGCCACGCAGTACCCGGCCGACTACGGCTTCGTGGACAACACCCTCGGCGAGGACGGTGACCCCCTGGACGCGCTGGTCCTGGTGCAGGAGCCGACCTTCCCCGGCTGCCTCATCCGCGCCCGCGCGATCGGCATGTTCCGCATGACCGACGAGAAGGGCGGCGACGACAAGGTCCTGTGCGTCCCGGCGCACGACCCGCGTACCGAGCACCTGCGCGACATCCACCACCTCGCGGAGTACCACCGCCTGGAGATCCAGCACTTCTTCGAGGTCTACAAGGACCTGGAGCCCGGCAAGAGCGTCGAGGGCGCCAGCTGGGTCGGCCGCACCGAGGCCGAGGCCGAGATCGAGCGGTCCTACAAGCGCCTCAAGGACGCGGGCGGCCAGTACCACTAGGCCCCACCGTCGAAAGCCCCGTGCCGAGAGGCGCGGGGCTTTCGTGCGTCACAGGCCGCACACAGCGAACACATAGGCACGCGGCACACGATGGTCGGCATGGACGACCACGACCGCGGACTCGCCTTCGACCTGGCCACTCTCGGCCGACGCCGCATGCTGGCTCTGCTCGGCGGGGCGGGACTCGCCGTCGTCACCGGCTGCGCCACCACGAGCACCCAGACGCAGACGCAGACCCAGGCCACCCCAGCTGCCCCGCCCACGGGAACGGCGATCTGCGCCGACCCCATCCCCGAGGAGACCGCGGGCCCCTACCCCGGCGACGGCTCCAACGGCCCGAACGTGCTCACCGAGAGCGGCATCGTCCGCTCCGACATCCGCTCCAGCTTCGGCACCTCGACAACGACCGCCAAGGGCATCCCGCTCACCATCGAGCTGACGATCGTGGAGAACTGTGTCCCCGCGACCGGCGCCGCCGTCTACCTCTGGCACTGCGACATCGACGGCAAGTACTCCATGTACTCCCAGGGCGTCGCCGACGAGAACTACCTGCGCGGCGTCCAGGAGACCGACGCCCAGGGCAAGGTGCGCTTCACCAGCATCTTCCCCGCCGCCTACTCGGGTCGCTGGCCGCACATCCACTTCGAGGTCTACCCCAGCCTCGCCGAGGCCACCAAGGCCGGCGAACCCATCACGACCACGCAGCTGGCCCTCCCCGAGGACATCTGCGAGCAGGTCTACGCCACCGACGGCTACAGCCAGAGCGTCCGCAACCTCCAGCGGACCTCGCTGGAGTCCGACATGGTCTTCCGCGACGGCCACGACAGCCAACTCGCCACGACCACCGGCGACGTGGCCTCCGGCTACGCCGCGTCCCTCACGGTCGGCGTATAGAAAGGGGCCCCGCGAAGGGGCCCCTTTCGGATCAAGCGAGTGCCGGTTCGGCCTCAGCCATCCGCTGCAGGCCGGACTTGTTCGACAGCGGTGCCTCCTTGAGGAACCAGATCAGCACGAACGCGACCAGCACCACGAACCCGCCGACCAGGAACACCGTGTCCAGCGAGCTGGAGAAGCCGGTCAGGATCGGCCGGGCCAGTGTCGGGTCGATGTCGTTGAGGAACGCGGTGTTGTTCAGGTCGATCCCGCCACCCTGCAGCTGACCCGCGAACTGCGGGTTCTCGCGCAGCGCGGCGAGGAAGGCCTGGTCGGTCCGCACCGAGTCGAACGCGCTGGAGATCCGGCCGCCGACCACGGTGAACAGGATCGACAGGAACACCGCGGTGCCGACCGTGCCGCCGATGGAGCGGAAGAAGGTCGCCGACGAGGTGGCCACGCCGATGTCCTTGGGCTCGACGTCGTTCTGGATCGCCAGGATCAGCGGCTGCATGCAAAGGCCGAGGCCCGCGCCCGCCAGCAGCATGATCAGCATGCTCGCGGTGAGCGAGGTGTCCACGCCGATCTGGGCGAACAGGAACATCGAGACCGCGGTGACACCGAGGCCGATGATCGGGAAGATCCGGTAGCGCCCGGTGCGGCTGATGACCCGCCCGCTGGCGATCGCGGCGAACAGGATGCCGAAGGTCAGCGGCAGCGTCATCAGACCGGACTCGGTCGGCGAGGCGCCCTTGACGATCTGCAGGTACAGCGGCAGCGACATCATCATGCCGAACATGCCGACACCCATGATGAAGTTGACCACGTTGAGCAGCGAGAACGCCTGCCGCTGGAACAGCCGCAGCGGCAGCAGCGCCGCGTCGCCCATGCGCCGCTCGTTCCACACGAACCAGAGCAGGCCGATCACGCCGGTGGCGTACATCGCCAGCGAGCGCCCGGAGTCCCAGCCCCACACGCGGCCCTGTTCGGCCACGATCAGCAGCGGGACGAGCCCGACGGTCAGCGCGATCGCGCCGAGGTAGTCGACCTTCTGCGGGACCGGCTTGTGCGGCACGTTGAGGTACTTCGCCACCACGGCCAAGGCGACCAGCGCGATCGGCACGTTGAGCAGGAACACCCAGCGCCAGCCCGCGAGACCGGCGAAGTCGTCGAGCCCGGCGAAGAACCCGCCGACGACCGGACCGGCCACACTGGACAGTCCCCACACGCCCATGAAGTAGCTCTGGTACTTGCTGCGCTCCCGCGGCGAGACCATGTCGGCGATGATCGCCAGCGCCAGCGACATCAGGCCACCAGCGCCGAGACCCTGCACCGCGCGGTACGCGGCGAGTTCGTACATGGAGCCCGCGATGCCGGAGAGCACCGAGCCGAGCAGGAAGAACGAGATCGCCGTCAGGTACATCGGCTTGCGGCCGAAGATGTCGGACAGCTTGCCGTAGAGCGGGGTGGAGATGGTGGCCGTGATCAGGTACGCCGTGGTCGCCCACGCCTGGATCGTCTGGCCGTGCAGTTGGTCGGCGATGGTCTTCATCGCCGAGGCCATGATCGTCTGGTCCAGTGCGGCGAGCAGCATGCCGAGCATGAGGCCGGACAGAACCGTGAGGATCTGCCGGTGACTCAGTTGCCCTGGAGTTGCAACCGAAGCTGGGGCGGTCATGAGTTACCCCCTTCAGAACGCACCGGCTGGGCGCATTCACTGATCAGAGTCGGTAGGTAGGTGTCGTGGTCGTCGATGAACCGCTCGAACAGCTCGATGAACCGGTCGAGGTCGGCGGGCTCCCAGTGCTTGACCATCCGGGCAAGCGACCTGGCGAACCGCGCGCGGTTGGCCTGCAGCAGCGCGATCCCCGCGTCGGTGGGCGCCAGCAGGCTGGCGCGACCGTCCTCGGGATCGGCGCGGCGCTCGATGAGACCGTCTTTGACCAGCGCGGCGACCTGACGGCTGACCGTCGAAGGGTCGGAGTGGATGGCTTCGGCGAGCGTGCTCGACCGGCACGGCCCGACCATCACCAGCGTCTTCAGCATGATGATCGCCGTGCGGTCGACCCCGGCTTTGCTCATCCGGGCCGACACCGTCGCCTGCTGCTTGCCGAAGGCGAAGAGCACGCTGGCGAGACGCTGTCCGTTCTCGAGCTCCCGGTCGGTGAGTTCCACCGCCGTGGCGTCCGGCGCGACCATGACTACCCCTGCCGTTGCTTGCATCATCCAATTAGTTGGTCGATACAAGCATGCACTTTTCAGTTGGTAGCTGCAACTTAATTCTGGTGTGAACCAGATCGCACGATCAGACCCAGCCGGGCATCGGGTAGGCGGCGAGCAGTTCCCGCACTTCAGCGGCCACAGCAGCCAGTTCAGCGTCGTCCGACGCGTTGACCGAGCGGTCCATCCATGCCGCCAGCAACGGCATCTGCTCGACCCCGAGACCACGCGTAGTGATCGCCGCGGTACCCAATCGGATCCCGGACGGGTCGAACGGTTTGCGCGGGTCGAACGGCACGGTGTTGTAGTTCAGCTCGATACCGGCCTTGTCCAGCGCCTGCGCGGCGGGCTTGCCCGCGACACCCTTGTTGGTCAGGTCGACCAGGATCAGATGGTTGTCCGTACCACCCGACACCAGCTCGAACCCGCGCTCGATCAGCGCCTCGGCCAACGCCTTGGCGTTCGCCACCACCCCGGCCGCGTAGTCGCGGAAGTCCGGCTTGGCCGCCTCGGCCAGCGCCACCGCGATGGCCGCGGTCGTGTGGTTGTGCGGGCCGCCCTGCAGGCCGGGGAACACGGCCTTGTCCAGCGCCTTCGCGTGCTTCGCGTCGGACATCAGCATCGCGCCGCGCGGGCCGCGCAGTGTCTTGTGCGTGGTGGTGGAGATGATCTCGGCGTGGCCGACCGGCGACGGGTGCGCCCCGCCCGCGACCAGGCCCGCGATGTGGGCGATGTCGGCGACGAGCACCGCGCCGACCTCGCGCGCGATCTCGGCGAAGGCCGGGAAATCAATGGTGCGCGGGATGGCCGTGCCGCCGCAGAAGATCAGCTTGGGCCGCTCGGCCAGCGCCAGCTCGCGGACCTCGTCGAGGTCGACGCGGCCGGTGTCCTTGCGCACGCCGTACTGCACCGCACGGAACCACTTGCCGGTCGCCGACACGCTCCAGCCGTGGGTCAGGTGGCCGCCCGCGGGCAGCGCCATGCCCATGACCGTGTCGCCCGGGTTGGCCAGCGCCAGGTAGACAGCCAGGTTGGCGGGCGAACCGGAGTACGGCTGCACGTTGGCGTGGTCGACGCCGAAGACGGCCTTGGCCCGCTCGATCGCGACGCTCTCGACCTGGTCGATGAACTGCTGGCCCTCGTAGTAGCGCTTGCCCGCGTAGCCCTCGGAGTACTTGTTCGTCAGTACCGACCCGGTGGCCTCCAGCACCGCGGTGGAGACGTAGTTCTCCGAGGCGATGAGGCGGATCTTCTCGAACTGGCGGCGGGCTTCGCCCTCGACCAGCTCGGCGATGGCGGGGTCGGATGCGGCGAGGTGCGACAGCGCGGGCTCATGCGACATGACCCGATTCTATCGCCCCTGGCGAGCGAAGTTACCGACGAGTAATGTGCGGCTCATGAGCGAGGACTACGGCTGGGTCGCCGACACGATGAAGAAGACCGTCCCCTGGGTGGCGACGATGGGCATCGACTTCCCCGAGGTCGCCGCCGACCGCGTGGTGGCGACGCTGCCCGACGACGACCGCCTCCACAACCACGTCGGCGGGCCGCACGCCGCGCAGATCTTCGGCCTCGCCGAGACCGCGTCCGGCGCCGTCGGCATCGCCTCGTTCGCCGAGCTGCTGGGCCGCGCGACGCCGCTGGTCGTCAGCTCCGAGATCCGCTACCGCAAGGTCGCGATGGGCGCGCTGACCGCCGAGGCCGTCCTGGCCAGGCCCGCGGGCGACGTGATCGCCGAACTCGACGCCGGTGAGCGGCCCGAGTTCGCCGTCGAGGTGACGGTCCGCAACGCCGAGGGCGTCACCACCGCCGAGGTCACCGTGCTCTGGACCCTCAAGCCGCACAAGAAGTGACGCAACCATCCCAGGTGGTCGCCCGTCTTCCGGGGTGATCACCTGGGGAGGAATCGCATGACCACGAAGGCCAAGGTCGTCAACACCGTCTGCATCGCCCTGACTGTCTTGATCCTGATCGTGGTGGGGCTTGTCGTCAGCGGGGCGTGGGAGTGGCTGTTCAGTCCCGCCAGCCGGGTCGACGGCCTCGGCACGATGATGTCGCCCGCGATCTGCGCGTGAACCTGCGCGCGCTCTGGCTGGGCTGCACTCTCGGTCTCACGCTCGGCGGCTTCGCGCTGGCCATGGCGTTCGCCCCGGCCGCGGGCCAGGCCCCTGGCCCGGCACTGCGGTGGCTGATCTTCATCGGCTCGTCGATGCACGTCGGCGCGACCGCGTGGTTCTACACCGACCGCGAGGTGCGCGGGCACATGGCGACCAGGCCCGGCCGCTACTTCGCCGCGCCGCTCGCGCTGGTCGTCGGCACCGCTGCCGTGGTGAGTCTGGTTCCGCTCGACCGGCTGACCGTGCCGCTGATGGCCTTCTTCGCCTGGCAGTTCTTCCACTTCCAGAAGCAGAACCTCGGCATGGCCGCGCTCGCCGCGTCCGCGCATGAGACCAGGCTGACTCCGCCGGAACGGCACGCGATCACCGCCGCAGGGGTCGCGGGCATCGTCGGGATCCTGGCCCACCCTGCGCTGTTGGCGCTGCCGCAGATCCTGGACCTGCGGTGGCTGTTCCCCGTCGCCGGCGCGGCGTTCGCCCTCGCGGCCGGGTTCGGGCTGATCACGGTCCTGCGCCGGTCACCGCGATGGCAGTTCGCCGCGGTCTACGCGGTATCCGTGCTGTTCTTCCTGCCGGTGTTCGTGTTCAGCTCGCCGTTCCTCGCGCTCACCGGCCTGATCCTCGCGCACGGCTACCAGTACCTGGTGATCGTCGCGCTGGTCGCGCGCGGCCGGGTGGTCAGCGTGGCCATGCTGATCAACGCGGCCCTCGTCGTCGGCGTCGTCCTGCACATCGCCGCGAGCTATCGCGGCGCGGCGTTCCCCGGCAGCGTGATCTTCGGTGTCTACCTCGGGCTCACCATGGCGCACTTCGTGGTCGACGCCGGACTCTGGCGGCTGCGCGACGAGTTCCCGCGCGCGTTCCTCGGCGAGCGGCTGCCCTTTCTGGTTCGCCGCTAGGACGGCCTGCTCGGCCTGGGCAGAGCGAGCGCGTTGTCGAGATCGGAGTGCGCCTCGGGGTGCTGCGCCCACCACTTCGCGTAGGTCGGGTTGCGGTCGACGATCGAGCGGTAGGCGTGGGCGACACACGAGAACAGCTCCTGCCTGCGCGCGGCGAACATCCCGTCGAGCCGGATCACCAGCACGACCGGCACCGACAGCGCCGTCCCGCGCAGCGGCCGGATCACGAAGCCGGGCCCGCCGAGCGACGCGGGCTGGGCCAGACACACCGCACCCGCCGCGGCCAGCGCCATCGCGGCCCGACCCTCGGTGACGTGGTGGGTGATCCGCGGCGTGAAGCCCATCGACTCGCACGTCGACCGGAAGCGCAGCCGCATCGGGTCCTGGTCGGGCGGCGGCGCCACCCAGTCGAGGTGGGCGAGTTGGATCAGGTCGATCTCTTCCTGCTCGGCCAGCGGGCTGTCGGAGCTGAGCGCGACGAACTGCGGCTCGTCGACGATCGTGCGCACCTCGACGTCGGCGAGCTGCCTGTTCTCCATGCCCTCGAACCGCTCGAACACCGCGAGGTCTGCCTGCTTGGCCGCGACCAGGTCGAGCAGCACGGGCGCCGACGAGTCGATCTCGGTGCGCAGCTCGGCGCGGAACCACGCCCGCAGCTCGCTGATCAGGGCGCTGGTGAACAGCAGCGGCGTCGACGCGACCACCAGCGGCGCCTCAGCCGGGTTGCGCACATGGCTGCGCGCGGTGGCCAGCAGCGCGGCCATGTCCTCCAGCACGATCCGCGCGGACCGGATCACGCTGCGCCCCAACTCGGTCGGCACGCTGCCGTTGGGCGACCGCTGGAACAGCTCGCCGCCGATCAGCCGCTCGATCGACCGCAGCTGCGCGGTCAGCGCGGGCTGGGTGACGCCGAGCCGGATGGCCGCGCGGGACACGCTGCCCTCGTCGGCGATGGAGCAGATCGCGCGCAAGTGGCGGATCTCAAGTTCGGCCATAAGGACAATTGATACCCCGCTCGGATGAGAGCCGGCTACCGTGACGGGCCATTCTTCTGGAACAACTTCATCCCTGCTGCTCGTTCCTTCCGCCCCAGGCTTGACCGGCCGCACCCGGTCGGGCCTGGGGCGGAAGGGTTTCTTGGGTACGGTCGGCTGATGAAGGTCGACTCGGGTGGGTACGCCGAAACCGTCGCCGCTGCCGCCGCGGCCATCGCCGCCGCCGAAGATCAGGGTTATGACGGCGCGTGGGTCGCCGAGACCAAGCTCGACCCGTTCCTGGCCATGGCCGTCGCCGCCGACCGCACGTCACGGATCGAGCTGGTCACCGCGATCGCCGTGGCGTTCGCGCGCAACCCGATGACGGTGGCGGTGCAGGCCAACGACATCCACGGGCTCAGCGGCGGCCGGTTCGCCCTCGGGCTCGGCTCGCAGATCGAGCCGCACATCACCAAGCGGTTCGGCATGCCGTGGTCGAGCCCGGCCGCCCGGATGCGCGAGTTCGTCCTCGCGGTCCGCGCGATCTGGCACGCCTGGGAGACCGGCGAACGCCTCGCGTTCCGCGGCGAGTTCTACAAGCACACGCTGATGACACCGTTCTTCGACCCCGGCCCCAACCCGCACGGCAACCCGAAGGTCTACGTCGCCGCGGTCGGCCCGCGGATGACCGAGGTCGCGGGCGAGGTCGCCGACGGCATGCTCTGCCACAGCTTCCTGACCGAGCGCTACCTGCGCGAAGTCACCCTGCCCGCCGTCGCGCGCGGCCGGGTGAAGGCGGGCGCGGACCTCGCGGGGTTCGACGTCAGCGTGCCGCCGTTTACCGCGACCACGCCGGAGGAACTCGCCGATGTGAAGGAGAAGATCGCCTTCTACGGCTCGACCCCGGCCTACCGCGCGGTGCTCGACCTGCACGGCTGGGGTGAGCTGCAGGACGAACTGCACGCCCTGTCCCGCCGCGGCCGCTGGGCGGAGATGCCCGGCCTGGTCACCGACGACGTGCTGAACGCGTTCGCCGTCGTCGGCTCGCCGGACGAGGTGGCCGCCGAGGTCCGCCGCCGGTTCGGCGACGTCGCTCAGCGGCTCACCCTCAGCGAGTCCGTGTTCCGGGCTATGTGAACCGGATCAGCGCGGCACCCGCCAACACGAAGAAGACGAGAACGACGAGTGTGCTCGAACTTCCGCCGGTGGAGCTGGTGACGAGCTGGTCGACGGTGCCGGTCAGCAGGATGCCGCACTCGGCGGCGATCAGGTGGCGGCCCGGTTCGATCTTGCTGAACTGGATCTTGGTGGTGAACCGGCCCTCGTCGTCGGCGGTCGTCGAGCCGACGGTCTCGCCCGCGGAGACCAGCTCGACTGAGCTGTTCGGCGTGCAGCCCTTGCCGGTGGCCTGAACCGAGTCGCCGGGCTGGATGGCCTCGCGGTCGAAGACGAGGTCGCGCTTCGGCTCGGGCACGTCGGTGATGGTCGACGTGGTCTCGGTCGGCGGGGTGTCCGTGGTGGACGGCGGGGTGCTGTCGGTCGTGGTGGTGGTGACCGGCGGCGTGGTGGTCGTCGTCGTCCGGCGGGTGGTGGTCGTGGTGACCGGCGGACGGGTCGTCGTGGTCGTCACCGGGGGACGAGTGGTCGTCGTGGTGGTGACCGGCGGCCGGGTGGTGGTCGTGGTCGGCGGCGCCGGGATCCGGAACGCGGCGAAGCCGAAGCCCGGCTTGCCCGAGCAGGAGAACTCCACTGAGTAGCTGCCAGGCGCGGCGCTGGAGGGAATCGTGATGTTGGTCTGTCCGCTGATCGCGACCAGCGCGCCGATCTGCACCCGGCCCACCGGCCAGTAGATCTTGATGTCGCGGCACGGCGCGTTCGACCACCAAGCCGTGGTCACGGTGCCCGCCGGGCCCGAGTTGGGCTTGAGCCCGACGGCCGGGGCGGGCGGCTGGCTGGTGGTCTGCGCGGCCGCCGTCATCGGCAGGAGACCGAGCATCACGAATGCCGCCGCAACGGCGATGCTCACTACGCGTCTAACTGTGCGCACGGTTACTTCCCTCGTCCGATGGAACGCTCTGGCCTGTCAACGACTCGCTGTAGCATTCCGCCTCAATCGGGCCCAGCTCAACTAGGGGTTGTCCCATGGGACGTCTTATCGCCGCCGCGGTTGCCCTCGTGACGGCAGCGCTGCTCCTCGGCGCGTCACCTGCCATGGCGCAGGACGGTGACGACCCGCTCAGAGTCACCGTCACGCTCGACGGGCAGGACATCGCGGGCCGCACCGTCACACTCGACCCCGGCAAGTCCGCCGAGTTGACCGTCACCGCGGCCAACCCGGGCCGCAACACCCAGAAGGTCCGGCTGGTCCGGGTCTCCGGGGTCGCGCTGGCGCTGACGTTCTTCGCCTACGACACGACGCTGCCCTTCGAGGTGCCTGCGGGCGGGCGGGTCAGCCGCACCTTCCCGCTCGACGTGCGCGACCTCAAAGTCCAGGCCATCGGCCTGCTCCCCACCACCGTCGAACTCCTCGACGAGGAGCGCACCGTCCTCGGCGGCGTCGAGACCGTGTCCGACGTGAAGGGTTCCTTCTGGTCGGTCTACGGCGTGTTCGGCCTGGCCATGCTGGCCCTGACCGCCCTGACCTGGGCCACCGCCCTCGTCGCGCTGGCCAGGCACAAGCTGTCGGCCAACCGGTTCCGCCGCGCGCTGCGGTTCCTGCCCGCCGGGATCGGCACCGGCCTCGTCGCCGTGGTGACGCTGTCCGTGCTGCGGATCGTGCCGCCCGAGGTCGAGGTGGAGATCCCGATCGTGCTCGGCGCGGCCGCGATCGCCATGGTCCTCGGCTTCCTCACGCCGCACCCGATCCCCGAGGCCGCCGCGCCCCCCGCCGAGTTGCCCGCGGACAACACGACCATGAACCTGAACACGATGTTCCACACCACGGGCACGACCCCCGACACCACCAAGAGGTGGCCTGAATGACCGCGCCCGCCGGGCTGGCCGCCGCGCTCCCGCAGTACTCCGTCGGCAACAAGATCGGCTCCGGCGGGATGGGCGTGGTGTACGAGGGCGTGCACCGCTCCCTCGGCAGGCACGTGGCGATCAAGCAGCTCCCGGCCGACCTGATCGGCGACCCGGACGTCAACGCCCGGTTCGACCGCGAGGCCCGCGTGCTCGCCAAGCTCGACCACCCGCACATCGTCCCGGTCTACGACTACGTCCAGACCGGGCGCGACAACCTGCTGGTCATGGAGAAGCTCGACGGCGGCACCGTCTACAGCCGCTTCCACGGCGCGGGCCTCACCGGCGAGCAGTCGTGCGCGATCACCCTGGCCACGCTCGGCGGGCTGCACGCCGCGCACACCGCCGGGGTGCTGCACCTCGACGTCAAGCCGAAGAACCTGCTGTTCACCTCGGCGGGCGTGATCAAGGTGGCCGACTTCGGCATCGCGCAGGTCGTCAGCGAGGGCGCGACGATGGTGACCCACGCGGGCGAGGTGCTCGGCACGCCGGCGTACATCGCCCCCGAGCAGGCCATGGGCAACGCGCTCAGCCCGGCCGCCGACGTCTACGCCGCAGGCACTGTCCTCTATGAACTGCTGTGCGGCGAACTGCCCTACGACCGCACCCGCGGCGCCGTCAGCATGATGCGCCAGCGCATCTTCAACGACCCACAGCCGCTCCCACGCGTGCCGGAACCCCTGGCCACCGTGGTCATGAACAGCCTCGCCCGCGACCCACTGCACCGCTACCGCGACGCCGAGGCGTTCGCCGTGGACCTCAGCGCCGCGGCGACCGCAGTGTTCGGCCCCGGCTGGCTGGAGCGATCGCAGGTCCCGGTGCATCTCGGCCCGCGCGTCATGGGCAGCATCACGCAGCAGCTGCACCGCCAGCCCGACGCGCCCACGGTGATCACCCCGCCGGTGCGGGGCACGGTGCCCGAGCCGACCCGGTCGATCGACCTGGCCGACCTGCGCGGCAAGGGCCTGCGGCCTGCCAGCGAGCTGATGAGCCCGAGCGGCCCGTCGCCGCTGTGGCCGGGCCTCGCGGGCGCCGTCGCGGTGATCGTCCTCGCGATGCTCCCGTTCCTCGCCCCGACGACCGTGACCCACGACCCGACCATCCAGGGGCTACAGGTCGATGGGCAATCCGTCCCTGGGCAGGTGCGCCTCGACCTGACCAGGGACTTTCCGATCACCGGCCCCAAGGCCGAGGGCAACATCGTGTTCGAACTCAACGCCGCGGGCATCCCGCTCGGCGGCCGGGAGATCCCGGCCAGTGCGATCACGCCGACGGGAAACTCGTTCACGGCGAACGTCGACCCCGAGTCCTACCAGCGGTGGCTGGTCGGCGGCGCGGTGACCGGCAAAGTCCAGTTCACCGACGGCCGGGCCCAGGAGTTCACCGTGGTCACCGGCCAGCGGCTGGCGAGCGTCATGGGCGCGGGCAGCCTCCTGCTCGGCCTGTTCGGCATCGCCTACCTCGAGTCGATCATGCGGACCCTGCGCCGCGGCTTCCGCCGCCCCATGGCCCCGTTCAGCGCGATCCCGCTGGGTGCCCTGGTCGGCGGCAGCGTGTGGCTGCTGGCCTCGACGCTGACCGCCCGCGAACCCGTCGCCACCTGGGGAATCGCGTGCGCGGCGGTGGGGGCCGTCGCCGCGTCGCTGCTGGTCCTGGCCACCGCGTGGTCGAAGCGGCGGGCCTAGGCGAGTCGATAGAGAAGGCTGTCCCGCTGGTCCTGCTCGATCTGCTCCACGGTGATCGACGGGTCCCCGATGTGCGCGTGGGTGACCTTGGCCGGACTCGGCTGCGCGTCGGCGGCGGGCCACGTCTCCGGCTTCCACAGCCCCGACCGCACGAATGCCTTGGGACAGTGCGCGTAGACCTCGTCGGCCTCGACCACCAGCGCGGACTTCGGCGGTTTGCCCACGTGGGTGAGGCTGTCGAGCAGCTCGCTGTTCGCCGAGACGCACGCCCGCCCGTTGACCCGCAGCGACTGCCCACGCCCCGGAACGATGAAGATCAGCCCGACCCGCCCGGTCCGCACGACGTTGCGCAGGGTGTCGATCCGCCTGTTGCCGGTCGCGTCCGGAATGACGATCGTGCCGTCGTCCAACACCGAGACGAACCCGGCCGGACCACCCCGCGGCGTGACGTCACACCGCCCCTCGCCATCGGCGCTGGCCAGGAACACCAATGACGAACACGCGATCAACGCCCGCGCCATGTCGTCGACGAACGCGATCTCTTTACGCTGTGCCAGCCCCGCAGGCGGCTCATAGATCGCGCGGAGCGCTTCTTCGCTGGTGATGGCATCGGCGAACAGCTCGTTGGTCACCTACGCACGCTACCGAAATCGTGGTACGAACAGACCGTGGTTCCCCTGGGGCCTACATCACTGACCTGGCGCGTCATGGCCGACGCCCGCACCTTCCTGTGCGGCGGCCGAGCCCTGGTGCTCCAAGTCGCCCACCCCGCCGTCGGCGCCGCCGTGCTCGAACACTCGACGTTCAAGACCGACCCGTGGCCCCGCCTCTGGGGAACCGTGAACTCCGCCCTGCGCCTCACCTATGGCGGCCCCCGAGCCGCCGAGGAAGCCACCCGCCTCCGCACCCTCCACCGCGACATCACGGGCGTAGACGCGGGAGGCCACCGCTACCACGCCCTCGCCCCCGCCGCGTACTTCTGGGTCCACGCCACCCTGCTGGACTCGGCGATCACCGCGTGGCACCACTTCGCCACCCCCATCCCCCAACCCGACCAGCACACCCTCTACACCGAATGGCGCGACCTCGGCCGCCTCCTGGGCATCCCCACCCGCGCGATGCCCCCAGACCTCCCCGCGTTCCGCGCCTACATGACCGAGATGACCACCCACCTCACCGACAACCCCACGGTCCACGACGTTCTCGCCGCCATCGCGGGCGCCATCCCGCCCCCGATCCCGCACTTCCCCCTGTGGCCCCACATCAGCAGGAAACTCGGCACCCACCTGGCGGCGTTGACCATCGGCACCCTGCCCACGGACCTGCGCGTCCGCCTCGGCCTGCCATGGACATCCCTCGATGCGCTGGCGTTCGCCCGATCGGCTGATCACATTCGCTCGAAGGTGTCCCGACTGCCCCGCTGGGCCCGCCAATACCCCGCCGCGACATACGCCTACGCGACCGCGACAAAGGGGAAAGTGCCTCAATGACAGAGGCCCGGTCCGTGTGGACCGGGCCTCTGACCTGCGAGCCGCCTAAGGGAATCGAACCCTTGACCTATTCATTACGAGTGAATCGCTCTGGCCGACTGAGCTAAGGCGGCGTGGCCTCGCCAAGTGTAGCGGGAGCCTACCGCGTCACCGTCAGGCACCCATGTCGTTTACTTACCAGTACGCGCATGCCCCTAGGAGGACCAGCCCGATGTCCCGACGCCTAGCTGTGATGGCGCTGCCCACGACGGCCGTGTTCCTCGCGATGAGTGCGCTGCCCGCGATGGCGCAGCCGACGACGCCGGTTCCGCCGCCCGCGAACCCGAGTGCGCCCCCGCCGTCCGCGCCGATCGGGCCGCAGCCGCTGGGGCACGCGATCGGTGACGCGTCGACCGGGCTGGCCGTGGTGCGGCTGCTGCCGAACTCGACGCCGACGAAGGCGATCATCCCCGGGGCGGAGGACAAGCTGCCCAAGCAGGCCGCCGCGGAGATGGGCTTCGGCCTGGCCACCGCGCAGGCCAACTCCGAGGCGTACCTGTCCTACGAGAAGTCGATCGCGCAGTCCGCGCCCGGCGGGTTCGCCTTCCAGGGCAGTTCGCCGCAGGCCCCCGGCTCGCTCGCGCAGACCGCCCCGCCGAACAACGCCCAGCCGCGCACCGGTGGCCTCAACCCGCCATCGTCGCCGCTGGACACGCTGGTCAAGGCGGGTCTGATCAACGGCCGCGTGCAAGCCCAGTGGAGCGACACCCTCGGCCCGTGCGTCGAGACGATCTCCGACGCGTCGACCGAGCTGGCGAGCCTGTCGGCCCTCAACGCCATCCCCACGCTGCCCGGCGTGACCGACCTCGCGGGCGTCTTCGACGCGCCGAACCTCGACGCCAACGCCGACAAGGCGATCATCGACGGCCTGAAGAACCTGACCGGCCCGCTCAGCACCCTCGGCGGCGTCCTCGCAGGCCAGGGTTCGACCAGCACTGACGGCAAGGGCTCGCTGGTGAGCCTGCCCAACACCCTGTCGGCGCGGTCCGTGGTCAAGCTCGTCGACATCCCCGGCTCGAAGAACAAGGCCGTCCAATCGACTTCGACGCTGCAGGTCGCGGCGCTGAAGCTGCTGGCGGGCACCCCGTTCGAGCTGTCGATCAACGTCGTCAGCCAGCCGACCCTCCAGGTCACCTCGACGGGCGACAAGGCGACGTCGACGGTCAAGTACACCGCGCCGGTCCTCGAGGTCGTCCAGGGCGGCAAGAGCCTCGGCAAGCTCGACGCGGCCAACCCGAAGCTCGACGTCCCCATCGGCATCCCCCTCCCGGGCGCACCCGCCATCCCCGGCGCCGACAAGCTGCCGATCATCGGCGGCCTGCTCGGCAACGGCCAGGGCCTCCAGGACGCGCTGGGCAAGGGCCTGCAGAAGCTCGACCTCGGTGTCCTGCGCCTGTCGGTGGCGAACCTGCAGCAGAAGGGCGAGGACTCGACCCAGCCGTTCAAGGGCTACCAGCTCGGCGCCACGGCCCGCATGCTCGACCTGCAGGTCCTGCCGACCGACGCCCTCGGCCTGCCGAACCTGCCCGCCGCCCTGGCCCAGATCTCGCTGGGCGAGCAGGTGGCCCGCGCCTTCGCCCCGACCGGCGGCGTCATCTGCGGCACCGCGACCCAGGCGCCGCAGCAGCCCCCGGCCCCGCAGCCGCAGGGCAAGGCCACCCCGCAGCTGGCCTACACGAACGCCGCGTACCAGTCGGTCCCGATGTTCTGGGCAGGCACCGCGATGCTCCTGGTCGGCGTCGTCCTCGTCGCCGCCCTGCCGCGCCGCCCGCGAGTCGCACAGGTAGAGGTCAAGCCGGAACCAAAGTCGGACTGATCTGACGGGGACGGACCCCCGCCCGGCTACGGCCAGGCGGGGGTCCGCGCGTTTCAGCCGAAGTAGAGCGCAGTCACCATCGCCTCGATCGCGATGCGCGGCTTCACGTTCAGCTCCAACGCCTCCCGGCAGGCCAACACCGCCTCCAACCGCCGCAGCGTCGACTCCCCCGTCCACGCCGAAGCCGCCTCCGCCGCGCCCTCCGCGTGATCCGGATGGTTCAACGCGGCGGTCGACCGCGACTGCGTCACCAACACATCCCGATAGAACCCGGCCAGGTCGACCAGCGCCAAGTCCAACGCGTCCCGCTGTGTCCGGGTTGCCCGCGACTTCTGCCGACGCTCCAGTTCCTTGATCGCCCCCGCGCTCCCCCGCGACGCCGAAGCCGTCCCCTTGCCCGTGCCCCCATGGCCCATCGCCATCTTCAGGGCGTCCTTCTCCGCCTCGTCGCGGCTGCCGCTCACCTCGGTCGCGTCGGCCTCGGCCGCTTTGACCAGGTCGTCGGCGCAGTCGAACACATCCGTGAGCCTGCGCAGCCGCAGCGGGATCCGCAGCACTTTCGCCCGCCGGTCCCGCGCCGCCGGGTCAGTCGCCAGCCGACGCGCGCGTCCCACATGCCCCCCGCACACCGAAGCCGCCCACTGAGCCGTCTCGGCGTCGATCCGATCGCGCAGCTGCAGCACCTCGGCGATCGCGGCCGCGGCAGGCGTCCGCAGCGAGATCCCCCGGCACCGGGAGCGAATGGTCACCGACACGTCGTCCGGGTGGTCCGACGGCGCGCACAGCAGGAACACCGTGCGCGGCGGCGGTTCCTCGACCGCCTTCAGCAGCGCGTTCGCCGCCCCTTCGGTCAGCCGGTCGGCGTCGGTGATGATCACGACCTGCCAGCGCCCGCCCGTCGGCCTGCGCGCGGAGGTCTGCACGAGCGCCCGCATCTCGGCCACCGAGATCGACAGCCCCTCCGGGACCACCAGCCGCACGTCCGCGTGCGTGCCGGACATCGTCGTGTGGCAGCCCTGACACTCACCGCACCCCGGCGTCTCCCCGCCTGCTGTGCACTGCAACGCCGCGGCGAACGCCCGCGCCGCGACGGACCGGCCGGAGCCAGGCGGGCCGGTGAACAGCCACGCGTGGGTCATCCCCGAAGCCGATCCGGTGCCGTCGACCAGGCGCGCGCCCGAACGGGCCGCGGCACTGAGGGTCTCGACGGCGTCCGGCTGGCCAACCAGCTGCGACCAGACGCCGCCCATCAGTGCGCCTCCGCCAGCGTGGGCGCCAGGCTGGCGAGCCTGCGGCCCGCCAGCGTCGCCTGCACGGCGATCCGCACCCGCTCGCCGACCTCGTCGGGAGTTCCGTCGCCGTCGACCACCACGTAGCGGTCCGGGTCTGCCGCGGCCATGTCGATCAACACGCTCTGCACGTGCCAATGATGCTCGGTGTTCCCGGCGCGCGGCGGCAGGGTCGCCGGATCGCGGTCGAGCAGCACGGTGATGTCGGGCCGCAGCCGCGACGTCGCCCAGTCCGCCAGGCCCTCCAACTCGGCCGGGTCGAGCCCAGCCGCGACCGACAGGTGGGCCAGCGGGCTGTCGACGAACCGTTCCATCACGACCAGGGCGCCCCGCTCCAGCGCGGGCCGGATCTCGCGTTCGACCAGGTCGGCCCGCACGGCGGCGGCGACCAGCGCGTGCGCGCGGGCGCTGGTGAGCGACGCGCCCTCCAGCACCGTGTGCAGCCGGACGTCGTCCAGGGCCGGGTCGGTGGCGAGCAGGACTTCCTTCTTGCCCGGCGTGCGCAGCCAGTCGGCGAGGCGGTGGGCCTGGGCGGAGGTGTCGAAGTGGGTGTCGCCCTCGACGGCGATCAGCAGCCCGCTCGACCGGCGCGGCTTGCCCCGGATCGCGGCGAGCAGGTCGGACAGGATGGTCTCGCTGCGGCGGTCGTCCATCTGCCGGTAGGCGATGATGCCGACGAGCGCGGCGATGAGGCCCGCGCCGAGCAGTACCGGCCGGGTGCCGTCGACCATCATCTCTTTGCCGAACAGGTCGATGCTGTGGGGCCGGACCAGTCCGACCAGCACCGGCGTCGCCGCCATCGCGCCCGCCAGGATGATCTTCATCAGGGACTGGTAGATCGCGTTGATCCGCCCGCGGATGGCGTCCTCGACCTGCGTGCCGATGATCGTCACACCGGTGAGGAACGCCGCGCCCGCGCAGGCGCCGAGCGTGGCCACCGTGATCAGCGAAACAGCCAGGTGCGGCGACAGCGCGACCAGCACCAGCGCGATACCCGCCGCCACGATCGCGATGCCGAACAACCGGTTGTGCGGCAGGCGCCGCGCCAGCTTGGGCGAACCCGCCATGCCCGTCGCGAGTCCGATGAACAACGCCACGAACAGCAGACCGAACGCTGACTGACCACCGCGCAGACTGTTGGCATAGAGCTGCGCGGAGCCGACTAACGCGCCCGCCGCGGCGAACGCGCCGACCATGCCGACCAGCAGCCCGCGCACGATCGGCGTGGTCCGGACGAAGTGGCCCGCGTCCTTCATCATCGTGAGGAACCCGGTCTTCTCGGGTTTGGGCTCCTCAGCGGCCTTCGGCGGACCTTCGGCGCGCAGCGACAGCTCCGGGATGCGGGTCGCCACGATGATCGCGCTGGTCAGGTAGAGCAGGCCGTTGATCGTCAGGATGAACCGGGCGATGCCGAGTTCGCTGGTGCCGAACGACAGGTTCAAGTTGGTGCTGACACCGGTGATGAGCGCGTAGAGGCCCGCGCCGCTGATCACCGCGATGCCGTAGGTCATCACCATGCCGAGCTGGTTGGCGGTCTCGACCTGGTCGGGCCTGCGCAGCAGGTTGGGGACCGCGGCGTCCTTCGACGGGATCCACAGCAGCGCGCAGCAGCCGATCAGGAAGTTGCCGATGAACAGCCACCACGGCGACCCGACGATGGCGATCGACAGGAACAGCCCGCACCGCGCGATGTCGGCCAGCACCATGACCTTGCGGCGGTCGAACCGGTCTGCGAACAAGCCACCGAGCGGGGCGAACAGCAGGCCGGGAAGCAGCTGCGTCAGGACAACGCCGGAGAACGCGAAACCTTGCGCGCGGTAGTCCTCGGTGAGCGACGCGACCAGTCCGGTCAGCGCGAGTAGTGACAGCCAGTCACCAACGCTACACAGGTATGTGACACCCCAGAGTCGCCTGAACGGGCGGATAGACAGCACGCTGCGGGCCCGGTGGGCCATGGACGCGTTCGCGTCGTTCGACCTCGCCCCAGCCTTGACCTGTTCGTTCGGGCCCCCGCTGATGCCCTCCACCCCATCTCCACACAAGTGCCGTCCTCAGCGTAGCCGGGATGCGACGAACAGGTTTCCACAAGGCAGACACGAACGGGCTCACTTTGGGTGAGCTAGTTGACAAGTCCACTGAGCATCGCGAGGAAACCGCTGATCACCTGGTACGCAAGAACCAGGAGAACGACCGCGGCCACGACCACGGCGACGACGCTCACCCGCATCCGGCGCAGCGGCGCGACCACCTCGCGGGCGGTGCGATGCGGCCACCCCGGCCGCGGCGGATACTCGATCATGCCGGGGAGCACGATCGGAGCGACGTGACCGTGTCGCACCCGCGAGGACCCGTGATCGATGCGCTCAGCCATTCGGGGTCCCCTTTCGGGCGGTGTACCCCATCCAGGCTAAATGCTCATCGAATCCGGCGACAGAGGGCTACGACTTCGATTTGGCGGGCGTCTTCTTCGCCGGGGCCTTGCGCGTCCGGGCGGGCGCGGCCCGCTTCGGCGCGGGTCCCTTGGCCCGCTTCTCCGCCAGCAGCTCCGCGGCACGCTCGTCGGTCAGCGTCTCCACGTTGTCGGCCTTGCGCAGCGACGCGTTGGTCTCGCCGTCGGTCACGTACGGGCCGAACCGGCCGTCCTTGACCACCATCGGCTTGCCCGACGCCGGGTCGTTGCCCATCTCCCGCAGCGGCGGCGCGCTGGCCGCGGCCTGCCTGCCCCGCTTCTTCGGCTCGGCGTAGATCTTGAGCGCGTCGTCGAGCTCGATCGTGAAGATCTGGTCCTCCGTGGCCAGCGAACGCGAGTCGGTGCCGCGCTTCAGGTACGGGCCGTAGCGGCCGTTCTGCGCGGTGATCTCCTCGCCGCTGGCCGGGTCCGTGCCGACCACGCGCGGCAGCGACAGCAGCTTCAGCGCGTCGTCGAGGGTGATCGTGTCCAGGCTCATGTCCTTGAACAGCGATCCCGTGCGCGGCTTGGGCTTGGCGGTCTTCGCGCGGGTCTTCTTGGCGCCCTCGGCGGGCTCCTCCGGCTCGGGCAGGACCTCGGTGACGTAGGGGCCGAAGCGGCCTTCCTTCGCCACGATCTCGTTGCCGGTGACCGGGTCGTTGCCCAGCGAGCGGCCCTCCATCGGGGTCGCGAACAGCTTCTCCGCGATCTCCAGGGTCAGCTCGTCCGGCGCGAGGTCCTCGGGCACGTTCGCGCGCTGCGCGACCCCGTCGACCTCGCGTTCCAGGTACGGCCCGTAGCGGCCGACGCGCACCACGACCGGGCGATCGTCGGTGTCGCGGAACACCTCGATCGAGTTCACCGACTTCGCGTCGATGTGCTCGACACCGCTGCCGACGAGCTTCTTCAGACCGCCGGACCGGCCGACGGAGCCCTCGGGGCCGATCTCGCCGCCGAAGTAGAAGCCGGTCAGCCAGGCGGTGCGCGCCTGGTCGCCCGCGGCGATGCGGTCGAGCTCGTCCTCCATCGCGGCGGTGAAGTCGAAGTCGACCAGCCGCTCGAAGTGCTGCTCCAGCAGGCCGATCACCGAGAACGCGATCCACGACGGGACGAGGGCGGAGCCCTTCTTCCACACGTAGCCGCGGTCCTGGATGGTGTTGATGATCGACGCGTACGTCGACGGTCGGCCGATGCCCAGCTCTTCGAGCGCCTTCACCAGGCTCGGCTCGGAGTAGCGCGGCGGCGGGTTGGTGGTGTGCCCGTCGGCGGACAGCTCGGTCGCGGTCAGCGCCTGGCCCTTGACCAGCTGCGGCAGCCTGCGCTCGGCGTCGTCGGCCTCGCCGCCGGTCTCGGAGTCGACGGCCTCGACGTAGGCACGCAGGAAGCCGGGGAAGGTGATGGTGCGGCCGGAGGAGGAGAACACGCACTCCTCGCCGCTGGCCGCCGCGCCGGTGATGCGGACGGTCATGGTGGTGCCGCGCACGTCTTCCATCTGGGAGGCGATCGTGCGCTGCCAGATCAGCTCGTACAGGCGGAACTCGTCGGTCTCCAGCTCGGAGGCGACCTGGCCGGGGGTGCGGAAGACCTCACCGGCGGGCCGGATGGCCTCGTGCGCCTCCTGCGCGTTCTTCACCTTGCGCGTGTACTGCCGCGGCTGGGGCGAGACGTACTGCGCGCCGTAGAGGTCGGTGGCCTGCTGGCGGGCCGCCGCGATCGCCGTCTCCGACAGAGTCGTGGAGTCGGTACGCATGTAGGTGATGTAGCCGTTCTCATACAGCCGCTGCGCGGTGCGCATCGTCCGCTCGGAGGAGAACCGCAGCTTGCGGCCCGCTTCCTGCTGCAGTGTCGAGGTCATGAACGGCGCGTACGGCTTGCGGGTGTACGGCTTCTCCTCGACGCTCGCGACCGTCAGCGCGGCCCCCGCGAGGGCCTCCGTCAGGCGGCGGGCCTCGGCTTCCTCGAGGAGCAGCACCTCGGTGCCCGGCTTGAGCTTGCCGTCCTGCCCGAAGTCGCGGCCGGTGGCGAGGCGGGTGCCGTCGACCGACAGCAGCCGCGAGCCGAACGTGGGCGGCTCGGCCGGGGCGCCCGCGTCCATGGTCGCGGAGATGTCCCAGTAGGTGGCGGCGACGAACGCCATGCGCTCGCGCTCCCGCTGCACCACGATGCGCGTCGCCACGGACTGCACGCGGCCCGCCGACAGCCGCGGCATGACCTTCTTCCACAGGACCGGGCTGACCTCGTAGCCGTAGAGCCGGTCGAGGATGCGCCGCGTCTCCTGCGCGTCGACCAGGTCGCGGTCGAGGTCGCGGGTGTTGTCGGCGGCCGCGCGGATCGCCGACTCGGTGATCTCGTGGAACACCATCCGCCGGACCGGCACCTTCGGCTTGAGCGCCTCCAGCAGGTGCCACGCGATGGCCTCGCCCTCGCGGTCACCGTCTGTCGCGAGGTAGAGCTCGTCGACGTCCTTCAGCAGACCCTTGAGTTCGGTGACGGTCGACTTCTTGTCCGGGGTGACGATGTAGATGGGCTCGAAGCCGCTGTCGACGTTGACACCCAGGTTCGACCAGGACTCGCCCTTGTACTTCTCCGGCACCTCGGCGGCCTTGCGGGGAAGGTCGCGAATGTGGCCCCGGGAGGACTCGACGACGAAGTTGCGGCCCAGGTACGAGGCGATTTTGCGCGCCTTGGCGGGCGACTCGACGATCACGAGCCTGCGCGGCTGCGCACCGTCGGCGCCGCCACCGTTCTTCTTCGTCCCTGTCGAGCCAGCCACGCTTTCCCGCTCTCTATGAAGCCGTCCTTAGCCCCGCGTCAGCCAGTCAGTGTGCACGCTGTCCGACGAATGCCCTATTTCAGGGGCACTCCCGGTGGCATGGAGATCGGCCGAACGAGTATGAACCTTTACCACCTGTAGCACGGTCAGGACACGACGCGCATCCGGGAAACGGCGGGCCAGTGGTCGCCGCAGCCCGCGTCCACCGGCGGCCCGACCAGCTCGGACAACCGCCCGAGCCGCCGCCTGCCGATGATCTTCACCCCGAGCCCGTCAGCCTGCATCGTCGCAGGTAGACCACATCGCGCCAGCGCATCCAATAGGGGTTCGTGCGTCTGCGGCGCACTCGGGTCGAGCGGAAGCAGATACCCGCTGTCCACCCACCGTCCCGCCGCCAGCACCCACATCCGCAACGTCGCGCCGTCTGGCGTGAACCCGCCAGGCACTGTCTTATGGGTGCCACAGGACCAGGCCGCGGCCAATGGCCCCAAATCGGCCCTGAACGCCGTACAGAGCGTTTTGACGTCCTCCTCGACGCGCACCTGGGCCCGCACTCCGCGATCGGCACACGCGGCCACCAGCGCCCTCGCCCGCCACGCGTCGTCGACCGGCACCATCAGCCGCGCCGTCGCCTTGGCGAACACCACGGCCTGTCCGGGCCCACACAGCAACCCCGCCAGATCGGCGACCCGCGGCTGCGTCGCCTCAGCGGAGAAGAAGGACATCTGCTGCGCCACGACGGCCAGAGTAGAACAAGAGTTCGATCACGGTAAAGCGCCGAACGATCACCCGCCCGAGCGAAGCCCCCACCCAGCCCGTGCCACCCGGCGCACCACTTGTGGATGGTTCAGCGGGATGTGGATAAGTCAGGAAGTCGGCGTCGCGCTGGTGGTCGGATCCTGCAGGGCCTTGCAGCTCTCGGCCTTCTCGAAAGCCTCGTTCAGCTCACGGTTGCCGCGAAGGCCCTTCGTCGGGTCCTCCATGTCGCTGAGCTTCTGCAGATCCTGACCCACCTGGGTGAACCCGGCCTGGAACGCGGCGGGGTCGGTCACGTCGACCTTCGCCAGGTTGTCCTTGGCGGTGGTCACCGTCGCCTTGGCCTCCTCGAGCGTGTCGACGACCCGCTTGGCGGCGGTCTCGCCGTCGGCGACCGGCGGGGCGCCCGCGGACTTGATACCGCCCACCATGCGGTCGAGGGCCTTCACGATGGTGTCCAGGTAGGTGACCATGCCGTCGCGGGCCTTCGCCGGGTCGGTCGGGTCGATGTTCGGGGGCGTGGTGAGCGCGTCGCGTTCCGGGGCGACGGTGGAGCAGACCTTGTCGGCCCAGGCGACCGCGTCACCACCGCTCGCGGCCGGGGTGGACGTGCCGCCGGAGGTGCTCGGCGAGTCGGAACCGCAACCCGCGAGGCCGAGCGAAAGGGCGAGCACGGCGAACGCGGCGAGACGACGGAGCATGGTCAACTCCTGACCTGGAAGAACGAGGGCGCCTGTGATGTTTCCACGACAGCGCGTGACCCGCAGGACAAGGAAAGGGCCGGTCCCGCGATAGCGGAACCGGCCCAGTCCGAGTGACCTCAGACGCCGTTGGAGACAGTCTCCGCGGGCGTGTCGGCGATCGCGGTGCCGCGACGCTTGGACACGACGATCGCGACGACGATCAACACCACGGCGACGGCGGCGATGCCGACCCGCAGCCCGGTCGACGCGTCCGCGCCCACCGTGAACGTGACGATCGCGGGGGCGATCAGCAGCGAGACCAGGTTCATCACCTTGATCAGCGGGTTGATCGCGGGACCGGCGGTGTCCTTGAACGGGTCACCCACGGTGTCACCGATGACCGTGGCGGCGTGGGCCTCGGAGCCCTTGCCGCCGTGGTGACCGTCCTCGACCAGCTTCTTCGCGTTGTCCCACGCGCCACCGGAGTTGGCGAGGAACACCGCCATCAGCGTGCCCGCCGCGATGGCGCCACCCAGGTAACCGGCCAGCGGGCCGACGCCGAGGCCGAAGCCGACGGCGATCGGGGCGAGCACGGCGAGCAGACCGGGTGTGGCCAGCTCACGCAGGGAGTCGCGGGTGCAGATGTCGACGACCTTGCCGTACTCCGGCTTGCCGGTGCCCTCCATGATCCCCGGGATCTCACGGAACTGGCGGCGAACCTCGAACACGATCGCGCCCGCCGCGCGGGTCACCGCGTTGATCGCGAGACCGGAGAACATGAACACGACCGACGCGCCGATCAGGATGCCGACGAGCACGTTCGGGCTGAAGACAATGAAGTCCTCACCCTTGAGCGTGCCGCCCACCTCGGCCAGTGCCTCGGTGATCGCCGTCTGGTACGACCCGAACAGCGCGGTCGCGGCGAGAACCGCCGTGGCGATCGCGATGCCCTTGGTGATGGCCTTCGTGGTGTTGCCGACCGCGTCGAGCTCGGTCAGGATCTGCGCGCCCTCACCGTGGACGTCGCCGGACATCTCGGCGATGCCCTGGGCGTTGTCCGAGACCGGGCCGAAGGTGTCCATCGCGACGATGACGCCGACCGTGGTCAGCAGACCGCAACCCGCGAGCGCGATGGCGAACAGCGAGATGACGAGCGAGCCGGACAGCAGGAACGCGCCGTAGACCGCGCCGCCGATGACGATGGCGGTGTAGACGGCCGACTCGAAACCCACCGAGATACCCGACAGCACGACGGTGGCCGCACCGGTCAGCGACGTCTTGCCGACTTCCTGGACCGGCTTGTGCTCGGTGCCGGTGTAGTAGCCGGTCAGCCAGAGGATCACGCCAGCCAGGACGATACCGATGATCACCGCGATGGACGCGATCAGCGCCGGGCTGCCCGGGGTGTTCGCGGCCTCCGCGCTCGGCAGGCCGGTCAGTTCGCCGAAGGTGGTCGGCAGGTAGATGAACGCCGCAGCCGTGCAGAGAACAGCGGAGAATACAGCGGAGATGTAGAAGGAACGGTTGATCGCGGTCAGACCGCTCTCGCCCGGACGCGCCTTGGTGATGTAGACACCCAGCATCGCGGTGATCACGCCGAGCGCGGGGACGATCAGCGGGAACAGCAGGCCCTGCACACCGAACGCGGTGGTGCCCAGGATCAGCGCGGCGACCAGGGTCACCGCGTACGACTCGAACAGGTCGGCCGCCATGCCCGCGCAGTCGCCGACGTTGTCACCCACGTTGTCGGCGATGGTCGCCGCGTTGCGGGGGTCGTCCTCGGGGATGTTCTGCTCGACCTTGCCGACCAGGTCGGCGCCGACGTCGGCGGCCTTGGTGAAGATGCCGCCACCGACACGCATGAACATCGCGATGAGCGCGGCGCCGAAACCGAAGCCCTCCAGGACCTTCGGGGCGTCGCCGGTGTAGACGAGCACCACGATGGCCGCACCGAACAGGCCGAGGCCGACGGTCGCCATGCCGACCGCGCCACCGGTGCGGAACGCGATCCGGGTGGCCTTCTCGCGGCCCTCCGGCTCGTTGGCCGCGGCGGCGACACGCAGGTTGGCCTGCGTCGCCAACCACATGCCCAGATAGCCGATGGTGAACGAGAAAGTCGCGCCCACCAAGAAGAACAGCGAGCGGCCTACTCGTTCGCCGACGCTATCCGCGGGGAGCAAGAACAGCAGCAGGAAAACCGCGCTGCCGAAGATCAGAAGCGTGTTGCGCTGCCGCTTG
Source organism: Actinokineospora sp. HUAS TT18 (assembly GCF_051364635.1). GTDB lineage: Bacteria > Actinomycetota > Actinomycetes > Mycobacteriales > Pseudonocardiaceae > Actinokineospora. The sequence continues at coordinate 5,402,615 of NZ_CP195645.1, read as the reverse complement.
AGATACGCCGCGGCGCCCTCTTGGACCGCTTTGGCAATCTCCTGCATCTTCGCGGTGCCTTGGCCTGCGGCCAGGACCTCTTTGAGCAGGACATAACCAACGGCAAGAGCGGCGAGGGCGATCACGGCGACCACGACGACAACACCGCGATCGCCGCCGGTGAGCGTCAGGTCGGCCGCGAGGGACTGCCCGGACATCCGTCCTCCTGATGATCTGCCTGTTTCAGCGCCGACATCCGCCCAGGCGTGCATCGACTCCGATTTCGACGTGTGCACCACCACAATCGGTGGGATGACGGCGGAGTCTATTGGTAAGGCGGATCACAGACGCGAGCCGTCCCTTAACGTGCACTGTCCGTTATGTTACGTGGGCTTAATGTGACCAAAATCTCATGATCATCTTGTCCCACCCGCCTGGCGGACAACAAGGTCGGACGGGTGTGCGAAGCTCGACAAGTGGGTGCCGAACGCGGCGGACTGCTGCTCAAACGGGTTCTCGCCGGAGTGCCCGCCGGGGAGAACCCACTCACCCATGTGGCCGAACTGCCCGAGCGCGCGCCCACGTTCGCGCCGTGGCCGCAGTGGACGCCCGCGCGGCTGATCGAGGCGTTCGCCCGCTGCGGTGTGGACTCGCCGTGGGCCCACCAGGCCGAGGCTGCCGGCCACGCGCACGCCGGACGCAACGTGGTGATCGCGACCGGGACCGCGTCAGGCAAGTCCCTTGCCTACCAGCTGCCGGTGATCTCCGCGTTGACCGAGGATCCCCGCGCGACCGCCCTCTACCTCTCGCCAACGAAAGCCCTCGGCGCCGACCAACTCCGGTCCTTACGCGACCTGGACTTACCCGACCTGCGCGCGTGCGCCTACGACGGCGACACTCCGATGGCCGAACGCGACTGGGCGCGCGCCCACGGCCGTTGGATCTTCACCAACCCCGACATGCTCCACCGAGGCGTGCTCCCCGCCCACGGCCGCTGGTCCACCTTCTTCCGCCAACTCCGCTACGTCGTGGTCGACGAATGCCACACCTACCGCGGCGTGTTCGGCTCCCACGTGGCCCTCCTGCTGCGCCGCCTGCGCCGCGTCGCCAACAAGTACGGCGCCGACCCGGTGTTCGTCCTGGCCTCCGCGACCGTCGCCGACCCGGCCACGTCGGCCACCCGACTGTCCGGTGTGGACTGTGTGGCGGTGACCGAGGACCGCTCCCCGCGCGGCGCCCGCACGATCGCGCTGTGGGAACCACCCCTGCTAGATGACCTGTCCGGCGAGAACGGCGCGCCCGTCCGCAGGTCGGCGGGCGCGGAAACCGCGCGCATCCTCGCCGACCTGGTGATCGAGGGCGCCCGCACCCTGGCCTTCGTCCGCTCCCGCCGCGGCGCGGAACTGACCGCCCTCAGCGCGCGCCGCATCCTGTCCGAAGTGGACGACGAACTCGCCGACCGGGTCGCCGCCTACCGCTCCGGCTTCCTGCCCGAGGACCGGCGCGCCCTCGAGAAAGCCCTGGCCTGCGGCCAATTGCTGGGCGTGGCCAGCACGAACGCCCTCGAACTCGGCGTGGACATCGCGGGCCTCGACGCCGTCGTCGTCGCGGGCTACCCCGGCACGATCGCTTCGTTCTGGCAGCAGGCGGGCCGAGCCGGCCGCGCGGGCGATGGCTCACTGGTCGTCTTCGTCGCCCGCGACGACCCGCTGGACACCTACCTCGTACACAATCCAGCCGCGGTCCTCGACAAGCCGATCGAGGCCACAGTCACCGACCCCGGCAACCCGTACGTCCTCGCTCCCCAACTGGTCTGCGCCGCGGCGGAACTCCCCCTCACCCCGAACTGCCTGGAGCCCTTCGGCCCGGACGCCCGGTCGATCCTGGACGGGCTGGTCGAAGACGGGGCACTCCGCAAACGCCCGACCGGCTGGTACTGGACCTCCCGCGACCGCCCCCACGGCGACGTCGACATCCGAGGATCCGGCGGCGAACAGATCGCCGTCGTCGAAGCGGACTCCGGCCGCATGCTCGGAACCGTAGGCCCCGGCAGCGCCTGCACAACGGTGCACCCAGGCGCCGTGTACCTGCACCAGGGCGCGTCCTACGTGGTCGACGACCTCGACCTCGAGGCCGGGCTCGCGATGGTGCACGCCGAGAACCCCGACTGGTCGACCCAGCCCCGCGAACTCGTCGACATCTCCGTCCTGAACACCCTGACCCGCCAGATCCATCACGTCGCGGGCGGCGAAATCACGGTGTGCCTGGGCGAGGTCGCCGTGACGTCCCAAGTCGTGGCGTACCTGCGACGACTCCCGTCAGGCGAGGTGCTCGACCAGGTGCCCCTTGACCTACCGGAACACACCCTGACCACCCGCTCCGTTTGGTACACGCTGACCGACGACCTACTCATCGGCTCCGCCCGACTCGCCCCCGCCGACATCCCCGGCGCGCTGCACGCGGCCGAACACGCCGCCATCGGTCTGCTCCCACTGTTCGCCACTTGCGACCGTTGGGACATCGGCGGGGTGTCAACGGCCCAACACCCGGACACCGGCCGCGCGACAGTCTTCGTGCACGACGGCCACCCGGGCGGCGCGGGCTTTGCGGACCGCGGCCACGCGGCGCTGATCCCCTGGCTCACCGCGACACGCAAGGCGATCAGCGCTTGCGAATGCCCGACGGGCTGCCCGTCCTGCGTGCAATCACCCAAGTGCGGCAACGGGAACGAGCCACTGGACAAGGCGGGAGCCGTCGCCGTGCTTTCGACGGTGCTGAACGGACTTCGCCAACCGCCTGCTTGACCAGCAGCGGTACCTGGCCTTGAATGCGGCAGGCGCCGGGGGGCGCCGGTGTTGACACCGGCGCGCATCCCCGGCGCGCTGCATGCCGCCGAGCGTGCGACTGGCCTGCTACCGCTGTCCGCTGTGGACACCGGGACCGTCGGCGGGGTGCACTCGCGCTGCGCTCGACACTTTGGGAGGCGTCAGTGTCGGGGCAGGCGGTTCATCCCAGGGCGGGGTTACGCCGACTGCGGCGGGCGGTGCCGCGGGTCTCGGTTCACTGCGGTGCGGGAGGCCGTCGCCTCCAGGTAGTGCTCGGCTGGCTGCCGGTCCGACGCCCGCCGAGGGCGGGAGGTGGCGGGAGACATCGGACTGGCATAGCAGGTGGCCTCAGGCTGAATGGGCGGTCGGGTGCCCGTCGGCCACAGTGGTCGGATTCGTTAGTCGGCACCGACGAGCTGGCTGACCAGCCTGTCGTGTGTCGGTTCGTGCATCGCGTCGAGCAGTGCGTCCTGGACGACGTGCGAGTGCGGGATCTCCCAGCCGCACACCTCGGGCTTGACCCGCCAGTGCACGACGCCTTGCTGGAAAGGGCTGGGGGGCAGGCTGATCCAGCTGCCCGCACCGTGCAGCTTGATGCTCGGGTCGGCGGCGAGGTCGCGGTGCAGCGCCGAACCGGTCAGGGTCAGGAAGTGCCACCGCCGTTCCGGCGTGGCGATGATCGGCACCGGGATGCCGACTGAGCGCAGCACGCCCGCGGCCCGCCTGCCGAGGTCGTCGTCGACCTCGATCGCGTCGTACACCCGGCCCGTGGCCAGCAGCAGGGTGTACGGGCGGCCCGTCCACCAGGTCGCCACCTGCTCGGCCTTGGTGCCGATGCGGTCTTCCCAGTCGCGGTGGACCGGGACCGGGCCGGTGTCCTCGACGCCGTCACGGCCTGCCCAGTGCGCACCTGTCGGATAGGTGCCTGGCAGAACCGGCCAGCCGCGAAACGCGAGACCGATCGCCTCCGCCCGCAGTTCGACCTTGAACGCTCTCCGCCAGCTATCCGACCTCTCGGTTGCCAACATGTGGGGTGGTGCCTCCTCGCCGTGCGGACTCCGGGGTCGGCGTCCTACACATGACTCAACGCCATCGAACGTGCGATACGTAACTTGCAGTCGACAACTGGTCGCTTTCGCGAGGTGAACGAATGGCGGCGGAACGGGGCGACCGATAATCGCCGAACCGGTCACCGTCGCCCACGCACTCACTCTGACGTGTTGCCTGACGCAGGCCTTAACACCTACCTCACAGCGCTGAGCGGCCGCGCTGACCTGCGAAGACGGAGATCGACACGGTCCGCGACCACGGTCTCAAGCCACCAAATAGGCGACATACGTGATGCCGTTCACCGTCCGAGGTCGACCGTTTGACCGTTACCGACGGGTCCGGCGCGAGCGGCGCCCATAGCGGGACCGAACACGCTCGCCGCGCCCGGCGGCGCCACCGCGACGCGGACCGTCACCTCCCATCCGCGCACGTCGCACGCGACCAACTCCGCCGACATCCGATCCGCCACCCACCGCGCCCGCTCGCAGGCGAGCGGCTCGCCGTCGAGTGCGTGGACTGCTCCGGCCAGCGCGGCGAGGTCCGCCGCACTCGCCGCGCGGTGACGCGCGACCACGACTGTGGCCAGCACGAGAACCAAAGACAGAAGGGTGGCCAGCGCGGAGATCACCCCTGCCGCCCATACCGTGGCGAAGCCCCCATCAGCGCACACTGTTGAGTCCGGTGGGACTTTGGCTCGCGATCGGCGTGGACGACTCACTTGGGCTACAACGTCGGTCATGGAAGTGCCTCGTCCGGCTCGGCTATCGCGAACGCTTCCGCGCTCAGGTGGATACCGGGTACGAGTCCGGCGACGGGGTCGGCGCGGATCCGCACCGACACGGCGTCGCCGTCCTGGGTGATGCGGATGTCGGCGCCGTGGGGTGCGAGGTCTGACGCGATCGCGTGCGCGCGGGCTGGTTCGCCTCTGGCTGTCAGGCGCGCCGCTTCGCGGGCGGCGTCGACGCAGCGGATGTAGTCGGCGGCGCCCGCGACAACGCCGACCGCGAACACCAGGAAGGCGACTAGCAGGGGCATGACCAGCGCGGTCTCGACAGTAACTGCGCCGCGGTCGGCTGATTCGGTCATGCGCCACTCAGCGCGCGCTGGATCAGTGACGTCAGACTGTCGAGGACCGCTGTGCTGTTGACCACGAGGATCAGCACGGCGACGAGAGCGGCGCCGACGAGCGTGGTGAGTGCCCATTCGGAGCTGACGGTGCCGTCCTCGGAACTGAGGAAGTCGTTCATGTGGTTCCTTTCACAGTTGGTTGGACAGAACGCCCGCCATCCCGAGTACGACCGGCGCGATGCCGAGGCACAGGAAGGCTGGGAGGAAACAGATCGCCAGTGGTCCGTTGACGAGCACCGCCGCGCGCTGGGCCCGGGTCTCGGCGTCGGCGGCAGCGTTGGCGCGGACCTCGGCGGCGAGTTCGCGGGCGACACCGGCCAGTGCCGTTCCCGAGCGGGCGGTTCGGCGGGCGCCGCGGGCAAGGGCGGCGGTTTGCGGGCAGTCGAGGGCGCCTGCCCACACCTCGACAGGATCACCGCCTAGGGCGAGCAGGTCGGCGACGTCGCGGAGGACCCGACCGGGTTCGCCTGGTAGATCAGCGGCGACGGCCCGCACCGCGGTGGACACCGGCATGCCTGAGGACAGGCAAGCGGCGAGGAGGTCCCAGGTCGCGGCCAGGGAAACGTCGATCGGGTCCGACCGCGGGCGCGTGCCACTGGCGGCCAGTGGCGCCGCGATCAGGGCCGCGACGACGCCTGCGACCGCGCCGAGCATGGCGCCGATCAGCAATCCGGCGGACAGTGCGACGAGGATCGTGGGGCGCCAACGTTTGGCGTCCGGAGGCTCCTTCCGGCGCGCTTGCGCGGCGATACCCCAGCCCGATGTGCGTCTGGTGACGCGACGAAAGCGTTTGCCCCAGTCGATTCCAGGATGAACGCGGCCGAACACTTGTCGGAGGCGCGCCGAGGCGGAGCGGTGTGGGATCCCGACCAGGAGCGCGACGGCCAGGAGGAATGCGGTCATCTGGTGGCCTTTCCGATCAAACGGGTCGTCCAGGAGACGCCTGCGCATATCAGTGCGACACCGACGATGAGCAAGGTCTGGCCGACTGGTGTGTTGGTGAGCACGGCGATGGGTGCGGCACCCATGGACTCGCCGAGCAGGAGGGCGAGGACTGGGAGAACGGCGAGCATCAGGGCGCTGGCCCGCGGGCCCGCCATTCGTGCTCTGACCTGTCTGCCGAAGCGGACTTGGTGGTCGAGATCGGCTCGGGTGGCGTCGAGGACGTCGGCGAGGGCGAGTCCGTGGCGGGTGGCGAGTCGCCACGCCCGCGTGAGGGTCGCCCGGGCGGAGTGGCCGGGGTCGAGCTTGGGACGGACGAAGGTGGCCAGGTCGACGGTCGCGGATCGAGGCGTCCGGGTGACCAGGTCGGGTTCTTGGGGACGTCCTGCCCGCCAAGGAGATGGGACGAAGGCATTGCGGGTCGCGGTCAGGAGGGAGGCGACTGGCGTGCGGGTCGTGGTGGTGTGGGGTGGTTCCGGGGTCAGGTGGGCGGGAGCCGCAGGCGTCACGTCGTCTGCGGCGGATCGTGTCTCGGCCTCGGCGGACGGCGTCATGACGAGAGCACGGGTGTCTGAGGGCGACGGACGCGGATGATCCGACACGGGATCGGGCGTGGGTTCAGCGTGATCGACCGTGTGGAGTTCCGGGCTGGGAACAGTTGCGGCGGGAGCAGGCCGTCTGTGGTTGGGGGCGAACAGGTGCGGTAGGTCGGGGATGTGGACGGGGAGTCGGACTGGCTGGGCGCGGCGGCGCGGTGCTCGGCGGACCTTCGGGCGGATCGGGTCGGGGGTTTCCCTGGTGGGGCTGGGGTCCGCTTGGGGGCTGGACAGGGCGGCGTCGAGGTCGGTGCCGAGGCGGAGGGCTGTCGCGGCGGTGCGGAGGGTGTTGGCGGCGGTGGGGTGGGCGTCGGTGGCGGCGGATTCGGCTGCTTGGGCGGGGTGGGCGCCTGCGCGGAGTTCGGCAACAAGGGAGCGAAGGGCTTCGGAGAGTCCTGCTGTGGCGGCGAGGTTTTCCTCGGCCTGACGGCGGTGCTGGAGTTGGCGCCAAGCGGTGATGGCGATGAGGGTGGCGGCGATAGCGCCGGACGGACCTGCTGCCAGCCAGCCGACCGCGGCGAGCGTGACAGCCAACGGGGTGATGTGTGGGCGGCGGGCTAGGTGCGCCTTGAGACGGCCCACGAGTGCGGGAAGGCGACGGTACGCGGGGCTCGTGAATCCCGACGGCGGGGTCGCGAACGCACGGAAGCGCTCGCCCTCGCTGGCTGTGTAAGCGCTCGGCCTGAGATCGACTGCGAGTGCCCGGAGGCGGCGTGGGGCTGTGTTGGCGGGCCAGATCAACAGGGCTACCGCGAGAAGCATCAGTGTCAGCATGTCGGCAACCCGATCTCATGGGGCGACAGAGTTGCGCCACCCTCTGTCCATAGTGGAGTCACACGAAGTCCGTTGTGCGTGCGGTCGACGGTGGCGATCTCCGAAAGCCTGCGGGCTCCTGAGGAAGTCCGTCGCATGTGGAGGATTACGCGGAGGGCGGCGGCGGCCTGGCTGTGGAGGGCCTCACGCGCGAGGCCACCTAGAGCGGCCAGGGCCTCCAGGCGGGCCGGGACTTCGGCTGGGGAGTTCGCGTGGACCGTGCCCGCGCCGCCGTCATGTCCGGTGTTGAGGGCGGCCAAGAGGTCGCAGACCTCGGCGCCGCGGACCTCGCCGACGATGATGCGGTCGGGACGCATTCGGAGGGCTTGGCGGATCAGGTCCCGGGAGGTGATCTCGCCCGCGCCCTCGATGTTCGGAGGGCGGGTGACGAGGCGGACGAACTGGGGGTGGTCGGGCTGCAGTTCGCCCGCGTCCTCGACGCAGACGACGCGTTCGGTCGGCGGGACTGCGCCCAGCAGGGCCGAGAGGAGGGTTGTCTTGCCGCTACCCGTTCCGCCGGAGATCAGGAAAGCCATCCTGGCCTCGACGATCGCGGTGAGCAGGTCGCAGGTCGGCGCATCGAAGGTGCCCAGGCGCCGCAGGTCGGCCAAGCCGTGGGCGGCGGGGCGGAGCACGCGAAGTGACAGGCACGTGCCCGCCTCGGCGATCGGTGGAAGGACCGCGTGCATTCGGACGCGGCCACCCGCGGCGCCGGGGACCCAGCCGTCGACGTAGGGCTGGGCATCGTCGAGGCGGCGACCCGCGGCCAGTGCGAGGCGTTGGGCGAGGCGGCGGACTGCGTGGTCGTCGGGGAACTCGACGGTGGTGCGGCGCAGGCCGTCCGGGCCGTCGACCCACACCTGGTCGGGCGCGGTCACGAGGACGTCCGTGGTGGCTGGGTCGCGCAGCAACGGGTCGAGTGGGCCCGCGCCGACGAACTCCTGCTGCACCAAGGTGAGCGCGGACAGGATGTCGTCGTGGCCGACCAGACCGCCTGCCTCGGCGCGGACCGCTTGGGCGACCGCGGCCGCGGTGAGGTCTGGCGATCCGGCGAGGCGCCTGCGGACGCGGTCGACGAGTTCGGGGGCGGGCGAGCGCATGGCTTTCCTCCTCACTGGACGTTCTTGCGGACGGGACTACGCGGCCAGCGAACGCAGTACGGCGCGGGCGGCGTTGGCGAGCGATGTCCGTTGACGGACACGGAAACCGGTGGTGTCGAGCGATCGCGACAGCCCGGGGTCGGAGCGCACCGTCGCCAGGAGTGGGAGATCCAGTACCTGCGCGACCTGCCGCGGCCGCAGACCGGAGTCGGGCGAGGTGCGGACGACGGCGCCGGTGCGCACGCCCCTGTCGGTGATCCGGTCGGCGATCTGCCTCGCGGCCGCGCAGGCCCGCAGTTCCGCGGGGACGACCACGATGGCGAGGTCGGCCCGGTCCAATGCGGCGGACGCGGATTCGTCTGGGGCTCTGGGCAGGTCGCAGATCACCATGTCGCCGCCGCGTTTGCCCGCGTCCAGGACGGCGGCGATGGCGTCCGCGCTCGGTCCTTCGCCTTCGCGGGCGCCCGACAGCAGGCTCAGCCGCACATTGCCTTTGACGCGGCTCGGCAGAGCGGCGTGCAGACCGGCGGCGGGCAATCTGCCAGAGGTCAAGCTCAAGTCCGGCCACCGCAGGCCAGCGCTCTTCTCCGCGCCGAGTAGCAGGTCGAGTCCGCCGCCCAGTGGGTCGCAGTCGACCAGGAGGGCATCGCGGCCCGCGTCGAGGGCGGTCAAGGCCATCGCCGCGGCGAACACCGAGGCCCCGGCGCCCCCTCGGCCACCGATAACGGCTATCGCTTGGCCCGCTTGACGGGCGGGCCGCTCGGTGGTGTCGGCGAACGCGTCGATCAGCCAGTCGTCGGCGTCGGGCAGGGCGAGGACGCGGTGGGTGCCGAGGGCGAGTGCGTCGGGCCAGAGGGTGGGCGGTGGGTCGCCGCCGCTCACCACGACCACGCTTTCCCTGCGTGGCAACGCGAACCGCAGGCACGCGGCGGCGGTGTCGGCGTCGATGACGACCATCGGTGCGTCGTGCCATCTGGCGCGCAGGTCCGCGGCGTCGGCGACGCGGTCGAGTGGGCATCCCGCCGCGGCGGCCGCCCGCAGCACCTCGTCGAGCAGCGCGTCCTCCTGGACGCAGACGACAGGGCGGCTCATAGGGCTCCTTTCGGATCGGGCGGCCGGGGCGGGCCGCTGTGATCACGATCTTCTGGAGCCGGGCGGACGGCAATACCCCCTGGTCAGCCTGTGGATGAATCCGGGGCACTGTGGACAGTTCGGGAAATGGAGCGGCGAATTGTCGGTGGCCTCGGGCAAGCTGGAGAGGGGAGGCATACCCGTGGAATAGGACGACCCCCGCCAGGGGGGAGGGGCGGGGGTCGTCAGAGGTTCAGCCCCGGGGGGTCGGACTGAACCGTCCGGCACGAGGCCGGTCAGCAATACTGTATCCCCTCCACCCCGTGTCTTGGCTACATAACGGCTCAAGACGGCGGCTGAGTTCACCCTGGGCGGCCCACCGGCCGGCGGCCCGCGCGCGCTCCTATGCTGGCCACGTGACCGAACCCGGCAGCCAAGCGGACCAGCCCGCACCCGGCCGGGTCGCGGCGTTCTTCGACCTGGACAAGACGGTCATCGCCAAGTCGAGCACGCTGGCCTTCAGCAGGCCGTTCTTCGAGGGCGGGCTCATCAACCGTCGCGGTGTGCTCAAGAGCGCCTACGCGCAGTTCGTGTTCGCGGCTTCGGGAGCCGACGCCGACCAGGTCGAGCGGATGCGCGCCCACCTGACCGCGCTGTGCACCGGCTGGGACGTGGAGCAGGTTCGCTCGATCGTGGAGGAGACGCTCCACGACATCGTCGATCCGCTGGTGTACGCCGAGGCAGCCGAACTCGTCGCCGAGCACAAGGCCAATGGCCACGACGTGGTTGTCGTGTCGGCGTCGGGCGCGGAGATCGTCGCGCCGATCGCCGAGATGATAGGGGCGACGCGCAGTGTGGCGACGCGGATGGTCGCGGCGGACGGTCGGTACACCGGTGAGATCGACTTCTACTGCTACGGCGACAACAAGGCCGCCGCGATGCGGGAGCTCGCCGCCGAGCACGGCTACGACCTTGCCGCGAGCCATGCCTACTCCGACTCGAGCACGGACCTGCCGATGCTGGAGGCCGTCGGTCACCCGTCCGTGGTGAACCCGGACCGGGGTTTGCGCAAGGTGGCCGCCGAGCGGGGCTGGCCGGTGCTGACGTTCTCGAAGCCGGTGTCGCTGAGGTCGCGGTTCCACGCGCCATCGGGCACGGCTGTGGCGGTAACGGCGATCGGACTCGGGGCCGTCGCGACGGCGGGCGCGGCTTGGTACGGCTTGCACCGCCGACGTAGGCGCTGAGTGGGATTTCTTGGCGCGTAAAGGTTTCGAGCTGCACCCGACTGGCGGTATCGCCGCTCGCCCAAGTCGCTTAAAGCGCGCGCAGAGCGTCCAGCCTACGCTCACGAAGCGTGTCCGTCGATGCTTTCCGAGGTCTTGACCGGTGCACTCGAAAGTGCCCTTGAAGTGACCTTGCTCACTGGGTACAAAGGAGTAGCGGACTTCGAGTCGGCCAGGGATGAAGCGAAGAGAAGCCTCAATCCACCCCGAGCGAACTCCGTGCGCGAGCACCGAGCACCCACGCGCAGCACGCCGCGGGAGGCATGTCGTCAAGGGACTGCGTACCGGGACGCCGGACGCCGAGGCCATGTTGATACGACAACGTTGCACGCTTGGTAACCCGAGTGTTCGCGCAGGTTGTTTGGGCGGTTCCGCTCTCCGGAGCGGAACCGCCCAATTCTATTGTCGGGCCCGGTTGTCCAGTGGCCTCGTTGACCCGGCGAACGTGACGTGGGTAACTTCCAGGTAGGCCTTGTTTCTTGTGAACAAATTCCGCGATGGGGCCGCTAGGAGGCGCGAGGTGCCCACACGACCGGTGCGGCGGACGCTCATCGCGCTGCTCGCGAGCATCGCCACAATGGCTACGGTGAGTGTGGTGGCTGGCGCCATCCCGGCGGTTCGTCCCGGACATGACGAGAACCAGATCAGAGCGGTCCAGACCTGGACCGACGCGTTGCTGCGCCGGATGACCCTGGAACAAAAGGTCGGGCAACTCTTCGTGGTCTCGGTCTGGGGCAAGGCGGCCGACGAGGTCCATTCGATGAACCGGGCGACCTACGGCGTCGACACTCCGGCCGAGGTCGTGCGGCGATACCAGGTCGGCGGGGTCATCTACTTCAATAACAGTGGTACGGACAACGTCGACGGCCCGACGCAGCTGGCGTCGTTCTCCAACGGGCTGCAGCGGGCGGCGCTGGCCTCGGGAGCGCGGCTGCCGCTGGTGGTGGCGATCGACCAAGAGGGCGGCAACGTCACGCGGGTCGAGGCGCCCGCCACCGAGTACCCGGGCAACATGGCCATCGGGGCGGGACGCAGTGCCGCAGACGCGCGGACGCTGGCCTCGATCAACGGCCACGAGCTGCGCGCGATGGGGGTCAACCAAAACTTCGCGCCGGTCGCGGACGTGAACTCGAATCCGTTGAACCCGGTCATCGGCGCCCGCTCGTTCTCGGCGCGGCCGGACCTCGCCGCCGACCTGGTGGCCGCTGAGGTGCGCGGGTACCAGGCCAGCGGGCGGGCGACGGGGACCGTGTCGTCGTCGGCCAAGCACTTCCCCGGCCACGGTGACGCCGCGACTGACAGCCACACCGGTCTTCCAGTCATCAGCCGGACCGCCGAGGAGTGGCGCGCGGTCGACCTGCCGCCGTTCCGGGCGGCGGTGGCGGCCGGGATCGACTCGATCATGACCGCGCACATCCAGTTCCCGAGCCTCGACCCGACTGGAGTGCCCGCGACGGTGTCCCGGCCGATCATGACCGATCTGCTGCGTACCGAGATGGGCTACCAAGGTGTGATCGTCACTGATTCGCTGGGGATGCAGGGCGTTCGGGAGATGTTCGGTGACGCGGAGATCCCGGTGCTGGCGCTGGAGGCGGGTGTCGATCAGCTGCTGATGCCGCCGAACCTGACTCTCGCGATGGACTCCGTGCTGGCGGCGGTGCGGTCGGGCAGGCTGACCGAGGAGCGGATCGATGAGAGTGTCCGGCGGATCGTCGAGCTCAAGTGGAAGCGCGGGATCCTCGCCCGGCCGCTGGTGAACGTCGAGCGCGTTCCAGCGTTGGTCGGCACGCCCGAGCACCTCGCCGCTGTTCAGCGGTTGACTGACCGCACGGTCACGGTTCTCAACAACGACAACGGCTTGCTGCCGGTGCGTTCTCCGGCGACGGCTCTCGTGGTGGGCGTGGGTGACACGGTCAACCCGGCCAAGTCCCCCACGCAGCTCGCGTCGCACCTCAGCGCGAGCGGCTGGACGGCGACGGCGCTGCCGACCGGGACCAGACCCGCTGAAGCCAAGATCGCCGATGCCGTCGCGGCGGCGCAGAGTGTTGGGGTTGTTGTGGTGTTGACGAACAACCTGTCGGCGAACGTCGCGCAGCGCACGTTGTTGACCAAGCTGCTGGAGACCGGGCGGCCGGTCATCGCGGTGGCCTCGCAGGTTCCGTATGACGCGGGGTTCGTGCGGGCCCCGACCTGGGTGGCCACGTATTCGTGGCGCGACGTGTCTTTGCGGTCGCTGACCAAGGTCATCACCGGGGAGATCGCGCCGCGCGGCAAGCTGCCCGTCGACGTGCCGGACGGCGCGGACCCCACCACTGTCCGGTATCCGTTCGACCACGGGTTGACCTGGTAGCCATGGACCGTCGCCGATTCCTCGCCGCGTCGGCCTTGGCCGCGCCGTTGCTCACCGCTGCCGCCGCCCCGGTCGCCACAGCCAGGACTGAGGAAACGCACGGGCCTACGACGCCCGCCGCCGACCGGCTCGCGGCGCAGGGCTGGCGGTCGCTGGCGGGGCGTCGGGTCGGTGTCGTGTCGAATCCGACCGGGGTGTTGCGCGACGGCACGCATGTCGTCGACTCGATGGTGGCCGCGGGTGTTTCGCCGGTGGCGGTGTTCGGGCCGGAGCATGGTTTCCGCGGCACGGCGCAGGCGGGTGGGTCGGAGGGCGACTACCTCGACCCGCGCACCGGGTTGCCGGTGTATGACACGTATGGCAAGAGCGTGGCGGCGGTGGCCGCGCAGTTCCGCAAGGCGGGGATCGACACAGTTGTGTTCGACATCGCCGACGTGGGTGCCCGCTTCTACACATATATATGGACTCTGCACACCGCCATGGGCGCGGCGGCGGGGCTGGACTTCGTGGTGCTCGACCGGCCGAACCCGATCGGCGGCGCTGTGCGCGGTCCTCGGTTGGACAGCGCGTTCGCGTCCGGGGTCGGGCGGGAACCGATAGTCCAGCAGCACGGGATGACTGTCGGCGAGTTGGCGGGCCTGTTCGCGGGCGAGTTCCTTCCGGGTGCGCCCAAGCCGCGGGTCGAGCGGGTGACCGGGTGGCGGCGCGACCAGCTCGACACGGGGCTGGCGTGGGTGCCGCCGAGTCCGAACATGCCCACGCCGCAGACAGCCCTCGTCTACCCGGGCACCTGTCTGTTCGAGGGCACCACGTTCTCCGAGGGCCGCGGCACGACCCGGCCGTTCGAGATCATCGGGGCGCCGGGGATCGACTGGCGGTGGGCGGAGGAGCTCAACGCGCTCGGGTTGGCCGGGGTGCGGTTCCGGGAGCACTACTTCGTGCCGACGTTCGGCAAGTTCGTCGGGACGGCGTGCGGCGGCGTCCAGGTGCATGTCACCGACCCGCGGCGGTTCGAGGCGATCGAGACCGCGGTGGCGATGATCGTGACCGCGAAGCGTGGTCGGTCGCTCGGCTGGCGGCCGGACAACTTCATCGACAAGTTGACCGGGTCCGACCGGTTCCGCCGGATGATCGACGCGGGCGCGGGCGTCGCCGAGGTCACCGGCTCCTGGGCCGCTGAGCTGGCCGAGTTCCGCGTGCTCAGGGAGCCGTATTTGCTATACCGGTGAGGTGGGGGCGATGACGCGGACGACCAGGCTCGTGGCGGCGATGGCCGCTGTGGCCCTCACGGCGGGTGGCTCGGTGGCGATCGCGGAGAACACGGCAGGTCGGTTCGACAGGCCGCAGCATGGCTTCGCGCCCGCCGACACCGTCCTGCGCACGGCGGCTCCGGCGACGATCGGGCTCGACCCGGCGCCGCTGGCCGCCGCCGAGCGGGCGGTCGCCGCGTGGACGGAGCCGGACCCGAACACACATCGGCCGCTGTTCTCGGGTGCGGTGACCTTGGCGGTCCATCACGGCGTGGTGGTCTCCCGGACCGCGGCGGGCAAGGCCGTGCGCTACTCCGACGGGACAGGCACCGAACTGCCCGCCGACGAGCAGGTCCCGGTCCGGCCGGACACGATCTTCGACGTGGCGTCGGTGAGCAAGCTGTTCACGTCCATCGCCGTGCTGTGCCTTGTGGAGGACGGTCTGGTCGATGTGGACGAACGCGTCGCGGCCTACCTTCCCGAGTTCGCGGCGAACGGCAAGGAGTCGGTGACGGTCAAGCAGCTGCTGACCCACACATCCGGTTTCGAGCCCTTCATCCCGCTGTGGCGCGACTGGCCGGACAAGCCGTCGCGCATCCGGGCCGTGCTGGAGCGCGCGCCGACGAAGCCGCCAGGCACGGCCTACGTCTACTCCGACCTGAACCTGATCACCCTTGGCGTCCTGGTCGAGCGCCTGACCGGTCGGGGCTTGGACGCGGTGGTGGCCGACCGGATCACCGGGCCGCTGGGGATGGCTGATACCGGCTACAACCCGCCCGCGGCCAAGCTCGACCGGATCGCCGCGACCGAGTTCCAGTCGACGCCCGCGCGCGGGATGGTGCGCGGTGAGGTGCACGACGAGAACGTATGGTCGCTGGGTGGGGTCGCCGGGCACGCGGGGGTGTTCTCGACCGCTGACGACCTGGCTGTCCTCGCGCAGGCCATCCTCAACGGCGGCACGTACGCGGGCAGGCGGGTCCTGCGTGCGGAGACCGTCAAGGAGATGCTCGCCAACCACACCGCGGGCTTCCCCGGCAATGACCATGGCCTGGGCTTCGAGCTGCACCAGCGGTGGTACATGGGCGCGCTGTCGTCGCCGCGCACAGCCGGGCACACCGGGTTCACCGGCACGTCCCTGGTGATCGACCCGGCGTCCCGCTCTATCGCGATCCTGTTGACCAACCGGGTGCACCCGGCGCGGACTTGGGGCTCGATCAACGTGGCGCGGGAGACGGTGGCGACGGGCCTGGCGCGCGCGATGGCCGTGCGACCCAAGCACGGCCCGGACGCCTGGTACTCGGGCGACGCCAACGCGGTGACGTCCACTCTGGCCACTCCGCGGCTGCGGGCTGCGGAACAGGCGCGGGTCGAGTTCGACACGTTCGTGGATACCGAGTCGAGTGACCCCTTGGTGCTCGAGTGGAGCCGGGACGGCCTCAGCTGGCAGACCATTCCCCTTCTTGCACGCGGGCCGGGCGCTCCCGCGGGTGAGTTTTCCGTTTTGGCCGGTTCGGGGCATCGCAGTTGGTGGACGATCAACGCCGTGGTGCCAACGGACGCGGAATTCACTCTCCGCTGGCGATTAACTACCGATGGTCGTTACTTAGGTCGCGGCGTCCATCTAGATCGAATCACCATCACCGACGGTAGTCGGACGCTGCTCAACGGTGAGAAAGAACCCCACCTGATGCATCCACTCGGGTGGCGGCTCCAAACTTGTTGATGATTTGACGCTAACAATCCGCGTTCGACCAGCGATTCCGTCAGCAAGCCCCACCCAGGCCCACAGCCACAACAGACACATTTGGGTAGCGTTACCGACAAATGTGACGCACCACCTTGCTCTACCCCATCACTGTTAGTAAGTTTCCCACGTGAGTGCGAGTCAAATGACAGCAGAACACAGCGAGTCAAGCCCGTTGGTCCGCATTCGCTCGCTCCTGCCGGGCCTAGCCCGGGCCGAGCAGCGGGTCGCCAAGGTCGTGCTTGAGAACCCGTCCACGGTCGCCCGGCGCAGCATCACCGAGGTGGCCGAGGCCGCGGGCACCAGCGAGACCACCGTGACCCGGTTCTGCAAGGCGATCGGCGTCGGGGGCTATCCCGAGCTGCGCATCGCCCTTGCCGCCGACACCGCACGCTCCGAGGCGCGGGCCGACCGCGACCTCGGGGGCGACATCAACCCCGACGACGACCTGAAGACGGTGGTCGGCAAGGTCACCTTCGCCGACTCGCGCGCGGTCGAGGAGACCGCCGACCAGGTCGACATCGAGGTGCTCGCCCAAGTGGTCACCGCCGTCGCGAACGCGGGGAGGGTCGACGTCTACGGCGTCGGAGCCAGCGCGTTCGTGGCGGCGGACCTGCAGCAGAAGCTGCACCGCATCGGCCGCGTGAGCTTCGCGTGGAACGACACGCACATCATGCTCACCTCGGCGGCGGTGCTCAGCCCCGGCGACGTCGCGGTCGGCATCTCGCACACCGGCGCCACCGCGGACACCGTCGAGGCGCTGCGGGTGGCGCGCGAGCATGGGGCCACCACGGTCGCGCTGACGAACTACCCGACTTCGCCGATCGCCGATGTCGCCGACTGGGTGCTGACCACCGCGGCCAGGGAGACGACGTTCCGCTCCGGCGCGACGGCCAGCCGCATCGCGCAGCTGACGGTGGTCGACTGCCTGTTCATCGGTGTCGCCCAGCGGCACCTCGACCAGACCATCCGGGCGCTGGACTCGACCCGTGACGCGGTCGGCCCGCACCGGCTGGAGACACGGCACGACGGAAGGCGCAAGCCGCGGGACACCGGGAAATGATCAGTGGTGCGCGGGTCGGCGCCGCGGGAAGGGACTGAAATGACTGTGCCTCGGCAGACGGTGCACGTCGATTCCCCCACCGAACGGCGCAACCCGCGCACCGCCGACATCGACCAGATGTCCACTCTGGACATCCTGCGCTCGATCAATGCCGAGGACCGGCTGGTCCCGACGGCGGTCGGCGAGGCGCTGCCCGAGCTGGCCACCGCGGTGGACCTCGCGACGGCGGCGCTGCGGGCGGGCAACCGAGTGCACTACGTCGGCGCGGGCACCTCCGGCAGGCTGGCCACGCTCGACGCCGCTGAGCTCCCGCCCACGTTCAACACCCCGAGCGACTGGTTCCACGTGCACCACGCGGGTGGGGTGTCGGCGGTCCGGACCGCGGCCGAGGGCGCCGAGGACGACGACATGGCCGGGGCCGAGGAGATGGCCAGGGATGTGCAGGCCGGTGACTTCGTGCTGGGCCTCACCGCGTCGGGCCGCACGCCCTACGTGCTGGGTGCCTTGGGCGCGGCGGCCGAGCTCGGTGCGACGACGGCGCTGGTCACCAACAACCCCAATGCCCGCCACACGTCCGGCATCGACCTGGTGATCGTGGTCGACACCGGGCCGGAGGCGATCTCCGGGTCGACGCGGATGAAGGCGGGTTCGGCGCAGAAGCTGGTGCTGACCGCGTTCTCGACGGCGGTCATGGTGAAGATGGGCCGCACCTACTCGAACCTGATGGTCAGCATGCGGGCGACCAACGCGAAGCTGCGTGGGCGGACGCTGCGGATTCTGCGTGAGGCCACCGGGCTGTCCATGCCGGAGTGTTCGGCGGCGCTGACCGAGTCGCACGGCGACTTGAAGGTCGCCCTGGTGCATCTGCTGTCCGGTGTGGACACCTCGCGGGCACGGCGCGCACTCGCGGAGACGTCGGGGCACGTCCGCCGGGCCATGGGACTGCTGGACGCCCACGCGATCTAGCGGCCAGACTCATGGCATGGCAGTGACCCAGCAGTTGGCCCGGATCCCGGATGCCCTGTTGACCGAGTGCAGGCGCAACGCCGCCGAGGTTGACCGGGTGTGTTCCTTCAAGGCCGCGCCGAAGTCGGATCATCTGGACCTCGACTGGGCGCCCTCGCCCCTGATCCGCTGCTGCGAGATCGCTGGTGTCGTCGAACGCCTGGTCAGCTCGCTCCGCGATGCCATGGAGGGCGACTTCGAGGTCAACCCGAGCTATCGCGACTTCCCGTACGGGATCTTCGACCAACCGGTCAGCGGATTGGAACCGTCCCGGGTCAAGGAGGTCGCCGACGCGCTGGGCGAGATCGACTCCGGCGCGATCTTCGCCGCGCTGCCCGAGTCAGCCGACGAGGCCAAGCGCGCCATCGGGCGGAGCATCGGGGATCTGGAGTGTCATCCGACCGAGTACCTGGCGCCGTATTTCGCCGCGCTGCACGGCTTCTATGGCGAAGCCGCGCAGCGTGGGCTGGCTGTCTTGCAGTGGTGGGACTGACTGTCTATTTGCGACCGCCGCCGAGCAGTCCGCCCAGCAGGTCGCCGAGGTTGCCCAAGCCGCCGCCTCCGGAGCCGCCGAGCAGGCCACCGAGGAGGTCGCCGAGGCCGCCGCCGCCCGCCTGTGGCTGCTGCTGGGGTTCCGCGGAGTTGCCGCCGCCGAGCTTCTTGGCCAGGTAGGACATCACGATCGGGGCGAGCAGCGGCAGCAGCTTGGCGATCAGGCCCTTGCCGACCGAGCCCAGTCCGCCGAGGGTGTTGACCACCTCGGCTTTCTGGTCGCCGAAGACGTGGTTGACGATCTTGGAGCCGTCGTCGGTGTCGACCTGGTCGAGGTCCACTCCACCGTCGACGAGGCCGGGGGTGTGCTGGCCGAGGGCCTCCAGCAGCGACTGCTCGCCGCCCGGGTCCTGGGCGTTGGCCTGCATCCCGCCGAGCAGGGCGGGCAGCGCGGCGCGAGTGGCCTGCTCCGCGGTCTGCTCGTCGACGCCCAGCTGGCCTGCCAGCTGGGAGAGAGGGATCTGGGCGATGATGTCGTCGATCGCGCTCATCAGGTTTTCGGTCCTCCTAGGGGCGCGGCCCCACACCCGGGCCTCGGCTGCGGTCAGCCTAGCCACGGTCGCGGGGCCGCGCCTGGGGAAAGTCAGCCGATGCGGACCGTCGCGGCGACGCTCGGGACACCCGCGGCGTCGAGGGCGAACAGCAGGTAGTGGCCCGGCAGCGCGATGCCCGGGTCGGCCGGGACGGTCAGGGTGTGGCTGGTTCCCGGCACCGTCGAGAGCGGGATGCGGCGTTGGTCGTTGTCGACGGAGTGCGTCACCGATCCCATCCGGATCAACGCGAACGATGTCACGTCCCGATCGGTCGTGACGGTGACCGTCGAGCCGAGCGCGGCCGTGGTCGGAGCCGCGGTGATCGACGGCCGCTGCTTGGCCGTGCCGTCGGGATTGAGCAGGTAGGGCGGGGTGAAGACCTGGCCGTCGTGGTGGTTGGTCGCGCAGTCGCCGCACAGGCCGCCGCCGCCGGAGAACACTGTTCCGTCGGGCAGCAGGTTCGCCACGCTGTGATAGGTCCGGGGCACGGCCATCGGCGCGAGTTCGGTGAACTGTCCGGTCGCCGGGTCCCACAGTTCCGGCGTCAGTACTGCGGTCTGGTCGCTGAACGGGACCGGGCGGGACTGGCCGCCGATCACGAGGACCTTGCCGTCGGGCAGAACGACGCTGTTCGCGAAGGCCCTTCCCTTCGACATATCGCCCACACGGGTGACGGACGCGGTGCCGGTGGTGATGTCGATCGTGTACGCGCGGTTGGTCGCGTCGACGTCCTGGTACGCGGTGGCGCCGCCGAGGGTGAGGATCTTGCCGACGTCGTACATGACCGCGTTGCCGTTCATCGCGTCCGGGCTGTCGCCGCGCGGGCCCGCGTCGGTCACCGAGCCGGTGCCGGAGGTGCTCACCCAGTTCATCCGGCGACTCGGTCCGGCGTGGAACACGCGGCCGTCGGCGACGGCGAAGAACCAGCCGTGGTTGTCGGCGCGGTAGGCGCCGCGCGGGTCGGCGGTCATGAACGGTCCAGGTTGGACACCCGGCAGCGGGCGCCACGAGTTGGTCGCCGGTGAGTACACCTCACCGTTCTTGCCGCCCTCACCGCCGCTCCACGAGCCGCCCACGGTGAACGCCTCGCCCGTCGACAGCGTGGTCTGGCCCTGATAGCCACGGGCGGTGGTCAACTCGGCCGCGGCGGTCCAGGTGTCGGTGAACGGGTTGTAGATGCTGGCCTTCTTGGCGTCGCTGCCGCCGGTCACGAGCACCCGGCCGTCGGGGAGCACGGACGTGCCGGGGCAGAACATGTCGTGGCCGGTGTTGTCGACGCGGCGCTGGGTGACCTGGCCGGTGGCGAGGTCGAGGATCGCGGTCTGGGTGTAGCCGTGGGAGCCGCCGAAGGTGTCGGCGGAGTAGGCCGACCAGGCGAGCAGTTTGTTGTTGGGCAGTAGCGCGGTGGCCACGGGTACCAGCGGAAATCCCTTGATGGCGCCCCACTTCCCGACCTCGGCCGCGTTCGGCGGCGCGGCGGGTGTCAGGACGTTGATCTCCGCCGCCGAACTCCAAGGTCCCCGGTTGCCTGCCTCGGTCAGGGCCGTCAGGCGGACGTAGCGGGCCTGGACCGGTGCGTCGAGCAGTGCGGTCTGGACGGCGGACGAGTCGGCCCACGTGCCCGACGCGATCGGGGCGCCGAAGGTGCCGTCGGTGCTGACGGCGATCTCGTAGCGGCCGACGCGGCCGTTGCCGCTGTCGCCGCGCGGCATCACCGCGATACCGGCTACGGCGCGCGGTTCCTGCATGTCGAGGGTGATCCAGTGCGGCAGCGGCGCGGCGGGCGCGGTCCACTTCGAGTGCCAGATGGTGCCGGTGGCGCCGTCGAGGACGTTGGCCGGGCTCCCGTTCTCCCCTGCCGCCTCGAAGTCGGACGCGGTGGCGGTCCACCCGTCGCGGTTGAGCGGCGCGGTGCTGATCGGGGCGGGCTTGCCGTAGGCGTGGAACTCGGTGGCGCTGCTCCACGGACCGCGTCCGCCTGCCTCTGTCACGGCGGTGACGCGGACGTAGCGGGCGGTCGGCGCTCCGGCGAGCACGGCGGACTTCGCCGTGCCGTCGTCGGCCCACGTGCCGGTCGCGGCCTGGGTGAACGCGGTTCCGTCAGTGCTGACGGACACCGTGTATTGGCCGATCCGCCCGTTGGCGCCGTCCGCGCGCGGGGTCACGACGATCGCGGACACAGCCTGCTCACGCTGCAGGTCGACGGTGAATCCCTGCGGCAGCGGGCCGCCGTCCCGACTGTGCCAAAGGGTTTCCGGCTTGCCGTCGACCAGCGCGGACGCCGGGTGGCCCGGCCATTCGCTGGTCGCCGTGGCTGTCCACCCGACCCGTGACAGCGCCGGGTCGGCGCCGACCGGTCCCAGCAGGTCGATCTCGGCGGCCGACGTCCACGGGCCCCGGTTGCCTGCCTCGGTCAGCGCGGTCAGCCGGACGTAGCGCGCGGTGACCGGCCCGGCGAACGCGGCGTCCTTGACCTGCGCGTCGTCGGCCCACACCCCGGAAGACACTGGCGCGCTGAAGGTCTGACCGTCGTTGGACACCGAGACCCGGTACTCCCCGATCCGCCCGTTGGCGTTCGCGGCGGGTCGCGGCCGGTAGACCAGTCCGTTGAGGACGGTCGGGGCCTTGAGGTCGATGGTGATCCAGTGAGGGAGCGCCGACGCGATCACATAGCGGCTGTGCCAGATGCTGGCCGGGTTCCCGTCGAGCACGTTCGACGCGCGGCCGTTCTCGCGCAGGGTCTCCTGGTCGCTCGCGGTCGCGGTCCAGCCGGTGCGGGCCAGGCGGGCGGACGGGACGGGCGCGCCCGGGTCGCCCAGGACGTTGAGCTCCCCCGCGCTCGCCCACGGACCGCGGTCGCCCGCCTCGGTGAGCGCGGTCAGGCGGACGAAGCGGGCGCCGGTGACCGCGAAGCTCATCGTCTTCACGGTGGCGTCGTCCGCGGCCGTGCCCGCGCTGACCGGCTCGCCCCACGTGGTGCCGTTGACGCTGAGCCGGACCTCGTACCGGCCGATGGTGCCGTTCCCGCCGCCGGGACGCGGGGTGTAGGCCAGGCCGGAGACGCGCTGAGTGCGGCGCAGGTCGATGGTGATCGACTGCGGCAGCGATGTGGTGCGGGTGTGCCAGATCGTGGCGGGGTCGCCATCGAGGACGTTGGCGGGCTTGCCGTCGAAGGCCGTGGTCTCGGCGCTCGTCGCGGTGACGGTCCAGCCGGTCCGCGGCAGCGTCGGCGCGACCGGGATCATCGCGTCGGCGTTGGCCACGATGTGCGGGTGCTCGACTGGGTGGTCGTCCGAGGTGTCGAAGACGTACGGGGTTGCGACGATCCCGATCGCGAGGACCAGGGCCAATCGAGTGAGGCGCATGCCCACTGACTCGGCAAAAACTCCAGAGCGTTACGACCGTCCTGGACGTTCGCCAGGCCGGGGGACACCCTCTGTGATGAACCTAACTACTCGGCGATGGCAGCGTCGGCAATGCTCGTCGCCTCGCGGGCTCCCGCGACGACCGCCTCGCAGCAGAACACGATCCACTTCGCCACCCCGTCGGGCTCGCCGGAGGCGAATCCGTCAGCCGCCGAGCGGTAAGCGTCGGCGCGGCGCATGAACGAGACCTCGGGCACCGCGAGCCCCTTCGGGTCGAGCCCGCTCCCGATCGACGCGAGCCGCGCGGCGGCCCGGGCGACCACGCCGTCGGCCGAACCGAACGGCGCCAGCGTCAGCAACTCGCCGTGCACGACGGCCACGAGCACCGGACCCGGCACTTTCGTGCCCCCCGCGACGAGACCGGCCAGCAGGCTCAGCCGCGAGCCGACCCCGGGAGCCGAGCGCGGCCGTCCCAGGGAGTCGCCGTCGGTGAGGTCGGCGGCGGCCAGCAGGTGCAGGCGGGCCAGGGCCTGCAAAGGCGCACGTTCCCAGGTGGGCAGCAGCGGGCCGAGCGACTCGGCCACGCGCAGTGATCCGGCGAGCACCGGGTCGGTGACGTCGCCCTGCTCGGGGATCTCCGGGTCGCCGCCGTCGAGTACGGCCGACGCGCGGGCCGCCCTGACCGAGGCCTCGGCGGCCGTCGCGGGCCAGCCGCGGCGGTTCGCGGGGTGCCGGTGGACTTCGTCGACCGAGTCCCGCGCTGCGCGCACGGCCTCGTCGACGCCGGGGAGGTCGAGCAGCTGGGCGAGCGGATCGGTCACGCCGCGGAGATTACCCGCAGCGCGAAACGCGCAGTCCACCTGCTCATTATTGGTCTACACCTTAATGGGATCGGGCTGTTGGCTGGGACATGTTGCCAGTAGGTTTCACAGGGAACGGAAATCGCATTAGAGGAGGTCGGTCCATGACCGAGCAGTCGGGTCAGAGCCCCGCGCTGGACAACCTGTCCACCGAGACGCGGGTGTTCCCGCCGTCTGAGGAGTTCGCGGCTCAGGCCAACGCCTCGGCGGACTGGTACGGCGAGGCCGACGCCGACCGCGAGGCGTTCTGGGCGAAGCAGGCCGAACGGCTGGCGTGGGACACCAAGTGGTCGCGGGTGCTGGACTGGGACGACGCCCCGTTCGCGAAGTGGTTCGTCGGCGGCAAGCTGAACGTGGCGTACAACTGCGTCGACCGGCACGTCGACGCGGGCCTTGGCGACCGGGTCGCGATCAACTGGGTCGGCGAACCCGGCGACTCGGTGACCATCACCTACGCCGAGCTGCAGAAGCAGGTGTCGCGGGCGGCCAACGCGCTGGCGTCGCTCGGACTGAACGCGGGCGACCGGGTCGCCATCCAGATGCCGATGATCCCCGAGGCCATCTACTCGATGCTGGCCTGCGCGCGGCTCGGTCTGGTGCACTCGGTCGTGTTCGGCGGGTTCTCCCCCACCGCGCTGCGGTCGCGGATCGAGGACGCCGAAGCGCGGCTGCTGATCACCTCCGACGGCCAGTACCGGCGCGGCACCCCCGCCCCGATGAAGGCGCTGACCGACGAGGCCACCGAGCACACCCCGACCATCGAGCACGTCCTCGTCGTGCGCCGCACGGGCGACGACATCCCGTGGACCGACGGCCGCGACCTGTGGTGGCACGACCTGGTCGACCAGCAGGCCCACACGCACACGCCGGAGGCGTTCGACGCCGAGCACCCGCTCTTCATCCTCTACACCTCGGGCACCACGGGTAACCCCAAGGGCATCCTGCACACCAGCGGCGGCTACCTGACCCAGGCCGCCTACACGCACAACGCGGTGTTCGACCTCAAGGCCGACACCGACGTCTACTGGTGCACCGCCGACATCGGCTGGATCACCGGCCACACCTACATCGTCTACGGCCCGCTGGCCAACGGTGTCACGCAGGTCGTCTACGAAGGCACGCCGAACACCCCGCACGAGGGCAGGCACTTCGAGATCATCCAGCAGCACGGCGTGACCATCTACTACACCGCGCCCACGCTGATCCGCACGTTCATGAAGTGGGGCGCGCACATCCCCGGCGGCTACGACCTGTCGTCGCTGCGGGTGCTGGGCAGCGTCGGCGAGCCGATCAACCCCGAGGCGTGGATCTGGTACCGGGAGAACATCGGCGGCAACAGGGTCCCGATCGTGGACACCTGGTGGCAGACCGAGACCGGGGCCATCATGATCAGCCCGCTGCCGGGTGTCACGCACGCGAAGCCGGGCAGCGCGCAGCGTCCGCTGCCGGGCATCGGCGCGGCGATCGTCGACGACAGCGGCACGCAGGTCCCGGCCGGTGGCGGCGGCTACCTGGTGCTGACCCAGCCGTGGCCGTCGATGCTGCGCGGCATCTGGGGCGACGAGGCGCGCTTCCGCGAGACGTACTGGAACCGGTTCGGCGAGCAGGGGTTCTACTTCGCCGGTGACGGCGCCAAGTACGACGCGGACGGCGACATCTGGCTGCTGGGCCGCATCGATGACGTGATGAACGTGTCCGGGCACCGCATCTCGACCACCGAGGTCGAGTCGGCGCTGGTGTCGCACCCGAGCGTGGCCGAGGCGGCCGTGGTCGGCGCGACCGACCCGACGACCGGCCAGGGCATCGTCGCGTTCGTGATCCTGCGCGGCGGCGCGGACGGCGCGGTCGAGGAACTGCGCAACCATGTCGCCAAGGAGATCGGGCCGATCGCCAAGCCGCGGCAGATCCTCGTGGTGAACGAGCTGCCGAAGACGCGCTCGGGCAAGATCATGCGGCGGCTGCTGCGTGACATCGCCGAGAACCGGGAGATCGGCGACACGACGACGCTGGCAGACAGCACGGTGATGAACCTGATCACCGAGGGGCTCAGCAACAAGTCCGGATCGGAAGACTAGGCAAGGCTCAGTTAATTGAGGATTGCCTTGCCACATTAAGGAAATCCTTCGTGCCGCGCGTGTTTCCCGGCTGTGTTTCCATTATGGGGTGACCCAAATGGAAACGCAGCCGGGGACGCACCCGGCCGAGCCCCACCACCCCAATGTGGCCAAGCGGCTCAACTGGCTGCGCGCGGGCGTCCTGGGCGCCAACGACGGCATCATCAGCACAGCGGGCCTGGTGGTCGGGGTCGCGGGGGCCACGACAGACAGCATGACGATCCTCATCGCCGGCGTCGCGGGGCTCGTCGCGGGTTCGCTTTCGATGGCGGGCGGCGAATACGTTTCGGTGAGCACGCAGCGCGACACCGAACGCGCGCTGTTGGCCAAGGAATCGGCTGAACTCGCCGAGATGCCGGAAGCGGAGTTGCGCGAACTCGCGGGCATCTACGAGGAAAAGGGCCTCACGCCCGAATTGGCCGCCGAGGTAGCCAGGGAACTGACGAAGAAAGACGCGTTGCGCGCGCACGCCGAGGCCGAGCTGCAGATCGACCCGGACAACCTCACCAGCCCGTGGCACGCGGCGTGGGCGTCGCTGCTCGCGTTCGCGGTC
The DNA here is from genome assembly GCF_051364635.1 of Actinokineospora sp. HUAS TT18. Classification (GTDB taxonomy): domain Bacteria; phylum Actinomycetota; class Actinomycetes; order Mycobacteriales; family Pseudonocardiaceae; genus Actinokineospora. The sequence goes on along the minus strand of NZ_CP195645.1, from coordinate 5,376,439 downwards.
GGCGCGCTGCTGCCACTGCTGGCCATCGTGCTGCCGCCGGTCGGCCTCCGGGTCGGACTGTGCGCGGCGGCCGTGGTGCTCGGCCTGGTGATCACCGGGACGGTCAGCGCGCGGCTCGGCGGGGCGAAGGTCGTGCCCGCCGTCGTCCGCAACGTCGCCGTCGGCTGCCTGGCCATGGCTGTCACCTACGGCATCGGCGTGCTGTTCGGCGTCACCGTCACCTGACCGGCGGCTGCTCCCCACGCAGTTCCGACAGCAGTTCGGTGATGGCGTGCATGATGCGGCGGGTGGCCTCGACCATGGCCGCGCGGTCGGACCCGGTCAGGTCGGAGAGGTCGATCGGATCGCCGATAACGATGTCGATGGTCTTGCGCGGAAACAGCTTCGGGAACTTCGACCGCGCGGGCAGCAGCGCGTGGGTGCCCCAGTTGACCACCGGGACGACGGGCGCGCCGGTCTCCAGCGCGACTTTCGCCAGGCCGTGCTTGACCTTGGCCGACGGCCAGTGGTCGGCGTCGTCGGAGAAGCCCGCCTCAGGGAAGAACAGCACGCACTCGCCGCGCTGAACCGCGTCGACCGCGCCGTGATAGGCGTCGCGGGCCTTCGCGGTACCGCGCTCGACCGGGATGTGGCCGCCGCCGCGCACGACGTTGCGGATCAGCGGGACGCGCCACAGGCTGGCCTTGGCGAGGAACCGCGGGATGCGGCCGCCGGACAGCGCGAAGGCGGTGACCGTCACCGGGTCGGCGTTGGACAGGTGGTTCGACGCCAGGAGCACGCCGCCGTCCTTGGGCAGCCGGTCGGCGCCGCGGAACCGCAGCCGGGTGAAGACCGCGAGCAGCGGCCAGATCAGGTCGATCGCCAGGCTGAACCAGAACCCGCGGCCCTTGCGGGGCGCGCGGAACATCAGGCTGACGGCCTGCCAGGTGCTCATGGGTCTTTCGGTGTCGGTGCGCACGCCACCATCTTCGGTCATCACCGTGGGTACGGATGGGCGGGTTACGCGTTTTCGCAGGTCAGCAAGGTCCGTTAGGATCGACGGTAGGTGTGCCGGGAAGTCTGGTCGGCGTCGAGCCGAGGTATCCGCCGAACCAGGAGTGATCATTGTCACAGCGCCGCCGCCCCAGCCCGCCCAAGGTCGTCGCCGAGTTCGCGCGCTATCTGCGGACGGAAACGGTCGGCGGCATGGTGCTGCTCGGCGCGACGGCCGTCGCGCTGCTGCTGGCCAACTCGCCGGCGAGCGGCGCGTATGAGGCGGTCCGCGACTTCAAGATCGGCCCGTCGGCCCTCCACTTGGACCTGAGCATCGGGGCGTGGGCGAAGGACGGTCTGCTAGCACTCTTCTTCTTCGTTGCCGGCCTAGAGCTCAAACGCGAGTTGGTGATCGGAGAGCTGTCGAAGTTCAAGGCCGCGTTACTCCCCGCGCTCGCGGCCCTTGGCGGAATGGTCATCCCGGCGATGGTGGCGCTGTCGGTCGCGTGGGGCGACCCGCGAGCGGGCGACGTGTGGCCGATCCCCGTGGCCACCGACATCGCGTTCGCGCTAGGGGTGCTCGCGCTGACCGGGTCGGGGATGCCGAGCAGCGCACGGGTGTTCCTGCTCAGCCTGGCTGTGGTCGACGATCTCGGCGCCATCATCATCATCGCGGTCTTGTTCACCGCGTCGTTCAACTTCGTCGCGTTCGGCGCGGCGGCTGTGTTGTTGGCGCTGTACTGGTACCTGCAGCACAAGCGCATCCGGTCGTCGTGGTTCTACGTGCCGTTGGCTATCGCGATCTGGATAGCGGTGCACTCCAGCGGCATCCACGCGACGGTCGCGGGCGTGGCGATGGGCCTGCTCACCCGGGTCCGGCGCGACCCCTATGAGAAGGAGTCCCCCTGTCTTCGGCTGGAGCACCGGCTGCAGCCGTGGTCGGCCGGGTTCGCCGTGCCCGCGTTCGCGCTGTTCGCCGCGGGTGTCCCGGTCAACGGCGAGGCCCTGGGGAAGCTGTTCACCGACCGGATGGCGCTGGCGGTCATGGCCGGCCTCATCGTGGGCAAGCTGATCGGCATCGTGGGGGCCGCGCTGCTCGCCGTGCGGCTCAAGGTCGCGGTCCTGCCCGAGGGCATGGGCTGGCGTGACCTCGGCGCGGTCGCGATGCTCGGCGGTGTCGGATTCACGGTCAGCCTGCTGATAGCCGAGCTGTCACTCGGGCGTGATGACGCCGAGTTGGCGAAGGCCGCAGTGCTGGTCGCGTCGGCCGCGGCGTCGCTGCTGGCGGCGGCGCTGCTGGTGCGACGCAGCCGCGTTCATCTGCGAGATTGACCATCCGATCGGCTCGCCCGATCAGGGCATGGCACGATGGCGCTCGTGAGCAGCGCGCACGCAAACGGAGACCGTGACGGTTCGGGGCTGCCCAAGGTGCCCTCGATCCCCCTGTCCGACGACCGCGCGTTCGCGGCCGCGGGCGACCAGTCGATCGGCAACCTGGTCAAAGACGCCACGACCCACCTGTCCACGCTCGTGCGGGCCGAGGTCGAGCTGGCCAAGTCCGAGGTCACCGGCGAGATCAAGAAGGGGCTCAAAGGCAGCGTCTTCTTCATCGTGGCGCTGACGATTCTGCTCTACAGCTCTTTCTTTCTGTTCTTCGCGCTCGCCGAGCTGCTGGCCGACCTCGGCCTGCTGCGCTCGGTCGCGTTCGGCATCGTGTTCTTCCTGATGCTGACGATGGCCGGGTTCTTCGGCTTCCTCGGCTACCGCAAGGTGCGGGCGATCCGCGCGCCGAAGCGGACGATCGAGTCGTTCAAGGACACCGCCGCCGCGCTCACCCACCGGGGCGAGCCCAGCACCAACGGGCACGCGCAGCTCGGCGACGGCCACGGGGCCGTGCCGGTCCGTCGCGGCTGATCGGCCACCGCTGAGCAGCGCCGTGCGCTCCCGCCCCGACCCCTCGATCGTGCGCGTCGACGGGCCGTGGACGCACCGCGACGTCCACGCCAACGGCATCCGCCTGCACGTCGCCGAGACCGGCGAGGGCCCGCTCGTGCTGCTGCTGCACGGGTTCGCGCAGTTCTGGTGGACGTGGCGGCACCAGCTGACCGCGCTGGGCGACGCCGGGTTCCGCGCCGTCGCCGTCGACCTGCGCGGCTATGGCGATTCGGACAAACCTCCGCGCGGCTACGACGCGTGGACCCTCGCGGGTGACGTCGCCGGGCTGGTCAAGTCGCTCGGCGAGTCCCGCGCGCACCTGGTCGGCCACGGCTGGGGCGGCCTGCTGGCCTGGACTGTCGCCGCGCTGCACCCCCGCGTCGCGCACTCCGTGGGCACGCTGTCCGCGCCGCACCCGCTCATCCTGCGCACCCAGATCCGTCGCACAGCCCTGCGTACCAGGCCAAACAACCAGGCCAGGGCCGTGGACTTGCTCGGCGCGCAGCTGCCGATCCTCCCCGAACGCCGCCTCACCAGGGACAACGCCGCCGCCGTCGAGCAGCTGATCCGGTCGTGGTCCGGTCCGCTGTGGACCGGGCACCGCGACTTCCGCGGCGCGGTCGACCAGTACAAGCAGGCGATGCTCGTGCCCGGCGCCGCCCACTGCGCGCTGGAGTACCACCGCTGGGCGGTGCGCTCGCAGCTGCGCGGCGAGGGCAGGCGTTACGCGGAGGCGATGCGGCGGCGGATCGAGCAGCCGGTGCTGCAGGTCTACGGCGCCGCCGACCCCTGTGTGCTGAGCCGCACCCGCGACGCGTCACGCCAGGGTGAGAAGCACGTACTTCCGGGCGTCGGCCACTACCCCCACGAGGAAGCCCCGGCCGTCACGAACGCGCTGCTGACGAAGTTCCTCAGCTAGCGCAGCGGCCCGTTCCGACCTGCTCGGTGAGCCCGGGGGCGCGGTTGACCTCGTCGCGGACCTCGGCGGCGGTCAGCGCGAAGCCGGTCTCCGAGTTGTCGACGGCCGCGCCGAACACCACGCCGATGACCTCGCCCTTGCGGTCGATCAGCGGACCGCCCGAGTTTCCACTGAGGACCTTCGCACGCAGGGTGAACACGTCGCGGTTGACCGTCGACGAGTCGTAGATGTCCGGTCCCCGCAACGGGATCCGGTCGCGCACGCGCGCGGGCGAGGCGGTGTAGGGGCCGTCGAGCGGGTAGCCGAGGACGATCCCGTCCTGCCCGCTCGACGCGTCGGCCGCCGCGAACGGCAGCGCGGGCGCGGCGAGGCCGGGCACTGCCAGGATCGCGACGTCGGTGGCCGGGTCGTAGAGCACGACGCGGGCGCGCAGGTTGCGGTCGCCGGACTCGACGCTGACCTCGTTGGTGCCCGCGACGACGTGCGCGTTGGTCATCACGCGCTCCTTGGCGATGACGAACCCGCTGCCCTCCAGCGCCCGCTCGCACGACGGCGCCTTGGCGTTGATCTTGAGCACACTCGGCCGGACCCGCTGGACCTCGGCGCTGGCCTGCAGCGCGGGGTCGGGCGGCTCGACTTCCTTGTTGGGCGTGCGGTTGAACGGGTCGACGGCGGCGGGGAACCCGGAGACGTCGAGCAGCTGGCGAAGCTCGTTGGGCAGGCCGCGCGCGGCCTGCGGCATGACCTCGTTGACCCCGCCGAGCACGGCCGAGTCCTTGATCGCCGAGGCCAGTCCGGGCAGGCCGCCGACGGTCGTCAGCGGTAGCGCGATCAGCCACGACACCACGAACACGACCGCGCCCTGCACGATCGCGCCCAGCGCGCTGTCGACCCCGGCCAGCTTCGGTGACGAGATCTTCTGCTTGATCGTGCGGCCGATCCACACCCCGAACGTCTCGCCGAGCGCCACGAGCAGCACGAAGATCGCCACGGCGAAGGCGACCCTGGTCGGTGTGGACTCGATGCCCGCCACCACCAGCGGCGCCAGCTTGATGCCCGCGACCGCGCCGATCAGCACGCCGACGAACGCGGGCAGCGCGGTGATCACGCCCTGACGTGCCCCCGAGATCGCCGCCAGCACGGCGAGCGCGACGACCAGAACGTCCACCCAGTTCAAGCCTCAGACCTCCGCGCGTCGCGTTGCCGTTGGACCGCCACGCTACTTCACCTGCCCCGCCGATCGGCCCGGCCATGGCGCGCGGCGGGCCACTTCGCGTACCGTGGGGGTCAGCAGGCAGGTTCGATCGCCGTGAACCCCGGTTGCGAGGAGCACTGAGAAACGGCGGGCCCACTGCTCAGGGGCGGTGCCGAGTGCGTGCCCGACCCCAGATCGACTTCCGGCCGACCAGGCCAAGCCTTCTTCCCGCCACGTGGCGGTGACACGCATATCCACAGGAGAGTCCATGACCAATAACGACCACCCCACCATCGAGCCGGTGGTGTTCAGCCACCCCGCGGCCCAGCAGCCCGCCGAGCGCGAGGCGACCGAGGGCGCGGGCACCGACAAGCCCCGCCAGATGAGCTTCTCGGAGCGCGCGACGGCTCAGCTCGGATGACCACCATGGCGCAACCCGGCAGCGAATACGCCGCGCTGTCCCGGGAGATCCGCGCCGCCGGTCTGCTCAGGCGCCGCCACGGCTACTACGCCGCGAAGATCGCGGGCAACCTCGTCGCGTTCGCCGGGGCCTGGGTGGCCTTCGCGTTCCTCGGCGACACCTGGTGGCAGCTGTTCATCGCCGCGTTCATGGCGATCGTGTTCGCCCAGCTCGCCTTCATCGGCCACGACGCCGGGCACAAGCAGATCTTCCGCACCCGCAGGCTCAACGACGCGGTGGGCACCGTGCACGGCGGCCTGATCGGGATGAGCTTCCAGGAGTGGATCGGCGGCCACAACCGCCACCACGCCAACCCCAACCACGAGGACCGCGACCCCGACCTGGTCATCGCCGCGCTGGCCTTCACCAGCACGCAGGCCAGGCTGAAGACCGGTTTCCTGCGCTGGATGGCCAAGCACCAGGCGTGGCTGTTCTTCCCGCTGTTGACGCTGGAAGGCATCAGCCTGCACGTCGCCGGGTTCAAGTCGGTGTTCAGCGCCGAGAACCGGGCACGCCGGGTGGAGGGCGCGCTGCTCACCGCCCACCTCGTGGGCTACCTGATCGCGGTTTTCCTCGTGTTGTCGCCGGGGATCGCGGTCGTGTTCATCGTCGTCCACCAGGCCCTGTGGGGCGTCTACATGGGATGTTCGTTCGCGCCCAACCACAAGGGCATGCCGACCATCACCGACGACTCGCTCGACTTCATCCGCAAGCAGGTGCTGACCTCGCGCAACATCCGCGGCGGCCCGGTCACCGACTTCGTGCTCGGCGGGCTGAACTACCAGATCGAGCACCATCTGTTCCCCAGCATGCCGCGGCCGCACCTGCGCCACGCGCAGCCGATCGTGCAGCGGTTCTGCGCCGAGCACGGCATCCCGTACAGCCAGACCAGCCTCGTGCGGTCGTACGCGGAGGTCCTGCGCTACCTGCACGATCTCGGCGCGCCGCTGCGAGCGGCTGACCGGGTGCTCGTCTAGGACTGGAGCGCTCGCCAAGCGGTGTCGAGGTCGCGGACGTCGGTGGTGTCCCAGGGCTGTTCCCAGCCGCCGACGGAGATCAGCATGGTCAGCAGGCCCGCGGTGAAGCCCCAGACCAGCATGTCCGGCACCGCGAAGGCGGGGCCGGTGAAGCCGGACGGGTGGCCAACCATGAACCGGTTGGCCGGGTCGGCGAGGTGCGCGATCGGCACCCTGGCCACGGCCTGCGTCTCGGCCGGGTCGACCGCCCAGACCCGGCTCGGCTCGACCCACTGGGCGACCACCGGCGTCACGTGGAACCTCGACACCGGGATGTGCAGCGGCGGGAGCAGGGCGACCGGGCGCACGCCCGCCGGGTCGACGCCGGTCTCCTCGACGGCCTCGCGCAACGCGGTGTCGACCGGCCCGTTGTCGTAGTCCTCAGCCTTGCCGCCGGGGAACGCCACCTGGCCGGAGTGCTTGTCGTCGCCGTTCGCGCGCAGCTGTAACAGCACGTCAGGGCCATCGATGCCCTCGCCGAGCAGGATCAGCACGGCGGCCTCGCGGGCGTTCTCGTCGGGGGCGGAGAAGCGGCGCCACATGTGCGGGTCGAGGTCGGCGGTCGCTGCCACCAGCGGCGCGAGCCAGTCGGGCAGTGCGGCGGGGTCGACCAGCGGTCCGTGGGTCATCGAGCCCCTCCGAGGTAGCGGGTGACGGCGTCGCGCACGGCGTCGGTCGAGGTGAGGATCCTCGGCTCGGCGATCAGCGTGACCGTGCCGTCCGCGGCGATCAGGTACGACGCGGGCAGGCCGGGAGGCAGTTTGAACGCGCGCTCGGCCGATCCGTCGGTGTCGAGCAGGTTGGGGAACCGCACGCCCAAGTCGCGCAGCAGGCCCAAGGCATCTGCCGGAGGGCTCTTGACCGCGAGGCCGACCACGGCGACGGCGTCCGGCGCGGCGGCGTACTCGGCGAGCACGGGCAGTTCCTCGCGGCACGGGACGCACCAGGTCGCCCACACGTTGACCAGGACGGGCTTGCCGCCCACCGCGGCCGCCAGATCGACCTTCTTGCCGTCGGCCAGGCACTCCGCGGTCGCGTCTTTCAATGACCCGACGTTGCCGTCAGCCGCGCAGGGCGCCAATGCCGCGGCGGCCCGGGCAGGGCCCAGGTCAGGCGCGGGTGTCTGCGGTGTCCGGTCCCGAGGCCATAACGCGACAACCCCCGCTACCAGCAGGATCACCGCGACCAACGCCCAACGCAGGTTCATTGCTTCCCAGGCCGGTACCCGTCGCGGGTGCGCTCGGCGAGGTCGATCAGGTGCGGGGCCTCGTCGCCCTTGACCAGCTTGGCGGCCTCGGCGGGCTCGGTCGGACCGGCGCCGTAGGACGGGCAGTCGCGGAACAGCAGGCAGGCTCCGCACGCGGGCTTGCGGGCGTGGCAGACGCGGCGGCCGTGGAAGATCACCCAGTGCGAGAGCATCGTCCAGTCGCGGCGCGGGACCAGGGCGCCGATGGCGTGCTCGACCTTGACCGGGTCCTCTTCCTCTGTCCACTTCCACCGCCGGACCAACCTGCCGAAGTGGGTGTCGACAGTGATCCCGGGCACGCCGAACGCGTTGCCGAGGATGACGTTGGCGGTCTTGCGGCCGATCCCAGGCAGCTTCACCAGGTCCTCGAGCTTCGCCGGGACCTCGCCGCCGAAGCCCTCGACCAGAGCGGCGCCGAGGCCGATGAGCGAGGTCGTCTTGTTCCGGTAGAAACCGGTCGGCCGGATCATTTCCTCCAGCTCAAGGCGGTCGGCGCCCGCGTAGTCGGCGGCCGTCCGGTACTTGGCGAACAGCGCGGGCGTGGTCATGTTGACCCGCACGTCGGTGCACTGCGCGGACAGGATCGTGGCCACCGCCAGCTCCAGCGGGGTGGTGAAGTCGAGCTCGCAGTGCGCGTCGGGATAGCCCTCGGCGAGCGCTCGCGTCATCCGGCGGGCGCGCCGGGTCAGGGAGAGACTGGGTTCACCCTCCGTCGCGGCGGCAGCACGGGGCGGGCGGCGGGTCGTCGGCGGCACCTCGCTAGCCTACGGGCCGTCGGACAACCCGATCTGTGCCCCAGACGTCTATCGAGCAGACCATCGAGAATCCGGACGACGAGACGAGCGAGGATCGACGAGTATGGCTGTCTGGTTCGTGTTCGCGGTACCCGTTGTGATCATGTTCTTCGCGCTGTTCATGGAGCGCGTCGAGACCCGCCTGCGCCATGTCGCGGTCCAGGAGACCGACGTCGAGGAGTTCCTCGAGAGCGCACGCCCCGACGAGGTCCGCGCGCTGTACGGCCACGGCATCGGTCGCGCGCTCGAACTCTTCCGCCTGCGCAGGCTCGGTGGCCGTGCCGCCAAGCTGCGCGGTCGCAAGGGCCGCCCGTAGACGCTAGGGTCATCCAACTGGGCGATCTATACACGCCGAACGTGCGACCGCGCGGACGGCGAGCCGCCAGGGCAAACCTGGCGGACGCCCTACACTGACAGGAGTGATCGGCGCGGCATTCGACGCGCGCGCCGAGGTGAACACAGGAGGACCGAGGTGGATGAGACCCTGGCCCGCGCGGGCATCTTCCAAGGGGTCGAGCCTGCCGCGGCGGAAGCGCTCGCACAGACGCTCGAGTCCGTGGAATTCCCGCGAGGGCACGTGATCTTCGCCGAAGGCGAGCCGGGCGACCGGCTCTACATCATCCAATCGGGCAAGGTGAAGCTCGGCCGCAAGTCTCCGGACGGCCGGGAGAACCTGCTGGGCATCTTCGGCCCGTCCGACATGTTCGGCGAGCTGTCGATCTTCGACCCGGGGCCGCGCACGTCGACGGCGACCACGGTCACCGAGGTCCGCGCGGTCACGATGGACCGGCCCGCGCTGCGGCAGTGGATCGCCACGCGGCCGGAGATCGCCGAGCAGCTGCTGCGGGTCATCGCCCGCAGGCTCCGCCGCACCAACGGCATGCTGGCCGACCTGATCTTCACCGACGTGCCCGGCCGGGTCGCCAAGGCGCTGCTGCAGCTCGCGCAGCGGTTCGGCAGCCAGGAGGCGGGCCTGCTGCGGGTCACCCACGACCTGACGCAGGAAGAGATCGCGCAGTACGTCGGCGCGTCTCGCGAGACGGTGAACAAGGCGCTGGCCGATTTCGCCCACCGCGGCTGGCTGCGGTTGGAAGGCAAGAGCGTGCTGATCCTCGACCCGGAGCGCCTGGCCCGCCGCGCGCGCTGAGTCCTTAGCTACAAAGACGAGAGGCCGGGCGCCGCCCCCGACGCGGCGCACCGACCTCCCGTATGTGCGCGAACCATCCCCCGACGGCTCACGCTCCCCGCCCTCCGGATCGGGCCCCGACCCTGCTACCGGAGGAACTCCTGTTCGTCACTTGGCCTATCGCGTTCCGCCACTCGGCCGTGACGTCCACTCAGGAACTTTCGCAAGATTTCTGCCCCGAGTTCAAGGGGTATCACCCTCAAGGACTCCTGGGCCCCGCGTTTCGTTGCCTGAATGCATGTGGAATCCAGCTTCTCGTTATGTAACCGAGATTTACCCGCTCGGGTGGTGGCCGAAACCACCGAAAATAACTGGTACGGCCGTACCAGAGTGCGGCATACTGGTACGCATGTCCCACTCCGCTGGCCTCGCCGACTACCGAACCGCCCTCACCACCCCGGGAGCGCGGGGTCCGGTGCTGTCCGCGCTGGTCGGCAGGCTGCCGATCGCGATGGTCGGCCTCTCCATGCTGCTCTACGTCCAGCACGCGACGGGCTCGTTCGCCATCGCCGGGCTGGTCTCGGCGGGCAGCCTGGTTGGTGTCGCGCTGGGCTCAGTGACCCAGGGCCGGATCATGGACCGAATCGGGCCGACGCGCCCCCTGCTGGTCACCTCGGCCGTCTTCACCGTGCTCGTCACCATCAGCGTGCTCGCCATCGAGACCCGCGCGGCGACTCCCGTGCTGGTCGGGCTGGGCTTCCTGGTCGGCGCGACCGAGCCGATGATCGGCTCGGCGTCGCGGGCGATGTGGACCCGGCTGGTGCCGCCCGGTCCGGCGCTGAACGCGGCGCTGGCCTATGAGTCGATCAGCATGGAGGTCTTCTTCATCCTCGGCCCGGCTCTCGCGGGTCTGCTGGTCGCGGCGCCGTGGGCGGGCACCGGCGTGGTCGCCGCGGCGGCCTTCATGGTCGTCGGCGGGGTCTCGTTCGCACTGATGCCCCCGGTGCGCTCGTTCCGTCCCGACCGCGCGCAGCTGCGCGGCACCGGCATGCTGGGTGCGCTGGCCGCCCCTGGCATGCGCACGGTGGCGCTGGCCGCGATGGGCTTCGGCGTGACGATCGGCTTCATCGAGGTCGCGGTCCCCGCCGCGGCGACGCACGCCGGGAACGCGCCGGTCGGCGGCCTGCTGCTCGGCCTGTGGTCGGTCAGCTCGGTCATCTTCGGCGTGCTCTACGGGGTGCGTCCGTGGCCGCGGGCGATGTCGCTGCGGCTGCCGGTCCTGCTCGGCGGGTTCGCCCTGTTCACCCTGGTGCTGGCCATCCCGACCTCGCTGGTCGGGCTCGGGTTCGCGCTGCTGCTGGTGGGCACGCTGATCACTCCGCAGGCCACGGCCCACTCCGCGGCGCTGGAACTGGTCGCGCCGAAGGGCACGACCACGGAGGCGTTCGGCTGGGTGATCACGGCGGTGACGCTGGGCCTGGCGCTGGGCCAGTCGGTCAGCGGGTACCTGGTGGAGAACGTCAGCCTGACCGCGTCGTACTTCGCGGCGAGCGCGGCCGGTCTGCTGTTCGCGGGCATCGTTTACGCACGTCGGCGGACTGTCGTGGACGTGCACGCAGTGGATTCGGTGCGGGAGCCAGCCCTCGTCTAGGGCCTGTGGATAACTTTCCGCACGTGTCGGTGGATCGGGATACCTTCCATCCATGGACCTGACGATCACCACCGCCGAGCTGGCCACCGCCGCCGCCGATGTCATCCGACTCGTGCCCGGCAAGCTCGTCGACCCTGTGCTCAGCGGCCTCCTGCTGACCGCGACGGCACAGGGCGTCGAGCTCGCCGCCAACGACCGGGAACGCACCGCCCGGATCACGTGCGACGCGCTCGTCCACACCGAGGGTCAGGTCCTCGTCCCGGCCAAGCCACTGGCCGAGACGCTGCGCGCGTTAGAGCAGGAGCAGGTCCGGCTGGTCGTCGAAGGCACCCGGCTGGCCATCCGGACCGAGGGCGCCCGCTTCGCCCTCCCCTTGCTCGACGTGGCGCTGCACCCGGGCGTGCCCGCGCCGCCCGCCGCGGGCGGGTCGGTATCGGCCCGCCTGTTCGCCTCGGCCTTGTCGACGGTCGCCGCCACCGCCGCCCGGGACGAGGCACTGCCCCTGTTCACCGGGGTGCGGGTGCGGTCGGAGGGATCGAACCTGGTCCTGCGCGCCACCGACCGCTATCGCATGGCCATCGCGACGATCCCCTGGTCACCGGGCTCCGCGGAGGTCGACGCGCTGATCCCCGCCACCCTGTTGGCGGAGGTCGGCAAACAGGTCACCGGCACGGTGTCGATCGGCGTCGACGCCAACCGCCTGGCGTTGACGTGGGACGACATGGTGGTCACGACGGCGGTGCTCGACGGCAGCTACCTGAGCGAGACCAAGCTGGCCCTGTCCGAAGTCGACACCCACGTCGAACTCGACGCCGACACCCTCGCCAACGCCACCCGCCGGGTAGCCCTCTTCACCGACACCCGCGGCGTCGTCTCCATCGAAGTCGGCGACAGCCACCTCCGCCTCCGCACCGCCGACCGCCAGACGGGCGAGGCCGAGGAATCGGTGAAGGCCACGGTCGACGGCGGCCGCACCAGCCCGTCGTACCAGGCCCGCTACCTGACCGACGCCTTACGCCCGTTCGCGGGCCGCCGGGTGCACCTGGCCATCCAGCCGGGCATGCGGGCGACGGTGGTGACGGCGGTTGAGGCTGGGGAGGTGGATCTGCGGTACATCATCATGCCGATGCTGCCCCCGAAGACGGCCTGACCAGCCCCCTTCGGCTCGGGACGGGCCGCTCGGCGACGTAGTCGACCGACCAGGCCCGGCCGCGCAGGCGGCACCTCGCAAGCTGAGCGCCCGATCGCCCAGCTTCCTCAATGACCGGTTCACCCCGGCCGTTGACGCCGGCTCGCCCGGCTCCTTGATTGCCCGTTCGCCCGGCTTGTCGGCCGGTCGTCCGGCCGCGACCCCACGAACCGACTGGAGGTACTAACGACAACCCGGCTCACGAGCCCATCGACCGCGATCTCGCGATAGCCGACGGTCGTGTGGCATACCGAACCCACTCGAGCCCGACCGTGTCCAACGGCCGGTCAAGCGGGCCCACCCGGTGGGGCGTGTCCGATGCGCGCTCAGGGCGTGCGGCGGAGGTAGTCCAGTTGGGCTTGGACTGACCACTCGGCGGCGGGCCACAGAGACTGGTCGACGTCCGCGTAGACCAGTTCCACCACCTGGCGCGGGGTCGCGGCGGGGCCGAGGGTGGCCAGGGCGGCGCGGATCTGGTCCAGGCGTTGCGTGCGGTGGGCCAGGTACTGGGCGGCGACCGTCGGCAGGTCCGGTAGGTCGGGGCCGTGGCCGGGCAGGACCACCCCGGGCAACCCGCGCAGGGTCTCCAGGGAGTCCAGGTAGGCGCCCAGGTCACCGTCGGGTGGGGCGATCACGGTGGTGCCTCGGCCGAGGACAGTGTCGCCGGTCAGGACGGCGGGGACGCTGTCGTGGGCGATGGTCAGGCTGATGGAGTCGGCGGTGTGGCCGGGTGTGTGGACGACGCCGATGTCGAGGCCTGCCAAGGTCAGGCGTTCGCCGTGGGTGAGCGATGCGGCGCCGAGGCACAGGGCCTGGTCGAAGGCTCGGACGGGGGCGTCGGCCTTGCGGGCGAGCCAGGGTGCGCCTTGGACGTGGTCGGCGTGGTGGTGGGTGATGAGGATGGCCTCGATCGTGCCCGCGGCCTCGAGGACGCGGGTGAGGTGTGGCTCGTCCTCGTAGCCCGGGTCGACGACCACGCAGCCCGACGCGCCGGGGGCGCGCAGGAGCCAGGTGTTGGTGCCGTCCAGCGTCATGGTGCTGGGGTTGTCCTCCAGCAGCACCGACGCGTACGGCGTGACCGGGCGGACGGTGCCGTAGGCAGGGTGGGTCATGAGTCGGCCTCGGCGAGGACGACGCGGACCTTGCGGCCGTCCCGGACGATCTTGGGGATGATCTTGTCGATGGTGCGGTCGGCGGCCATCGCCGAGGTGACCGACGGGTGGTCGTTGAGGTCGGCCAGGGCCATCCAGGTCGGCGGCATCAGGCCGCGCTCACCTGCCTCCCACTCCGCCAGGGCGGCGCCGGGGTGCTGCCAGGCGACGTCCTGGGCCTCGGTGGTGGCGCCGTCGGCGACCTGGCCCTCGGGCATCGCGGCGAGGAAGAAGCGGGTGTCGTAGCGGCGGGGTTCCTCGGCGGGGGTGACCCAGTGGGCCCAGGGGCGCAGCAGGTCGGCGCGCAGGACCAGCTGGTTGTCGTTGAGGAACTGGGCGAAGGAGTACTTGCGGTCGACCAGGTCCTGGCGGGCGGCGTGGAACGGGCGGGCGTCGGACACCACCCGGGTGCCGTCGGGGCCCGCCAGCAGAACGCCGGACTCCTCGAAGGTCTCGCGCACGGCGGCGCACACCAGGGCGCGGGCCATGGCCGGGTCGCAGCCGAAGCGGTCGGCCCACCAGTCGGCGTCGGGGCCGTGCCAGGCGACGGACGCGTCGGCGTCGCGCGGGTCGACACCGCCACCGGGGAACACCGTCATCCCGCCCGCGAACGCCATGCCCGCGACGCGGCGCAGGAGGAAGACCTCGGGGCCGGGGTCGCGGACGATGATGACCGTGGCGGCGTCCTTGGGGACGGCAGGCGGGTCGGGGGGCTCCGGGAGGACGAAACCGTCCGGCAGCACCATCTCCTTGGGCAGTTCGCGCACGCCCAGACCCTACGCGGCCGGATCGCGGGTTGGCCAAGGCCGGGCGCGCGGTTGGCTGCCCTTCCGGACATTACGAGCCCGGGCGCCGGGGCCGACCCTGACGGGATGGCTGGCGAAATCCTTCTGCGCAACGGGTCCACCGAATCCGACTGGGTGACCTATCTGCAACAGCTCCTCCGCTCGGAGGGCTACTGGGACGGCGACGACACCGGCGTGTTCGACGACGAGCTCGAAACCGCCGTCCGCAACTACCAGACCGCGATGAACATGCAGGTCGACGGGGTCGTAGGCAGGCAGACGTGGGGCGGTCTGCGTGATCACGTGTCCAAGGAGCCCGGTCCGCCCGACCCCGCCGACGGCGACGGCTCGGGTGGCGACGACCAGACCGGGTGGCAGGCCGGGGAGGTCGACCACCCCGTCGTGCACATCACCCAGCAGAGCGAGGAGACCTGCTGGGCGGCGTCCATCGCGATGATCGTCAACTACCGGGACGGCTCGAACTTCGACGACCACACCCTGTGCGACCACGTCGGCCTCCCCCGCGACGGCGCGACCGTCGCCGAGGTGGACCAGGCGTTGTCGCAGGTGGACATGCACCTGATCGCGCCCGCGTGCTACACGCCGGACGGCTGGTTGCAGCTGTTGGACAACGGTCCGAAGGGTGTGATCGTGCCCGGTGCCCCGTGGCACCGCATCGTGATCGCGGGCGCGAAGACCGACGGCACGCCGGAAGGCACGTGGCTGCACGTGCTCGACCCGGCGGGCGGCGACAGCTGGCAGAGTTACGAGGACGTGGAGCAGCAGTTCGAGGCGGGCGCGCCGCGGTCGAACAACATCTTCGGGTACTGAGGAATCTGAATCGGGCAAGATGAGCGGCATGGGTGACACCGTGCTGCGAGTCGGTCTTGTCGGCGCTGGACCGTGGGCGGCCGTGGTCCACGCGCCGGGGATCGCCGGGCATCCGGGCACCGAGCTCACCGCCGTGTGGGCTCGGCGCCCCGAGGCGGCCCGGGAGTTCGGCGCGCCAGTGGTCGGCGGCTTCGACGAGCTTCTGTCCGAAGTGGACGCAGTGGCGTTCGCCGTGCCACCCGCGATCCAGGCCGAGTTGGCCACGAAGGCCGCGAAAGCGGGCAAACACCTCATTCTGGAGAAGCCGATCGCCGAGTCGGTCGAGTCCGCCGAGCGGCTGGCGGACGCCGTCGGCGAGGCGGGCGTCGCGTCGGTCGTGGTGTTCATCCGGCGGTTCGCCCCGGAGACGCGGGCGTGGCTGGCCGACATCCACGGCGGCGCGGGCTGGGCGGGCGGGAACGCGCGGTGGCTGTCGGGCGCGCTGCTCGGCGGCCAGTACTCGTCGTCGCAGTGGCGGCACGACGGCGGCGCGCTGGCCGATGTGGGGCCGCACGTGTTCGACCTGCTCGACGCCGCGCTCGGGCCGGTCGCCGAGGTGGTCGCGGCGCGGCGGAGCGAGCCTGATCTGTGGACGGTGGTGCTGGGCCACGAGAGCGGCGCGACGAGCACGTCGACGCTGTCGATGTTCATGCCCCTGCGCCCGACCATCACCGACATCTCGGTGTACGGCGACGACGGCTACCGCGAGCTGACCGGCCGCGCGACCGCCGCGCCGGACGCGTTCGCCACGCTGCTCGACGAGTTCACCGCGCTCGTCGCGGCGGGTCGGACCGACCACCCGCTGAGCGTCCATAGAGGACTCGTCGTGCAGCGGCTGCTAGGCGCCGTGACAGACCGGGTCTAGCTCTTCACGGCTGGTCGGGAGCCTGCAGCGGCACACCGTTGACCAGCGTCGACCGGTTGGCCTCCTGCCAGTCGTACGACGTGTCCGACTTCCACGCGGGCGCGTCGCCGCCCTCGCGCCGAGCCAGTTCCTCCTGCAGCTCGCGCAGCAGGCTGAGCTCCTGGTCGTCGGCGTCGGCCTCATCGGTGGCCGACGGGATCCACGGCTCCTTGGCGGGTTTCGGCGCGGGCGCGGGCTTCGGCGTCGGCGACGGCGTCCACGACTGCGACGACGTCGAAGACCGCTCCAGCGGCACCGACGTCGCGTAGCGCATCGCCGAGTGGTGGTAGTCGCTGGATTCGGTGCTGTCGCGCAGCACCTCGACCGACGCCGTCAGTCCCGCCCGGCGCAGCGCGTGCTCGACGCGGTAGGCCGTGGCCGGGCCGGACCCGCTCGGGCCGATCCGGATGAGCACCACGCGGTGCGGCACCGGGCCGGACGCCGCGCCCGCCGGGGTGAGCCGCCAGACCGCCCACACCGCGCGGATGTCGGGCAGCACGTCGAGGACCTGGATGGTCGCCTCGGCCACGCCCTGGTCGGCGCCGATGCCGCCGATCTTGCCGCTGGAGAACTTGTGCGACGTGCTGCCCGCCGACTCGGTGACCGTCAGCCGCTCCACGACCGCCGGGTCGCAGTGGGCCGCGGCCATCAGCTCGGTCAGCTCGTCGTGCTCGACGATGGTCACCGGGATCGGACCCGAGGCCAGCGAGCCCACGATCAGCTCCAGCGCCCGGTCGACCTCGGTGGAGGCGAGTAGTTCGCGGGCGTCGGCGAGCGCGTCGTCGTCGAGCCTGCCCGCGAGGGCCAGCAGGAGATCGTGCACGCGGACCGGGAGCGTCACTCCCGACCATCCGGTGCCTGCTGCGACCTTTGCCACGATCGGACCCCTCCGCTATGGACTAGCTCGGTACTAGATGTCCCTTGGCCACCAGCGACTCCGACGCCGCGAGCGCGGCACGGTGGTACACCGGCGGTTCGAGGCCCTCGGGGAGCACCTCGACGGCGGGTTCGTAGGTCCCCAGGGCCCGCAGCACGCGCTGCAGCTCCCCGGTGAGCCGGGCCGCGTCGCCGGTCGTGGTCACCAGGACGACCCTGGTCGCCGCGCCCGCGCCGGTCCGGTCCCGCCGCCATGTCGACCGCGCCTCGACCACGTCGGGCCGACCGCGCAGGATCGCCATGAGGACCACCGCCACCGAGTCGCCCATACTCACCCAATCGGGGGACTCGGTGGAGAAGGTGTAGTCCACGTCACTGATTTCGTCCACCCACGAAACAGCGTTGAGCCGCTCGGGGTCGGCGCCCGCGGGCAGCAGCGAGCCGTTGATCAGCCGGAACTCCGACGGCGTGATCCCGACGCGCTCGCGCAGCAGGGTCAGCGGCAGGGCGCGCGCGACGGCGTCGAGCGAGCCGCCCGACAGCCAGTCGCGCAGGCGCCACAGCTCCCGGTCGCCGAGTCGGCCCGCGAGCCGCAGCAGCAGCTCGTGGCACTCGGCCGCCCCGGAGGTCATGCGACTTCGACAATCAGTTCGACCTCGACCGGCACGTTCAGCGGCAGCTCAGCCACGCCGACGGCCGAGCGGGCGTGCAGGCCCGCGTCGCCGAAGATCTCGCCGATGAAGTTCGACGCGCCGTTGATCACGGCGGGCTGGCCGCCGAAGCCCTCGGCGGAGGCGACGAAGCCGACGAGCTTGACCACTCGGGTCACCGAGTCGATGCCGACCAGGCTGTCGATCGCGGCCAGCGCGTTCAGCGCGCAGATCCGCGCGAGGTCGGCGCCCTGCTCCGGAGTGATGTCGCCGCCGACCTTGCCCGTCGCGGCGACCTTGCCGTCGACGAACGGCACCTGGCCCGCGGTGTAGACCAGCGAGCCGGTGCGCACGGCCGGGATGTAGGCACCCGCGGGCGGCGGCACGGCGGGCAGCTTGATCCCCAGCTCGGCGAGACGGTCCGACCAGCTCATGTCAGGCCCCCTTGGGACGCTTGAGGTAGGCGACCAGCTGCTCACCGGTGGGACCGGGCAGGACGGTCACCAGCTCCCAGCCGTCCTCGCCCCACTGGTCGAGGATCTGCTTGGTCGCGTGGATCAGCAGCGGCACCGTGGCGTACTCCCACTTCGTCATGGGCGGCAGCCTAGAACAGCTCCGGACAGTTGGTGGCTACGGTTGCGGTGTGGAGACCTGGCGGATGATCGCGACCGTGCTGCTGTTCGTCGGCGGCGTCGTCTTGGTGCTGGTCACGATGGCCAAGGTGCGCGAGCGGACCGGCTCGGGCAGCACCGTGGCGATCTCCGGCGCGATCGGGGCGACCCTGCTGGTGTTGCTCTGCGTGTTGACCCTGACGGTGCTGGCGCCCGGGATCGCGTGGGGCGCGGTGATCGTGGTGGGCGCGGTGGGGTCGACGATGCTGCTTGTCGGGTGAGCCACTCGACCGGCGTCCCGGCCAACCGGGCATTTACGCTGAAAGGGTGACCACACCCGTCGTCGGCTGGACTGAGCAACTCGCCAAAGCCCGTCTGCACGTGGTCACCGGCAAGGGCGGCACCGGTAAGACCACCGTCGCCGCCGCGCTCGCCCTGGCCATCGCCTCGGGCGGCAAGCGCGTGCTGCTGGTGGAGGTCGAGGGCAGGCAGGGCATCGCCCAGCTCTTCGACACCCGGCCGCTGCCTTATTCGGAGGAGCGGGTCGCCGCGACGCACGGCGGCGGCGAGGTGCGCGCGCTGCACGTCGACGTCGAGGCCGCGCTGCTGGAGTACCTGGGCATGTTCTACAACCTGGGTTTCGCGGGCCGCACGCTCAGCCGCATGGGCGCGATCGAGTTCGCCACCACGCTGGCGCCGGGCCTGCGCGACGTCCTGCTCACCGGCAAGCTCAAGGAGTGCGTCACGCGCACCGACGACAACGGTAGGCACGCCTATGACGCCGTCGTGCTCGACGCCCCGCCGACCGGCCGGATCGTGAAGTTCCTCGACGTCACCAAGGCCATGGCCGACCTGGCGAAAGTCGGCCCGATCAAGGGCCAGAGCGACGGCGTGGTGCGGCTGCTGCACTCCGCCGACACCGCGGTCCACCTGGTCACGCTGCTGGAGGAGATGCCGGTGCGCGAGACCGTCGAGGCCGTCGAGGAACTGGACGGCGCCGACCTGCGGCCCGGCGCGGTGATCGTCAATCGGGTGCGGCCGCCGCGGCTGCCCGCGCGGTCGGTCACCGCCGCCGCAGACGGCCGGGTCGACGCGACGCGAGTGCGCACCGGGCTCAAGTCGGCGGGCCTGAAGCTGTCCGCGGAGGACTTGGACGGGCTGGTCGAGGAGACCGTGGAGCACGCGATCCGGGTGCAGGCCGAACAGCGCGCGCGGGAGCAGCTCGGGGAAGTCGACTTGTCGACAGTGGAGCTGCCCGACCTGGACGGCATCGACATGGCCGCGCTGTACGAGCTGGCCGAGGCCCTGATCGACCAGGGCGTGCGATGAGCGACCTCGACCTCGACGCACTGATCGACGACCCGGACACACACGTCATCGTGTGCTGCGGCTCCGGCGGCGTCGGCAAGACCACCACCGCCGCGGCCATCGCGGTGCGCGCCGCCGAACGCGGCCGCAAGGTCGTGGTGCTGACCATCGACCCGGCGAAGCGGCTCGCCCAGGCCCTTGGCCTGCGGGAACTCGGCAACACACCCAAGTCGGTCGCGGTCGAGGGGTTCGAGCCCGACGGCGAGCTCAGCGCGATGATGCTCGACATGCGCCGCACGTTCGACGACATGGTGCTGGCGCACGCGGGCGAGAAGCGGGCGCAGGAGGTGCTGGCGAACCCGTTCTACAAAACGATCTCCAGCTCGTTCTCCGGCACCCAGGAGTACATGGCGATGGAGAAGCTGGGCCAGCTCGCCGCCGAGGGCCACTGGGACCTGATCGTCGTCGACACCCCGCCGTCCCGCTCGGCCCTGGACTTCCTCGACGCGCCGCAGCGGCTGTCGACCGCGCTCGACGGCCGGATGATCAAGCTGCTGACCGGGCCCGCGCGGGCCGGTGGCTGGGGCATCCGCAAGGTCGTGAGCACCGGGTTCGGCCTGTTCGCGCGCGCGGTGTCGACCATCGTCGGCGGGCAGCTGCTGGCCGACGCGTCGGCGTTCGTGCAGGCCTTCGACGGCATGTTCGGCGGCTTCCGCGAGCGCGCCCGCAAGACCTACGAGCTGCTGCGCTCGGAGGGCACGGCGTTCGTCGTGGTGGCCGCCCCGGAGCCGGACGCGCTGCGCGAGGCCAGCTACTTCGTCGAGCGGCTGGCCGCGGAGTCGATGCCGCTGGCCGGTCTGGTGGTCAACCGGACCCACCCGGTGCTGTCCGCGCTGCCCGCGCCCAAGGCGCTGGCGGCGGCGGAGAACCTGGAGGCCGCGGGCGACTCACCCCTGGCCGCGGCCGTGCTTCGCCTGCACGCCGACCGGGTGGCGCTGGCGCAGCGGGAGCGTCGACTGATCTCCCGGTTCACCAAGGCCCACCCGACCGTCGCGCTGGTCCACGTCCCGGCGATGGCCACCGACGTGCATGACCTCCACGGCCTGCGCACTATCGGGACGAAGCTGGGAAAGAACTAGCCGACTCTGACGTCCTCGTCCTCGTACGTGTGGCTGCGGCGCGCGTCGTCGAGCAGTTCGCGCCAGGAGTCCACGTCGGGACGGCGGCGCAGCAGCGCGCGGCGCTCCCGCTCGGTCATTCCGCCCCACACGCCGAACTCGATCCGGTTGTCCAGCGCCTCAGCCAGGCACTCCGTGCGGACCGGACACGCGATGCACACCAGTTTGGCCTTGCGCTGCTCGGCGCCGCGGACGAAAAGACCGTCCGGATCCTCGTCCCGGCATGTCGCGCGGACTCGCCAGTCGACCTTAGTTTCGAGATGCATAGCCCCCACCCCTGTCGTCGTCGCGACCCTGAACCGATACCCCCCGGTACCGGCTGCGTCCCAGCCCGTGAGCTGTTCTGCCTGTCGTGAGACGTTGACGAACCTTAGTGGGTATCGGTTCCATCGAGAATGGGGGGCGGGGTATGTGTTACCTAATGTCAACTTCCGATCGGTCGCCTTCCGGTGCTCCGTCCGGCGGACGCGTACGCTGGGCGCCGTGCGTCTGGGTGACAGTTTGCTGAAGCTTCTTGGTCTCTGCCTGCTCGCCGGCGTGCTCGTGGCCGGGATGCTGTTCCCGGTGATGGGGGCACTCGGGGTGGTGTCCAACCGCGCGAGCGACACGATCGACAGTGTCTCCGCCGACCTCGTCGCGACCGATCCGCCGCTGATCACCACGATCACCGACAGCGCGGGCAAGCCGATCGCGTCGCTGTTCGACCAGTACCGGATTCCCGTCTCGGCTGAGCAGATCTCGCCGACTATGAAGGCCGCGCTGGTGTCGGTGGAGGACCGCCGGTTCTACGAGCACCACGGCGTCGACTGGAAGGGCACCATCCGCGCGGCGGTGTCGAACCAGACCGGCGGCGACGTGCAGGGTGCCTCGACGCTCACCCAGCAGTACGTCAAGAACTACCTGATCAACGTGGTCAACCGGGGCAACAAGACCGAGCAGTCGAAGGCCCAGGAGCAGACCATCGCGCGCAAGCTGCGTGAGGCGCGGATCGCCATCCAGCTCGAACAGAAGATGAGCAAGGAAGAGATCCTCACCGGCTATTTGAACGTCGTCGAGTTCGCCTACGAGGTCTACGGCATCGGCGCGGCGTCCAGCGCGTACTTCGGGACCACCCCGGACAAGCTGACCGTTGCCCAGTCGGCGCTGCTGGCGGGCGCGGTGAACAACCCGGTCCTCTACAACCCGTGGCGCAAGCCGACGGAGACGCTGGCCCGCCGCAACGTCGTGATCGACAAGATGGTCGAGAACCAGAAGCTCTCCCCGGACGCCGCGGAGGCCGCGAAGAAGGAGCCGCTCGGCACCCTCCAGGCGCCGATGAAGCCCGCCGCGAACTGTGTCGGCGCCGGTCCCGAGGTCGGGTTCTTCTGCCAGTACGTGTACGACTACCTGCAGAAACTCGGCTTCACCCAGGACCAGATCCAGACCGGCGGCTACACCATCAAGACCAGCTTCGACGCCCGCGCCACCCAGATCGCCAAGGCCGCGGCGGAGAACGAGGTGCCCAAGACGACGCCGGGTATCGCGAACACGATGGCGATCGTGCAGCCGGGCAAGGAGCGCCACCAGGTGGTCGCCCTGGTCGCGAACCGCGACTACGGGCTCGACCCGGCCAAGGGCCAGACGACCTACGGCTTGCCGAGCCGGGTGGCGAACAAGTTCGGCGCGGGCTCGATCTACAAGATCTTCACTTCGGCCGCCTACCTGGAAAAGGGCGGCGGCATCATGAACCAGATCGACGTGCCCGACTTCCACAATTCGACCGTGTTCGTCGGCGGTGGGAAGAGCTGCGGCCGGACCGCGCAGCCCAACGACGGCGACACGCGCGTGTACTGCGTGAAGAACGCGGCGCCGTACCCGGACAAGATGACGCTGCAGGACGCGCTCGCGACCTCACCGAACACCGGCTTCGTCATCTTGGAAGAGCGCGTCGGCATGGGGCCGGTGGTCGACATGGCCAGCCGCCTCGGGCTGCGCGAGACGATGGCGTCGAGCATGGGCGGGGTCGACCCCGAGCCCAACCGCAAGGAAGCCGAGTACCGGCTCAGCCAGTCCGACTATTTCAAGCCGTCTGACAAGAGCCCGGGCAAGGCGTCGTTCACCCTCGGCCCCGGCCCGCTGAGCACGGTCGAGCTGGCCAACGTCGGCGCGACGATCATGAGCGGCGGCGTGTGGTGCCCTCCGAGCCCGCTGCTGGAGGTGCTCGACCGCGACGGCAAGAAGATCGAGGTCAACGAGCAGCCGTGTGAGCAGGCGGTGGCCGAGCCACTGGCCAACGGGCTCGCCGTCGGGCTGGCCAAGGACGACATCAGCGGCACCGCGCGCGGCGCGGCGGCGTCGGTGGGCTGGAACCGGCCGATGATGGGCAAGACCGGCACCACCCAGGACTACAAGTCGGCCGGGTTCCTCGGCGCGACCCCGCAGTACTCGGCGGCGGTGCTGACGTTCAACGACAGCTCCAAGCCGCAGGGCATCTGCGACACCGACCCGCCGCGGCTGTGCGGCACCGGGGGCAACATCTACGGCGGCAAGGTGCCCGCGCGCACCTGGTTCCAGACGATGTCGAAGGTGCTGGAGGGCCAGCCACCGCTGCCGATGCCCGGGGTGGAGCAGCGGTATCTGGAGGGCGGCCCGGAGATCAAGGTCCCGGACGTCATCGGCCGCAGCGCCGAGGAGGCCACCCAGATCCTGCAGCAGGCGGGCTACCAGGTGACGGCGAAGGACCGCAACGACGCGCGCAAGAAGGGCACCGTGGTCGGCCAGTCGCCACGCGGCGCCGCGCTGGCGGGCGAGATGATCACGATCTTCGTGAGCACGGGATACGTGCCGCCGCCGAAGACCTCGGACGTGCCGGTTCCGCCGTCGGAACCGGGCCTGCCGCCCGCGCCCCAGCCAGGCACCGGACCAGGTAACGGCAACGGGAATGGGCCAGGGAACGGGAACGGTCCACCGATCACGATCGGCCCGGTGCCATAGCAAAAGGCCGCGATCCCTCGGGATCGCGGCCTTTCTGCTCTCAGCTGGTGAGTTTGGCCTTGACCGCGGCGGCGACCCGGCCGCCCTCGGCGCGGCCCGCGACCTTGGCGTTGGCGGCCTTCATGACCTGGCCCATCTGCTTCGGGCCGGGCGCGGCGCCGAGCTGGTCGGTGACCTCGGCCACAGCGGCGTCGACGAGTGCGGTCAGCTCGGCGTCGTCGAGTTGGGTCGGGAGGTAGGCCTCCAGGACGGCGGCCTCGTCGAGTTCGGCCTGCGACTGCTCGGGGCGGCCCGCGCCTGCGAACGCCTCGGCGGCCTCCTTGCGCTTGCGGACCTCACGGGCCAGGACCTTCTGCACCTCTTCGTCGGTGAGTTCCCTGGCCTCGTCGCCTGCGACCTCTTCGGTGGTGATGGCGGCGAGGCCCATGCGCAGCGACGCGGTCCGGGTCTTCTCGCGGGCCTTCATCGCGGTGGTCAGGTCCGACTTCAGCCGGTTCTTGAGCTCAGCCATGTGATGAACCCTACTGGCCTGGCAAACGCGATACCCGCGATGCCGTCGGAGCCCCGTACCCTCGACGGCGTGAGTGACCTAGCCACGACCCTCCGACGCCTCGCGCTCGGCACGACCGCGCTCGGTGCCGCCACCCTGGCCTACGCCGCGGGCTACGAGCGCACCCGCTGGACGCTGCGCGAGGCCACCCTGCCCGTCCTGGCCGAGGGCGCCCGCCCGCTGCGTGTCCTGCACATCTCGGACCTGCACATGATGCCCGGCCAGAAGTCGAAGCAGGCGTGGGTCGCCGAGCTCGACAGCCTGAACCCGGACCTGGTCGTCAACACCGGAGACAACCTGGCGCACAAGCAGGCCGTGCCCGCGGTCGTGCGCGCGTTGGCGCCGCTGCTGAACCGGCCGGGCCTGTTCGTCTTCGGCAGCAACGACTACTACGCGCCGAAGCCGAAGAACCCGGCGCGCTATCTGTTCCCCTCGGACAAGCGCATCCACGGCATCTCCCTGCCGTGGCGCGACCTGCGGGCGGCCCTGATCGAACGCGGCTGGCACGACCTCACCCACACCCGCGCCCGCCTCACCATCGACGGCCGCCTCATCGCCGCCGCGGGCGTCGACGACCCCCACCTGAAGCGCGACCGCTACGACGAGATCGCGGGCCGCCCGGACCGGACGGCGACGCTGACGCTGGGCGTCACCCACTCGCCGGAGCCCCGGGTGCTGGACCGGTTCGCCGAGGACGGCTACGACCTGGTGCTGGCGGGCCACACGCACGGCGGTCAGCTGCGGATCCCGGGGTACGGGGCTCTGGTGACCAACTGCGAACTGGACCGTTCGCGGGCTCGGGGCGCGTCGCGGTGGGGGGCGCACACGTGCCTGCACGTGTCGGCCGGACTGGGCACCTCGCCGTACGCCCCGGTGCGGTTCGCCTGCCCGCCCGAGGCGAGTCTGCTGACCCTCGTACCGCGTCCGACCGGCGCCGATGCGGCTGCGGAGGGTTCCAGGGGAGCCCGATTCGGAGCCCGTGCACGGGTCCGCTAGACTTCGTCTCGTTCCACACTCGGGGTGTGGCGCAGTTTGGTAGCGTGCTTCGTTCGGGACGAAGAGGTCGCAGGTTCAAATCCTGTCACCCCGACGTACATCAGGCCCTGTCCGGTTGGACAGGGCCTGATTTCGTTTCCAGGTCACCTCAGACTGATCACGTGTGGGTGCGAGTGGGGCTCGACCTCGTCCCCTCCGACGATCCTTGCCGTGCCGACGGGACCTGCGGTGTAGGTGGCGACGGGCGTGCCGGACGGGTCGGTGACCGTGATCGTCTCCGGGATGGCGGCGCCGCCGGAGACGATGATCACCGGTTGGCCGTCGCGGTAGTGGATCGACAGCAGGCCGGTGTCGTCAGTCGTCTCTTGTTCGGAGGGGTCGATAACGGTCAACCCGGATGCCTCGGTCGCCAGTTCCTTCTCGGACATGCCGCTGCTCCATCGCGTTGGGGATCATGGTCGCTGCCCATTCAACCCGCCCCCACGACTCCTCCCTCCATTTTGGACAGAGGTTGGATATCGAGGGTGCGCGATGGCTAAGCCTGTCGGCGCACCATCTCGGTGATCCAGATGGGGGCGAACGGGGACGTGCAGTTGGGTGGGGTCGGGTAGTCCTTGAGGACTTCCAGGCGCTCGCCGATGTCGAGCGCGCGGGCGCGGTGTTCGGGGTGTTCGATCCCGATCTGGGCCAGGCAGTGGTTCATCGCCCACTGCAGCCGGTCGGGCGCGTCCTTCATCTGGGCCTCGATGATGTCGAGGAGCCCAGCGAGGTCGAGGCCGTCGGGGTCCTTCGCGACGCGGTCGGTGGTCAGGGCCCAGCCCGCGCTCGCGACGACCGGGTCCGGGTCGGCGAACCAGGCCAGGCGCAGGGCCTCGGCGTGGGGGCTCTTCTTGACCACGTAGCCGACGAGCCAGTCGTGCACCTTGGGGGTGCGGGCCTCGCGCAGCATGGTGTCGAGGTCGTCGCGCTCGAACGCTTTGGGGCGGCAGACCAGGAGCGCGACGAGCCTGGCGGCGGTGTCGTCGGTCGCCCACAGCTTGACCGCGAGTTCCTGCCGCGTCTTGAGGCGCTTGGCGATCGCGCGCAGTTTGGTGAGGTTCACGCCGTGGTCGTCGCCGTGTTTCTCGTTGATCGCGCGTGCCTTCGGGTCTTCGAGGGCGGCCAGCTCGGCCAACACCTCGGCCACCGTCGTCTCGGCCACCTCAGCCTCCGCTCGTTTCAGGATCGCTTGACCACGGTCAGAGTCATGTCGTCGAATTCCACGCGCGGGATCGCGATGACCTGCCATTGCCAGGTCATCACTCCGAGCCAGGCGCCGTGCACCCGTTCCACGGCGCAGTGGACCTCGGCCGCCGGTCCGCGGGCCTGCACCGAGAGGATCCGCGCTTCGTGGGCGTCGTCCGGCAGCAGCAGCACCACGACAACGACCGACTCGCGCTGCCAATCGATCTCCAGTGGGGCGGGCCGGTCGGCGGGCTGGAAGCCCTGCCACGGTGCCGCGGCCCACAGACGAGTCCACTCGTCCGCGGACCGCAGCACCTGGTGGCCGAACGACGGCTCCACGTCGAAGTCATCCGTGCGGACAACCCGGAACGGGATCGCATTCGCCATCGTTCACGCCTCTCGTCGGTCGAGCCAGCCTAAGCCGATTCGCGCAGGTGGGTGGTGAAGGCGGCGGCTTGGGCGGTCAGCCAGGCGTCGAGGCGGTCGATGTTCGTGTTTCGGGGCAGGCGGAATTCCTGGGAGCGGCGGAGGTCGACTACCAGTGGCGTGGCGCCGGGCAGTAGGTCTGACATGCAGATTTGCAGGACGCGCAGTGCTGCGTTGGCGGCGTCCCTGGTCAGGGGTTGTTCCTTCAGGTGGAACAGCACCACCTGCTCCCCCGCCGACGTGCGCAGCGCCAGGTGGGGGGACACGGTCACGTCGACCTCGCCCACCCGCAGTGTGCTCGTGCCCGTCGACGTCAATGCGGCGCGGCGGGGCCACCAGGACTGGAAGCCCTCGGCGAGTTCGGTGTAGGCGCGGGACTGGCCCGACAGCTCGGTGGCCTCGATGGCGGCGGACAGGACCGCCGCGGGCTCATCGGAGGCTGCGGCCTGGCGCAGGGCGCGCAGGATCGGGCCGTAGAAGTCGACGGTGGCGGACCGGGCGGTGACGATCTCGGTGCGCCGGGACCGGCCTCCGGTGGCGTACTCGGCGAAGGACATCGTGTTGATCTGGGCCGGGCTGTTCGACGTCAGGTGAATCATCGGGCTCCCCTCGAAATCCCTTGTCTGCCAAGGAAACTACCGAAGGGGTACGACAATTCACTCGAGCAGATCGCGCCCGTCCTCAGTCACCGCGATGGCCATTCCGGGGCACCCGTTCGCCGCGTCGAGGACGTCCTCGTCCGGCTCGATCTCCGGGTTGCGGGGGACGGCCGCGCGGCCTTCCAGCACGAAGTGGTCGGGGGCGATGCCCGTGCACAGGCCGGAGGCCACACACGCGCGCGCGTCAACTTCCAGTTTCCAGGTCACCCCGCCAAGGGTAGAGGCGATTCGACCTTGGGAACTACTTCTCGCGGAAGGAATCCACCACGGTCCGCAGGGCGGGCTCGGCCTGGTCACGGCGGTCGGCGAGGGTCCAGGTGAGGATCTGGTGGTAGCCGCGGACGCCGTCGACCAGGGTGCACCAGTAGACGATGGCGTTGCCCTCGAAGTCGCCGGTCAGCTCGTAGCGGACGCCTGGAAGCTCCCCGACGCGCACGTCCTGGGGTTGGCCGACGATGGTGCCGCCGAGGCCGTCGACCGAGATGAGGGCGGTTTCCTCGTAGTCGGCGAAGTCCTTGAACTCGGCTTTGTCGTCGGTGACGACCATGAGGTACCGCTCCTGGTAGATCTGCGCCTGGGCGATGACCGCGCCGGGGATCTGCAGGGACTCGGGCATCTGGCCCCACTTGGAGGGCACCGACACCGAGCTGCGGCCGTCGGTCGCGGTGACGACCTTCGTCTCCGAGTCGTCGACCGCGCGCGGGGTGGCGTCGTTGGTTCCGGTGGTCTCCACGACCAGCCAGACGACGACGCCGACGAACAGCGCGGCGACGGTGCCCAGCAGGACCCACAGCCGCCGGTGACCCTGTTGGACCATCACGACTCCCCCACCCGCTCGAACAGCGGACGCGTCGAGCGTACCCGCCTGGCAGGATCGGAGCTGTGACCAACCATCCTGTCGCCGAGGTCCCCGACCGGCTCTTCACCGACGACGCCGCCGAGGCGCGCTGGCGGGCGCGGTTCCACGCCGCGCGGCTGTCGCTGCCGAGTTGGGCGCGGGACGCGCCCGACCGCACCGTCTACACCTCCAACGCCAGCGGCGTGTGGGAGGTCTACGCGTGGGACCGGGCCACCGACACCCACCGCCGGGTCACCGACCGGCCCAACGGCACGCTGCACGCGGTGCTCACCCCCGACGGCGAGCACATCTGGTGGTTCAACGACACCGACGGCGACGAGTTCGGCACCTGGGTGAGCGAGCCCTTCGGCGGGCGCCCGGCCGGGGCTGAGGCGACCGAGGCGGTCCTGGGCACGAAGCCCGGCTACCCGGCGGGGGTCGAGGTCGGCCGCCACGTCCACGCGGTGGGTGTGGCCGACGACGACGGCACGACGATCTTCCTGGCGCGCGCCGGGCTCCAGGCCGAGGTGATCTACCAGGACGAGCACGACGGCGGGGTCGCCGCGCTGTCGCAGGACGAGTCGCTGCTGGCCATCGCGCATTCCGAGCACGGCGACAACCGTCACCCGGCACTACGGGTGGTCTCGACGCTCGACGCCTCCGCCGTCGCCGAGAAGTGGGACGGCAAGGGCAAGGGCCTCGACGCGATCGCGTTCAGCCCGGTCGACGGCGACCAGCGGCTGCTGGTGCTGCACGAGCGCCGCGGCCGCGAGGAACTGCTGATCTGGGACGTCGCCGCCGACTCCGAGCAGGAGATCACCCTCGACCTGCCGGGCGAGGTAACCGCCGACTGGTACACCGACGGCACCGCGCTGCTCGTGGCCCACACCCACGAGGCGCGCAACTCGCTGCACCGCTACGACATCGCCACCGGCGAACTATCCACTTTGGACACTCCGGCGGGCACGATCGGCTCGGCCCACACCCGGCCCGACGGTACGGTCGAGTACTCGTGGTCGAGCGCCGCCGAGCCGTCGGTCGTCCGGGCGCTGTTCGCCGACGGCACCGAGCGCGTCCTGCTCACCCCGCCCGGCGAGCGCGCCCCCGGCTCGTCGCCGCTGGAGGACGCCTTCGTGGAGACCGCCAACGGCCGCGTCCACGCGCTGGTCGCCCGCCCCGAGGGCGCGCCGGACGGCCCGCTGCCGACGGTGTTCACCCTGCACGGCGGCCCGCACGCCGCCGACGAGGACCGCTTCTCCGCCTACCGCGCCCTCTGGCTCGACGCGGGCTTCGCGGTCGTGCACGTCAACTACCGCGGCTCCACCGGCTACGGCTCGGCGTGGCGCGACGCCATCGAGGGCAGGCCCGGCCTGACCGAGTTGGAGGACGTGGCCGCGGTGCACGCGTGGGCCGTCGAGACCGGCCTGGCCGACGCGGCGCGCTGTGTGGTCAACGGCGCGTCGTGGGGCGGCTACCTGAGCCTGCTCGCCCTGGGCACCCAGCCCGACCTGTGGGCCGCGGGTGTCGCGGGCGTACCGGTGGCCGACTACCTGGCCGCCTACGAGGACGAGATGGAGCCGCTGCGGGCCTTCGACCGCGCGCTGTTCGGCGGCTCCCCGGACGAGCTGCACGACCGCTACGTCGAGTGCTCCCCGATCACCTACGTCGACGCGGTGAAGGTGCCGGTGCTGGTCCTCGCGGGCGAGAACGACCCGCGCTGCCCGATCCGGCAGATCGACAACTACCTCGACCGGCTGGCCGAGCGCGCCGCGCCGTACGAGATGTACCGGTACGACGCGGGCCACGGCTCGCTGGTGGTCGCCGAGACGATCAAGCAGTCGCTGATCGAGGTCTACTTCGCGCTGCGGGCGCTCAAGCTGAGGTAGTCCTGGCCAGGGCGAACTCGACGACCTGCAGGCCGATGGTCCGCAGGCTCGTCGAGGTCTGGCGGTCGCTGCAGTCGCCGGTGCCGTCGAACAGCACCTCGGCGGAGTTCACCGCGGCGCCCAGCGGCGTCGGCCAGCCGCGCAGCGCGTGCACGACCGAGCGCAGGGCTTGCAGCGTGGTCACCGACGCCTGCCAGCCCGCCGCGGTCGCGATGCAGCCGACGGCGCGGCCGTGGAGGTAGGGGCGGGCGTCGTCGCGCAGGTCCTCGACGTAGTCCAGGGCGTTCTTGACCAGCCCGGAAACCGTCCCGTGGTAGCCGGGCGAGACGAGGATCACACCGTCGGCGTCGCGCAGTTCGTCGACCAGGCGCATGGCCTCGCGGGAGCGCTCGGGCACCGCCGGGTCGTAGAACGGGAGCACCAGGTCGGCGCCGGAAAGGGCCGTGGTCTTGGCCCCCGCCTCGGCCGCCCCGGCCAGCGCGATGCGGAGCGCGCGCTCGGACTGAGAGTCCGAGCGCAGGGACCCGCCGATTCCGACCACAGACACTGTCACCTCTCCATACTCGCACCCGGAGAGCGGCTGTCCGCAGGGCCTACCGACAAGTAACGTGCGGGCGGAGTAGCCAAGGAGGCCAGATGTCGAAGCTGTTGGACCGAGTGCCGATCTCCGTCCAGTCCACATTGGTACGGGCGCTGATGGCGCTGCCGAAGCCGATCTTGCGCCGGATCGCGGGAAAGCCCATCCGCATCGACGGCCAGGAGCTCGCACTCGACGCGCAGCTGTTCCTGATCCTGGAGAAGGCGTCAGGCTACCGGCTGGTCAACGGCACCCCGGAGCAGGCTAGGCGGCGGCTGTCGGAGTCGCGTGCGCTGGTCAGCGGCCCGCCGATCGAGCCGGTGACGGTCCGCCCGCTGATGATCGAGGGCAGCCTCCCCGCCCGCTTCTACACCCCCGATGGCCTCGGCGACGACGCTCCGCTGCTGGTCTACTACCACGGCGGCGGCTGGGTGGTCGGCGATCTCGACAGCCACGACCAGGTCAGCCGCTTCCTGGCCACGCGCGCGGGCGTGAAGGTGCTGTCGGTGGACTACCGCCTCGCCCCCGAGCACCGCTTCCCCGCCGCCGTCGACGACGCGCTCATGGCCTTCGACTACGCGGTGAAGAACGCCGCCGAGCTGGGCATCGACCCGGACCGGATCGCCGTGGGCGGCGACAGCGCGGGCGGCAACCTGGCCGCGGTGACGTCGATCCAGGCCGTCCGGGCGGGCGGCGCGGTGCCCAAGTTCCAGCTGCTGATCTACCCGGCGGTCGACGCGTCGGTGCGCAGGCGGTCGCGCGAGCTGTTCGCCGAGGGCTTCTTCCTCACCAGCGATGACATGGACTGGTTCCGCGACCACTACGCGCCGGAGGAAGCGGATTGGACCAACCCACTGTTCTCCCCGCTGCTGGCCGAGGACCTGACCGGCCTGCCGCCCGCCTACGTCGCCACCGCCGGGTTCGACCCGCTGCGCGACGAGGGCGAGGCGTACGCGGACAAGCTGAAGGAGGCGGGCGTCAAGGTGCTCGCCGTGCGGTATCCGGACTTGATCCACGGCTACTTCAGCTTCCTCGGCGTCGGCGCACGGTTCCGGGAGGCCGCGGCGGAGGCGGCTATCGCGTTGCGGACAGCGCTGGCTCTCTGAGCGGGGTGGCCACGCGGTAAAGGGGTTGCGCGCGGGCAGGCCGGCATGTGGGAATCGGGGTATGCAGCAATACCGCCGGATGCTCGGCCTGCCCGGCGTGCGAACGCTGATGATCGTCATGTTCTTCGCCCGGCTGCCGATCACCGCGGCGGCGGTCGTGATCACCCTGCACGTGGCGGTCGGGATGGACCGCGGCTACGGGCAGGCGGGCCTGGTCGGGGCGTCGAGCACCATCGGGATCGCGCTCGGCGCGCCGATCATGGGGCGGGTCATCGACCGGTACGGGCTGCGGCCGATGCTGATGGTCGTCACTCTCGGTGAGACCGCGTTCTGGGCGTCGGCGCGCTTCCTGTCGTATGAGCTGTTGCTGCCCGCGGCGTTTCTCGGGGGCTTCCTCATCGTGCCCGCCATGTCGATCGGCAGGCAGGCGATCGCGGCGCTGGTGCCCGACGAGCTGCGGCGCACCGCGTACTCGCTGGACTCGGTGTCGGTCGAGCTGACCTACATGGTCGGACCGGCCACCGCCGTCGCGCTGGCCACCCAGCTGTCGACGCGCACAGCGCTGACCGCGGTGGCTATCGCGGTGTTCTGCGTCGGCACGCTGTTGTTCATCGTGAACCCGAAGGTGCGCGCCGACCACGAGGAAGCCGCCGGTGGCGTGCGCCTCCCGCGCCGCGACTGGCTGACGCCGCGGCTGCTCGGCGTGTTCGCCGTCGGCGCGGGCGCGGTGTTCGTTCTCGCCGCGATGGACGTCGCGGTCGTGGCGTCGCTGCGCGAGGCCGGGCAGCTCGACTGGACCGGCGTGGTGATCGTCGTGATGTGCCTGTCGTCGGCGATCGGCGGGATGATCTACGGGATGGGCGACCGCGAAGTCACCCCGCATGTCCTAGTTGGACTGATGGGTGTGCTCGCCATCCCGGCCGGTGTCGCGTCTGGACAGTGGTGGCTGCTGGCGCTCATCTTGATCCCCACCAGCTTCCTCTGTGCACCCACAATCGCAGCGACCAACGAACAGGTGAACACTTTGGCCCCCGCGTCGATGCGGGGAGTAGCGACCGGCTTGCAGAGTTCCGCGTTCACCCTGGGCGCGGCGGCGGGCGCACCGCTCGCCGGATTCGTGATGGATCACAGCTCAGCGCCATGGGGCTTCGTCGTCGGCGGCGTCGGCGGGGTGATCGTGGCGGCCATCGCGTTCGCCACGCGGCGGTCTCACGAAGAGGTGAACCTGGCTTCCCAGAAAGAAGATTCGCCAGCGGTGTGCTTACGATCGGCGAGCCCGGGCACCGACTAAAAGTCGTACGACTGAACGCTCTTCGGATCTTCAACTTGTCAGGGGAAGTGAGCCGAATGTTCAGGAAATTGGCCATTGGTCTAGCCGCCGCCGCGACCGCGCTGGTCGGTGGTTTCAATGTGCCCATGGCCGCCGCCGACCCACCAAGCACGTGCGGCGCCGCCACCGCGAGCCTGCAGGACAAGCTGGCCGAGCTGACCGAGGCGCTGGCTGAAGAGCCCGCGCCGGAACCAGAACCAGCGCCAGACCCGGCGCCGGAACCGGAGCCGGACCCAGCGCCTGACCCGGCTCCCGAACCCGAACCGGCCCCGGACCCCGCCCCTGAGCCCGAACCCGCACCGGATCCCGCACCGGATCCCGAACCGGCTCCAGAACCCGCGCCGGAACCTGAGCCCGCACCAGAACCAGCACCCGAACCTGAGCCCGCACCAGAACCAGCACCCGAACCTGAGCCCGCACCAGAACCAGCACCCGAACCTGAGCCCGCACCGGATCCTGAGCCCGCACCGGAACCGGCACCTGAGCCCGCGCCGGAACCTGCGCCCGAGCCTGAGCCCGCGCCGGAACCGGCACCGCTGCCTGAGCCGGAACCCGCCCCGGCACCGCTGCCGCAGGCCCGTTCGGCGAGCGACGACGGTCTGGTGACCGAGCTGGTGACCGCGGTCAAGGCCGCAGTCGGCGTGCTTCAGGCCAACGGCTGTCTCCCGGATGTCCCGCCGGGTGAAGGCACCGAGCTGACCAGCTGCCACAGCTTCACGGCGGCACTGCTCTCGCACGTCCACGGCGCCGTCGCCGATGTCACCACCGCGAGTGAGATCGACCTCGACTCCGTCGGCGACCACGCCGAAGGCGCGGTGGAGGCCCTCGACGGCCTGATCGCCGACGCCTGTGTGCCGGATGAAGAGCCTCCGCTGGAGCCCCCGCTCCCTTGATCCACTGACGCGGAGTCAGTGAACGGCGCCAGCCCCCGACCGGGGCTGGCGCCGTTCCTCATGTCAGAGGACGAGCACGTAGCCCATCCGGTACTCCTTGTTGTAGCCCTCGCAGTCGTCGTGGATCGAGTCGAAGTGGCCGCCGGAGTAGGTGCACCGGTAGAGCGACGCCGACCGCACGCCCTCGGGCGGGGCGGTGAAGATGTAGCCGAGCAAGGCGATCATCTTGTGGCCCTCGCAGCCGCCGCTCTGGTCCACCGACGTGAAGTGGTCGTCTGACGCGTTCTGCTTGCAGGAGTACATCTTCTTGGTGCCCGCCGCGGGCTTGGCGGAGAGATCGCCGAACGAGTGCTCGCGGTTGAACCCTCCGGGCGGGGGAAACGCCGTAGTGGTGGTGATGTGCCAGCCCGTCGGGTGGTTGTAGCGGGTGATCGTGACCCGGGTCCATGACGGCGGCGGAGGCGTGGTCGTCGTGGTGAGGGCCGCCGTGGTGGTGGTCGGCTTCGGCTGGGGCGGCGCCGCTGAGGCCGACGTGGGCTGGGCTGACGCGCTGGCCGAGGACGACGGCGCGGCGCTGCTGCTGCTCGGCGGCGCGGTGGAGCTGGACGCAGCCGACGTGAGCTGAGTGGTCGACGGCGCCGACGACTGGGGCTGCTTGTCCACGACCGGCATCGCCGTGGGCGTGCCGTCTTCGCGGGGGATCAACAGGAAGACCGTCACCAACGCGCCGACGACCACGGCGGCCGCGCTCGCGAGCAGGACTGGGACCTTGCGCTTGGGGCGCTCTTCATCCCACGGGTCGTCGCTCACCCAGGCGGGCGTGGCGACATCGGCGATGTTCTCGCGGGTGGAGCGCTGGGGTGCGGCGACCATCGCTGTCGGCCCGGCGACCAGTTCGGTGGCGTCGGTGGTGACGGGGGCGAAGGTGACCGTGGACTCCGGATCGGCGGGTGCGCCGAGCAGCGTGGCGGCCTGGGGGCCGGTGAGGCGCGCGGCCGGGTCCTGGTTCAGCAGCCCTTCCAGCAGCGACAGCAACGGCTCGCCGCAACGGGACGGGGTGGGGCGTTCGGTGAGGATCGCGTGCATCGTGGCGGCCGTGGTGGTGCGGGTGAACGGCGCGCGGCCCTCGACGGCGTGGAACAGTGTCGCGCCGAGGGCCCACAGGTCGGCGGCGGGCAGCGGCTGGGAGCCGGTGAACAGCTCGGGGGCCATGTAGCCGGGTGAGCCCATGATGCCGCCGGTCGCGGTGAGGCTCGGGTCGTCGACGGCGCGGGCGATGCCGAAGTCGGCGAGTTTCACCCGGTCGCCGGGCAGCACCATGATGTTGCTCGGCTTGACGTCGCGGTGGACGATCCCGGCCGCGTGGGCCGACTGGAGCGCGCCGAGGACCTGGCGGGCGATGGCGAGGACGCGGGACTCCGGCAGCGGCCCGGTCGCGATCAGGTCGGACAGCGTCGGGGCCTGGACCAGCTCCATCACCAGGTAGGCGACGCCGCGGTCGAAGGACACGTCGAACACGGTGACGACGGCCGGGTCGTTGAGCTGGCCCGCCGTCCGTGCCTCGCGCAGGACGCGTTCCTGGAACACCGCCGGGTCCTGGCCGGGCGGGAAGGGCAGCTCCTTGAGCGCGACCTGCCTGCCGATGACCCGGTCCTCGGCCCGCCAGACCACGCCCATGCCGCCGCGGCCCAGTTCGCCGAGCAGGACGTACCGCCCGGCGACCATCCTCGGTTGACCCATGAAACCCCCCGATCCCCACTGTCCGCCGGACAGCCTACGAAAGGGGGGTGTTCACGTCACCGCTGGGCCGCGATGGACTCCGCGATCTCGTAGGTGTTCAGCGCCGCGCCCTTGCGGAGGTTGTCGCCGCAGACGAAGAAGTCGAGCGTGTTCGGGAAGTCCAGCGCCTGGCGGACGCGGCCGACGTAGGTCGGGTCGCCGCCCACGACGTCGGCTGGAGTCGGGAACTGGCCCTTCTCCGGGTCGTCGATCAGCACGACCGACGGCTGCGCCGAGAAGATCTCGTGGGCCTGCGCCACGGTGACCGGCTTGGCGAACCGCGCGTGGACCGCCAGCGAGTGCGTGGTGACGACCGGGACGCGCACGCAGGTGGCCGAGACCTTCAGGTCCTCGATGCCGAGGATCTTGCGGGACTCGTTGCGCACCTTGATCTCCTCGCTGGCCCACCCGTCGGCCTTGAGCGAGCCCGCCCACGGCACGACGTTGAACGCCAGCGGCGCGGGGAACGGCGAGTTCTCCTGTGCCAGACCGGCCGCGGCGAGTGCCTCGCGGACGTCGCCCGCCTTCTCGCCGACCGGCTTGCCCGCGACCGCGGCGTACTCGGCGTACAGGCGGTCGATGCCGTCCTGGCCGGCGCCGGACGCGGCCTGGTACGAAGCGACGACCAGCTCGGTCAGCTGGAACTCGCGGTGCAGGGCGCCGATCGCGGCCATCATCGACAGCGTGGTGCAGTTCGGGTTGGCGATGATCCCGCGCGGCGCGTCGCTGATCTTGTCCGCGTTGACCTCGGGCACCACCAGCGGCACGTCGGCGTCCATGCGGAACGCGCCGGAGTTGTCGACCGCGATGGCGCCGCGCTCAGCGGCGATGGGCGCCCACTGGGCGGAGACCTCGTCGGGGACGTCGAACATCGCGACGTCGACGCCGTCGAAGACCTCCGGCGCGAGCGCGAGGACCGTCAGCTCCTCGCCGCGCACGGTGATCTTCTTGCCCGCCGAGCGCGGCGACGCGATCAGGCGCACCTCGCCCCACGGCCACTCCTTGCGGCCGTTCATGATGTCGACCATGACGGTGCCCACGGCACCCGTCGCGCCCACCAGGGCCAGAACCGGACCGGACATCAGCGACCACTCCCGCCGTACACGATTGCTTCCTCGTCGCCGCCCAGGTCGAACGCGTCGTGGATGGCGCGCACGGCCTCGTCGAGCTGGGTGTCGCGGATCAGGACCGAGATCCGGATCTCCGAGGTGTTGATGATCTCGATGTTGACCCCGGCCTTGGCCAGCGCCTCACAGAACGTCGCGGTGACGCCCGGGTGCGACCGCATCCCGGCGCCGACCAGCGAGACTTTGCCGACGTGGTCGTCGTAGAGGACGGCGGTGAAGCCGAGTTCCTCGCGGATCTTCTCCAGCGCGGACACCGCGGCGGGGCCGTTGCTCTTCGACAGGGTGAAGGTGATGTCGGTCTTGCCCGACACGGTGCTGGACACGTTCTGCAGCACCATGTCGATGTCGATCTCGCTGTCGGCCACGGTCCGGAAGATCCGGGCGGCCACGCCCGCGTGGTCGGGCACGCCCGTCACGGTGACCTTCGCCTCGGACCGGTCGTGCGCGACGCCGGTGATCATCGCCTGTTCCACGGTCAAGTCCTCCATTGATCCGGCGACGATCGTGCCGGACTTGTTGCTGTACGACGATCGGACGTGGATCGGCACGCCGTAGCGGCGCGCGTACTCGACGCAGCGCAGCATGAGCACCTTGGCCCCGCTGGCGGCCATCTCCAGCATCTCCTCGTAGGTGACGCGGTCGAGGCGCTTGGCGTCGGGCACGATCCGCGGGTCGGCGGTGTAGACGCCGTCCACATCGGTGTAGATCTCGCAGACGTCGGCGTTGAGCGCCGCGGCGAGGGCGACCGCGGTGGTGTCCGAACCGCCGCGGCCGAGGGTGGTGATGTCCTTGGTGTCCTGGCTGACGCCCTGGAAGCCCGCGACGAGCACGATGTAGCCCTCGTCGAGCGCGGCCTGCACGCGGCCGGGGGTGACGTCGATGATCCGCGCCTTGCCGTGCACCGAAGTGGTGATCACGCCCGCCTGGGAGCCGGAGAACGACCTGGCCTCGGCGCCGAGCGCGCTGATCGCCATCGCCACGAGGGAGTTGGAGATGCGCTCACCGGCGGTGAGGAGCATGTCCATCTCGCGCTCCGGCGGGACGGGGTTCACCTGCTTGGCGAGGTCGAGGAGTTCGTCGGTCGTGTCACCCATCGCCGAGCACACCACTACGACGTCGTTCCCCGCTTTTCGCGTCGCGATGATCCGCTCGGCGACCCGTTTGATCCGGTCAGCGTTCTCCAACGAGGATCCGCCGTACTTCTGGACGACGAGCGCCACTGCGTGCAACCTCCTCAAGCCGCGGGCGCGCAGGACTGTGCCGCGCGCCTTCTCCGGGTGAGACTACCTGCGACGTCGTCTACCTCTTATGCGCTGTGTGTCCTCCGCCACCACATCGCGGGCTGGAACATCCGCCTATTGGTGAACAAACGCGTTCATAATCGGAGGTGATCATCGACGAAAGGAAGCGCGATGCGCTTATCCGTCAGACTCGGCGGCCTCGTGGCCGCCGCCATGCTGCTCACCGCGGGCACGGCCACCGCGGACACCCACCCGGCGGCCCAGACCGCCATCCAGGACCTCCGCGCCAGCTACGGCGCCCCGGGCGGCAGCGCGGTCGTCCGCGACGGCGACACCCTGTGGAGCGTCACCACCGGCACCCGCGAGCTGTGGTGGAACCTGCCGTTCGGCCCGGACCACAAGGTCCGCGTCGGCAGCCTGTCCAAGCCCATGACCGCCACGATCGTGCTGCAGCTGGTGGCCGAGGGGAAGATCAACCTCGACGCCCCCGTCGCGACCTACATTCCCGGGGTCGTCACCGGCAACTACGACGGCAACGTCATCACCACCCGGCAGCTGCTCAACCACACCAGCGGCATCGGCGACCACCTGCCTTCGGACGTCGCGGGCTACGCCGACCTCAAGTACACCCAGCCGCAGACGATGGCCACGGTCGCGTCGTGGGGCCTGGCCAAGCCCGCCCAGTTCGCCCCCGGCGCCGGGTGGCTGTACTCAGGCGCCAACTACTTCCTCGCCGGCATGATCATCGAGGCGGTCACCGGGCGCACCTACAGCCAGGAGCTGACCAGCCGGATCGTCACGCCACTCGGCCTGACCAGCACGTTCCTGCCCACGGTCAAGACGCTGCCGCCGGGCCACGTGCGCGGGTACATCGGCACGGGGATCTTCGCGGTGGACACCACCGAACTGGTCGACCCGAGCATCGGCGGGCCCGCGGGCGGCCTGGTCTCCAGCGGCGCCGACGAGACGAAGTTCTACCGGGCGCTGTTCGGCGGGCAGCTCCTCGCGCCCGCGCAGATCGCCCAGCTGACCACGCCCAACAACGCGCCCGGCTCGACGGCGCCGAACTACGGCCTCGGCGTCGACAAGTTCGTGCTGCCGTGTGAGAACGGCGCCATCGCCTACGGCCACTACGGCGTGTGGCCCGGCTACCAGTCGATCGCGGGCGGCACGGCCAACGGCTCGCGCGCGGCGTTCGCGGTGATCAACGTGTTCAACGGCGGCGGGACCAGCTCCTCCAACGGCATGGACCGCGCCGTAACCCTCGGCAAGGTCCTCTGCGACGGCAAGAGCTGAGTCGGCGGTGGGCACGGTGGTCCTCTCCGCCGTGCCCACTGGCCCGGATGGCGCAGCCGCTACCCTGGGGATCTACTACGGCCATGGCAGATGGAAAGGATCGGGGTGTCTGCGACGGACGTGGCGCCGCAGAGCGCCCAGGAGGCGACGACCGCTCCGCCAGCACCGGCTCCAGACCGTGCACGGCGGTGGACGCTCGCCAGGATCGCCAATCTTCTAGCCCCTGGCCTGGTGTTTCTCGGGGTGCGCGAGGTCGGCCTGCTCGTGCTGACCTGGATGGCGGGCCAGAACAACCAGTCCGCCACCGACGCGCTGAAGTCGTGGGACGGGCAGTGGTTCCTGGCGATCGCGGGCCACGGCTACGCCGACGTGCCGCCGAACCTGGTCGACGCGTTCAACCGGCGCAGCGCCGAGACGCCGCTGGCGTTCTTCCCCGGCTATCCGACGGTGGTCGGCTGGCTGAGTGATCTCGGGTTCCTGCTGCTGCCCTCCGCGCTGGCGATCACCGTCGCGTTCGGGGTGGTGTGCGCGTACGGGATGACCCGGCTGGGCACGATCATCTCCGGCGGGTCGCGGAAGGTCGGGCTGATCCTGGTCGCGCTGTTCGCCGCGTCGCCCATGGCGATCGTGTTGTCGATGGCGTACTCGGAGGCGATGTTCTGCGCGTTCGCCGTGTGGGCGCTGGTGTTCGTGCTGGAGCGGCAGTGGATCGGCGCGGGGCTGTGCTGCGCGGTGGCGGGGCTGGTCCGGCCGACGGCGGCGGCGCTGATCCTGGCGGTCGGGCTGGCCATCATCGTGGCGATCATTCAGCGGCGGGAGACGTGGAAGCCCTGGGTCGGCGGGCTCGTCGCGCCGGTCGGGCTGATCGGCTACCTCGCGTGGGTCGGCACGCAGACCGGTGAGTGGGACGGCTGGTTCGCCCTGCAGCGGCGCGGTTGGGACTCCGAGTTCGACGGCGGCGGCGCCACGATCAAATTCAGCCTGGAGGTGCTGGGCAACGCGCGGTCCGTGCTGGAGGTGGCGACGGTCGGGCTGATCGTGGTCGCGCTGGCGCTGCTGGTGATCTGCTGGCGGAAGCGGCTGGAGTGGCCGCTGGTGGTCTACGCGGCCGGTGTCCTGGCGATGGACCTG
Source organism: Actinokineospora sp. HUAS TT18 (assembly GCF_051364635.1). Classification (GTDB taxonomy): domain Bacteria; phylum Actinomycetota; class Actinomycetes; order Mycobacteriales; family Pseudonocardiaceae; genus Actinokineospora. The sequence goes on along the minus strand of NZ_CP195645.1, from coordinate 5,335,571 downwards.
TGCTCGAACGGCCTGATGAACTCGAAGGCGCGGCTGATGGTGCCCGCCTTCACCCTGCTGATCCCGATCGCGATCGGCCTGGCGAAGCGCCGGACGTCGACGGTGCTGCTGACGCTCGCGGGCGCGGCGGTCGCGTCGGCCTGGTTCGGCGCGTACTCGATCACGTCGTGGGGCTATGCCATCTGAGCCGCACCCGCTGATCAAGGCACGCTGGAGCCCGCGTGCGCTGGACCCGGCCGGGGTCGTGCCGCTGGAAGCGTTGAATCGGATGTTGGAGGCGGCCCGGTGGGCGCCGTCGTACGGGAACACGCAGCCCGCGCGCTACATCGTCGGACCGCGCGGAACGTCGACGTTCGACCGGATCCTGGGGTGTCTGAACCGCGGGAACCAGGCGTGGGCGGTCAACGCGGGCGCGCTGTTGGTGGCGTGCGCGTCGACGGTCAACGAGAAGGGCGACATCCCGTACGCGGAGTACGGAGTCGGCCTGGCAACGGAGAACCTGGTGTTGCAGGCCGTCGCGGAGGGGCTAGTCGCCCATCAGATGGCCGGGTTCGACAAGGCGGCGGTCGTGGCGGAGTTCGAGCTGCCGCCGACGGCCAGGCCGCTGGTCGCGGTGGCCGTCGGCGTGCTCGGGTCGCCGGAACTGCTGCCGCCGGAGAAGCGCGAGCGCGAGACGAAGCCGCGCAGGCGCAAACCCGCCGCCGAGTTGGCCTTCACCGACCGCTGGGGCGAACCGTTCAGGCCAGACGCCGAATGAGCTTGGCGACCACGGTCGAGACCACCAGCCAGAAAACGGCGGCCAGGCCGTAGTTGACCAGGACGGCCAGCTTCGGGTCGTCTGGCGTGAACAGGTTCTTGAACGCGAGGGCCAGCGGTTCTGCCCAGTCGCGGAAGAAGCTGGTGATGCCGTTGCCCTGGTTGGCGTTGCCCATCACGAGAATGACGTGCACGACCAGGATCAGGGCGATCACCAGCCCCACCCAGCGGACGATGCCCGCCACCAGCCCGACGATGTCCGCGCGCCACTCAGCGGCGGTGCGCCGGGGAGCGGCGGCGGTTTCTTCGGTGCTGTCGGCCATGGGCAAAGTCTGGCATCGCTCAGCGCAGGGCGCGAGCCACCAGTCCGGTCACGACCAGCCAGAACACGGCAGCGAGGCCGTAGTTCACGATGACGGCGAGCGTCGGGTTGGCGATGGGGAAGAGACCGGGGAAGAACAGGGCGAGCGGCTCAGCCAGTGAGGCGATGAACCGGAAGAACGCGTTGGCGGCGTTCGCCCCGAAGATGATCAGGAGGATGTAGACGACCTCGATGAGGGCGAATAAGGCACCGATCCCGGCCACGATGCGGGCCGGGGTGCTGCGCCCACGCCCACGCGCTGCGTACCACCTGTGCGTAGTCATGGTCGATATATGCCCCGACCAGGGGATCGTCAAACGTGGGCGGCTAGGCGGCGGGGGAACCAGGTGGGGACCGGGAAGGAAAGCGTGCCGCCTTCGGGGTTCTTGGAGTCACGGACACGAACGACGGTGGCGTAGGAGACTTCGACGCAGTCCTGCTGATGGGGTTCGCTGAACGTCGACTTCCGCCACTCTGCGCGCATCCCGTTTCATCCCCGTTCGTAATCAGCCACCATGCTCGTCAGGAATTTCACCGAATCGGCTGAACCCAACGCCATCAGGTTCATCGTAGAGGTGAACCCGCGATAGCGATGGATGCTGTCAGCCTTATGGAGGAACCCGGACACCGCCGCGCTCTCGAAGTAGACGATCGGGAAGTCTTCCCTGAATTCCATCAGCATGTAGGCGCCCGGGTCCAGGTAGTAGCCGTGTTTGAAGGGGATCACGCGGATGCTGATGTGCGCCTGCTCCATCCGAGCGAGCAACCACTGAATCTGCTGGACCATCACATCCGCACCGCCTACCTGTCGCCGCAACACCCGCTCATCGAGGAAGACCTCATAGTTCGGGCTGACGATCTTGGTGAAGATCGCCTGTCGCTCCAACCTCGCGGCCACCAGTCGCTCCCTGCCCTCATCGCTGAACGGGGTGGCGGTCATGAGCGCCCGGATGTAAGCGGGCGTCTGGAGCAGACCGGGGATCAAAGCGTTCGCGAACTGGGTGATCTTGGTGGCTTGGGCCTCGAACAGCCGCAGCGACGGAGTGATCCGGTGCGACTTGCCTTCCGACTCGACCCAGTGTGGCTTGTCGAGATCCTGAGCCAGTTCCATGAGCCTCATGCGTTCGAACCCGGTGACGCCGTAGATCGCCAGCAGCGCCGAGACGTCCTCAATCGGGGAGAAGCGTTTGGCCTTCTCCGAGCGGTTCAAGGTTGGCGCGGACGTGCCGATCTTCACCGCCGCGTCCCGTGTTCTCAGGCCCGCGCGTTCACGGGCGGCCTTCAGTTCCATCGCGAGTGCCCGCACCTTGGCGGGCTGTTCGTTGCTGATCACACCCCCATCGCAGCGTCTTCGGCCACAATGCGCAACCGGCTGGTTCGTCTCCGTTATTTCGCCCGGTGAAATCGTGTCCGGCCCAGGATGTGGACTTCCGATTCCACATTCGGCCGAACGGTGGCTACTCTGGCCGGGTGGCTCTCCTCCTGCTTCGCTGCCGCGACGGGGCCTGACCAGGCCGGCCCCCCGTCGCGGAGTTTGGCGTTCGCCGGTCGCCGACTCTCGTAGCAGGAGACCCGCACCATGAGCAGCCCCGATTCCTTCAGCTCCGCCAACAGCCGCATCCGCACGCCCGCGAAGCCCGCGCCCGGTGACCAGCCCGCGTGGAACCCGCAGCTGGGCAGCTCGATGCCGTTCCACCGGTACCGCCCGTTCCCCGAGCTGGTCGAGCCCATCGACGTACCCGACCGCACCTGGCCGAACAAGCGCATCACCAAGGCGCCCCTGTGGTGCGCGGTCGACCTGCGTGACGGCAACCAGGCGCTGATCGACCCGATGTCGCCCGCCCGCAAGCGCCGCATGTTCGACCTGCTGGTGCGCATGGGCTACAAGGAGATCGAGGTCGGCTTCCCGGCCGCCAGCCAGACGGACTTCGACTTCGTCCGCGAGATCGTCACCGAGGGCGCCATCCCGGAGGACGTCCGCATCCAGGTGCTGACGCAGGCCCGGCCCGAGCTGATCGAGCGCACGTACGAGGCCCTGGAGGGCGTGCACTCGGCGATCGTCCACCTCTACAACTCGACGTCGATCCTGCAGCGGCGCGTCGTGTTCCGGCAGGACCGCGCGGGGATCAAGAAGATCGCCACCGACGGCGCCGAGGTCGTGCTGGCCTTCGCCGAGAAGTACGCCGACACCGACTTCCGGTTCGAGTACTCCCCCGAGTCCTACACCGGCACCGAGCTGTCCTACGCCGCCGAGGTGTGCAACGCCGTCGCCGCTGTCTGGCAGCCGACGCCCGACCGGCCGATGATCGTCAACCTGCCCGCGACCGTCGAGATGGCCACGCCCAACGTGTACGCCGACTCGATCGAGTGGATGAACCGCAACCTCGACAACCGCGACTCGCTGATCCTGAGCCTGCACCCGCACAACGACCGGGGCACCGGCGTAGCCGCCGCCGAGCTGGGCTACCAGGCCGGGGCCGACCGCATCGAGGGCTGCCTGTTCGGCAACGGCGAGCGCACCGGCAACGTCGACCTGGTCACCCTGGGCATGAACCTGTTCAGCCAGGGCATCGACCCGCAGATCGACTTCTCCGACATCGACGAGATCCGCCGCACCGTCGAGTACTGCAATCAGCTGCCCGTCGCCGAGCGCCACCCGTGGGGCGGCGACCTGGTGTTCACCGCCTTCTCCGGCAGCCACCAGGACGCCATCAACAAGGGCTTCGACGCGATGCGCACCGACGCGGAGGCCGCCGGGGTCGGGGTGGACGAGCACCCGTGGGAGGTGCCGTACCTGCCGATCGACCCGAAGGACATCGGCCGCTCCTACGAGGCGGTCATCCGGGTCAACTCGCAGTCCGGCAAGGGCGGCGTCGCCTACATCATGAAGACCGAGCACCAGCTGAAGCTGCCGCGTCGGCTGCAGATCGAGTTCTCGCAGGTCATCCAGGCCGTCACGGACAACGAGGGCGGCGAGGTCAGCCCGAAGGAGATGTGGGACGTCTTCGCGGGCGAGTACCTCGACCGGATCTCCCCGCTGCGCCTGCGCCGCAACCGCATCTCCGACGACGGCGAGGGCCGCGACGAGATCGAGGCGTCGGTGACGGTGGAGGGCGAGGAGCACGAGATCACGGGCGCGGGCAACGGCCCGATCGCCGCCTTCGTCGACGGGCTGGCCTCGGTCGGCTACGACGTGCGGGTCCTGGACTACTCCGAGCACGCTCTCACCGCGGGCGACGACGCCCGGGCGGCGGCCTATGTGGAGTGCGCGGTGGGCGACCAGGTGCTGTGGGGCGTCGCGATCGACAGCTCGATCGTGGCCGCTTCGCTCAAGGCCGTTGTCTCGGCGGTGAACCGGGCCCACAAGTAGGCCCGGTCCACGCACGCGTCTTTACGCCTCGACGCCGGGGCCGAAGCAGATCGTCAGCTTCGGCTCCGGGAAGGTGATGCCGCTGCTGTCGGGGCACTGGGCCTTGTCCTCGACACCGGTCAGCAGCTTGGTGATCTTGACGGCGTCGGGCTTGCCGCAGTCGACGACGGCCATGCCCATGTTGTTGTTGGTGTTCGTGTCGTAGCAGGTGCCCTCGACCAGCTTGGGGACCAGGCACAGCTTCGAGTCCGGGCCGCGGCCGGTCTCGATGTACTCGTCGTAGGTGCCGCCGCAGGACTCCGACGTCTTCGACAGGACCTTGCCGATGGTGTAGTTCGCCTCGGCGGCGCCGCAGTCGACGGTCTTGAAGTCGGGCTTGCTGGTGGTGCCCGCGACGGCGGCGCAGTCGCCCGCCTTGGCCTGGGCGGCGTCGCTGGTGAAGTAGTTGAAGCCGTAGACCAGCAGTGCCGCGACAGCCAGGCCGCCGACGTACCGCAGGATCTTGACGCCGACGCTCGTGCTCTTCTTCTGCTCGGGCTCCACGGCCTCGGGCGCGGGCGGGATCGCGGGCATGTCAGTGCTCATGATGACCTTCATTCCTTCAGGGAATGCCCCCAGGATCACGCGACAGAGCGTGATGGGCTGCGGCAGCTTATCCGCAGGCCACCCGATCAGGTGAGCCGGTTCTCGTAGGCGAACTTGGCCGCCGCCGTGCGGGACGGGACGTCGAGCTTGGCGAAGATGTTCGACAGGTGCCTTGCCACGGTTTTCTCGCTGAGCACGAGGGTCGCGGCGATCTCGGGGTTGCTGCGGCCCGCGGCGACCAGCCGGAGAACCTCGACCTCGCGCTCGGTGAGTCCACCTGGGACGGTCGGGGTGAGCATCCGCGCGGCGGCCTGCTCGGCGGGGGCCGCGCCCAGGTCGTGGAAAGCCTGGTGGGCGGCGGTCAACTCGGTCGCGGCGGACTGCTCGTCGCCGAGGGCGCGGAGTGCCTTGCCCATGAGCAGGCGGCAGCGGGCGATCTCGTAGGGGGCGCTGAGGCGCTGCCACTCGTGGGCGGCGGTGCGCAGGTCGGCGAGGGCGGTCGACGGGTCGATGTCGAGCACGACGGCGCCGCGCGCGTAGTGCGCCATCGCCCGCAGGGCCGGGCAGCCGAAGGACTCCGCGATCGACATCAGCTCGACGCTGAGGGCCGCGGCGTCGGCCGGTTCGCCCGCGCCGAGCAGCACCTCGACGGCGCCTGGCAGCAGGTGGGAGCGGTGCGGCAGGGGACGTGGTTCGAGCAGCAGCCTGCGCACGGCGGCGAGCGCGGCCTCCTTCCGGCCGGTGGCCAGCCACAGCAGGGCGAGGCCGGGCTGCGGCTCGTGGCCGTAGCCGTTGGCGCGGTCGTAGGCGGCCTGGGCGGCGTCGAACTCGCCGCGCACGCGGAGCACGTCGCCCCATTCGGCGAGCGCGAGGCCCGCGGCGGCCGGGGTGTCGGCTTCGACGTACCGGCGGACCGCGAGGTCGAACTCCTCGACCGCCTCGGTGTAGTGGCCGCGCACGCGCATGATCTGGCCCCGGTGCACCGCGCACTGGCCGGTGAACATGACCAGGCCGGGCTGGGCGTCGATCCAGGCGGTCAGGGCGCTGGTCCACTCGGCGGCGCGGCCGTAGTCGCAGACCTCCTGGCACGCCTCGATCATCGAGCAGTAGATCTGGCCCGCGAAGATCGGGGACACCTCGCCGCCCGCGACCGCGGTCATGGCCTCGTCCAGCAGGGCGAAGCCCTCCGGGACGCGGCCCACGAAGATCAGGATCCGGCCCTGGGCGTTGAGGCCGTTGGCGGTCAGGTCGGGGTCGCGGAAGCGGCGGCCGTAGTCGGTGACCTCCAGCGCCACGGCCTGGGCGGTGTCGAACTGACCGGCGAAGATGCTGCCCAGCATCGTCGGCATCAGCACGTAGCCGCGTTCGACCACGTCGCCGGGGATGTCGTCCAGCAGCCGCTTGCTGCGGCTCACCCAGCCGCCGCCGACCGCCGCCTCGCCGCTCATCAGCAGCGTCATCCCCAGCCAGAAGCCACACCGGACCGCGGCGAGGGTGTCGCCCGCGGCGATGTGGCCCTGGTAGGCGCGCTGCATGGCCTGGACGCAGTCGTTGCGGCGGCCGACCAGGCAGGCGGCGGTGGCGAGCCGGACGAAGTCGGCGGGGTCGAGGTCGTCGACGTCGGACAGCGCGTCGTACGCCGCCAGCCAGCGGCGGTGCTCGAAGGCCGCGCGGGCCTTCGCCAGATCCTCGACCACGCCCACCCTTGGCAGGATAGCCGCTGGTCAAGCCCTCGCCAGGACCTTGCGGCCCGCGATGTGGCCTGCGACGAACTCGCCGTCGCGGCCCGCGCCCGGCAGCAGCATCGAGCTGAAGGCGTACTGGAAGCTGATGCCGCAGAAGTAGAGGCCGGGTGCGTCCTCGACGACGCCGCGGTACTCGCGCGGCCAGCCGTCGTCGCCGATGACGGGCAGCTTGATCCAGTCGAACACCTGTTGGAATCCGGTGCACCAGATGACGTTGGCCGCGTCGACCACCCGCCCGTCGGCGAGCTGCGGGCGCCCGTCCTTGACTCCGGTGACCCGGTCCTCGGTGCGTTCGACATTGCGTTCCTTGAGGTCCGCGCGCTTCACCCGCAGCATCGGGCCGCCGTGGAACCTGATCTCCCCCATGACCTTCCGCCCGATCGGCGTGCGGCGGGTGAGCACGTGCCTGGCCATGAACAGCATGACCGGGAAGAGCGCACGCATCCGCTTGGACTCCAGCCTGGGCGGGATCTGGCCGCAGTCGCGTCCACAGAGGACGGTGTCGTGGGTGAGCGCGACCTCGTAGGCCACATCGATTCCCGAGTGCGACGCGCCGACGACGAGCACGCGGCCGGGCTTGAGCTGGCTTGGCCTGCGGTATTCGCTGGAGTGCAGCTGCCGGATCTTCGGGTCGAGTTCCTTGGCAAAGTCGGGGATGTCGGGGGTGCGACCGAAGGTGCCGGTGGCGACCACGACGTTGTCGCACGTGATGGCGTCGGGCCCGATGGCCGCGCGGTAGCCGGTCGCGGTGGCTTCGAGCGCGTCGATGCGGGTGCTCATGCGGACGGGGAGGTCGTGGTGGAGGGCGTAGGTCTCCAGGTAGTCGGCGACCTCGTCCTTGGTGGGGAACTCCCAGTTGGGCTTGGGGAACGGGAGGCCGGGGAGGCTGTCGTACTTGGCGGGGGTGTAGAGCCGGAGGGAGTCCCACTGCCTGCGCCAGTTGTCGCCGACCCGGTCGTTGCCGTCGACGATGAGGCAGTCGCGGCCACGCTTGCGCAGGTGGTACGCGGTCGAGAGACCGGCCTGACCTGCCCCGATGATGAGCGTTTCGACGTGTTGAGTGGTCATTTCGGGCCTCCTTCGGGCGAGGCCCTCGACGCTACGAGCCTGCTGCCTCTGACCGCGTCGGACGATTCACCCATCTTCCGGTGGGCGGCATGGGTAGGTCAGTACGCGCTGATGACGACCCCGCAGTGCCGCGCGGGCACTTCGAGTTCGGTCCCGGGTAGCGGCGCGCCCGGCCCGAAGGTGCGGAAGGCCACCGAGGGGAGCCCGTTGACGGGGCGGAACAGGCACGGCGCGTTGGCCGGGCACGGCGGGCGGACATTGGAGGTCCGGTAGCCGAGGGATCGCGCTGACCGGGTCAGCTCTTCGGCGACCGACTCCGGGGTGCCCGGCCTTATCGCGGACAGGCCGACGACGAACGGTCCGTTGAACCGGTTGTCGCCGGACAGTCGGGGCCTGCCGACGATCCCGGCGTGGGCGCCGAGCCGTTGCAGTGTCGCGTTCAGCCGCCGGTACGCCACGACTCGGCGGTAGACCGCCCATCCGGTCCACGCGACCACGATCGCGGCGACCGGCATGGCGATCCAGATCCAGGTGTCCACGCCGACCCCTTCGCCGGACATCATGTCCGGACATTGTGTCTGACGCCGACTCGTCGGATCAAGAGCCGGAGGACACGTCGTCCGGGTCCACGCCGGTCGGTGGCGCGACCGGCTTGCCTTCGCGGAGGATTTCGCGCCAGGTGGACGGGTCGTGGGTGGCAGGGGAAGTCGTGGCGAGGAACGCGTCGAGGACGGCGACGAAGCGGGCCGGGTCGTCGTGGTGGGGGAAGTGGCCGGAGTCCTCGAACACCTCCAGCTCGCTGCCCGGCAGTGCCGCGTGTGCCACGGTGGCCTGCGAAGCTGGGACGATCTGGTCGCGGGCGCCCCACATCAGCAGGGTTGGGACGCCGACCGCGAGGTAGCTGCGGTCGAGCATCGTGACCACCTGGCCCCGCTGGTCGACCACGGCGCGCAGCGTCCGGAGGAAAGCCGTGCGGGCGGAGCGTTCGCGCAGCAGGCGGTAGCGGTCGAGCACGTAGGCCAGGTCGCCGGGGTGGTCGATGCCCGCCAGGCCGGGGACCAGCGACAGCAGAGTCCGCGCGACGGCGTGGGCGGGAGAAGAAGTGGCCAGGGGCAGCACCGCCTCCGCCCACGGACCGGCCGCCAGGCGCAGCATCGGGTGCACGGCCCGACCGGCTCCCCCGCCGCTGACCAGCACCAACCGCTCGCAGCGTTCCGGGAACTGGTAGGCGAACTGCATGGCGACGCCGCCGCCGAGGGAGTGGCCGACGACCGTCACGTGCTCGACGTCCAGGACCGCGAGCAGGTCGCGCATCCCGCAGGCGTAGGCGGCGGCCGAGTAGTCGGCTCGGGGCTTGTCGGAGTCGCCGTGGCCGAGGAGGTCCGGGGCGATCACGGTGTAGCGCTTGGAGAGTTCAGGCAGCACGTGCCGCCAGGTCTCCGACGAGTCGCTGATGCCATGGATGAACAACAGAGCCGGACCTGACCCACCCATCCGGTAGGCGCGGCGGTACCCGTGGATCTCCCGGAACCGCAGCGTCACCGCCAGCGGATCGGGAGCGAACACGTGCGCGGCCTCAGGCATGCCACCCATTGACGCCCGCGAGTGTTGCCTGCCGATGTCCGGTGGGTACCAAAGAGGAAAGCCGCCCGGAGGCGGCTTTCTCGTCAGCTGGCGGCGGTGATGCCCATCGGGTCGATCGTGATCTCGGTGGTGTTCTCCGGGAAGTGGCACGCGGCCTGGTGGCCCGGCTGCAGTTCCGCCAGCGGCGGCTCCTGCGTCTTGCAGATCTCCTGGGCCTTCCAGCACCGCGTGTGGAAGCGGCAGCCCGACGGCGGGTTGATCGGGCTGGGCACGTCACCCTGCAGCCGGATCCGCTCGCGGGACTCGCGGCGGGCGGTGTCGGGGATCGGGACCGCCGACAGCAGCGCCACCGTGTACGGGTGCATGGGACGCTCGTACAGCGCGGTGCGGTCGGCGATCTCCATGATCTTGCCGAGGTACATCACCGCGACCCGGTCGGACACGTGGCGCACGACCGACAGGTCGTGGGCGATCATCACGTAGGTCAGGTCGAACTCGCTCTGCAGGTCCTCCAGCAGGTTGACGACCTGGGCCTGGATGGACACGTCCAGCGCGGACACGGGCTCGTCGGCCACGATCAGCTTCGGGCGCAGGGCCAGGGTGCGTGCGATACCGATGCGCTGGCGCTGGCCGCCGGAGAACTCGTGCGGGTACCGGTTGTAGTGCTCGGGGTTGAGCCCGACCAGCGCCAACAGGTCCTGCACGGCCTTCTTGACGCCGCCCTGGGGCTTGACGTTCTGCAGGTGGTACGGCGCACCGACGATCGTGCCCACGGTGTGGCGCGGGTTCAGCGACGAGTACGGGTCCTGGAAGATCATCTGGATGTCTTTGCGCAGGGGGCGCATCTGGCCGGTCGACAGGTGGCTGATGTCGCGGCCCTCGAAGACGATCTTGCCGTCGGTGGGCTCCAGCAGCCGGGTCAGCAGCCGACCGGTCGTGGTCTTGCCGCAGCCGGACTCGCCGACCAGCGACAGCGTCTCGCCCTGCCTGACGCTGAAGGTCAACCCGTCGACCGCCTGGACGGCGCCGACCTGGCGCTGCAGCAGGCCGCGGCGGATCGGGAAGTGCTTCTGCAGACCGGTCACGGTCAGCAGGTCCCCGCCGAGCTTCTTGGGCTCGGCAGGGGTTTCTGTCTGTGCGCTCATTAGGCCCCCTCGCTGGCTCGGGGGCTCCACTCGCGAAGGCACTGTGCCCGATGATTCACTCGCAAGCTCGCTCATTGCGTCCCCGTTTTCCGTACTCACAGCGTCGGCCTGATCTCGGTGTCCCACACGCGGATCCGGTCCTCGGCGGAAAGGTGGCAGGCGATGTAGTGGCCGCCGCCGACGTCGCGGAACGCGGGGCGCTCCGTCGTGCTGAGCCCGCCATTGAGGTCGGCGTAGGCGCAGCGCGGGTTGAAGGGGCAGCCCTCCGGGACGTTGATCAGGCTCGGCGGGGTGCCCTTGATCGGCACCAGCCGCGCGGTGCGCTCCCGGTCCAGCCGCGGCATCGACCGCAGCAGGCCCCACGTGTACGGGTGCTGCGGCGAGTTGAAGATCTCCTCGGCGCTGCTGTACTCCACGGCGCGGCCCGCGTACATGACCATGATGTCGTCGGCCAGCTCCGCCACCACGCCCAGGTCGTGGGTGATGATGATGACCGCGGAGTTGAACTCCTGCTGCAGATCCCGGATCAGGTCGAGGATCTGCGCCTGCACCGTCACATCGAGTGCGGTGGTCGGCTCGTCGGCGATCAGCAGCTCGGGGTCACAGGACAGCGCCATCGCGATCATCGCGCGCTGCCGCATACCGCCGGAGAACTGGTGCGGGTAATCGTCCACACGCGACTTCGGGTTCGGGATCCCGACCCGGTCCAGCATCTCGATCGCGTGCTTGCGCGCGACGGCCTTGGTGACCTTGTTGTGGATCCGGTACGCCTCGATGATCTGCGTGCCCACCGTGTAGTACGGGTGCATCGCCGACAGCGGGTCCTGGAAGATCATCGCCATGCGCTTGCCGCGCAGCGACCGCACCCGCTCCTCACTCGCCCCGACGAGGTTCTCGCCGTCGAGCAGGACCTCGCCGGTGATCCGGGCGGTGCCCTTCTTGTGCAGGCCCATGACCGACAGGCTGGTGACGGACTTGCCAGAGCCGGACTCACCCACGATGCCGAGGGTCTGGCCGCGGTCGACGCCGAAGGTCAGGTCGTCGACGGACTTGACCACGCCGTCGTCGGTCGGGAAGTGCACCCGCAGTTCGCGGACTTCCAGGAAACGGTTGCCTGCCGCGGCGGGAGGAACGACTTCGCTCACCGCTGCCAGGGTGTCTTCGGAGTTCTGAGTCACTTCGTGCGCACCCTCGGGTCGACGACGGCGTAGAGGATGTCAACGACCAGGTTGGCGATGACGATGAACAAGGCGCCGATCAGGGTCACACCCAGCACCTTGGGCAGGTCTTGCTCCTTCACCGCCAGCACCGCGTACTGGCCGATGCCGGGCAGCGAATAGGTGGACTCGGTGAGGATCGCGCCGCCGAGCAGCAGACCCAGGTCGAGGCCGAAGATCGTCAGGATCGGGGTGAGCGCGGCGCGCAGGCCGTGTTTGACGACAACGCTGGACTCGCGCAGGCCCTTTGCCCGGGCCGTGCGGATGAAGTCCTCGTTCATCGTCTCCAACATGCCCGCTCGCGTCAGGCGCGCGTAGCCCGCGGCGTAGAGGAACGCCAGCGTGATCCATGGCAGCCACAGCACAGAGAACCAGGCGACTGGATCCTCTGATAGTGGGGCGTAATTGGAACTGCTGACCGATAGCCAGCCGAATCCGTCACGCACCACCGACAGCGAGAGCATGCCGGTGAAGAAGATGGGCAGCGAGACGCCCGCCAGGGCGATCATCATCGCGAATCTGTCCACAAAGGACCCTCGACGCAGCGCGGAGAGCACGCCGGTGGCGATACCGGCGACCACCCAGATCAGCGCGGCACCCGCGGCGAGCGAGATCGTCACCGGGAGCCGGTCGAGGAGATCGGGCAGCACCTGCGTCTGCTTGAGGTAGGAGTACCCGAGACACGGCGCGGGGCAGTGTTCGGTCGCGACACCGGTGCTGTAGTCGGCGCCGACCACAAGACCCTTGACGAAGCGGCCGTACTGCACATAGAGCGGGTCGGTGAAGCCGAGCTTCAGCGCCATCTCGTGGGCCTGCTCGGCGCTGGCGGTCTTGCCCACGTAGCGCGATGCCAGGTCGTCCGAGGTGGCCCCGGCCAATCTGGGCAGCAGGAAGAAGATCGCGAACGTCACGGCGGTGACCACCAGGAGCAGGATCACTGCCGCGAGCAGCCTACGAACAATGTATGCGAACACCGTACTCGGCTCGGTGGCCCGCGGTGCCGTGACGATCAGTCACGGCACCGCAGGCCACCAGTGCCTTCACCTACCTCTTGGTGCTAGTCGCGAACTACTTGCGGGAGGTGCCGATGGCCGTGTAGTCGTACATGCCGAAGGCCTCGGTGACGAACACGTTCGTCAGGTTCGCGGGCCGGAACAGCAGGCCCTTCGCCCAGACACCCGGCAGCGCGGCGGCGTTCTCCATGACCAGCTGGTCGGTGTCGGCCCACAGCGACTCACGCTTCTTGGCGTCGGTCTCCTTCAGGGCCTCGTCGACCTTGGCGTCCACGGCGGGGAGCCTGATGCCGAGGTTGGTGTTACCACCGGCCGCGCGGATCGTGCGGCTGTCGACGATCTGCTGCATGAAGCCGAAGCCGTCGTTCCAGTCGGCGCCCCAGCCGTAGATGATGAGGCCGATGCCGTTGGACTTGGCGAACTCGGGCTTGCCGACGTAGAGCTTGGTGTAGTCGGCCAGCGGGAAGGGCTTGATGTCGAGCTTGATGCCGACCTTGCCCAGCGACTGCTGCAGCGACTCGGCGGTCGCCTTCTCCTTCGGGCGCTCGGCCCGGTAGGAGATCGCGGTGGAGAAGCCGTCCGGCTTGCCGCACTTGGTCAGCGCTTCCTTGGCCTTCTCGACGTCACCCTCGGGCTTGGTCAGCGCGCCGTACAGGTCGATCTTGCGCTGGCCGGGGATGACCGGCGGCATCAGCGAGGTCGCGATGTCGCCACCCGTGGCACCACCGTAGGAGCGCTGGTAGCCGGTCTTGTCGGCGGCGAACAGCACAGCCTTGCGGCACTCGACGTTGTCCAGCGGGGCAACCTCGGAGTTCAGCACGGTGAACCAGGTGCGGGCGTTGACCGGGTTGTCGGCCTTGGCCTTGAGGGCCGGGTCGTTGAGGACCTTGGCCTGGCCCGCGGGCTGCACGCCGGTGCCCTCGATCGAGATGTCGAGGTCGCCGGACTGCAGACGGTTGTCGATGTCGGCGGCGTTGACGTTCAGCTCGACCTGGAGCTTGTCGGCCAGCGGCTTGCGGCCGGTCGCCGGGTCGGTCTTCGGGTCGTACTGGTCGTTGCGGACCAGGACGAACTTCTTGCCGAGGTCGTTGGACTCGAACTTGTACGGGCCCGTCGACAGGACGTGCTTCTTGTACTCGGTGCCGGTGTCCTTGGCCTGCGGGACCGGGATGCTGACCGGCATGCCCACGAAGTAGTCGAACCCGGAGAACGAGGTCTTCAGGTTGAACTTGATCGTGTAGTCGTCCGGCGTCTCGATCGCCTTGACCGCGTCGACGTTCTTGTCGACGTACGGGCCGGGGTAGTCGGCGGGCAGGTCGAGGAAGTCGTTCAGGTACGTCGGGCCGTTCGGGAACGTCTTCTTGTCCAGCGAGCGGAGCACGCCGTACTTGACGTCCTTCGACGTGACCTCGGTGCCGTCCTCGTACTTGACGCCCTTGCGGATCTTGTACGTCCAGGTCTTGGCGTCGTTGCTCGGCTCACCGAGGCTCTCCGCCAGGTCCGGGGCCAGCTCGTTGCCCGCCGCGCCGGGCGCGGACTTGAAGGCGACGAGACCGCGACCGTAGTTGCGGATGAAGTTCCACGAGTAGCCGTAGTACGTGTCGGCCGGGTCAAGGGAGTCCCAGTCGCCCGAGTTGGCGAAGCGCAGGGTTCCGCCCTTGGTGTCGGACGGGTTGAACACCTTGCCCGCCGCCGCACCGAACGCGGCCTCGGTGGTGCCACCACCGGTGCCACCGCCGCCGCCACCGCCGCTGCTGCCGCCACAGGCCGAAAGGCCCAGCGCGGCTACCGCACCGAGTGCGACAACCGAGACAACTCGATTTTTCTTCATCTCCAGTTGCACCCCTTATTCCGGATAGGAGTTGACATCACTTAGCGCGGATGGTCACCGCGAGCGCGGGTCGAGCGCGTCCCGCAAACCGTCACCGAACAGGTTGAAAGCCAGCACGGTTACGAAGATCGCGAGGCCGGGAGGGAACATGAACTGGGGATCGACCTGATACCACTGCGTGGCCGTCTCCAGCATTCCGCCCCAGGTCGCGGTGGGCGGCGGCATGCCGACACCGAGGAAGGACAATGCCGCCTCGAACAAAATATTGGTGGGGATCAGGAGCGTGGCGTAGACCAGGATCGGCGCCACGAGATTAGGGAGAAGTTCCTTGAACAGGATGTAGAACGGTTTCGCGCCGAGGCTCCGCGCCGCGTCGACGAATTCCCGTTCCCGCAAGGTCAAGGCTTGGCCGCGGACGATGCGGCCGATATACGGCCAGTTGAAGAAGCCGATGACAAAAATGATCATCAGCATTCTGGCCCAGTAGCCGTCGACGCCGAACGTGGTCGCCACGCCGACGAGCGCGAGGGCGAACAGCAGCAGCGGGAAGGCCAGGAAGATGTCCATGAGCCTGCTGATCGCCGCGTCGACCCAGCCGCCGAAGTACCCGGCGACGATGCCCATGATCGTGCCGATGACCACCGACACGACGGTGGCGAGGAACGCGATCAGCAGCGAGATCTGCGCGCCGTGGAGCACGCGGCTGAACAGGTCGCGGCCGTTCTGCGGCTCGACGCCGAAGAAGTGGTCGCCGTTCATCCCGCCGAACCCGCCGATGGGGAGCTGCGAGTCGGCGTCGACCAGGCTGTAGTCGATGAAGTTCGGGTCGGGGTGGCCGAAGATCTTGACGATCACCGGCGCCAGCGCGGCGACGATGATCAGGACGAGGACGAAGATCCCGCCCGCCATCGCGACCTTGTCGCGCTTGAGCCGCATCCACGCGATCTGGCCGAGCGAGCGGCCCTGGATCGCCTTCTTGCTGAGACCCTCGAGCGCGACCTCTGGCGGTGCTTCAGCGGTTTTGGGGGTGACGTCGAGCGGGGCGCTCATCCGACCGACCGCCCGTGCCGAGGCGACTGCGCGACGAGCCGGGGCATCGCTGCCCGACTAAGTCGCGCGGATCGCTGGTAAGCCATCACGCACTCCTCGTGTCCCCGATCGAACTGTGCACGGGATCTCACCGTGTGGTCGCCGACCATAGCCGCTTCGGTCTACTTCCCTTAACTACGGGAGGTCACGATCCGGCCAACTGAGATAAACCGAATCAGCCCTCTGCGACGGCGGCAGCACGGTCAGTGAGATTCTCGGGAAATTCGTCCGTTCAGCGGACACTCAAGGTGAGCTGATCGGTCAAGCCTGAACACGCACGTCAGCGCGCTCCCGGGTGCCGTCCACGGCGAACCAGCCCGCCTCAAAGGTCTGCCAGCGGGTCAATTCGGCGCGGCTCTCCTCGCCGTCGCGGGCGACCGAGCGGGCCAGTCGGGTGGCTTGATCAGGGCATTCGGCCCAGACAAGTAGCGAGAGGCGGGATTGGACCGAGCGGCGCCCGGCCGAGACCCCCTCGACGATCAGGACGTCCGGAACCGGAACGGTGACCCATTTGTCCGGTTCAGGTATGCCTTCTACCCATATCATTTGCCTATAACGGCCCACCCGATCAGCGGACAGCGGGTCCAGAACCCCGTCCACCAGGCGGGGCCACCAGGCCACCGGATCGGTCCACGTCGCGAAGTGGTCAGTCGGCACGACGGCCGTCTCGACACCTTGTTTCCGCAGTTCAGCGGCCAGTCGCGCGGCGATGGTCGACTTTCCCGCGCCCGACGGCCCATCGATGGCCATCAGCCGCACCCGACCCAGCCGGGGCGGGGCCTGCAGGACCCGACCGATCACACCGTGCGACGACCGGACAGCGCCCGCCCGAGCGTCAGCTCGTCGGCGAACTCCAGGTCGCCGCCCATGGGCAGGCCGGAGGCGAGGCGGGTGACCGTCAGACCGGGGAAGTCGCGCAGCATCCGCACCAGATAGGTGGCGGTGGCCTCGCCCTCGGTGTTCGGGTCCATCGCGAGGATCACCTCGGTGATCTCCGCCGAGCCGATCCTGGCGAGCAGCTGGCGGATGCGCAGCTGCTCCGGCCCGACGCCGGACAACGGGTCGAGCGCGCCGCCCAGCACGTGATAGCGGCCCTTGAACTCGCGCGTGCGCTCGATGGCGAGGACGTCCTTTGGCTCCTCGACCACGCACACCGCCGACGGATCGCGGCGGGCGTCACCGCAGATGCGGCACGTCGTCTCGGCGGAGACGTTGCCGCAGACGTCGCAGAAGACAACGCCTTCCTTCACCTTCTGCAGTGCCTCCTGCAGCCGGGTGACATCGGCGGGTTCGGCGCCGAGCAGGTGGAAGGCGATGCGCTGCGCGCTCTTGGGCCCGACCCCCGGCAGCCTGCCGAGCTCGTCGATCAGGTCCTGGACCGGGCCCTCGTACATCACATGCCCGGCAGGCCGAGCCCGCCGCCCAGGCCGCCCGCGAGGGGACCCATCTTGTCCTCGGCCAGCTTCTGCGCCTGCGCGCCCGCGTCGCGCACCGCGGCGACGATCAGGTCGGCCAGGGTCTCGGTGTCCTCCGGGTCGACCACTTTCGGGTCGATTTCGAGGGCCTTGAGCTCACCGGCGCCGGAGACGGTCGCCACGACGAGCCCGCCGCCCGCGGTGCCGTTGACCTCCGCGTCGGCCAGCTCCTGCTGCGCGCTGAGCAGCTGTTCCTGCATCTTCTGCGCCTGCGCCATGATCGCCTGCAGGTCCGGCGCACCGCCACCAGGAAACACCGTGGCCCCTCTCATCCGGGAACGACCCGACCACCCCGGGTCGGCGTCGGGTCCAGCTTAGAGGGCACCCACCTGTGGCATCGTGGGCGCCGTGCTGAGACGACACAGGATGGTGCTCGCCGTCACCGCCGGGCTGGCCGCGGCGATGACCGCGTGCGCGGGTCCGGCGGCGGAGACCGGGCGCCCCGCGCCCGCGGTGACGACGACGGTTTCCCCACTGCCGTCGACATCTTCCGCGGCTCCGTCCGTCGCGCAGTCCGCGCCGGAGACACCGTCGTCCAGCGCGTCCGTGCCGTCCAAGACGACGGTGGCGCCCACCTCGAAGGCCGCGGCGCCGACCGGGCGGGTCGTGGTGATCGATCCCGGCCACAACGGCGGCAATTCGACCCATACGGCGCAGATCAACAAGCAGGTTCCCGCGGGCCGCGGCCGCACGAAACCGTGCAACACCACGGGTACCGCCACCCAGACGGGCTACCCCGAGCACGCCTTCACCTGGGACCTGGCGGTCCGCGTCCGCGAACTGCTCACCGCGCGCGGGATCAAGGTCGTCATGACGCGGCCCGACAACGCAGGCGTCGGCCCGTGCGTCGACAAGCGCGCCGCGATCGGCAACGAGTCCGGCGCGGCGGCCGTGGTGTCGCTGCACGCCGACGGCTCGACCGCGGCGGGCGCGCACGGCTTCCACCTGGCGTACTCGTCGCCGCCGCTCAACGCCGCGCAGGGCGAGCCGTCGCTGCGGCTGGCCAGGGCGCTGCGGGACAAGATGGTCGCGGGTGGGCTCGCGACATCGACTTATGCGGGCACGGAAGGGCTTTCCCCGCGCGACGACCTCGCCGGGCTCAACCTGACCGAGCGCCCCACCGTGCTCGTCGAGTGCGGCAACATGCGCGACGCGGCCGAGGCCGCGGTGCTGTCGAGCCCCGCGGGCAGGCAGCGTTACGCCGAAGCGATAGCCAACGGGATCCTCGGATTCCTTGGCTGACCCCGTTGTGACAGGGTGGTGATCATGTCGGGGATGCGGGTGCTCGATGTCGACGAGCGCGAACGTTTGCTCATCGCGGTGGGCCAGGACTTGGCCGAGGTGGACGCGAAGGGCACACGCCGGGACTTGGTGCGCGTCCCGGACGTGACCGCGGCGCGATACCTGCCGAGCGAACGCAAGATCGTGATCCAGCACGGAACCCCGGCGCGGCTGTCGCTGCTGCGGATCGGCGGTCGGCTGACGCCGCTGCTCGGTTCCCCCGACCACGCCACGGAACTGCTGGACGTGCTCCCCGGCCGGGTCGTCTACCGGGCCAACCGGCGCCACCGCCTGCTGTTCACCGTGGTGATCCGCAACGTGCTGGTCGGCGAGGAACAGGCGGTGTACGACCGCGGCGGGTCGGTGCTGGAGGCGGCGGTCAGCCCGAACAGCCGCTACATCGCCATCCGCCTGCCCCGCAAACTGATCCTGGTCGACACGATGCCGGAGACCGAGGACGACCACGTCCGGCTGATCTCGGCGGAACCGGCGACGCTGGGCAGGCGCAACCTGCGCTGGCTGCCCGACTCGACCCGCCTCGTCGCGACCGAGTACGGCGAGTCGGAGGCGAAGGTCGTGCGGTGGGCCGTGGGGTCGGACTCGTGGACTCCGGTGGTGGCGTCACTGTCGCCGGGGGTGGAGGCGCTGGTCGCGCCGGACGGTCGGCGGATGGCGGTGGTCGACGGCGCGCGAATCGCCTTCCACCAGGCGGAGAACGGCCACTTCCTGCGCGCGGCGGAACTGCCCGCCGAGGTCGACGACTTCCGCTGGTCCCCCAACTCCCGCAGCGTCGCGGTGTCGATGACCGGCGCCGCCGCCCTGGTCGCGGCCGACCGGGCGACGGTCAGTCTTCGGTCTTCTTGACGTAGGTCGGGTGCAGGTGGACCGGCTCCCGCTTGGACCGGACCCGGATGTTCAGCGCCTCGACGAAGATCGAGAACGCGATCGGCCCGTAGATGTACCCCTTCGGGATGTGCATGTCGAGCCCGTCGGCGATGAGGCTGCCGCCGATGAGCAGCAGGAACGCCAGCGCGAGCATCTTGACCGTCGGGTGGCGGTTGACGAAGTCACTGATCGCCTTGGCCGACACCAGCATGATCACCATGGCCACGATCACCGCGGCCACCATGATCCCCAGCTCGTCGACCATGCCGACCGCGGTGATCACCGAGTCGAGCGAGAACACGATGTCGAGCACCAGGATCTGCGCGATCACCGCGCCGAAGGAGACCCGCTTGGCCTTGGCCTCGTGCTCGGCGCCTTCGAGTTGCTCGTGGATCTCGTAGGTGGCCTTGCCGAGCAGGAACAGCCCGCCCAGCAAGAGGATCAGGTCGCGCCCGGAGATCTCGTGGCCGAAGGCGGTGAAGAGCGTCGCGGTCAGTCCGATCACCCACGACAGCGACGCGAGCAGCAGCAGCCGGGTGATCAGGGCCAGCGAGAGGCCGACCATCCGTGCCCGCTGCTGCTGGGCCGCGGGCAACCGGCCCGCCAGGATCGAGATGAACACGATGTTGTCGACACCGAGCACGATCTCCAACACCAGCAACGTCGCGAACGCGACCCACGCCTCGGGCGTCAACATCCAGTCCACTGGTCAACTGAACATCATGCGAGCGGGACCCGCACGCCGACGGCTCAGGATTCCAGTGGGCGGGCGCCGAGTTTCTCGGCCAGGAGCTTGAGCATCGTCTCTTCCGGGTCCTGGCGGGACCCCTCGGAACCGGGCTCCGGCGCGCGGGCGGCCTGTGCCATCAGCTCTTCCTCGTCCTCCGGCTCCGGCGGCAGCTCGGGCTCCGGAGGCTCGGGCGGGAGGCCGTCGGCGGGCGGGCGGCTGTCGAGGACGCGCTTCGGCGGCTCGTAGGTGCGCGTCGGGGCCGCGGCCTTGGCCTGGGTGCGGACGGGGCCGCTGCCGGGCGGGGCGTGCACGATCTGCACCCGCCACGTCCCGCCGACGGCGGAGCGGACGGCGGCGGTGATCGGCTCGATGTTGTCCGGGGAGGAGAGCCTGCGGGCCAGTGGTTCGGCCGGGTGGCCGATGGTGATCAGGTCGCCGTCGACGGACTGGACGGTGGCCTGGGCCAGCATGGACGCGCGGACCTTGCCGAGGGCGCGCAGCACCTCCGGCCAGACGTTGCGCATGGCGGTGGCATCCATCGCCCCCGGCGCCGACTCGGCGGCCTGCGCCGGTGCGGCGGCGGCAGGCTCGGCTTCGGCGGACCGCGCCGGTGCCGATTCGGCTGCTCGCGGGGGCTGCGTGGCTCGATCGGCCACGCTGGGCCGCTCGGCCTGGCGGGCAGGCTCGGTCGGTGGCAGCGACCGCTCAGCCTGCTCAGTGCGGCCCTGATCAATGGATTCCGCTGGGGCGTTGGCCACCGAAGGTCCGGCGGGCTGAGCGGGATCGGACTGACGACTGGCCACAGTGGACTCAGCCGCGGTGGACCGGCGGCGGAACTCGCGGGTCGGGCCAGCCTCGGGGGCGGGCGCCTGCCTGCCCGCCTGGACGGGCGGAGCCTCGGCGCGGGTGGCCGGGGCGGCCAACTGCGCCCCCGCCATGCGCTTCTCCATTTGTTCCAACCGCTGCAGCACCGCCGAGTCGGCGGCCGCGTCGGTCGGAATCGCGCCCGGCAGCAGCATCCGAGCGCACAGCAGCTCCAGCAGCAGCCGGGGCGCGGTCGCTCCCCGCATGTCGACCAGTCCTGTGTGGACGATCTCGGCGTACCGGGTCAGGGTGGCGCCGCCGAGGCGTTCGGCCTGCCCGGTCATGCGGTCGAGTTCGTCGCCGGGGGCGCTCACCAGGCCGCGGGAGGCCGCGTCCGGGACGGCGCGCAGCAGGACCAGGTCGCGCAGGCGGTCGAGCAGGTCGGAGGCGAAGCGGCGGGGGTCGTGGCCCGCTTCGACCAGGCGGTCGACCGTTCCGTACACCGCCGACGCGTCGCCCGCGGCGAGGCCGTCGACCATGTCGTCGATCAGGGCGACGTCGGTGACGCCGAGCAGGGACACCGCCCGCTCGTAGGTCACGCCCTCCGGGCCCGCGCCCGCCAACAGCTGGTCGAGCACCGACTGCGTGTCGCGCGCCGAGCCGCCGCCCGCGCGGATGACCAGCGGGAACACCGCCGGTTCGACCGTGGCGTTCTCCGCGGCGCAGTTGCGTTCCAGCAGCTCGCGCATCGCGCCGGGCGGGATCAGGCGGAACGGGTAGTGGTGGGTGCGCGAGCGGATGGTGGGCAGCACCTTTTCCGGCTCGGTCGTGGCGAAGATGAAGACCAGGTGCTCCGGCGGCTCCTCGACGATCTTGAGCAGCGCGTTGAAGCCCTGGGTGGTGACCATGTGCGCCTCATCGACGATGAAGACGCGGTAGCGGGACTGGGCGGGCGCGTAGAACGCCCTGTCGCGCAGTTCGCGCGCGTCGTCGACGCCACCGTGGCTGGCCGCGTCGAGTTCGACGACGTCGACCGTGCCCGGGCCGTTCGGCGCGAGGCCGACGCAGGAGTCGCAGACGCCGCACGGCTCGTCGGTCGGGCCTTCGACGCAGTTCAGCGACCGCGCGAGGATTCGCGCGCTGGACGTCTTGCCGCAGCCGCGCGGGCCCGAGAAGAGGTAGGCGTGGTTGACCCGGCCCGCGCTCAGCGCCGTGCGCAGCGGGTCGGTGACGTGTTCCTGACCGACGACCTCGGCGAAGGTCGCCGGGCGGTATTTGCGGTAGAGGGCGAGCGCCACGCCGCGACCATACCGGTCAGGGCCGACATGGCGTCGATCGGGAAGGTCGCGGCGGCCGGGGGCGTTGCACGGGAGCGTGGCCACCTTCGACATCCCGTTCTCCGTGCTCGACCTCGCGCCCGTCGCCAGCGACTCGACCGAGACCATCGCGCTGCGGAACAGCATCGACCTCGCCCAGCAGACCGAACGGCTCGGCTACCACCGCTATTGGGTGGCCGAGCACCACAACATGCCGGGCATCGCCAGCTCCGCGCCCGCGGTCCTGATCGCGCACCTGGCCATGGCCACCTCGACGCTGCGGGTCGGCTCCGGCGGGGTGATGCTGCCCAACCATCCCCCGTTGGTGGTCGCCGAGCAGTTCGGCATGTTGGAGGCGCTGCACCCCGGCCGCGTCGACCTCGGCATCGGCCGCGCACCCGGCACCGACCAGGTGACCGCCCGCGCCCTGCGCCGCTCGACCGGCCCGCTGTCGGCCGACGACTTCCCAGAGCAGCTGACCGAGTTGGCCGACTACTTCACTGGCCGCGACCAGCGCGGGGTCACCGCCGTGCCCGCGCTCGGCAACAAGCCCGCGCTGTGGCTGCTCGGGTCCAGCGGCTACAGCGCGCAGGTCGCGGGGCTGCTCGGGCTGCCGTTCGCCTTCGCCCACCACTTCAGCGCGGAGAACACGCTGCCCGCGCTGGCGCTCTACCGGGAGCGGTTCCGCCCGTCGGAGGTGCTGTCGGAGCCGTACGCGATGGTCGCCGCAGGCGTGATCTGCGCTGATGACGACCGGACCGCCCGGGAGATCGCCCAGCCCGGCGCGCTCCAGTTCCTCCAGCTGCGCAAGGGGACGCCCGGCCGGATGCCGACCCCGGCCGAGACGGCGGCCTACCCGTACACGGACCTTGACCGGCTGATGATCGACGAGCGGCTCGACAGCCAGATCATCGGCGGACCGGAGACGGTGGAGCGCGGCATCGCCGAGCTGCTGGCGGCTACGGCGGCGGACGAGCTGATGATCACCACGAACGTCTACGACCACGGCGACCGTGTGCGCAGCTACGAGCTGGTGGACAAGGTCCGCGCATAAAGGGGACCCCGTGCACCTGCCAGAGCCCGCTTATCCTTGCTGCCTTCCGGCCCTGGGGAGGTTCGCGAGATGAACACCGCACGGGGTCCGCGTTCAGTGTACCGGGGTCGCGCGGCGGCGCTGTCACCCACCGTGGGCAAGGTTACTTAGCTTCGCTAATCATAATTAGTTAGCATAGCTACGTGACTTTCCTCGACTCCCTGCGTCGCCAGCCCAGAGTCGTGTGGATCACCGCCTTCGCCGCGGTGATCGCGTTCATGGGAATCGGGCTGGTCGACCCCATCCTGTTGTCCATCGCCCACGCGCTCCGCGCCGGTCCGTCCGAGGTCACGCTGCTGTTCTCGTCGTACCTCGGCGTGCAGGTGCCGGCCATGCTCGTCACCGGCGCGTGCGCCGCCCGCTTCGGCGCCAAGCGCACGCTGATCGTCGGACTCTCGCTGATCGTGGCCGCCACCCTGGCGTGCGCGCTGGCGAGCTCGATCACCGAACTCGTCGCCCTGCGCGCGGTCTGGGGCCTGGGCAACGCGTTGTTCATCGCCACGGCGCTGTCGGTGATCGTCGGCGCCGCGTCCGGCGGGCAGCAGGGCGCGATCGTGCTCTACGAGGCCGCGCTCGGCCTGGGCCTGTCGACCGGCCCGCTGCTCGGCGCCGCCCTCGGCTCGCTGTCGTGGCGCGGACCGTTCGCGGGCACGGCGGTGCTCATGGCCGTCGCGCTGATCCTGTGCGCCACGATGCTCGCCAAGGACGCCGACCAGCCCCGGGACCCGGTCCGCCTGCTCGACCCGCTGCGCGCGTTGTGCCACCGCCCGCTGCTGCTGGCGTCGATCGGGTCGGCGCTCTACACCGCCGCGTTCTTCATCGTCCTGGCGTGGTCGCCGTTCGTGCTGGAGTACGGCGCCCTGGCCATCGGCCTGATCTTCTTCGGCTGGGGCGTCAGCGTCGCGGTGTCGGGGGTGTTCTTCGCGCCCCGACTCGCCGCCCGCCTCGGCTCACGCAACGCGACCGTGGCCGCGGTCCTGGCCTACGCGGCCCTGCTGGCGGCGATGGTGGTCGACAGCAAGCCGGTCGTGGTGGTCGCGGTGATCGTCAGCGGCCTGGCATCCGGCCTGCTCAACACCCTGTTCACCGGCACCGCGATGAGCGCGAGCACCGCCCCGCGCGCCGTCGCGAGCGCGGGCTACAACTTCCTGCGCTGGCTGGGCGGCGCCGTCGCCGCGACCCTCGTCGGGCACGTCGCCACCTGGTTCGGCTGGACTCAGGCCCCGTTCCTGATCGGCGCGGTCCTGTGCGTGGTCGCCGCGGCGGTCCTGAGCCTGGACGCACGACGGCCCGTGTCCGATGGACACGGGCCGCTGCCTGCGGAGGATAGGGGATTTGAACCCCTGAGGGCTTTAACACCCAACACGATTTCCAATCGTGCGCACTAGGCCACTATGCGAATCCTCCAACGTCGGAGAGGGTACAGCAGCGGCCCGAGGCACCCAAAAGCGGTAGCCGGGGCCGTCCCATCCCAGGCCGCGCCCGGATTGACCATCCCCCGGACGCGAAGTTCACCGGAAACCCCTCTGCCGGGTGAATACCTGTCCTGTCGGCAGGCGGGATCCGTGAGGCCGTCTTAGCCTCGGGACGCTCATCCGGCCTCAAACGATAAGGACATGACGTGGCTGACGCACTCGACTCGGGCCTGAGCCTGACTGTGGGCCACCAGCTCACTTCCCCCAACGGCAAGCACGTTCTCGAACTGCAGCCGGACGGCAACCTGGTGCTGTCGACCGACGGCGCCGCGGTGTGGGCGTCGGGGACGAACGGCTCCGGCGCCGTGCGTGGCGACATGCAGGCTGACGGGAACTTCGTGCTCTACAAGGACAACGGCGAAGCCGCGTGGGCGACGCAGACCAACGGCAGCTCGGGCGCGAGCCTGGTCGTCGGCGACGACCGGGGCCTGACTGTCGTGGGTTCCGACGGCGCGTCGGTGTGGTCCTCGGGGACCGCCGAGGCGGCCGCGCCCGCTCCGGAGCCGACCCCGGCACCGGCGCCCGAGCCCGCGCCGCAGGCCGCCCCGGCCCCGCCCGCCGCGCAGACCTACACGGTTGTGCCGGGCGACACTCTGTCGGCGATCGCCAAGCGGTTCTACGGTGACGGCAACCAGTACATGAAGATCGCGCAGGCGTCCGGGATCTCCAACCCGGACCTGATCCACCCGGGACAGGTGCTCACCATCCCCGCGTGATGTGACCACAGTGGACAGGCCCCGTCGGATTCCGGCGGGGCCTGTTCGCTTATCCGGCCACCCTTGCCCGCTGTGGCACCAGTTCCGCCCGGTCGGCCGCCGCGCGGCCCGCACCCCAGCCCTCGGCGTCGCGCACCGATGAGCGGCGGAGGCGGACGCCGGGGAACATCGCCTCGAAGCGGGTGCGCACCGCGGCCTCGCGGCGGGCGAACACGGGGACCAGACGGGTGTCGGCCGAGACCTGGCCGACCGCCGTGAGGCGTTCGCGGACGCGTTGGGCGTAGGCGACCAGAAACGCGTGGCGGTAGGACTTCGAGCCGCCGCCCGACAGCGCGTGCGCGGCCTGGACGTGCAGCGAGCGCGCCAGCAGGGTGGTGAACTCCAGGTCCGTCTCGTGGCCGACGACGACGACACAGCCGAGCTTGGGGTAGAACACCGCGCGGCAGCGGTTCGCCCCGGCGACCGCGTCCACCAGTTGCGCCTTCGGCCCCTGGTAGGGCGCCTCCATCCACAGCCGGATCGCGCCCGCCTCCATCGGCGGCTCGTCGACGGCGGCGTGCTCGACGGCGTAGCGGGTCATCAGCTCCTGTGCCTTGGCCGACAGCGCCTCGGCCTCCTCGGCGAACGGGGTGGACTCGGCCTTGGCGAGCAGGCCGCGCACCTTGGCGAGCACCCGCGCGTCGACCCGGCCCACCGGCTCGAGGGCGACCACCGCGTCCGGCGGCGGGACCAGCTCGGGCAGGGGCGGCAGCGGGAGCAGGACGGCCAGCAGCTCGACGGTCTTGGCGAGCGCCTCGGCCATGGGCAAGCGCTTGTGGTCGGCCCAGGCGGATAACAGGTCGCCGCTCCACCACACCTTGGCGCCGATCTCGGCGAGTTGATCGCGCCAGCGCGGATGGACCTTGTCGTAGCAGGCGCATTGGCCTGCGATCGCCGCGGTGACCAGCTCCGACAGCCCGCGCGGCACCGCGCCCGCGACGTCGACCGGCCCCCACCCGCGCCGCCACAGCGACTCGACGGCGTGCGCGAGGGCCGCACCGGCAGCGGCGGCCGCTCGGGGATGGGCTTGGACATCGCCGAGCAAGATCGAGCGCGCGCGGCCGTCGACCATGACGGCGGCCTCGGTCAGCCGGGCGGCCAGCAGCGCGGTCTCTCGATCAGGTGTTCGCATGGGGACATGGTGCACCAGCGGTACGACAAACGCCGGCCACCCCTGCGGGTGACCGGCGTCGGTGTCGAGAAACGAGCGATCAGTTCTCGTCGTCCGGCGCGGCGTGATCGGCCTTGCCGGGGTTGGGATCGCGGGACAGATCGATCAGCGGGTGCCGCTCAGCGCCGTCCGGCGCGGCATGCCTGCCGACCTTGACTTCCGCCCCGGTCTCCTCGCGAGTGTCGTGATCGGACACGTCGCCCTCCTTAGCTCCCCTTGACTAACTGCACTCCAAACAGACGCCAGAGGTTACCCCCGATGGGTCCGAACCCAATCCGAGATGCCGTCACGGGTGATGGGCAGTGCGTCCGACATCACGTCGGCACCGTCCGAAGTGACCACGAGGTCGTCCTCGATGCGCACGCCGATCCCGCGCAGCTCCGGCGGCACGGTCAGGTCGTTGGGGTGGAAATACAGTCCGGGTTCGACGGTCAGCGCCATGCCGACCTCCAGCACGCCCTCGTTGTACGCGCCCGCCGTCGAGTTGGCACAGTCGTGCACGTCCAAGCCGAGGAAGTGGCCGACCCCGCAGGCGATGTAGCGGCGGTGGTGCTGGCCAGCCGGGTCGAGCGCCTTGTCGACCGACCCCGGCAGCAGGCCCCAGTCGTGCAGGCCCTCGGCGAGCACGCGCATCGCGGCCTGGTGGAACGCGGCGTACTCGCGGCCCGCGCGCACCTCGGCGATGGCGGCCAGGTGGGCCGTGTGGACCAGGTCGTACACCTTGGCCTGGGCGTCGGTGAACTCGCCGGTGACCGGGAAGGTGCGGGTGACGTCGGCGGTGTAGAGGGTGTTGGCCTCGACGCCCGCGTCGAGCAGCACCAGCGAGCCCTCGGTGACCGCGCCGTCGTTGCGCGTCCAGTGCAGGACCGGCGCGTGCTCCCCCGCGGCGACGATCGAGTTGTAGCCGACCCCGTTGCCCAGGGTGCGGGCGCGCCGGTCGAAGGTGCCCTCCAGCCAGCGCTCGCCGCCGCCGCGCACCGCCTCCGGCAGCTCGCGGGCCACGTCGGCGAAGGCGACGACGGTGGCGTCGACGGCGGCGCGGAGCTGGCCGATCTCCCAGTCGTCCTTGATCCGCCGCAACTCGGACAGGACCGTGCGCAGCGCGCCGCTGTGCGCCCCGGCCAGCGCGTCGAGCATCGGCTCGACCCCGCGCGCGGCCAGCACGCCGGGCAGCTGCCCGCGCAGCGCCCTGGGGAGTTCCTCCAGCGGCCTGCAGATGATGCCCAGCGCCTCGGACCACTCGGCGAGGCCGGGGACGGGACCGTTCCACAGCTCGCCGTCGCGGGCGTTGGCGAAGAAGTCGGCCTCGGCAGGCCCCGCGGGCTCGCGCAGGTGCAGGACCGCGTCGTGGCCGTCGCCGGAGGGGTGCATGACGAGCACGGCGCCCTCGGCGTAGCAGCCGGTGAGCCAGGCGAAGTCGCTGTCGGCGCGGAACTGGTAGTCGGTGTCGTTGGCCCGCACCGGCGCGCGGCCCGCGCCCAGCGCGATGCGCTGACCGGGGAACGCGGCCGACAGCCTGGCCCGGTGCGCGGCGGCGGCCGCGGCTGCCCCGGGCACGGGGCGGACCCGCCGGTCGGCCGGGCCCCAGTCGTCGCGGATGTAGTCACGGAAACCTTCGGCTTCCACCAACTTCGACGGATCGCGTCGAGCCGGGCGGTCGCTCATGGCACACCTCTCTCGTCAGGCACGTGCCCCCACCAAAGCACAACCGGCCCCCGCCGTTCGACGGGGGCCGGTTGTGTCCATTGTGGAGTCAGTAGTCGGTGCGGCTGACCTTGCCGCGCAGTTCCTCGGTCTGGATCACCCAGAACACCGCGAACTCGGCGATCAGGCCCGCCTCCAGGACGAACAGCCAGTGCCCGAACCCGGCGAACTTGGCGATGAGGCACGCGACGAGCGTGACCGCCATCGCATAGCCGACGAGCGCGTACCGGTTCGTCGCCACCTGGGCGGTGCGCGTGTGCCCCTGCTTGCGCGCGAAGCCGATGGCGTTGACCACGACGACGCCGATGATCCCGGCGAACAGGGCGATCGCGGACACGGCGTGGCCGATGCGCTCGAAGGTGTCCGGCCAGCCGAAGAAGAACACGGTGCCCGCGACGAGCACGACCAGCGTGACCGCGACGGAGATCCTGGCGAACTTGCTCAGCGGCCTGGTGGGGTTCTTGCGGACCCACTTGACCACCAGCGCCAGCAGCACCGCGACGAACCCGACGACGAGCAGCACCAGCACGTTGTTCCACACGGCCGCCGAGAGTTCGTCCGGCGTGGGCACGTTGCTGGCCTTGCAGGTCTCATCGATCGTCGTCGGGACGAACGCCACGACGAGCGCCATGAACCCGGAGTAGTCGAGCAGAACGTTCTCGGTGTCGGTGCTGCCCCGATAGATGATCAGGCAGACGCCGATAGCGCACAGCGCGCCCACGAACACCGCGCGTGCCGCCGTGTAGTAGTAGGCGCTGATGGAGTGCTGCAGGCAGTCCGGCTCGCTGGCGAACACCTGGACGATCACCGACAGGAACAGCAGCACCACGAGCAGGACCATCGCCAGCCGCAGAGCCAGATACGTCTGCTGGACGTTCTCGCTATTGCTCTCCGCCATTTCCAACCCTCCTTCTCCGGATCAGCGCGACCACACCGCCCGCGGCGGCGAGCCCGGCTGACGCCACGAAACCGAGGACCTTCACCACGACCACCACACCCGCGACGGCGAGGGCGGCCCGCGAAGGATCGGGATAGGTGCGCAACGCGACGAACACCAAGGTGTCCTCCAGCGCGTCGAACACGGCGGTGCCCACCGGCACCATGGCGAGCCCCGCCGCGAGCCGTCCCCTGCCGAACCCGGCGTAGACGGCACTGGCGAGGGCCAGGCCGTAGATCAGCAGGTACCCGACGTCGGCGAGCTGGAAGTAGTCGTAGTGCCGCCGTCCCGCCTCGCCGAGATCGTGGAGGACCTGGGCGCCTTCGGCCGAGCCATAGCCCGTCCAGCGCACGTCGAGGATCTTCGTCCTGGCCAGGTCTTCGATGTAGACGGTTCCGAATGGAACCCAACGCCCGCCGATCAAGATCGTCATGACGACGGCCGCGCCGATCACGGCCGGAAGCACCCAGCCCCTGGATGTTCGGCCGAGAACCTGGTGGACGGGCGACTTCATGTCGCCCTTGATCGTAAGTCCGGGTGGATCACCTGGCTACACACAGCGAAGCGCCGATCCCGAACTGCAACGGGACCGGCGCTTTGGCTGGCGGTGGCGGTGGGATTTGAACCCACGGACGGGGTGAACCGTCACGCGCTTTCGAGGCGCGCTCCTTCGGCCGCTCGGACACGCCACCGCAGAAGAGATTACAGATCTGATTCCAGATCCGTCAGCGGGGGTGCCACAACGACCCGCGGGTCCGCCACCGGCCGGTGGCGGACTCGCGAAAGTCGGGAACTAGTCCAGCTTGTCCTTGGCCTTGCCCAGGGCTTCCTCGGCCTTGTCGCGGACGTCGTGGCCCGCTTCCTTGACCTCACCCTTGACCTGGTCGGCGCGGCCGGAGTTCGCGAGCGACTCGTTGCCGGTCATCTCGCCGATCTTCTCCTTGGCGTCACCGATCAGCTGCTCGGCCTTGTCCTTGGCCTTGTCGAAAACGCTCATCGGACTCTCCTCCCTGTCCGAGGGCGCGACGCCCTCACCAGAGGGGTGTCCTACATTCGGAGCAATCCCACATCTTTGTGATGCAAGTCACATTCGATGGTTGGCGAAGAAGGACTCCAGCAGGGCGGCGCATTCGGCCTCCAGCACGCCGCCGACGACCTCGGGGCGATGGGTCAGCCTGCGGTCGCGCACGACGTCCCACAGGGAGCCGACCGCGCCGGTCTTGGGCTCCCACGCGCCGAAGACGACCTTGGCGACCCTGGCCAGGACCAGCGCGCCCGCGCACATCGTGCACGGCTCGACCGTCACCGCCAGCGTGCAGCCGGTGAGCCGCCAGCCGTCACCCAACCGGGTGGCGGCGGCGCGGAGCGCGAGGATCTCGGCGTGCGCTGTCGGGTCGCCGAGGGCTTCGCGGGCGTTGGCGGCCGCGGCGAGCACGTTGCCATCTGGGCCGAACACGACCGCGCCGATGGGGATGTCGCCGGTCGCCGCCGCCGCTTCCGCGGCCACCAAAGCGGCGCGGACCTGGGCTTCCTCGGAGATCACTGCAGGATGGTGTCGAGGTGCTTGGTGAACTCGTCGGCGAAGCCGAGGCGCTGGGCGATCATCTGCAGCTGCTCGTCGGGGTACAGGTCGATCTCGTCGATGATCACCTGCATCTCCGGGGCGGGCAGGCCGAGGTCGGCGAGGATGTCGAGCGAGCCCTCCGGCCACACCTCGTCCTCGTCCTCCGGCGGGTCGACCCGCAGCAGGTCGAGCGCGTCGGCGGCGATGTCGTAGTCCAGCGCGGCCGCCGAGTCCGACAGCAGCAGCGAGACGCCGCCCGGACTGGGCCTGAGCAGCAGGAAGAACTCGTCGTCGACCGCGAGCAGCCCGAAGACCGCGCCCGTCGACCTGGTCTTGCGCAGCTCGGTGATCGCCGCGTCCAGCTCCCGCAGCGCGGCTCCGTCCATCGGGTCGCAACGCCATTTGCCGTCCTCGCGGACGACCGCCACTCCGAAGCCCGTAACCGGCTCCTGCTCCGCCATGGCACCACCGTATTCCGATCAGCGGTCACCCGGAAGAAGCAGTCCCCCTAACTGGGGGTCAATGACACTATCGAGAGATGAAGAAGCAGCCCGACCCGAGGTTCAGCGGCCTGTTCGAAGCCGCCCGAGCGCTTCAGCCCAACACCGTCGCCCTCCGCCGACAGCTGCACAAACACCCCGAGCAGGGGCTCGAACTGCCCAACACCCAGGCCGCCGTGCTGCGCGCGCTCGACGGGCTCGACCTGAAGGTCCAGACCGGCGCGGCCGTCGGCTCGGTCGTCGCCGTGCTCAACGGCGCCCGCCCCGGCCCGACCGTGCTGCTGCGCGGCGACATGGACGCGCTGCCGCTCACCGAGGAGACCGGGCTGGAGTTCGCCTCGGTCGAGCCCGGCACCATGCACGCCTGCGGCCACGACACCCACGTCGCGATGCTCGCCTCCGCCGCCCGCCTGCTGCACGACCGCCGCGACACCCTCGCCGGGCAGGTCGTGTTCATGTTCCAGCCGGGCGAGGAAGGCCACCACGGCGCCCGGTTCATGCTCGACGAAGGCGTCCTCGACGCGGCGGGCACGCCGGTGGAGAAGGCGCTCGCACTGCACATCACGTCCAAGGAGCAGTCCGGGGTGATCCGGTGCAGGCCGGGTCCGATCATGGCTGGCGCCGACTCGTTCCACGTGGTCGTCACCGGCAAGGGCGGCCACGCCTCCACGCCCGCCGACGCGATCGACCCGGTGCCCGCCGCCGCGGCGATGGTCGGCGCGCTGCAGACCGCGGTGACGCGGCGGATCAGCGTGTTCGAGCCCGCGGTGGTCACCGTCGCCCACATCACGGCGGGCACGACGTCCAACATCATCCCGGAGACGGCGACGCTGGAAGGCACCCTGCGCACCCTGTCCGAGGCGACGCGCAAGACGATGATCGAGGAGATCCCGCGCGTGTGCGCCAACATCGGCGCGGCGCACGGGTGCGAGGTCGAGGTGGTGGTCAAGCCCGGCTACCCGGTGACGATCAACGACGCCGACGTCGCCGCGCGGGTGGTCGAGCTGGTCGGCGAGGTCGGCGGACAGGCCAACGTCATGCCCAACCCGCTGATGGGCGCCGAGGACTTCTCCTATGTGCTGCAAC
Organism: Actinokineospora sp. HUAS TT18; assembly: GCF_051364635.1. Lineage (GTDB taxonomy): Bacteria > Actinomycetota > Actinomycetes > Mycobacteriales > Pseudonocardiaceae > Actinokineospora. Next base: position 5,303,031 of record NZ_CP195645.1, on the reverse strand, counting down.
GGGTCCCCGGCGCGATGGCGTTCCTCGGCGCCTGCCCGCCCGGCGTCTCACCCGCCGACGCGCCGCCCAACCACTCCAACCGCGTGCTGTTCGACGAGGCCGCGATGGCGCACGGGGTGACCGCCTACGCCGCGTTCGCGCTGGACGCACTGCGTCCGTAGTGCAGGATGTGCCGATGCGATCGGTGTGCGTGATCGGCCTGGGACTCATCGGCGGCTCAGTGCTGCGCGCGGCGGTCGGCGCGGGCAGAACCGCCTGGGGCGCCACGGCTTCGGAGCCGGACGCGGAGGCCGCCGCCGCGTCCGGCTTCTCCGTCGTCGCGCTGGAGGACGCGCTGCGGCGGGCGGTCGCGGAGGACGCGCTGGTCGTGGTGGCCGTGCCGCTGACGGCGGTCGACCAGGTGTTGCGCAAGGTCGCGGAGGTCGCGCCGGAGTGCCTGCTGACCGACGTGGTGAGCGTGAAGACGCCGGTCGCGGAAGCCGTCAGCCGATACGCGCCGACGGTCCGGTACGCGGGTGGTCATCCCATGGCGGGCACGTCGTCGTCCGGCTGGTCGGCGGGGTCGGCGGAGCTGTTCCAGGGCGCCGCGTGGGTGGTCACCACCGACGACGACACCGACCTCGCGGCCTGGCGCGCGGCGGCCGACCTCGCCCTGGACTGCGGCGCCCATGTGGTCCCGGTGTCCTCGGGCGAACACGACGCGGCGGTCGCGCGGATCTCGCACCTGCCGCACGTGCTGGCCGCGGTCCTGGCGGCCTGCGGGGCCGACGGCGGCCCGCTCGCGCTGTCGCTGGCGGCCGGGTCCTTCGGCGACGGCACGCGCGTGATGGGGACGCGGCCGGAGCTGGTGCTCGCGATGTGCGAGGGCAACCGGGCGGCGCTGCTGGACGCGGTGGACGAGGCGTTGGGACGGTTGGGGGCAGCTCGGGGCGCGCTGGCCTCGACGGGCGCGCTACGGGCGACGGTCCAGGCGGGGCACGAGGGTCGGGCGGCGTTGGACGCGCGTCGGGGGGCGAAGTCGATCCGGGTGATGGTGGATCTTGAGGATGGGGACGTGCTGGAGGAGCTGTCCCTGATCGGCGCGGACGGCGGCCGGATCGTCGGGTTCGACGGCGCGATGGCCATCGCGGACGTACCGAACACCGCCTCGCCCTGACGTCGGGGCTAGATCGTGAACGGCGCGTAGGCCACGGCGAAGGCCGCGCGCGCGTCGACGCCGATCGCCTTCACCTCGATCGTGTGCGAACCCTCCCCCAAGCCCGTCGTGTTCAGCGCCAGCCGCCAGATCCCCGCGACGCCGGGGCCGTCGGCGACCGTGGGGATGCCCGCGATCTTCTCCCCGTCCAGCCGCACCTCCACGCCCGCCAGCCCCGCCAGCTCACCGCCGAGCCGCTGACCGCCGGGACCGTCCGCGGCCACCTCCAACACCAGCCGCCCCCGGGGCACCGCCGCGTCCGTGGCGAGCGGCTGGCCCGCGGAGTCGAGGAACCGCGCCGACGGCCTGGCCAGCGCCAGCCTGGTGCGCGGCAGCGGGACGTCCGTGCCGGAGCCTGCCGCCGCCGACACCGCGCCCGGCGGCGCGACCAGCTCGATCGACGCGCTCACCACGCGGGCCGCCCCCTCGCCGCGCCGGAACGGGCCGCGGACCCGCACCGGCAGGGTGTCGCCGTCGGACCGCAGGATCAGGGCTTCGGCGGGCAGGTCGGCCACGATGGGATAGCGCACGCCGCGGATCAGCGGCTGCCCGGCGATCGCGGGCCGCGCGGGGAACTCCTTGCCGCCGACGTCGATGGTGAACTCTTCCGCGGCCGGGATCGGGTTCGTCGGCACGAGCGTCACCCGCAGCTGCCCGCCGACCGCGCCCTCGACCCGCGCGCCACCGGACGGGCTGGTCAGCTGGGTGCCCGCCTCGACGATCACTCGCCCGGTGTCGAGCACGGGCGGGGCCACCAGCACCGGCGGCGCGGTCTCGGCGCCGAGGAAGCCGACCACGTCGACCGCCGCGTGCAGGCCACCCGGGCCGCCGATGAACCCGAGCAGCGCGGTCGCCTCGCGCCAGGCCGGGAGCACGTCACCGCCGCCGACGACCTTGCCGTCCTGCAGGAGGTGGACCCCGTCGGTGCGGAACACGACCTCCCAGCGCGTGGAGATCCCGATCTCGGCGGGCGCCATCGGCGTCACCGCGACCGGCTTGCCCAGCCGCGCGGTCCCCGGCGGGACCAGGACCTGCGCCGCGGGCACCTGGCCCCCGACGATCCGCACCCTGATGGAGCCGGGCGGGAGCCCCGGTTCGTCCCGCGCGAGTCCCGGCGCGCCCGCGTGCGTCGAGCCGTTGACCGGCCCGACCAAGTCGACCGGCCCCGGCGCGAAGTCGATGGTCAACTCGCCTGCCTGGCCGGGATGGTCGGTGCCGAGCACGAGCCTGCCGAACTCGCCGTCGACCGGGGTGTCCCGCAGCCGGAACGGCGCGCGCGACCGCAGCACCACCGGCTCGGCGCCGCACTGGCCGCTGACCACCATCCGCTTGCCGTCCTGGCCCTCGCCGCGGGTGGCCCGGCCGCAGTCGGACGTGCCCGCCACCCGCCACCGCGACGGCTCCGGCACCACCCGCGAGGCGAACCGGTCGACGAACGTCCACGGCGGCTCGCTGTCCGGCGCCTTGGGCGTGCCCATGGTCAGCGCGGGCATCGAGCGCTTGCCGAACGAGTCGATCGTGCGCACCTCGATCTGGTAGGGCACGTCATTGTCGAGCGCGTCGAGCTGCGCGACGGGCTGGGACAGCAGGCGCACGTTGTTCAGCGTGCCGTCACGTCCCCAGCGGATCTCGTACCCGGCCGCGCGCTCCGGCTCCGGCTGCCCCGTCCGCTGCGGCCCCCACGCGACCAGCAGCCGCTGCGGGCCTGCCTCGACCGAGAGACCCGCGGGCTGCGCGGGCGGGTTGCCGGGCGACGGGATGACGACGGTGTCCCCCGCGAACTCCTTGACCGTGGTCTGCGGAGGGGGGACGGGCTTGGGCTGGTCGACGGCCTGGTCCGGCGAGCGCAACACCGCCACGGCACCCCCGATGACCACGACACCCGCGACGATGATGGCGGCGCGGCGGAGCAGTTTGGGGCGGGGTTGATCCACCGGGCCAACGTAGGGCCGGTGTGGGCGCGGTCACGGTTTTGTTGCCGAGCCGATATCAGACGCGGGTGGCCACACCCGGGAAGTCGACGACGACGCCGTCGGTGTCGACGACGAGTTCGGTCGTGACGCCGTCCTGCGTGAAGGCGATGACCGCGCCGGAGTCGTCGATCGACACCGTGCGGTAGGTCTGGCTGACCAGGCTGACCGCCAGGTCGGGCACGCGCACCCACACCACGGGCAGCACCACCTCGGAGGGCGCCCGGTGCAGGCCGAGCCTGCGGATCGGCAGCGTGTGGAAGGTGACCGCGCCGCCGACCGCGACCGTCAGCGACCCGTCGAACTCGTCGCGCCGGGACGCGCCCGCGCGGTCGACCAGCCAGGCACCGTCCTCGGTGCGGCTCAGCGAGATCTGGCGTTCCTCTTCTGCCGTGGTGGTGCGCAGCAGCAGCCGCCCGGCCGTCTCCCCCTTGTCGACCGACGCCTCGAACGACGCGCTGAACGCCTCGACGTCGGCGTCGGCGGCCGCGATGAGCCTGCCCGAGGCCAGCAGCCGCGTCTCGGCGACCAGCAGCCGCACGGACTCCAGCCGCGGCGGGTCGACGCGCTGCCAGGTGTGGACGCTCGGTTTCCGGGCAGCAGACGAGCGGGTCCCTCCCGGAGGAAGGACCCGCTCGCCCGACTCGCCTAAGTTCACGCCTGGGTGCCCTCACCGGCGGCGGGCTTGTCCGGGATCATGTCCTGGATCTTGTCGACGACCCCGTCGACCTGCTCGTCGTGGCCGAACTTGCCCTTGACGAACTCGCCCGCCTTCTCGACGCCCTGCTCGATCTTGTCCCCGTGCTGCTCGACAAGGTCTTCCGCCTTGTTCTTCAGCTCGTTGAAGTCGATGCCCATCGGTGCTCCTCACGCACTCACGAGACCTGCTGTGCACCCTGCACGCAGAGTACCAACCGGGAACCTACCGATTTCCGCCCAGTTCGCGACTCGACCCGACGGATGAGTGAGGCCCCTCCGAGCGTCTCGGAGGGGCCTCGGCTCACTGGACTATCAGGCCGCGCGGCGGCGGCGCTGGTAGATCACGGCACCGGTTCCGGCGCCGACGAGGCCGACACCGATCAGGACCGGCAGCAGGATCGACGCGCCGGTGTCGGGCAGGTCGCTGCCCTGGGGAACCGGGGTGGTGGTCGTCGTCGTGGTGACCGGCGGGGCCGTGGTGGTCGTGGTGACCGGCGGCGTGGTGGTGGTGACCGGCGGGGTGGTCGGGGCGATCTTCCAGTCGCCCTTGGCACCGGCCTCGACCTTGAGCACGTGCGAGTCGGCCACGATCAGCGACTGGCCGCGCTTGTTCTCGTCCTTGACGACGAACAGGCGACCGGTGTCGACCTTCGACTGGCCCTTGAGCTTGAAGTCGCCCTCGCCCGCCTTGGCGTCGGCCGGGACCTTCAGGAACAGCTCGGTGCCGTCCTTGATGTCGGCGGCGGCGATCTCCTTGCCGTCCTTGTCGGTCAGCGTGACGCCCTCGGGCAGGTTCTTCACGATCTCGGTGACGCCGCCGTTGGTGCTGACGGTGAACGGGCCGACGAGCTTGCCCGCCTCACCGGTCTGCGACTCGGGGCTCACCTGCAGCGCCGGGTTGGGCTGCTCCTCGATGCCGGTGTTGGCCTCGCCGACGAGGTAGTTGTAGAGCGCGAGGACGTCCTTCTTGGCGTCATCGCGGGTCGGCGTCGGGTTGTCCTTGTTCAGGTCGACACCGTCGCTGAAGTGCCACACGGCGGCCTGGGTCGCGGAGATCGCCTCGCGCTCCTCGAGGCCGTCCTCGCCCCACTCGACGCCGGGGATCTTGTTCAGGTCCTCGAGCGACTTGCCGGGGAAGCCGTTGTGCAGCACCCAGTTGATCTTCGCGCGGTTCTTGTCGAAGTCGCCGTCGCCCGGGTAGGCGTCCCAGGGGACCTCGACCATGTCCTCGTTGATGATCAGGTTGACGTGGATCTCGACGCAGTAGACCCGCAGGGTCGTGCCGTCGCTGAGCTTCAGGGTGAACAGCGTCGGCTGGATCTCGCTGAGGTTGCCGTCGCCCATCTTGACTTCCCAGCCCTCGGCCTTGGGCTCGTGCTGAGCCTGACCGGTGACGGGGTCCGCGGCCGCGGGGAGGGCGGCCAGCATCAGGGTGGCGGCTGCCGTGGCGATCGCGGCGCCAGCGCGGCGGAGGGTGGAACGGCCCATGACTCTCCTTGAACGGGTCCGACGTCGATCCTTGACAAGCTGGATGCGGCGCGGAATCTGGAGGAGCCCGCCGCCACCGATTGGCCGGAGATCAACTCACCCGATTGGGGTGATCACCGTCGATCAGTGGCGCGGACTCTACCGAGTGTTGTATCCGCTCCCTCATCGGGGGGACATTCCGTGTTGTTACGTTCGCGATCAGGTGACAATGTCCACGAAGGACACTCTCCGAAACCGGGTTCGGCCAGGTCGGAGGCGCGTTAGGGTCATCCCGTGAGCGGTTGGCAGAACGACGACCCGCTGCGCGAGCAGCCTTTGATAGCGGATTTCCGACATCTTCGGCATTCGCCGAATCTCCCGGCCGGGCACGCTCGTTATTGCCCGCCATCCTCGGTATCAGCGCCATCACGATCATTGTCGCCACTGTGATCACTATCGTTTTGCTGAACCGCAATGGCGGTAGCCAGCAGACCGCGCCCAGCACCAGTTCCAGCGCCCCGCCGACGACAACATCGACGTCACCCCGGACAACAGCCCCCAAACCAGGGCGAATCGACAACGCGCAGGCCCGGCTGACCTACCAGGTCCCCGACGACTGGCGGACGAGCGACCGGACCGTCGAGGTGCTCGGCGTCCGGTTCGGCGGCATGGCCGCCTACGGGCCATATCAATGCGGTAACAACCCCTACACAAGGTCGTTCGCGGTCGGCGCGGCGACTCGCAGCAAGTCCGACAAGCCACTCGACCCCGGCCAAACGGCGGCAACCTTCGCCAAGGCGTTCGGCGAGCGCTTCCACGCGGGCGCCGAGATCGCGGCGCCGACGAGCAAGCCCGGCGAGGACGGCGCGGTCGTCGTGACCGTCAAGATCACCGCCGAGGGCGAGTGCGCGGCCCGCGCCGCCGAGGTCACGGTCCTGGCCGTGCCCCTCAGCGACAAAGAGGTGGCGCTGCTCGTCGTCACCAGCGACCTGGAGGGCGGGCCAGACGAGCCGCCCGCACTCGACGCCAAGGTCGCCCGCCAGATCGTGGAGAGCGCGGCTACCCTTCCCAGCCGGTGACGACCTGGTCGAGCACCGACAGCGGCAGCGGGCCCCCGCCGAGCACCAGGTCGTGGAACGCGCGGATGTCGAAGCGGTCGCCGAGCCGGGCCGTGGCCGCGGCGCGGATGCGCTGGATCTCCAGCCGACCGACCATGTAGGACAGTGCCTGCCCCGGGTAGGCGATGTAGCGGTCGACCTCGTTGCTGATCTCCAGGTCGGACACCGGCGTGTTCTCCCGCATGTAGGCCACCGCCTGCTCGCGGCTCCACCCCTTGGCGTGCAGACCGGTGTCGACCACCAGCCGTGCCGCGCGCAGGGAGTCCATGGCCAGCATGCCGAGCCGGTCGACGTCGCTGGAGTACAGGCCCATCTCCTCGGCGAGGCGCTCGGTGTAGAGACCCCAGCCCTCCGCGTAGGCGTTGACGTCGGCCAGTTTGCGCAGCAGCGGCAGGCCGGTCAGCTCCTGGGCGATGGTGAGCTGGAAGTGGTGGCCGGGCACGGCCTCGTGGAAGGCGGTTACCTCGGAGGTGAACCGGTCACGCTCGTGGGCGCGGTCGGTGTTGGCGTAGTAGATGCCCGGCCGGGAGCCGTCGAGCGACGGCGACATGTAGTAGGCGGCCGGTCCGCCGGGCGCCTGCGCGGCCGGGACCGGTTCGAGCTGACACCGCTGCGAGGGGAACCTGCCGAACCACTTGGGCGCCTCGGCCTCGGCGCGCTCGATCGCCGACCGCGCGTGGGCCAGCAGTTCGTCGGCGTCGCGCCAGCGCAGGGCCGGGTCGCTGATCAGCCGCTGGAAGACCTCGGCCTGGTCGGTGACGCCCCAGACGCGGTCGCCGAGTTCGGCGTACTCCTCGCGCAGCCCGGCGATCAGGTCGAGGCCGGTCTGGTGCAGGTCGTCGGGAGTGCGGTCGGTCGTCGTGTGGACCCGCGACAGTGCGGCATAGGCGGCCTCGCCGTCGGGCAGCGCGCACAGGCCGGGCCGGTCGTCGGGGCGGCCGTGCTGGGCGATCTCGTCGACGAGCGCGGCGCGGTAGCGGGCGAACGCGGGCCGGACGACCTCGGCGACGACCCGCTCGCGCTCCTCGGCCAGCGGCCCCGACTGCCCGAGCAGCGGGTCGGCGTCGGCGGCGAGGTAGCGGTCGAGCTGGGCGACGGCGTTGTCGACGAGCCGCCGCACCGGCACCCGACCGGCCGCGACACCGCCGCGGTGGCGTTCGAGATGCGCGTCGAGGAAGGCGGGCACGGCGCCGAGCCGGGTCACGTACGCCCGCGCGTGCGCCTCATCTGTCAGGGCCAGCATCGGCAGGAAGGTCAGCATCGAGGACGCCGCGCCGTTGAACAGGTCGGTGACGGTGTACTCGACTTGGCGGGAGTCGATCCGGTCGATCTCGGCCTGGGCCTGCTGGGCGATCACCTGCGCGGTCACGTCGTCGGACCCGCCCGCGCGCGCGGCGATGTCGGCGCACTTGGCGCGCAGCGTGGCGGCGGCGGCCTCCGACGGGTCGGCGAGGCGCTCGTCGTAGCCCGGGATGCCGTGCAGGCTCGCGGACATCGGTTCGGCGTCGAAGAGCACGTCGAGCAGTTCGTCGGCCAGCGCCGTGACGTCATTCACCCCGGAGGTCATGCGACGAGGCTACGCGGATACCACTGTTCGATGTCACGATGTGGCGCATGGTCGAGCACCGAAGCACGTATGCCTTCGAGGTCACCGCGAGCAGCACCGCGGACCCCGCCACGATCTTCGCCCTGGTCGCCGACGGTGGCCGCTGGTCGGAGTGGGCGAAACCGCTGGTCTCCTACTCGAAGATGGTGCGCGCGGGCGAGTCAGCCCCAGCCGGGGTCGGCGCGGTGCGGGCGCTGGGCCACAAGCCGGTGCTGGTGCGCGAGGAGACGCTGGAGTACGAGCAGGACCGGCGCCACCGCTACGCCCTGCGCACCCCCGGCCCGATCAAGGACTACATCGCCGAGATCACCCTGACCCCGCGCGAGGGCGGCGGCACCGACCTGGTGTGGCGCGGCAGCTTCGGCGAGCGGGTGCCCGGAACGGGTCCGGTGCTGCGGCTCGGCATGAACAAGTTCATCGAGGCGCTGACGAAGAAGCTGGTGCGGGCCGCGGAGCGCTGACCGTGTCGGCCAGCCCGTCGGCCCACAGCGCGTAGCCGCGCTCGGACGGGTGGAAGCGGTCGGCGCAGAACAGGTCGCCGTCGAGCAGTTCCGCGGGCAGCGGCACGTGCGCCACGCCCGGCACGCGGTCCGCGATCCGGGCGGCGGCTGCGTCGAGTTCGGCGGACCGCAGGCCGAGGACCGTCCGCATGGGGCGGGGCAGCGCGGGGAACCGGTCCATCGGCGGCACCCCGGCGAGCACGATCCTGCCGTGGCGCCGACGCAGGTCGACGACGAGACGCAGCAGGTCGCGGGTCCAGCGGGCGGCCGAGTGGAACTCGATCACGTCGTTGACGCCCAGCACGACCACCACGACGTCGGCCGGGTCGAGCGCGTCGGCCAGCTCGGTGCGGGTGACGTGGGCGTTGGCGCCGATCCGCGCGGACACCTGCCAGCGCACGGCGAACCCGCGTCCGGCGACGGCCTCGGCCAGCCTGCCCGCGAGCCCGACATCATGGGTGCGCGCGCCTACGCCCGCCGCGGTCGACTCACCGAGCACCGCGAGGCGGAACGGCGCACCGGACCCGGTCGTGCCGCTGACCGGTCCTTCGGCGCCGGGAAGGCGCGGAATGGTCCGACGCAGCAGCAGACCTTGCGCGGCGAGGACCGGCAGCAGTGCCGCTGTCGCCAGCGTCGCCCGCATCAGCGGCCCTCTTCCTGCGCGCGCCAGCGTTCCATCAGCAGCGGTGTCTCCTTCTTGAGGAACTCGAAGAACCGGCGGGTGTCGTCGATCCGCTTGCCCGCGCGGGTGTCGGTGCCCAGCGCGTCGGCCCCTTCGGCGAGCGCGGCGTTCCAGGTGTCGTAGAGCTTGTCGCGGTTGGTGATCGCGTCGAGCCAGGTGTCGTCGTCCACCGCGTAGTGGTCGCGCCGCTCGCCGGGTTCGCGGCGCTTGTGGACGAGGTGGACCTGGTCGAGGTAGCGCACGGCGCCGGAGATGGCCGCGGGGCTGACGTTGAGCGCTTCGGCGAGCTCCCCGGCCGTCATCCGGCCGGAGTCGGTGGCCAGCAGGCGGGTGAAAACGCGGGCGGGCATCCGCGCCATGCCCGCGTCGGCCAGCAGCAGGGCGAACCGCTCCACGAACCTGGCCACCGCGTCGTCTTGGGATCTGTCGGTCACGTGCTCACCCTCTCACGCCATCCTTACGAGTTCTTAATGTTCACAAATTTGTGAAATGAGAGTAGCTTCTGAACCATGACAACCGCAATCTCGGTGTCCGGCCTGGTCAAGACCTTCGGCCGGACCCGCGCGCTCGACGGGCTCGACCTGACGGTGCGGACCGGGGAGGTCCACGGCTTCCTCGGCCCCAACGGGGCGGGCAAATCCACCACCATCCGCGTCCTGCTCGGCCTGCTGCGCTCCGACGCGGGCTCCGCGACGCTGCTCGGCGGCGACCCGTGGAAGGACGCCACGGCCCTGCACCGCAGGCTGGCCTACGTGCCCGGCGACGTGTCGCTGTGGCCGAACCTGTCCGGCGGCGAGGTCATCGACCTGCTCGGCAGGCTGCGCGGCGGGCTCGACCAGCGCAGGCGCGCCGACCTGTTGGAGCGCTTCGACCTCGACCCACGCAAGAAGGGCCGCACCTACTCCAAGGGAAACCGGCAGAAGGTCGCCCTCGTCGCCGCGCTGGCCTCCGATGTGGAGCTGCTGGTCCTCGACGAGCCGACGTCCGGATTGGACCCGCTGATGGAGGCGGTGTTCCAGGAGTGCATCGAGGAGGAGCGCGACCGGGGCCGCACTGTATTGCTCTCCAGCCACATCCTCGCCGAGGTCGAGACCCTGTGCGACCGGGTCAGCATCATCCGCGCGGGCCGGACCGTCGAGACCGGCACGCTGTCGGAGCTGCGCCACCTCACCCGCACCACGATCACCGCCGAGCTGGCCACGCCGCCCAACGGGATCGCCACGCTGGCGGGCGTGCACGACGTGAAGGTCAACGGCAACCACGTGTCCTTCGACGTCGACACCCGCGAGCTCGACGCCGCGCTGAAGGCGCTCACCAACTCCGGGGTGCGCTCGCTGACGAGCCAGCCGCCCACGCTCGAAGAGCTGTTCCTGCGCCACTACCAGGAAGAAGTCGCCTGATGACCGGGACATGGCAGCTCGTCCGGCTGGCGCTGCGCCGCGACCGGGTCATCCTGCCGATCTGGATCCTGCTGCTCGGGCTGACCCCCATGAGCACGGTCGCGGCCTACGAGCAGCTCTACCCCGACGCGGCGTCCCGGCTCGCGCTGAGCGTCGGCGCGGGGGCGAACCCGTCGATCGCGGTGATCTACGGCCCGGCCTACGACCTGACCACGGCGGGCGGGTTCACCGCGTGGCGCTACGGGCTGTTCCTCGCGCTGTTCGCCGCGCTGATGAGCGTCTTCACCGTCACCCGGCACACCCGCGCCGAGGAGGACAGCGGCAGGCTCGAGCTGATCGGGTCGGCGGTGGTCGGCCGGTACGCGGCGCTGACCGCGGCGGTGGCTGTCGCGGCGGGGGCGAACATCGTGATCGGGCTGGCCGCCGCGGCGGGGCTGGCCGGGGCCGGGCTGCCCACGTCCGGGTCGTTCCTGCTCGGGCTGGGTGTGGCGGGCGCCGGACTGGTGTTCACCGCGATCTCGGCGGTGACCGCGCAGCTCACCGAGTACTCGCGCTCGGCCAACGGGATCGCGTGCGCGGTGCTGGGCGGGGCGTTCCTGGTGCGCGCGGTCGGCGACTCGACGGCGTCGCTGTCGTGGGTGTCCTGGCTGTCGCCGCTGGCTTGGCCGCAGCGGGCGAAGCCGTTCGTCGACGACAACTGGTGGCCGCTGGGGCTGGCTCTGGTCGGGGCGGGCGTGATCTTGGCCGTGGCCTACCAGCTCGTGCCGCGACGTGACATCGGTGCCGGTCTGTTCCCCGCGCGGCTGGGTCCGGCGAACGCGCCCGCGTCACTGTCAAGCCCGCTGGGGCTGGCGTGTCGGCTGCAGCGCGGCTCGCTGATCGGCTGGACCATCGGCGCGGTGATCGTCGCGGCGGTGTTCGGGTCGATCGCCAACGGCATCAGCGACCTCGTCGGCACCAGCGAGCAGGTGCGGCAGATCATGGAGCGGATGGGCGGGGCGCAGAGCCTCGTCGACTCGTTCATCGCCGCGATCGCGCAGATGATCGGCATCGTCACGGCCATGTACGCGGTGCAGGCGGCGCTGCGGGCGCGGTCGGAGGAGACCGCGGTGCGCGCCGAGCCGGTGCTCGCCACGGGGACCTCGCGGGTCGCGTGGGTCGGCAGCCATCTCGCGTTCGCCGTGGTCGGGTCGGCGGTGCTGTTGGGTGCCGCGGGGCTGGCGATGGGCCTGGCGCACGGGCTGCGCGTCGGCGATCTCGGGCAGGTCGGCGGGATCGTGGCCGGGTGCCTCGCGCAGCTGCCCGCGGTGTGGGTGGCGGGCGGCGTCGCGGCCCTGCTGTTCGGACTGCTGCCCCAGCTCACCACGGTCGCGTGGGGTGTGGTGGCGGTGTTCGCGTTGATCACCCTGTTCGGGCCTGCCGTCCAGTTGGGCCAGCCGGTGCTGGACGTCTCGCCGTTCACCCACGTGGCCAAGATCCCGAGCGCGGAATTCACCGCGACGCCGTTGCTGTGGCTCGCCGGTACCGCGATCGTGCTCTTCGGGGTCGCAGTGGCTGCTTTCCGGCAACGCGACGTCGGATGATGGAATGCGCGGACCCACTCGCGGGTTACCCGATCGGGTGAACCCAACGGTGGGTGTACGCTGACGATTTGGGGGCGGTCCCGGGTGACGGTGTCGACGCTGGAAAAACCCGAGACGCTGCCCCGCGAAGTGTGGGTGCTCGTCGCGGCGAACTTCGTCATCGCCATCGGGTTCGGGCTGGTCGCGCCCGCGCTGCCGACCTTCGCCCGCAGCTTCGACGTCAGCGTCACCGCGGCGTCCATCGTGGTCAGCGCGTTCGCGGTCGCGCGGCTGGTGTTCGCCCCCGCCGCGGGCGCGCTGCTCAGCCGGATCGGCGAGCGGCGGGTGTATCTGACGGGCCTGCTGATCGTCGCGGCGAGCACGGGGGCGTGCGCGTTCGCCAACGAGTACTGGCAGCTGGTCACGGTGCGCGCGCTCGGCGGCATCGGGTCCACCATGTTCACCGTCTCGGGTGTCGCCCTGCTGGTGCACCTGACGCCACCCACCGTGCGCGGCAAGGCCACCGGCCTGTGGGGCACCAGCTTCCTGCTCGGCACCGTCGTCGGCCCGCTGGTCGGCGGCGGCCTCATCACGATCTCCCTGCGCGCGCCGTTCATCGCCTACGCGGGCGCGCTGATCGTCGCCATCCTGATCGTCTGGCTGTCGCTGCGGAACTCGACCCTGATCGCCGACGCGAGCGAGAACCCGCACCCGGAGCTGCCGCTGCGCACGGCCCTGCGCGACAGCGGCTTCCGCGCCGCGCTGGCGTCCAACTTCGCCAACGGCTGGGCCGCGTTCGGCGTGCGGGTGTCGCTGGTGCCGCTGTTCATCACCGAGGTGCTCGACCGCGAGGACTCCTTCGCCGGGACCGCGCTGGCGGTGTTCGCCGCGGGCAACGTGGTGATGCTGATGGTGTCGGGCAGGCTGTCGGACCGGTGGGGCCGCAAGCCGCCGGTCCTCATCGGACTGCTGGTGGCCGGGGTGGCCACGATGGCGGTCGGGTTCACCACGTCGGTGCCGATGTTCCTGCTGGTTACGGCCGTGGCCGGGCTCGGAACGGGCATCCTGTCGCCGCCGCAGAGCGCCGCGGTCGCCGACGTCATCGGCAACAAGGCCCGCGGCGGCCAGGTGCTCGCCGCGTTCCAGATGGTCGCCGACATCGGGGCCATCTGCGGCCCGATCATCGCCGGGCTGCTGGCGGACAACCTGTCGTACACGGCGTCGTTCCTGGCCACGGGTGGTCTGCTGGTGGTGGCCGCGCTGATCTGGCTGCCCGCGCGCGAGACCCTGCCGCGGGTCACGACCCCGCACCCGACCCCCGCCGAGGCCATGGCCACCGAGCTTCCCTGACCGTCACTCGCTGTGTCCGGATTGCTCCGAAGGGGCGGAATCCGTCGATCCGGACCGGCAACGGCGCCGAAGGTCGTGCACCCGGGCCTGCCAGGTGGGAACCTGGGAACAGGGCGGTGATTGGTATGGCGACGGCATTGTGGGTGGTGACCGCGGTGGTGCTCACCGCCTTCATCATCTGGCGCCTGCGCCGCGCCAACGCCACCCTCGCCGCCATCCTGCGCGAGGAACCCGCCGACGACTTGGAGCCCGCCGAAGTCGAGCAACCTCCGCACAAGGTCGGCCGCCACCGCAAGCGCTGAGCCTGTGGATAACTTCCGATGCGTGTCCGCCCGAGCACGTACCGTGACGCCATGGCCTTCACCATGGAATACACCAGCACTGTCCACGGCGTCACGTACGCCCTGACCGCGGTCGACAACGGCGCGGCCGTCGACCTCGACCTCGTCGGCACCGGCGACGCGGGCGAGATAGTCGCCGAAGGGCAAGTCCGCCTCCCGCCCGGCGGCGCGACCGCCGCGGCCGGCCTTATCCGAACCGCACTGACCGCCATCGCGACGTTCGAGGGCCGCCGCCCCCGAACCCGCGTAGGCAACTCCCACGCCCGCTGGACCCAACCCGACGACGAATCCCTCCGCACCGACTGGCTGTCCTACCCACCGTCCACACCAGCCACCACCGCGATCCGCGAACTGGCGGCGGCCCGCAAACGCTCGTCGGCCGCCATCCGCGCCCGCCTGGGCCGCGTCGGCTGCGACCCCGACGTCGCGGGCCGCCTGCTGACCGCGGAGACGGCGTCCTTGGTCGGCCGCAACGCGGTGGCGGGCGAGATGTTTATTGCCGATGTGGAGGCCGCGCCTGGACTCCCGTAGCTGTTAGGTCGCCGTCCCCAGGTGGTGCACAGCCTGTGGATCACCTGGGGACCGCCGCCGCCGTCAGTCGTCGTGGTGGTCCGGATGCCCAGCCGCGTAGGCGAAAGCGCCGCGAGCCATGTCTGGATGCTTGCCGCGCGAAAGCACGTGGTGCAGCAGGATCCGCGCCTTGAGCGGGTCAAGGAATCCCGCCGGGATCAGCCCCCGACTCAGCAGATCCGACTCCGACCCAGGGAATCCGTAGGTCTTCGTCAACACCGCCCCCGCCCCCGTGCGCGAAGCCAGCACCACCGGCATCCGCGCCGCCAGCTCCGTCAGCTTCCCGACCACGGCCTCCGGCACGTGCCCGGCCCCGAACGCCGCCACCACCAGCCCGTCCACCCGCTCCCCCACGGCGTCGAGCACGGTCCCGTCGTCGCCGAGGCCCATGGTCACCAGCCCGACGGTCACCGCCCGAGGCTCCCCGTCGAACCGGTGGGTCACCCGGCACGCGGGCCGATTCAGCACGCGCACCTCTCCTTCGACCACATATCCCAACGGCCCACCGTTAGGAGACTCGAACGCCGCCCCTTTGCTCGAATGCACCTTCCGCACCCGATTCGCCGCGTGCACCTCATCGGCGAGCACCACCAGCGCACCAAGGTTCTTCGCCTGCTTGCTCGCCGCGACCTGGACCGCGGCCAGCAGGTTGGCGGGCCCATCCGCCCCGGCCATGGTCGGGTTCCGCATCGCCCCGGTGACCACGATCGGCCGCGACCCGGTGTGCGAGATGTCGAGCAGGTACGCGGTCTCCTCGATCGTGTCGGTGCCCTGGACGACCACGACCCCCGCCGCCCCACCCGCGAACCGCGCCTCGATCGCCCCGGCGAGCTCGTAGAGATCGGCGAACGTCAGCGAAGCCCCCGGAACCCGCCGAAAGTCCGCCACTTCGACGTCGATCCCGGTCGCGGCGAGGCCGGGCACCGCCGCCACCAACTGCTCGGCCGAGAGCGCCGGGACCACACCCCCGGGACCGGCCGCGGTCATCGCGATCGTCCCGCCCAACCCGAACACGACCACGTCACCCATGGCACTCCCTCCGAAACCGCCGCTCACACGTCAATGGTCGCGCCGCCACCGACGGAACGAACAGCGGCTGCCCCGTTGACACCAATGTCAACGGGACAGCCGCCGTCACGACCGAGTCGACTCAGCCGGTGTAGAACGCGTAGACGCCGCCCGAGGTGGCCGACGAGCCGCTCGGACAGGTCCCGTACGACATCCGCTGGTCACCAGCCCACCGCGACGGGCCGTAGTAGGTCCAGCCGTTGGTGCAGTTGACATAGCCCTGGTAGTTCCAGTCGGGGCCGTTGCCGTCGCACCAGCCGCCGCCCCAGTTTCCGCCATAGTTGCCGTAGCACTGGCCAAGCCACCCGCTCTGCACCGCGGTCGTACCCGCGGGAGCCTCACCCGCGGGCGCCGCCGAGGCCACAGTCGGCGCCAGCGCGAGAATCGCCAGGCCCGCGATCGCCGATCCGGCCAGCTTGATGATCTTCGTCATCGATGTCGTCCCCTTGTCCGTCGGTACTCTCCAGACGATCTTGAAGGAGCCCGATTGACACTTTGTTGACACGGAGACAGCGTCCGCACGGTGGTCGACGAGCCGACCGAAGGCGTAGACAAATCAGGGCCTCGTCCCGTTAACCGAGACAAGGCCCTGATCTGACTACTCTGGTGCGCCCGAAGGGATTCGAACCCCTAACCTTCTGATCCGTAGAAACGAGCGGATCATCCCGGGCACAGCCCGGCAGCGATCTTTCCTGGCGACCCACCACGACCACGTGCCACCGTCGCCCGGCGACCTGCTCATCGAACTCACCTACGGCGCCCGAATCGCCCAGGACGCGACCTCCGGCCGCTGGTGCGCAGTCGCCCAACTCCTCCGCACCGGCGCGGTCTACTCATGGTTCGAACTTGGTGCGGCGATGGGCATGTCCGCCACCGAAGCCCGCGACGGCTTCCACGCGTGGATCGACGGTCAACTCCAACTCCGCCACGACACTCACGGCATCGGCCTCACCGACGCCCAGGCCGAGGAACTCCGCGCGCAGTCCCAGGCGGTGGACTGGTGAGCATCGAAGCCATCCACTGGGCACTCACCGCCGCCCCAATCCCCCGCGACCGCCGCGACGCCTCCAGCCTGGCGATCGTCCTGGTCGGCCTGGCGAACCACGCCGACCCCGACGGTCGCAACGCCTTCCCATCCCTGCGCCGCTTGACCCGCTACACCCGCCTGTCCGAACGCTCCGTGCGCTACGCCTTGCGCACCCTGGAAGACCTCGGAGTCATCCGCCCGTCAGACCCCAACATCGTCGCCGCCTACGTCAAACGGGCCGACCGCCGCCCCAACGGCTACGACCTATCCCTGGAGCAACCCGAACCTGTGGACAACCCACCAGACGACCGGCAACCACTGCCACCCGTCCCGGCCCACGAGGGGCAATCTCCGCAGCAACGAGGGGCAACCAGCGCCTCCACGAGGGGCAAGCCTTGCCCCCGAAACATCCTTAACCATCCAAAGAACCTTCCGCCCGACGCCGACCCACTCCGACCCCCGTGCGGCTCCTGCGACGCCCGCCCACACGACCCACCATCGGCCCGACTCATCTGGTCTAACGACGATCCGACCCGCGCCATCCCGTGCCCCCGGTGCCACCCACGAGCCATCACCCCAACCGGAGAACTCGCATGACCGCCACCAACGGCCACCTGGCGGCACAGATCCGCGAAGCCCTCAACACCGCCCGCGACTCCGGCCAACCAACCCCCGGCCGCCCCACCCTCGTCCGCCTCACCGGCGCAACCGACCACGCCGTCCGCAAAGCCCTCGCCGAGTTGGCGAGGACTCCCACCACCCCTGGCGACGTTGGCGAACCAGCATCACCAGCGCCCGACCAGCCACCCGCCACCTCACCCGCGGCCGGAGCCCGATTCGTCGCCTGGGCAGGCTTCGTCTTCGGCTCGATCATGTCCGTCGCCGCCAACGTCCTCCACACCTGGCTCCCCGCCAACACCCACGACACCACCTGGTCACCAGGCATCGCGCCCCAAATCGGCGCTGCGGTCTGGCCGATCGGACTCCTGGTGTCCGTCGAGGTCCTCTCCCGCGTCATCTGGCCAACCGGCTGGCAATGGAACCTTGCCCGCTTCGGCGGCACCGGCACCGTCGCCCTCGGATCCGCAGTGATCTCCTACGGACACCTCCGAGACCTACTCACTGCCTGGCACTACGACACCCTGGCCGCCGCAGTCGGCCCCCTCGTACTCGACGGCCTGATGATCATCTCTGGCTTCGCCCTGCTGGCGATGTCCGACCGCCGCGAACAAGCATGAGCTAGGTCCCTCACACGACGATCAGGCCAAAGCGCGGGACAACCGCGCGTGCCCACCCCGCGCGGACGTTAGCCGCCTGCCAGGCTCAATCACGTGCGGCCCCGACCACGACTACATCGAGCCGACGGACACCTGGTGGACGGCGCGGGCGGCGACGCAGGCCGGGGCGGAGCACCAGGGCCAGGTCTCGGGGTGCTCGTCCTCGTGCTGACGGCGGATGGTGTCAAGTAGGTGGACAAGCAAGTGCCGCAGGACCAAATGACGGTGGTGTTCCTCGTTCGGGTCCATGTTGGTCTCGATTCCGGCAGCAGAACTGTCAGTGCGGCCGAGTGAGCGCACGGAACGCCTCATCGCTGGTGGTTCTCCTCCTCGGGAGAGCGTCATCTGGGCCGTCAGCGGATCCTGCTGGCGGCTACGCGGCGCTGGTTCACCGTCCCCCGTCATTACGGGAGCAGGCGACACCGGCTGGTGTCACATAACCATTCTGACCTGCGGTTTCGGGCGCTGGGCGGCCTCAGGACGATGGTGGAGATCAGCAGAGTCGCGCCTGGTTAACACCAGTTGTCGGCGTGGCAACACAAGTCAACAGCGAGGAATCTCTAGGATTCGACCAACGAACGGAGGGAGAACGGATGCCTCCCCGGCTAACCAAGCCGCAGGATCTGCCCGAGGCCCGCCAGGCCATGGTCGACATCCTGTGGCGCTTCTACGTCTGGGCCGATCGGCCGTCCGCGCAGAAGATCGCCAAGGCCATCCAGGACCTACCCGAGCAGGAGCGGAACGGCACCGCCAACCACGAGACGGTGCGCCTCACGCTTCGTGGTGATGCTCTCGGTGCCTGGCAGACGGTTGAAGTGATCTTTCTGGGTCTATGCGAGCTCGCCGACATCGATCCCGAAGACGAAGAAGGAGGCGACAACCGCTGGGATCCACCGACCTCATACCGCGAACAACTGCGGCGAGCCTGGCATCGGGCCGTGGACGGCGACTACATGCCTGACAAGCCACGCACCCGGACCGAACGCGCCCGCGAAGCCGCCCAGCGCGCGAAGGAACGAGTGACGCAGACCGACGACCCCTGGGGCACCGCGCCGCCCACAGGCGGCTTCAACGACAAACCGCCGTTCTAACAATTGACGAGGTTCGCACTCACTAGTGAGCCGGTGCCGCAGGAGGCTTGTGGAGAACGTCCAAGCAGTCCCGGCGGATCGCGTGCGGCGCAACCAAGCCCATGGACTCGCCCGAGAGCCAGTGAGCTCATCCAGCGCCGAAGACGTCCGGCTCAGGCTCGATCGCCCGCTCACCGACCCAAGCGGGAGCTGTCGGCTGTACGCCCGGACGACGCCGACGTTCTCATCCGCGCGACTCTCCGACCTGGCCAACTGAGTTCACCGTTGACCCGGTCCGCCGTAGCGAGGTCGTGGCCGCGACGGCTCCCACGGGTTCAACGCCGTCGTCTGACTCATCGGCGTCCGAATTTTCCGCCGCCTAGTCCTCACCTCGGAGAAGTAGAAGCGACGTAACCGCCGCGTCGTCGTTCTTCGATAGTGGATCTAGCCGAAGAGGTAACACCATGGCGATGGCCGGCGACGCCAAGTCATGGCAGTCACCTCACTCATAATTTCGATTCTGTCCGCACTGCTCACTGCTGGCGCGGTGTGGTACGCGCGCGGCCAAAGGAACGCTGCCGACAAGGCTTCCGAAGCGGCAGTTCGCGCCGCAGCGGCTGCTGCCGAATCGGTTGAATTGCAGCGCCTCTCCGAGAATCGGGCTTCGGATGCAGCGGAGCGGGGAAAGATCGACTGGAAGCTTGATCTGGTCTCCGGGCAACGGTACATACTCCGAAACGCTGGCACACACAGCGCCTTCGGTGTCCACGTCGAACAGGGCGCGGTGAAAGTCGAGGGCAACGAAACCGACTTCCCAGAGTTCCCTTCCAACCACGGAGTGGAACTCGTCCTTGCAAAGAGTTACGGGCAGGTCAATGGCCCCATCGTCATTACTTGGCACGCGAATCCAACTCTATCCGACAAGGAAGAACGCCAAGAAGTCCCGGTCATCTAGGGGGCCGACCAGATCAGATCCATATAGTTTCAGATACCGACTTTCTCGGAATCTCGGGAAGGTGTACGTGGCACCGTTGGGCATGGAATCGCCGGAATTTCGGCATCACCTCAATTCCGACCTCAACGTGCGCTCCAAGACGACCGTCAGCAAATCACCGGCTGCGGTGCTTGGTCGACACGGTTGCGGGTCGGTGATGAACATTTCTACCGAGGGGGTTCGTCGCGGCTATGGGCGTTGCGACCATCGGTGTCGCGTGCGCGGGCTGCGTCTGTGGGGCCGCTTCGCGCGGGCGAGGCACGGTGTCGGCGTAGTCGGTGAGGATCGCGGAAACGGCTTGGGCATGTCCTGCTGCGGCAGGCTGGTTAAGCCGGGCACGCCAGTTTGCGATCTCGGCGACGAGCCCAGCCACGGCGAGGATTAGGGAGGCCAGGGCTGGCCCGTCGCTGTACTTGCGGACAGCGAGCTGTCCGGAGCGGGCGATTCGGCGGGACGCGGTGCGTAGATCGCGGGCAAGGCCAGAGTTGTTCGGGTTGCCCGCGGCCGGGGTGGCGGGCAGCACGTTCGAACCGGGTGGCAGCAGCGACCATCTGCGGGTTGTCCGGTCCTCCGGTGACCTCAGCGAGGGTTACTAGCAAGTCGCCGACGGCGTGGGCGATGCCGGGATCTGCTCGTCCGGCTGCTTGGCAGGCGGCGCGCGTCCGGTCGACGAGCTGGGCAGTGTCCTCTAGGGCGGCGCGCTGTTCTTGGCCCATTGGAAACAGTCGTGTGTGTTCGAGCATCGGCGGAGGCAGGGCTGTGGCGGTGGCGAACCGCTCGACGAGCTTGGGAAGCGACAGGTCTGCGGCCAACGACCGGCCGCCGAACCACACCAGGTCACCGCTGATGCCTGCCCAATCGACGAAGATCGCGACGGCATAGCCGATCGGGCGGCCAGCAGAGTCGGCACGCACACGCAGCCGGGTGAATGGGTCCTCGCGCACTAGGTCGAAGAACTCCTGCAGACTGCCAGCGGCTGCGGCAGCGGTGCGCACCGCGTGACGCAACTGGACACGAGATGCCTCACCACGGCCGGTTCGGCGGGCCTTCTCCGTCTCGCCACGCTCCGGACTACGCGGGGCGGTGCGGTCGATCGGTGTGGTCGGTGTCAGCCCGTAGCGATTCTCGGCGGCCAGACACGCCTCACGGACCCGGTGGTAGTCCCGCCGCGGTGACACACTGCGCAGCGTGTCCTGGCGGACCAATACGGCGGCGATGTGGATGTGGTCGGGGGCGTGGCGCACCGCCACCCAGCGACAGCCACCCGGGTCACCGGCAGGGGCGATCCCGGTCCGGTCCATCACGTCGGCAGCGACCTGCGCCCATTCGTCGTCCGTGAGTTCACGATCGCCGGGTGCCGTGCGCAACGCGCAATGCCACACCGGTCCCTGTGGCCGGGTAGCTCCGTCGATCAGATCCGGCTCGCGCTGCGGGATTCCTGCGGCGAACGCCGGGTCTGCAAGCAACGTGGCCAGCGCGGTTGTATCGAACTCGTCGAGGCCGCGACGCGGCGGTTGGTGCCTGGAGGGCAAGCCATCCCAGGAGGCCACGACGTGCTGGTCGCTGTGCTCGTGGTGACGGCCTGGACCGAAGAGGTAGCGCACCAGACCGTCGACCCGCCAGCCGCGGATCACCCGGCCGATCACAACCGCCCCCGCAACGCAGCCGCCGCAGCGTCCAACTCTGTCAACGTGTCGGTCACTCGCATCGCGAGAACTTCAACCTCGCGGGCCACCCGCGCCAGCGCGCTGCCGGGCGGCAGTTGGCCGTGGCTGTTGACATGACGGGTGATCTGGTTGAGCAGCCTGCCGACCGCCGCGACCTCCTGACCCAACCCGGCCACGGGCGTGGCGCGCTCGACCACAATCCCGAGCGCCCGACGAGCTTCGGCCGTCAGCTCGCCGCGCCAGCGCGCCCGAAGATGTTCCTCGATGATCTGTGCGGCATAGGCGCCCTCGCTCATCCCCGCCACCGCCGCCAACGTCATCAGCCGCTCACCGTCGACTGCGGTCAACGCGATACGCCACGTAGCGGGATAACCGCCGTCCACCCGCTGCCGACGACCGGCTCGCCGACGACGCCCCGGCTCGCCCTCGTTCGATCCCATCGTGTCCACGCAGTCCCCCTCGCGCCCGAATGGCTCCGACACGACCTGGCTGTGGACAAGGACGGACCACGTGGCCAAGCGGTGACGAAGCGACGGCGACCCAGGGGGACGGGTCGTCAACACCTGCACTCCAGCATGCCACCGGCCCGGCGGCCCGAGCCCGTAACGTGCAGTTACTCCTATCTTGCTCCGCAGCGCAGCTTCAGACTCGCGCGCGCCAATGCCCCTTCGTGCCTTGCTGTAGCTAGGAAAGAGCGATAACCGCCAACACGTCGAACCGGTACGCACGTGCGTCCCGTCGTAGCTCGACCAGGGCCACTGAGGACACCGACGTCTCGACAACCGCTAGCCCGCGCAGCTCATGGAACATGGGCATCAACATTGGGACAGGGACCTCGGTGTTGGCGTAGGCGATGCTCAGGTGCGGCCGGAAGTAGTTCGTATCAGCGGTGGCCCGCGCACCAAGGACCTGATTGGTCGCGTTCGCCAGCTCGCGATGCAGAGCAAGGACCTGAGTCCACGGCGAGACGCTGAACCGGAGCGCGCCGCGGGAACCAGCCAGTGGTCCAACCGTCAAGTCGAACGCGGCCAAACTCTGGCACCGCTGCCGGGCGACCTCCGCGACTTCGTCCACCTCACTCCGGTCGGCCTGATCGGTGAACGCGAGTCGCCCCATCGTGAGGTGAAGCGCGTCCAGGGGAACTGGGTCGAACACCGGCGAGTCGATCCGCGACTGACACTGTTTGGCGAGGTGCCGCACGTCGTCGGCGTCCTCGAAGGTCAGCATCCAGTGATACGACCGCCGACCTGGTGTCCAGCCTGGCCGGTCCCAGTGGTTGCTCATGCGATCGACAGCACGATATGCCTGCCAATCGTGTTCCTGGATGACGTACGGATCTTCCAGGTCGGACGGCAACTCCGCCGGGAAAGCACTCAAGATGACATCCCCCTGCTCCCCTGTTTCCAATCGCTCAGCGCCGTCGCGAACTCTCGACTGGCCTGGCCGGTGCCCCGCTGTTTGAGGCTCAGAGCCAACTCTCTCGCCCTGCTGCCAACCGATTCGATCGGCTTGGAAGCGGACGCGGCCAATGCCGACATCCCAACAGCCGCAGCGTGTTCCAGGTCAGCGTCAGGACCCAACGTGAGCGCGGTCGCCTCGTCCAAGCTGACCAACGATCGACTCCAGTCGGACTCAGAGTCCGCCACCACGGTGTTCAACTGCCGGGTCAGGTCGAGCACCCTGCCTGCATCACCCAACGACAGATAGGCGGTCGCCGCGTTTGCCGCTGTTCGTGCCCAGCCGTACGGCTGGAAGTCGATGCACGAGGTCATCGTGCGCGGCCCATCGTCCACCAGGTTCAGCGCCTCGTCGATGGCTTTATCAGCGACGCGGCGGTCACCGAGTTTGCCCGCCGCGCGCGCTACACCGTTCGACAGGAGTCGCACCCGCTGACGATCGTTCCCAGCAATCTGAAGGCCGATCTGCGCCAGACTCAGTGCCTCCTGGTAGCGCTGTTGGTAGTAGGCGGCAAAGCTCTGTGTGCCCTTGACCCAAGCAAGAAGTGGCAGATCGTCGAGCGCGGTCGCCAACATCGCTGCCTCCAACGCGAAGCGTTCCGCTGCGGCGAACTGACCTAGGTTTACAGCCATGTACGCGAGCAACGCGGCTTGGCGAGCGCCAATTCGCGCAAGCTGTTCCCTTTCCTCAGCTCCCGACACTCGCTCGCTGAGGCGCTGACTCAAACGACGCAGCGCCCGAACCTCGGGCGCCAGTCTATTCGGACCTTCCAACTCATACCGAGTGACGACGGACTGTGTGTACGTGTCGAGCATCGCCAGCGTGTGAGTTGGCCCGAGCAACGCGAACACCGCAGTCAGGTCCTGGTCAATCGGGGACCTAGCGTCGCTGGTGCCATCGGCAATGTCGGTCTGGCGCCACCCGTCGATCCGGTCACGAACAACGGCGAGCTCGGCTTCGCGCTGGTCATGCTCGACCTGGTACTTCGCCGCGCGAAACTCCACGAATGAGGCCAGAAGACCGCCCTCAGCCCGCAGGAACTCGTCCGCGGCTTGCCAGAACTGCTCATCCGCCCGCGCACGGCCTTTCTCCAGGTGCGCGATGCGAGTGCGGTCGCAGTAGGTGTGCGCGCTGAGTTGAGCCTGCGTCACGCTCGCGGCCTTCCGGAACGTGGCCAGGCGTTCGCCCAAAGCACGGCGTAGCTCCGCGATCGCAGTGGCTTCTCGTGTCACGTCGTCCACGCTTTCGAGTGTCCTGGCACTGGAACCGTCGCCAGCCTATCCGCAGGTGACAGCACGCGTGACGACCGTGCGCACACTCTTCTGCACAGTGAGTGTCGGCCGCTTGGCTCAACGCAGACACCCGAAGTCGGGAATCCGCTGCATGAGGAGCTGATCGCGGCCATGACCGCACACGCGACTGTTTCCACAGCCGACGCGCTGCGCCGGTTCCCGGAGTTGGCTGAGCTGGTCGCGATCAGAGATGCGGGTTGGAACTTCCATCTCCTCCGCAACGAGGACGGCAGCCTGCTCGGGCTGGCTGCCAGCTACAGCCAGCAGCAGTACACCGACGCCGTCTTTGTGTTCGACCGCTCGCGAGTCGTCGCCAATCGAATTCTGGCCGACGACTACGGAGGAGGGATGGTCTGGTTCAAGGACGGCAACGACATCCAGGAAGTCGTACGAGACCTACGGGCACTGCCTCCACCTGGCGCGCCCGGTGCGCCGTCGCTGGTCATTCGCTCAAGTTCGCTGTGGAAGCCGTAGCGCTGCGAGAGGACAACTCAGTGAGTCTCCAGGACTTGATTCTGATCGTCGTGTTGATGGCCGCGGCCCTCGCCGCCGCCTACTACGTGAGGCCATCGCGGGGCCAACACAGCAATCCCCGCGGCGCGGTAGTCACCGTTGATTCGCTGTATGCGCGGTGGACGCCACCAGTGGAGGCGTCTGCGGTTTTCTCGGCGCACGGCTTGTTGTGCGGCTATGACGTCCGGCACGACCAATCGGCGACTCGCCGACCATCCGATCGTGTGGTGTTGGGAAACAGGCTCCGCCACGGACAATGACTGCAAATCCGCAGTCTCGGAAGGGGCCTCATGTCCAACCCGTCGATCATGCTCGACCACCCCGCATGGGTATCTACGGAAGATGGCCGCCCATCACGGGCTTGCCGTTGGGGTGACGCGACCAAGTTGATCTCGTACACGGGCGACACCATGGCCGTTGACGTGGCCGACCAGCCAATCTTCGACGTGATCGACCCAGCCGAACTCTCAGGCTCGGGTGAACTCACCGACGCACTCCGCGCCGAAGGCCCGGTTGCGCGGCTGAGGAACCCCGATCTCTGGGAAGCACTCGCCACCTCCGTGATTCGCCAGGTGATCCGCGCGAGCCAGGCCCGCAAGCTCTACCGCGCGTTCTGCGAGGCGTATGGCGAGCAGGTTGGTCCGGCTCTGCTGCTTCCAACTCCCGAGACTGTGCTCGCGCTGACCGACGACGAGTTCGCCGACCTGGGCATGAAGTTCTTCCGCCGCGCGCTGCGTGCCGCCGCCGAGGCTTACCTCAAGCACGGCGACGAATGGACGGCACTGCCTGCGGAACGGCTCGTCACGGAACTTCAGACCGTGCCCAGAATCGGACCGTGGTCCGCGGGAGCCACCGTCGCCGACTTCACCAACGACTTCACGCTTTACCCGTACTCCGACCTCGCTGTGCGCACGTGGGCCGCACGTCTCGCACCATCGTTGAACTGGCCCGATGACGAACGCGACTTCGCGAAGATGTGGCGCGCGCTGGCCGGAGACGAGTTGTCACAACTGACCCTTCTTACCCTCGCCTGGGGAGCCCGTCATGCCAATGGAGTCGCCACATAGCCACGTCGTCGGGGCCGACCCGTCCCGCGATCTCGACGCGCTGTTCGTCAACGCGCCTCTGCGCGACTACGGCGAACGACCACGGGTCAACGATTTCACCTTGCCCGTTCTGGGAATGGCCTACATCGCCACCTACGCGGCAAAACACGGCTTCAACGTCGGCGTCCTGGACGCCGAAGCACTTGGCCTCGGCATCAGCCAAACCGCACAGGCGATCAACGCGCTCAGCCCGCGTTGGGTCGGGTTCAACCTTCTCGCTCCGACGTACGAGATCAGCGCCACCGTCGCCGCGGGCCTGGATCCGAATATCAAGATCATGGTCGGCGGGCACCAGGCGAAGGCCATGCCGACCGAGATCCTCAGCGATCCACGCATGTCGCGCTGCGAAGCGCTTGTGATCGGCGAAGGCGAAACGCGCGTCGCACAGTTGCTTGATGACCATCGCACCCGCGCCGACCTTCCCGGCGTCATGTGGCTCGATCCGATCATGCGCACACCGGTCACCGGTGGTCGACTCGGCAACGCTCACCATCTCGCACCCGACATCGATGCGCTGCCGTTCGTCGACCGGCGGTTCCTGGTCCAAGACCCGCGCACGGACAACGGGCGTCGCGAAGCGAACATGGTCGGCGCCCGAGGATGCCCCTACGACTGCACCTTCTGCGGCGCCGCGGTGAGCGCCAACCCGGACGTCACGATCCGCACTCGCTCGCCGCACAACATCCTTGAGGAGATGGACGAGCTCCGGGCGGACGGGGTGACCGCGTTCCGATTCGTTGATGATCTGTTCCTCGGCGCCCGCCGAGTCATCCGCGACATGATGGCGGCGTTCCGCAGCAGCCAGGTTGGCGAGTGGGCGGTGTGGGACGCGACCGGCCGCATCAATGTGCTGCATCGCGAGCCGGACGAGGTACTTGATCAACTCGTTGCTAATGGGCTGCGGGAGGTTGCGCTCGGTATCGAGTCGGGCAGTGAGCGGATGCTGAGCTATGTCGACAAGCGCATCACGCCTGATATCGCTCGGTCAGTAGTCCGACGACTCACTGAGCGTGGGATCAACGTCAAGGGCTACGTGATCGACGGCTTCCCCACTGAGACCCGCTCGGAGATCGACGCAACTGTGCGGCTCGTGCACGACCTGTGGGACATGACCGACAACCTGCCTGGACGGTTCCGTGCCTCGGCGTTCGAGTACCGGCCTTACCCCGGCACGCCCGACTGGACACGGCTGATGGCCACCGGGAAGTACAGCACCGCGCAGTTGCTGAACTACAGCGCCGTCGATCTGACATCAGGTGGGGTCGACGAGTCGATGCGTGAGCGCGACGAGTTCAACTTCTCGATCAACATGCAGTTGAGTGATGCGCCGATCCCTTACATCCGCGACGCGCTCGTGCGGTTGGCTCGCGCACAGTTCGACCGGAGGGCGGCATGACGCGCGCGCATCGCGGGCTCCTGGTGGCTGTGGAGGGTCCGGCCGGGTGCGGGAAGTCAACGACGGTCAGCAGGCTGCAGCGATACCTCGATGCCCGCGGGTATGCGGTGCACTCTGCGGCGCAGCCCTCGCGCGGCACCCTTGGCGAGATCGCCAGACACAACACGGACGTCTATCACGGCCTGTCGCTCGCCTGCCTGGTCGCGGCCGACCGATATCACCACCTCGACACCGACCTTCGGCCTGAACGCGACGCCGGACGCATCGTGCTCTGCGACCGATACGTCGCCTCGTCCTACGTGCTGCAGCGCATGGACGGCGTGCCGCTCGACTTCATCGAGGCACTCAATTCCCAGGCTGACCGTCCCGATCTCGTCGTGCTGTTGACGGCCAAGCCACGAGTAGCAGCGGCGCGAGTTGCCCGGCGGGGCGCACATGATCGGTTCCATAAGGGCATAGACACGACGATCACTGAGGTTGAGCTGTACGAAGAGACGAGAAAGCGGCTCCAAGCGCGGGGCTGGCCGGTGCTAGAGGTAGACACGACTGCTACCCCGCAGTCGAAGGTCGTTGAGCATCTTGCGACGGTGATAACACGCTTGGCGGAGGAGTCGGACGTCCCGCCAGCGACCGCGTAGCCTCCTGGTACCCATGGACGCGATCGCACTGAGGACTTCGCCCGAATGTCAGACCAGCACACGATCATCGACGTACACGTCCTGCTCGTCCGCGACAACCAGGTTCTACTCACCCAGCGCCGCGGCTCCTACGGCGGCGGTATGTGGCACCTGCCGTCAGGAAAGCTGGATGCTGGCGAATCAGTGCTCGCCGCGGCCGCCCGCGAGACCTACGAAGAGGTTGGTGTAACTGTCGCGCCTATTGATCTGCGACATGTGCACACCCTGCACGTTGCTGGTTCCGGGCCTGCCCCCCGCCTTGGAATGTTCTTTGAAGCCCGGGTGTGGACCGGCGAACCAACCAACCGCGAACCCGAGAAGTGCTCCGAGATTAGTTGGTTTCCCTTGGACGCATTGCCATCTAACGTAATTCCCTATCCACTCGTCGGCATACAGGGCTTCCTTAGTGGCACCACGTTCGATGTCATCGGATGGCGGGAACAAGCTGGACCTTGTCCTGCATCTATCTAACCTAGCAACAGCGGTCTAGACTCGCTATACACCTGCGGCCGGTGCCATACGCTTAGAAAAAGCAGCCCGGACCACCCCGCCGGGACGGGCGGCTGACGAAAAGCAGGGGATTCACAGTTCTTGTCTGACACTGCCACATATGCACGCGGCAGCACCGTGCCGCTACAGCTGCGTCAGCCCGGAATCCGGCGGCGCGTTTACCTGCCGCGTAACCTATCACCCAGTTGAATGAACCTCGCTCACAATGTGTAACGCCAGTTACTTGAGATGCGATCTCCCCGGCATTGATGTGGACGGGAGGCGACTACTCAGCCGGAGGTCGCCAGCATTCGGGTGTAGGGAGCAAAGGTGAAATTGGCCTCAATCGAGGCCCGGAACTTCCGTTCTTTGCGGGATGTGCGGGTGCCGGTTCGTGAGCACTTGACTGTTGTGATCGGCGAAAACAACGGCGGCAAGTCCAACCTGTTGGATGTGGTGCGGCTGCTGACGGATCCGCTCGACGGGCGTCGGGACCGGTACTGGGATATTGACGACGTCGCGCGAATGCAGGGGATCGGGCCGGTTGAGTTGACGGCGACTTATGAGTTGACGTCTCGGGATCAGGTTGGGGTCTACAGCCAGGGTGTACTCGACGATATGACGTCGGTGCGGTATCAAGTCATGTATGCACCGCCTGTCGGGTCGGAAACCCGGGGCAGGTTGACGTGGATTGCGGGCGAGGGCAGGTCCAGCGACCGCGACCCTGAGCCTGAAGCCCGCGGGCGATTGCGGCACGTGTATCTTCCGCCGTTGCGGGACGCGCAGCGGGAGTTGAACTCTGGTTCTGGAAACCGGCTGCGGGTCATCCTGAACTACCTACTGACCGAGAATGCGGTCAGCGAGGCCGATTTCGTGGACGCCGTGAAGACCAACCTGGACACCCTTCGGTCAGCCGAGAAAACAGGAAAGGTCCTTGACGGTGTCGAGCGGGCTGTACGCACGCCGCTTGCGGACATCTCCGCCGGAGCGAGTCCTCAGGTGGCCGATGTCTCCTTCACCGACCCGGATCTGCTGTCCATTGCTCGGTCTCTCCGTATTCGCATGAACGACCGGGGGTTGGACCCACGCGACATCAGGGGATCTGGTCTGGGGTACGCCAACCTCCTGTTCATCGCGACCGTTGTCGCGGAACTTCGGGCCGCCCGAGATCACGACCTGACGGTTTTCCTCGTCGAGGAGCCCGAGGCGCACCTCCATCCGCAGCTGCAGAGTCTGCTTGTTGAGTACCTGCGTGACGCCGCCGAGGCGTCAGCCGCGGAGCCAGCCTCACCGGATTACGCAGGCCGGGTCCAAGTGATTGTCACGACGCATTCCCCCCTCATAGCCGCCTCGGCGCAGGTCGAGGACCTTGTTGTCCTCAAACGCCACCGGTTGCCCGCAGTCTCCGAGCATGCCGCGATGGACTCTTCATCAGGTGTGGACGAACGGGAGGAACAGGTGGTTATCCACGGCCAAAGCCTCTACGAGACCAAAGCGATCCCATTGTGCGAGCTCGATCTAGACGGTGGCCACGCCAAACTGAAGCGCTACTTGGACGCCACGCGCAGCGCCATGCTGTTCGGTCCCCGCGTGGTCCTGGTCGAAGGCGTCGCAGAGTCCCTACTCGTGCCAGCCTTCGCGCGCAGGGTTCTGCAACGTCCCACCGCGACCCCGTTGTTCCGTGCGCCTGCGACCTCTGGTGTCGATATGGAGCCCGTGATCTCGGCTCGGGCGAATTGGGCACGGTTCGTCGGCGCCACCATCGTCGCGATCGACGGTGTCGACTTTGTCCCTTATATACGTGTGTTGCTCACCGAATCCGGCGGCGGTCGGATCGCCGAGCGAGTGGCCGTGATCACCGATGAGGACCCGACCCTGAAGTACGACAGGCGGGTCAACCTCGTGGAGTTGGCGAGGAGTCTCGGTGCCGAAGACCGGCTCGGGGTCTTCGTCGCGCGTCCTACTCTGGAACCGGAACTGCTGTCCGCTGGCCCCGCCAATCTGGATATCGTCGAGGCGGCGTTCAACCTGCAGAAGCCTCAAGCCGGGCCGAAGGCGTGGGTTGAGATAAAGGCTATAGCCGACGCGACGGAACGCGCAGACAGGTTCCAGCAGGAGTTCAAGGATAAGGAACTACGCAAGGGAGACTTTGCCCAGGACATCGCCGAGCTAAGCGCAGAGAGCAAAGACTTCATCGTGCCCGATTACCTGAGTGCGGCTATCTCCTGGATCGCAGAGGCACAGCCGTGACAGGATCGGACCCACGCGAGATCACTGCCATCCAGCAGCAACAGCTAGCCGTTCGCCACTCGGCTCCGCTCTACGTACAAGCGTGCCCCGGGGCGGGGAAGACCCGAGTCATCGTCGACCGTCATCTGGCTGGGGCGCGTGGGGGGCGCGGTCGTGCTGTCGTATCGTTCACCAACGTCGCCTGCGCCGAGATCGCACGGCGCTGTCGCCAAGCTGGCACGCCCGAACTCGCCTCATTCCCCCACTACGTCGGCACCATCGACACCTTCCTCTGGCGCTACCTCGTCCGCCCGTTCCTAAAGTCAGACCGACTCTGGCACCGCATCGACTCCTGGGACCGCATCGACGCCACCGTCGAGGTCAGATCCGGCACAAACCGCCACATAGTTCGCCTGAACGACTTCCAATGGAGCCGAACCCCAGGCACGGAACGGTGCAGCGCGGATCTTCAGCCAAAGAGAAGGAACATCGTCACTTACAAGGCCCTATCCAATCAGGGGCTGCTTAACGAGGCGGCTCGGTTGGCGGTCGCAAAGAGAGATCAACTGGCACGCGCTGGCTACATCACCGGTCACGAGATTCGGATCAAAGCCCTGCGCACACTACAAGAACGGCACAACGATGCCGTCGCGATGCTGTCCGGACGGTTCCACGAGATCGTCATTGACGAGGCCCAAGACTGCTCGGCACACGATCTCGCTATCCTCGGCCTGCTACGCGATGCCGGTATCCCCTTGATCTTCGTGTGCGATCCGGAGCAAGCCATCTACGAGTTTCGCGGAGCACTGCCCGCCAGCATCCGCGCGTTCGGAGAGGGACTTGGGGCACGAGTCGACCTGACGGGCAACTGGCGCAGCAGCCCTGCCATCTGCGGCCTGGCCGCCACCCTTCGTCCCACGACCGCCTCCAAAGCGCCCGACATTCCGGTGGGCCTGAACCGGGATGAGCCAGCCGGAATCCTCCTCATCCACACTGACGGCCTGCAACCAGACGAAGCCCTCTCAGTATTCAACGATCACGCCGACACAGTGGGAATCGCTGCTCACGACCGACTGGTACTGGCACACGCCGGAACAAGCCTCCCTGCCGCGTCGCGTGCATCAGCTCCGCAGCCTCCGACCAACTACTCCGCACGAGTGGCCTGGGCCGCGACAATCGCCAAATCCACTCACAACATCACATCAGTTCGGGACGTCGCCTACGACATCCTCCAACGTGCCCTCCTGCGCTACTGGTACACCGATACAGACACAGACAACCGCTCAGTCGCGGCTATCTGCGACAGCCTTGGCATCGACACCTGGCGACTCCGTCGACAAGCGGGACGGCTGGCGACCGCCCTTCCCGATATCGACCAAGGCACGTTCGCCACCTGGTGCCCGGCGGCCAACAGCCAATTCAAACTCCTACCACCGCAGCCAGGTATGGCGCGACTAGACCAGAGCGGACACTTGAGCGCGACCGGCAGTCGCAGGAATCAGACTCCACGCGCTGCAGGCGGTGCTCCCGCCCTTGGCCCAACTACTCCTGTGCGAGCGAGCGTCATCCACCAGATCAAGGGTGAAGAAGAAGACGCCGTGCTCGTAATCGTGCCCCCAGACCCCCGAACCAGCGATCTCATCGACGCCTGGGTGACTGGCGACCATCCTGCCGACGTCGCTGAGAACCTGCGCGTGCTCTACGTCGCAGCCACACGAGCACGCCGCCTGCTCGCAATCGCATTGCCCGACAGTGCCCAGAGCCGCATAGCGTCCCTTCTCAAAGACCAAGATGTGCCCTTCGAACTCGCCTCTACCTAGCTGGCTCGCCAAACGAAGGGCCGCTGGCAACCTGTTCGTTTTCGACGAGAATGGGACCTTACGTACATGCCACTCATCGCGGGTACGGTTCAGTTGGATTCAGTGGTCCAGTTACTCGCCAAGGTGCGGCCGGTCTTCCACTCCGAGGCAGACTTCCAACACGCATTCGGACAGGCGCTCCACAGTCTTGATCCCGCGCTGCGCGTGCGACTCGAAGTGCCACAAGCTGAGTACGACAATGGACGCTGGTACATCGACATGGTGTGCCACGGCCCGGCGCGATCCACGGCCGTCGAGTTCAAGTACTTCACAGCAGCATGGACAGGTGAGGCTCCGGCCACCGGCGAGGCGTTCAGACTCCGCGAGCACGCAGCCACCGACCTCGCCCGCCGAAACTTCGTCTTCGACATCGCCCGCCTTGAACACCTCTGTGCGCGAGCACTAGACACCGACGGCATCACCCTGATGCTCACCAATGCGCCGAGCCTGTGGCGCCCGCTACGCAGCCAACGCCCGACCGGTGACCATGAATTCCGCATCCACGAAGGTCAAATCCTCACGGGAACTCTCAGATGGGGCGGCGCGCTCTACCCCGGGAATCAGCGAAAGCTCATAGGGACATACCCACTCCAGTGGCAGGACTACACGCGCCTACCCGGCCGCAACGGAACCTTCCGGTGGCTCGCCGCCACCATCGATCCCCACGGTTGAGCGACACTCCAGAGCTGACCGGAGCGGACTAGCGGCATGGCTGAACGTTCATCGCTTAGGCGCCATCCACAACCGCGACTCCAGGAGTCGTGTTATGCAAATCTGTTGATTCCGGTGACTGCGAGTGCCATGACGAGCTCATCCAGAAGGTAAGTGCACGCAAACTATCGTAAGTCGACATTCGCATCGGTCATGTCGTAAGACAGGATTGCGAGAATGGATGCGGTCACCACTCGGTAGCGGCTGCCGACTTGGAGGACGCGGGCCGGGAACTCGCCGCGGGCGATGAGTTCGTAGGCGTGGCTTCGGCTTAGGCCGAAGGCGGCTGCGGCTTCTGGCACGCCAACGGCGGCTGGCCACGTCCGTCGAATCTCGTCGAGCGTCGGCGATCTGCCCACACCGTTCATGTCCCCCAACATGGCATCCCCCGATGCTCGTCCAGCGTCTCACCGTCCACACTAGATGATATGGCAGCGGCATTGCCATGTCGTCAGATGGCCGCTAGCCTGAGTAGCAGGGCCACAGCGGCAGACAGGGGGACATCCGAGGTGACCTGTTCACTTGACTCAATGACCTAGGCCATATCGTTCCGCCATGGCGCGTCTACCGAAGGACTTCCGGATCGCGTGGGTGTCTCCAGTCGAACCTCGCGAGCCAATCACCTACGTCAGGACCGGACCAGACACCGCGGTGCCGACCCGGTTCCGGGTGTCGATCGCGTTGGCGACGCCGGATGCGGCGGTTCAGATCGAGGTGTTCGTGGGGGCTGATCTGCGGCCTCGCGTGTTCGATCTGAGTATCCGGACCAATGTGCAGACGCCGGTCACGACGTCGTTGCTTCGGCGGGTGCTGGTGGATCAACTGCTCCGCGAAGCGATGGCGAAGGCCGGGACGCCGGTCAGCAGCCTCCCAGCGGGCACGACGGTCGGACCGGAGCCGCAGGCCCACGAACCCACCGGGAAGGCCGACGAAGACGCGCAGACGGCGGCGCGCATCTACTCCGAGGCGGTGGCTGCCGGGAATCCGGCGCCCGCTGTCTCCGTGGCGACCGCGATGGGGCGCTCTCGCGCCCAGGTCGCCCGCTACATACGCAGGGCCCGCGTTATCGGGCTCTTGCCCGCACTCCCCCGTGCGGAACCCACTGGAAAGGAAGGAGCGCAACCGGAATGACAGATCCGATCAAGAAGATCACGTTGAAAGACGGTACGACCAGATACCGCTTCGTGGTGGACATCGGCCGCGATCGGGAGACCAACCGAAGGCTGCAGAAGACCTTCACGTTCGACACCAAGAAGGAGGCCCGGACCGAGTACGACAAGATCCGCCACGAATCCAACACCGGCACGTACGTTCAGCCGTCCAGGATGACCGTGTCGGACTACCTCGAAGGCTGGATGGTCGGCGCCACCCGCGAACTGCGGGACTCCAGCAAGCGGAGCTACCGAGACGCTCTGCGGCCTGTACACGAGCAGCTCGGCTCGATGGCCATCCAGAAGGTCACCAAGATCGACGTCGAGCGCATGGTCACCTGGATGTTGACCAGCGGGCGCCGTCGCGGAGGTAAGCCTGGGACGGGACTCGGGCCGAGGAGCGTGCAGTTGACGCTCGGCAGGCTCACAGCGGCGTTCGAGATGGCGCTCGCCGAGGGCATGGTGACGCGCAATGTCGCCAAGCTGGTGAAGGCGCCGAAGTATGAGCGCCAGGAGCCGGACACCTGGTCCGCGGCCGAGGTGCGGAGGTTCCTCACCAGGGCGAAGGCGGATCGGCTCCACGCGGCCTGGCGGCTCTCGCTGTACGGGCTTCGCCGTGGTGAGGTGGTTGGACTGCGGTGGGCCGAGGATGTCGACTTCGGGTCGTTTGCGAAACCTTGCCTGACGCACAAAGACCGATGGTGCGCTCCCTGCTACGGCGCGGACAAGCCCGCCACCATCCAAGTCCAGCAAGCCCGAGTCCTGGTCGAGGGCAAGATCCACGTGGTCCCGCCTAAGTCACGCAACGGGCTTCGGAAGCTCCCGTTGGACGTCGCAGCCGCACAGGCACTCCGGAGCCTCCAGGTCGCCCAGGCGGCCGAGAAACTGCACGCTGGTCCCGCGTACAGAGACAGCGGCTACGTGGTCGTCGACGAGTTGGGCGAGCCGGTCCACCCCGAGTGGTACTCCGACGAGTTCCAGCGGCTGTCCAAGCGCGCCGGGGTGAAGCGGATCGTGCTGCATGAGGGGCGTCACACGGCTTTGAGTCTGATGGAGAAAGCCGGTGTGCCGATCTCGATCGTCAGCCGGTGGGCCGGGCACTACGACACGGCCTTCACCTATTCGACCTACGTCCACGCCAACGACGAAGACCTCAAGACCGGGACCGACGCGCTCGGAAAGCTCTACGGATAGCCAGTACAAGCGTTCGTGTGAAAATGTGAGACAGCAAGGCCCTCAACAACGAGTCAGGACCCTGTCTCGTTAACCGAAACAAGGCCCTGACCTGGACTAGCTTTGGTGCGCCCGAAGGGATTCGAACCCCTAACCTTCTGATCCGTAGTCAGATGCTCTATCCGTTGAGCTACGGGCGCGTGTTCAGTTATCACCCAGCGGGCTGGGTGGTACAGCGGAGGCTCCGGGATTTGAACCCGGGATGGGGGGTAACCCCAAACCGCATTAGCAGTGCGGCGCCATAGACCAGACTAGGCGAAGCCTCCCGGGGAGCCCCAAGCCGCTCGGCGGTAAGACTACACAAGGTGCCGTCGGCCAAGCAAAACGCCCCCCAAGATCCGGCAAACCCGCAGGTCAAGGCGCAGATTGTGGCCACGCCACGCAAGCGTCGCCTGATCGTGGTGTTCGGCCACATCGACACCCCAGCCACCCCCGCTAGAGTCGCGACTGCCACACCCAGAAGGAGGGGCACACATGGACAAAGTCGTCCGCAGCGCCGCCGATGCGGTCGCCGACATTCCGGACAACGCGAGCCTGGCCGTTGGCGGGTTCGGGCTGTGCGGCATACCGAGCGTGTTGATTCAGGCGTTGCACGACGCCGGGGTCTCTGGGCTGGACGTGGCGTCCAACAACTGTGGGGTCGACGAGTGGGGGCTGGGGCTGCTGCTGCGCGACCGCAGGATCGCGCGCATGACCAGTTCGTACGTCGGGGAGAACAAGGAGTTCGCCCGGCAGTACCTGTCCGGTGAGCTGGAGGTCGAGCTGACCCCGCAGGGCACCCTGGCCGAGCGGCTGCGGGCGGGCGGCGCCGGTATCCCCGCCTTCTACACCCGCACCGGGGTCGGCACGCAGGTCGCCGATGGTGGGGTGCCGTGGAAGTACGACGCCGAGGGCAACGTCTCCATCGCGTCGCCGCCCAAGGAGGTGCGGGAGTTCGACGGGCTGGAGTACGTGCTGGAGAGCGCGATCGTGTGCGACTTCGGCCTGGTCCGCGCCTGGAAGGGGGACCGGCACGGCAACCTCGTGTTCCGGGACTCCGCGCAGAACTTCAACCCGCTCTGCGCCATGGCGGGGCGCGTCAGCATCGCCGAGGTGGAGGAGCTGGTCGAACCCGGCGACATCGCCCCCAACGAGGTGCACCTGCCGGGCATCTTCATCCAGCGGGTCGTCCCGCTGACCCCGGAGCAGGCCGCTGACAAGCGCATCGAGCGTCGTACCGTCCGTCCGAAGCAGGAGGCCTGACCCATGGCACTCACCCGTGAGCAGATGGCCGCCCGCGCCGCCGCCGAGCTGTCCGACGGCTCGTACGTGAACCTGGGCATCGGCCTGCCGACGCTGGTCCCCAACTACGTGCCGGACGACATCGAGATCGTGCTGCAGTCCGAGAACGGCATCCTGGGCGTCGGCGCGTACCCGTTCGACGGCGACGAAGACCCGGACCTGATCAACGCGGGCAAGGAGACGGTCACCGTCCGCAAGGGCGCGTCGTTCTTCGACTCCGCGACGTCGTTCGGCATGATCCGCGGCGGCAAGGTGGACGCGGCGATCCTGGGCGCGATGCAGGTCTCCAAGGTCGGTGACATCGCCAACTGGATGATCCCCGGCAAGATGGTCAAGGGCATGGGCGGCGCGATGGACTTGGTGCACGGCGCCAAGCACGTCGTCGTCCTGATGGAGCACGTCGCGAAGGACGGCTCGTACAAGATCGTCAACGAGTGCTCGCTGCCCTACACCGGGCTGAAGGTCGCCCAGCGCATCATCACCGACCTGGCGGTCATCGACATCACCGCCGACGGGCTCGTGCTGCGGGAGACCGCGCCGGGCGTGAGCGTCGACGAGGTGCGCGAGAAGACCGAGCCCGAGCTGACCGTGGGCGCCGACATCCTGGAGATGGCGGTCTGACGCCCGAGCACCTGCGCTGGGCGGAGGCTCAGCGCAGGTGCGCGTCGAACCAGTTCAGCGCGCGTGCCCACGCCTCGGAGCCGCCGGTCTCGAAGGCGAAGCGGACGACGTCGGTGGCCACCTGGGCCGCCGCCGCGGCGTCGCGCAGCTTCTCGACCTGGGGTTCGGTGATGTCGTCGCCCTCGGTGCGGTAGAGCCCGAGCCAGGGGCAGCGCAGATCGCCCGCGACCTCGATCAGCGCGGGCAGTCCGGCCGACAGCGGCTCGACGATCCCGCCACCGGCCACCGTGACCGCGGCGCCGATGGTCCGGGACGCGGCGACGACCAGGGCCACCGCGCCGCCCAGCTCGAAGCCGATGACGCCGATGCGGTCCGGGTTCACCGAGTGCTTGGCCAGCCACGCGAAGGCGATGTCGGTGGCCGCGAGCACGGACTCCCCCGACAGCTCGCTCACCTTGCCTCTGGCTGCCTCGTGGTCGACCTCGGCCGACCCGCCCTCGTACAGGTGCGGGACCACGATGAGCCACCCCTCGGCGGCCAGGCCCGCGACCATGGCGAGCACCGCGTCGGTGACGCCGCGCGCCTCGTGCAGGACCACGAGCCCACCGCGGGTGACGCCGTCGGGCTCGGCGAAGGTCAGGCGCAGTTCTCGGCCGTCGTCCAGCCGGACATCCTCGGTATGGGTCTGGGCCATGTGTCAACCCAACCACGGCCAGGTGTGTCCTCGTCAACGTGATCACCCGCTCACCCCGGGTGTCGGGATAGGTTCGGACCCAGCGGCAGCGTCGCCGCCACCGTGAAGACGAGGAGCTCCGATGAGTGTCCGTACCCGCGCCGACCTGGCCGCCCTCCCGGGCTACGTGCCGGGCAGGTCCATCCCGGGCGCGATCAAACTCGCCAGCAACGAGGTGTCGCTGGGCCCCCTGCCGAGTGTGGTCGACGCGATCGCCCAAGCCGCCACCCAGATCAACCGCTACCCCGACACCGGTTCGGGCGAACTGGTCGCCCGGTTGGCGCGCAAGCTCGCCGTGAACGGCGACGAGGTCGCCGTCGGCTGCGGCTCGGTGACCCTGTGCCAGCAGCTGATCCAGGCCACCTGCACCGCCGACGACGAGGTCATGTTCGGGTGGCGCTCGTTCGAGGCCTACCCGATCCTCACCCACGTGGTGGGCGCCGCGCAGGCGCGGGTGCCGCTGACCGACGACCACTTCCTCGACCTCGACGCGATGCTCGCCGCCATCACGCCGAAGACGCGGCTCATCTACTTCTGCAACCCCAACAACCCCACCGGCACGGCGCACCCGCGCGCGGCCATCGAGCGGTTCATCGAGGCCGTCCCGAGCGACGTGCTGATCGTCATCGATGAGGCCTACGGCGAGTTCGTCGACGACCCCGAGGTCCCCGACGGCATGGACGTCGCCAAGGCGGCGTGGGCGGCGGGCCGCGACAACGTCGCGGTCCTGCGCACGTTCTCCAAGGCTTACGGGCTCGCGGGCCTGCGCGTCGGCTACCTGGTCGCGCCGGCGGCGGTCATCGCGGCGGTGAACAAGGTGTACGTGCCGTTCGCGGTGAACGCGATCGCGCAGGTCGCGGCGATGGCGTCGCTGGACGCCGAGGACGAGCTGCTGGCCCGCTGCCGCGACATCGTCGGCGAGCGCGGCCGGGTGCGCGCGGCGCTGATCGAGCTCGGCTACGACGTGCCGGAGTCGCAGGCGAACTTCGTGTGGCTGCCGCTGGGCGAGCGGACCGCGGCGTTCAACGAGCACTGCCTCGGCCAGAAGGTGATCGTCCGCGCGTTCGCGGGCGAGGGCGCGCGGGTCACGATCGGCACGCCGGAGGAGAACGACGTGTTCCTCGCGGCGGCCGGTTCGTTCCCCCGCTAGACCGGTGGGTGGCGGCGTGTCCGGGTGGACACGCCGTCACCTGGCCAACAGCTGCACGATCGCGGTGATGCCGACGACGACGATCACCGCGCGCAGGACGGTCGGCGACAGCTTGCGCCCGACCTTCGCGCCGATGAGCCCGCCGACGATGGCCC
Source organism: Actinokineospora sp. HUAS TT18 (assembly GCF_051364635.1). Classification (GTDB taxonomy): domain Bacteria; phylum Actinomycetota; class Actinomycetes; order Mycobacteriales; family Pseudonocardiaceae; genus Actinokineospora. The sequence goes on along the minus strand of NZ_CP195645.1, from coordinate 5,263,414 downwards.
CGACGGCGATCAGCGCGACCGCGTCCCACGCGACGTCGGCGACGAAGGCGAAGATCACGCCGGAGGCGAGGTTGACGATCGCGGCGAGGACGTTCTTGACGCCGTTGATCCGCTGGAGGGTCTCGGTCATCAGGATGCCCATGAGACCGAGCAGCAGAACCCCTTGCGCCGCCCCGAAGTAGCCGCCGTAGACGCCCGCGGCGAACACGCCGACCAGCAGCGGCAGGCCGCCGTGCTCATGGCGTTCGCGCTCGGCGAGCTTGCGCGCCAGCCACGGCTGGGCGACCACCAGGACGAGCGCGAGTCCAATGAGGACAGGCACGATCGTCTCGAACGCGCCGGGCGGCAGGACGAGCAGCAGCACCGCGCCCGCGATCCCGCCGAGCAGCGACGCGGAGCCCAGGCGCAGCAGGCGGGGCAGCTGCCCGGCCAGCTCGCGGCGGTAGCCGATGGCGCCGGTGACCGAGCCGGGGACCAGGCCGAGCGAGTTGGACACGTTGGCCACGACCGGCGGGAAGCCCACGGCCAGCAGCGCGGGGAACGTGACCAGGGTGCCGGATCCGACGACGGTGTTGATGCCGCCCGCGAACACCCCGGCCAGCACGATCCCGACGGCTTCCCATGGCGTCACGAGAACGACCCTAGTTCGCCAGTTTGTCGTCCCGCTGCGTGAATGCGTCGAACATCTCACGCTCCGCGTCGTCCAGGTAGGACCGCAGGAGCTCCTCGGCGCCCTTCAGGTCGTTCTTGTCGACCTTGTTGACGATGTCGCGGTTGCGTTTGAGGTAGCCCTCGTGCAGCGCCCGCGGGTCGCCCATCTCGTGGAAGCCCAGGCGCAGCTCGGCGCCGACCTGGCGCATCACCTCATCGAGGCGTTGGCTGCCGACGAGGCCGACGATCGCCTGGTGGAAGCGGATGTTCGCGGTGCCGACGTCGGTCCACAGACCGGCCTTCGCGGCTTCCTCGCCGCGCTCGACGGCGCTCCGCAGGACCTGGGAGCCCTCGGCGTCGGCGAACTTGATCGCGGCGCACTCGAGCAGGCGGCGGACGTTGTAGAGGTCGACGACGTCCTCGCGGGTCAGGCTGCGGACGAAGACGCCGCGGTTGAGCTTGTGCACCAGCAGGCGCTCGTGGCTGAGCAGCCGGAACGCCTCGCGCAGGGTGTTGCGGGAGACGTCGAGCGGGGCCATGAACGTCTCTTCGGTGATCCGGGTGCCGGGCGGCAGCACGCCTTCCATGATCAGGTCGCGCAGCGCGGACGCGGCCACCTCCGCGGCACTCGAACGCCCCTGCCCGACCCGGCGCGCGAGCTTGCCCGCGCGCTCGATGTCCTCCGCCGCCACGCCGCCTCCGATGTCGGATTGTTGAACAAGTGAATCATCCGTTTGTTGGATTGTCATATTGTTCAACAATCCTCCACACTGTGGATCGTCGAACAAGTCAACAATCCGCTGGAGGGGGAGCCATGACCGTGCCACGCACCGACCAGGCCGAGACCGGCTGGTACCGATCGCTGCCACCCAAGGGCCGCAAGGCTTTCGTCGGCGCGTTCCTCGGCTTCGGCCTCGACTCCTACGACTTCTGGGTGCTCCCGCTCGGCCTCGCCGCCATCGCGGCCACGTTCGGGCTCACCACAGGCCAGACCGGCCTACTCTCCACGGCCACCCTCGTCTTCTCCGCGCTGGGCGGCGTCATCGCGGGCGTGCTCGCCGACCGCATCGGCCGCGTCCGCACTCTGATGATCACCGTCGTCACCTACGCGGTCTTCACCGCGCTGTGCGGCCTCGCGCAGAACTACGAGTCCCTGCTCGTCCTGCGCGCCCTGCAGGGCCTGGGCTTCGGCGGCGAGTGGGCGACCGGCGCGATCCTCGTCGCCGAGTACACCGCCGCCCGCCACCGCGGCCGGGTGGTGTCGGTGATCCAGAGCTCGTGGGCCGTGGGCTGGGGCGCGGCGGTGATCGCCTACACCGTGATCTTCCACTACGTCGACGCCGGACTGGCCTGGCGAATCCTCTTCATCACCGGCGCGCTGCCCGCGCTCCTCGTCTTCTACCTGCGCCGCGGCGTCGAGGACGCGCCTGTCTTCACCGAGCACAGGGCCGCCGCGCGCGGGTCGCTCAAGGCGATCTTCCGCGGCGACCTCCTGCGCACCACGGTGTTCGCGTCCCTGCTCGCCACCGGTTGCCAGGGCGGCTACTACACCCTCGCCACCTGGCTGCCCACCTACCTGAGCAAGCAGCGCGGCCTGACCGTGATCGGCACCGGCGGCTACCTGGCCTTCTTGATCACCGGCGCGTTCCTCGGCTATCTGACCGGCGGCCACCTCACCGACCGCATCGGCCGCAAACCCGCGTTCCGCCTGTTCGCTGTGCTCAGCGCGGTCCTGCTCCTGCTCTACACCCAGCTCCCGCCGTCGGCCGCCGGATACGTGATGTACCTGGGCTTCCCGCTGGGCTTCTGCTCGTCGGCGATCTTCAGCGGCTTCGGCGCCTACCTCGCCGAGCTGTATCCCAGCCACGCGCGCGGCGCCGGTCCCGGCTTCACCTACAACTTCGGCCGCGCCGTCGGCGCGTTCTTCCCCGCCGCCATCGGCCTGCTCGCGGGCCGGTTCGGCATCGGCGGCGCCATGGCGTTCGGCGCGCTGGCCTACGCGCTGGCCGTCGTCGCCCTGTTCGGCCTGCCCGAGACCCGCGACCGCGAACTGTCCTAAGAGGAGCCATGGACCCACGCACCGTCCGCGCCGCGTTCCGCGACGGCGCCGCCCACACCACCGCGGGCCTCGCCGACGGCTACGCACAGGCCAACCTGATCGCCGTCCCCCGCGCCGACGCCTACGACGTGCTGCTGTTCGCCCAGCGCAACCCGAAACCGTGCCCCCTGCTCGACGTCACCGACCCGGGCGCGACCAGCACCCACCTGGCCGAGGCCGACCTCCGCACCGACCTACCCCGCTACCGCGTCTGGCGCGACGGCGTGCTGGTCGACGAGCCAACCGATGTCACCGACCGGTGGCGCGACGACCTGGTGACGTTCCTGATCGGCTGCAGCTTCACCTTCGAGGCCGCCCTGCGCGCGGCCGGGATCGCGATGCGGCACACCGACCAGGGCACCACCGTGCCGATGTACCGGACGAACCGGCCGTGCCGTCCGGCCGGTCGGCTCAGCGGCCCGCTCGTGGTGTCGATGCGGCCGATCCGGGCCGACTTGGTCGCGACCGCGGTCCAGGTCACCGCCGCCGTCCCGGCCGTCCACGGCGCACCCGTGCACGTCGGCGCCCCGGAAGCGTTGGGAATCAAGGACATCGACAGTCCGGACTACGGCGACCCAGCCGAGATCCGCCCCGGCGAGATCCCGGTGTTCTGGGCCTGCGGCGTCACCCCGCAGGCCGCCATCGGCGCGCTCCCGTTCGCCATCACGCACGCGCCGGGGCACATGTTCATCACCGACGTCCAGGAGTCCACATACCGATCCGGGGGATAGCCATGTCCAACACCGTCGCCTTCGCCATCCTGCTCGGCTGTCTGATGATCATGTCCGTCCTCGCCAAGGCCCGGGTACTGGGCGCGTTGGCCGTCACCGGATTCGTCCTGGGAGCCGTGTCGGCGGCGTCCGTCTTCATCATGGTCAGCTAGGCCGATCGGGTGAATGGAGATCACGATTGCGCGGGACAGGTAACCGGGCGCGCGGAGCGTCGGATGCCTGGGGCATGACAGCGTCGCGCTACCTACCCGCCCGCATCGCGGTTGGCGTCCTCATCGTCCTGTTCGCGGTGGCCGCGGCCACCACGGACGGCGTCGGCGGGGTGTTCCTCGCGCTCGGACTGGTCGCCATCGCGGTCGCGGCCTACGCGACCGTGGTCGGGCACGCGCTGTGGGCCTTCGTGCCGAACCGCAAGCGCGCGGGCGTACTCGCGGGCGTGGCCGTCCTCGCTTTGATCGTCGGCGGCGCGCTGCTGCCCGCCCGCGCGCCGTCGTCGCTGGTGGCGGCCCCGACGACCAAGCCAGTGAGCCCCACCGCGCCCGCACCGTCCACATTGGAGTCGGCGATCGTCACCACGGCGGCGACGACCACCGTCATCGCGACGACCACGACGACGGCCAAGCCCACCACCACGACCGCCAAGCCGACCACGCCCCGCCCCAAGCCGACCACCACGACCGTCCCGCCCGCACCGCAACCGGTCGCGGCGGTCCCGACGAAGCCCGGGTGCGACCCGTCCTACCCGACGCTGTGCCTGCCGCTGACCGGCCCCGACCTGGACTGCAAGCAGATCACGCAGCGCCGCTTCCCGGTCCGCGCACCGGACCGGCACGGCTTCGACGGCAACGGCGACGGGATCGGCTGCGAAGGCTGAAACGGCGCCGGGTCGCCCCGGCGCCGTTCCGACTCCCTAGGAGATCGGGGGCTGCTCAGGCCCCGGCACCATCAGGATCGTGGGAGCCCATTCGCTGGTCCCCTCGGTGATCGGGAACGTGCGGACCCAGTTGTCCTGGAACGCCCACGGTCCGACCACGTGGATCCGGTAGCGCCCCGCCTGCTGGTCGGCGAAGGTGAACCGGCCGCGCGCGTCGGTGACGGTTTGCCTCACGGCCCGGCCGGTCACGTCGTCGATCAGCTGCACGGTGACCCCGGACAGCCGCTCGTCATCGGTGAACACCCAGTCGCCGTTGGCGTCGTGCACCAGCTCCGCGGAGCGGGTGCCGAGCGCGCCGAGCACCAGCGCGGTGTCCCCGGTCTGCGGCCCGCCTTCGGCGCGGTGGCCGTCGGCGACGAACGTGCACCACACCTCGTGGAAGCCCGCGCGGTAGTCCTCATCGCTGACCTTGTTGACCACGGTGAACGACTTCGTCTCCCCGACCGCCAAGGTTGTCCCGGGGTCGGGTTCGCCGATCGGGTACCAGCCCTCGGAGGTGTCCAGCACTCCCTCGTGCGCGCCGCATTGCGCCTTGACGCCGGTCAGCGTGACGGTGCCCTTGTTCGTCAGCTTGACGAACGCCTTGGCGGAGTCGCCCTTCGCGTACTGGTCGTGCTCGATGGTGAGTTGCGCCTTCAGTGACCGGTGCAGCGCGGGCACCGCCCGGATCTGGATGTCGCGGCCCGCGCCCGTCAGAGTGAACGCGTCCGTGCCGTCCCCGGCAGGTCCGACGATCACCCAGTTCTCTTCGGACTCCATGAAGTAGACGCGGTAGTCGCCCTGCAGCAGGTGCGGAATCGAGAACCGGCCCGCCGCGTCGGTGACGGCCTCGCCGCCGCTCATCGGCCTGCCACCGGAGGCACTGACGCGCACGCCTGCCATGGCCTCGCCGCGGTCGGGCCTGCCGTTGGCGTTCTTGTCCGCGTAGACGAGACCGCGGTAGTCGCCGAACACCGCGGTCCACGGCGCGGCCGCGAAGAACTGGCCGTTGGCGAAGCCGGGGTTCGACCACGAGAAGAACTGGCCGGTGAGCAGCACCGCGTCGGGCAGCGACGGCCACGAGTACACGGTGCCGGTGTACTCGAAGGTGCGGGTCGCGCCCGCCTCGATGGTCAGCCCCTGGTTGAGTTCGCCCCAGCCGTTGTCCGGGGAGAAGTTGCTGCCGCTGCCGGTCGAGAAGCGGACGTCGGTCGCCGGGGCGTTGCCGACGTTGGTGACGGTCAACGTGACCTTGACCGGATCGGCCGACTGGTAGGCCTGCTTGTCCAGTGTGGCCACGGCCTTCACCTTCGCCTTCCGGCCGTTGTTCACCGGGTCGGGCGCGACGAAGATGGTCACCGGCCAGGTGTCGTCGGTGCGGACCGTGAACTGGTAGTAGGTGGTCCACGGACCGTCGAACCGCACGTCGTAGCGTCCGGTCGGGACGCCGGTGACGGTGAACGTGCCGTCGGCGCCGCTCACCGCGCGCGCCACCTCCTGACCGCTGTCCGGGTCGAGGAGGCTGACCGGAACGTTGGACACCGGCTCGTAGTTGTCCTCGCGGAGCAGAGCACCGGTGGCCGTGGCCGGGACGCCGGTGACGGCGACCGAGGCCGACTCCGTCGGACCGCTGGACGCCGGGAAGCCCGGCGCGGCGAAGGAGCAGCTCAGCGACGTGTAGCCGACCTCGGCGGCACTGGCGGGCACCGTGCCGGTGACCGTGACGAAGACGGTCCGGCCCGCGGGGACGAGCACGCCGGGTCCGCCGGGGGTGAGCGCGCCGAGGTTCGCCTCGAACTGGCCGGAGCCGCCCGGGCAGATCGCGGTGACGCCCGCGACCTCGCGCTGACTGGAGTTGGTCAGCACGACGCGGACGGCCGCGGGGGCGCCTGCGTCGTAGCGGGTGCCGTCGAAGACCAGCCGCGCGGACAGCAGCGACCGCAGCGCGGGCTTGGCCTGAATCCTCACGTCGGCGTACTGGTCGCCTGCCAGCGCAAGTTGGTCGCGCGACTCGGCTCCCCCGACGCCGAAGAGCGTGTAGCCGTGGTGGCTGTAGTCGATGTAGTAGGTGCCCTCGTCGAGGTCGGCGGCGTCGAACCGGCCGTCGAATCCTGAGTAGACAGTGACGTACCGGGGACCGGACAGCGCGATCTGCGCGCCGGACACCGCCTCCCCCTGGTCGACCGCGCCGTTGCCGTTGCGGTCCTCGAACACCGTGCCGCCGAACCGGGCCTTGGGCGGCCCGACGGACGCGGTCGCGGTGGCCATGTTGTCCGCGGGGTTCAAGTCCTCCACCGCGGAGTGGACACCGACCGGCAGTTCGAGTCGGCCTGGCGAGGTCCACGCGAAGGTGCCGACGAGGGCGAGGTCGCGGGTCGCGCGGGCGGCGATCGTGGCGCCGGGAGCCTCGCCCAGGTCACCCCACTGGCCCGTGGTGTTCAGGTTGCCCCGCTCGGACACGCGCACGCCGGTCGCGGCCACGTCGCTGTTGTTGACGATGCGGACGGCGATGTTGACCGACTCGCCGTAGACGTAGGCCTGCTTGTCGAACGAGACCGTGACGGCGAGGTCGGGGCGCTCGGCGGGCTGGGTCGTGGTGGTCGGCGGTGCCGTCGTGGTCTCGGTGGTCGGCGGTGCCGTGGTGGTGTCGGTGGTCGGCGGGGTGGTCTCGGTCGGCGGGGTTGTGGTCGGCTGCCCCGTCGTCGTGGGGACCGGCTCGCTGGTGGTGGGCGTGGCCTCTTGCGCGTCCGCGGGTAAAGCGACCGCGACGGACATCAGAAGCGCGCCGAACAAGGCGCCGAGCCGTCTCGCGGCTGGGCGCACCGATGTGCGTTTCAGGATGATCTCCCCAGATCCAGGCGCTCCGCCCGACTCACCCCCTGCTGGGTCCCCCGACCCAGGCGGACTCGGCGCATCCGCCTGCCAGGCTAGCGGGCAAACGCCGCCGCCATGGCCGAAATCACCACATCGACCTGGCCGAGCCGATATATGGTGGACCAATGGTTGGTGCGCAAAGTATCTCGGACGAGGACCCACTCGCCCTGGAACGCCAGGTCTGCTTCGCCTTGTCCATCGCGTCGCGGTCGGTGGTCGGGATCTATCGACCGCTGCTGGAGCCGATGGGCCTGACCCACCCGCAGTACCTCGTCATGCTGGCCCTGTGGGGGCAGGCGCCCCTGTCGGTCAAGGAGCTGAGCAGGCTGCTCGTCCTCGACCCGGGAACCCTGTCGCCCCTGCTCAAACGCCTAGAGGTCATCGGCTACATCCGCCGCGACCGCGACGGCCAGGACGAGCGCCAGCTGGCCGTCACCCTCACCGAGAAGGGCGCCGCCCTGCGCGAGCAGGCCCTGCTCATCCCACCCGCCGTCGTGGAGCGGCTGGGCATGGAGATCGCGGAGCTGTACCGCCTGCACGAGTCACTGACCCGCGTCATCGACGCGGCCGCGAGAGGAGACCGGAAGTGACCACCCCGTCCGTCCCGCTGCGACTCTGGTACCTGCTCGGCGGCCGCGTCCCGCAGCGCTACCGCGAATGGGTCTTCCAGGACGCGACCGGTCCGAAGTGGATGGCGTGGTTCACGCTGCGGGCCCTGCTCCGGAATCTGCCCCTGTCGGCGGCGATCACGTTGGGCCTGGTCCTCGGCCTCGGCGGCTCGTGGGGCCTGGCGATCGCCTGCGGCGGCCTCGGCCTGATCGTCGGCCTCTACTACACGATGTCGTACGCGATCGAGAGCACCGAATACCGGATCACCCGCTACGGCTACCCCCACGGCGCCGCCGCCACCGCCCGCAAACACCGCACCGAATCCCGCGACGCGGCCCAACTCGCCCGCTACAACGCCGCCTGGCGGAACTGACCCAAGCCGCGTCAACACGGCGTCAAGCGGGCGGCAACGGAGCCGGGTGAAGGTTTTCCCACTTCACCCGGACTCCAAGGAAAACACCATGAAGAGCAAAGTTCTCCGCGCCACCACCGCACTCCTGGTTGGCCTCGCCACCATCACCGGCGTCACCGTCGCGACAGCCCCCATCGCCAGCGCCTGCGTAATCGTCGACGGCGAGTGCATGCCGAACTACCAGACCAGCAAAACCCTTGGCAACAACCACATCCAGGGCCAGCACACCAACTACTACTGCGGCCCGGCCGCCACCCGCATCGCGCTGTCCGTGCGGGGAATCTTGCCCAGCCAGGAAGACCTGGCCAACTCGCTCGGCACCACCACCAACGGCACCGACAGCTCCTGGAACATCCGCGCCACCCTGAACGCCCGAACCGGCACCAGCTACTACGACGCGAAGTTCGGCTACAACTACTCCTCAACCGGCTGGGCGAACCTGCTCCGCTCGGACATCCTGTTCGACATCAACCGCGGCTGGGCCCTCGTCGTCAACGTCGCAGGCGGCGCGAGCACGACGAGCGGCTGGCGCAGCTACCCGGGCGGCCACTACGTCGCCGTCCTCGGCTACGACCAGTCCGGCAACCGGGCCTTGGTCGCCGACACCGGCTACAACGGCGGCCTGTACGACGCCCAGGGCTACTACTACGGCGTGTACTGGATCAACACGACCGAACTGGCGCGTTGGAGCTACAACCGCGGGTACGCGGCCTGAGAATCGCCGAAGGGGTGTCAGTCGTCATGGTGGACGGTTGACACCCCTTCTGGGCTGCGGAGGCGGAGGGATTTGAACCCCCGGACGGTTGCCCGTCTTCCGCTTTCAAGGCGGATGCATTCGGCCGCTCTGCCACGCCTCCCTCAGGGGGCAGCCTAGCCAAGGCGGGAACTCAGCCGAGGTCTAGGTGCTCGATCACGCGCTCGAAGAGGGCGGCTACGGCCTTCTGTTCCTCCGGGGTCATGAGGTCGACCAAGTGGGCGCGGACGCCGGAGACGTGGGTGGGGGCGGCGGAGCGGAGGGTGTCCATGCCCTTTTGGGTGAGTTCGGCGACGACGCCGCGGGCGTCGTCGGCGCAGTCGGCTCGCTTGACGAGGCCTTGCTTCTCCATGCGCGAGATCTGGTGGGACAGCCTGCTCTTCGACGACGCGACCTGGCCCGCGAGCTGGCTCATCCGCATCTGCCAGCCCTCGCACTCGGACAGGCGGACGAGGACCTCGTAGTCGGGCAGGGCGATGCCGTCGCTGTCCTGGAGTTCGCGGTTGAGCTGTTGGCGGAGCAGCTCGCTGCCGATGACGTAGGCGCGCCAGGCGCGCATCTCGTCTGGGTCCAGCCAGTGGGGGTCGGCGGTCACGCTCACCAGGTTACGGGCACGGGGCGACGAAACCCCAGGTCCGGCCTCGAATCACGGCTCGCGACCGGGTTCACTCGTTCGGGCGGCACGCGCACGGGGGCAAAGGTGACTCCGGATGCCCGGTCCGTTTCGGACGGTGAGGGTGAATTTCACCAGTTCAGGACCGCCACGGGGGTTGTAACGACCATGTGATGGGGGCAACATGGAGGAGACGGCTGGCCCAAGTGGACCTCTAGGTGCTACCCCGGATGCGCCGGGTCACCGAGGTCAGTCGAGAGAGGGTAGGTGGTGCCGTGGCGGAGCAGCTATCTCCAGTAGTGGCCTTGCGGCAGCGCCGCGACCCCGCGGCTGAGGCGACAGCATCGACCCAGTCGTGATTGTGAGCGGCGAATCGCCGGATGATGGTGAGATCCCGTGCGCTGCAGCACCCGCCCGGCATGGGCGGCGCGGTTCCCTCAAGAACCGCGAGGATCGCAACGAGCGTGCTGAAGGGCACCTCGACCGCCGTTGAGCCTGACCTCGGACGCGTCTCCAGACCGTCCAGCCGGGCTCCGCGCCTGCCGGTTCGCCCGCGGCCACTACGTCTTGGTGAGGAACACCTGGGTGCGGCAGCCCGACGGCGCCGCACCCAGGTGCATGTCCGCCCAGCCGCACCCGCGTTACCTGACTATCGTTTGACCCGAACCGGGGGCGGCGTGCCTTCGACGGTCCGGACGCGGAGTGGCCAGTGGAGTTCAACGACGACGTAGCCCTGGATACGTCCCAGGTGCAGGACATGCGGGGCTCGGGCGGCGGCGGGGTCGGCGGCCGGGTGGCGCTGGGCGGCGGCGGTCTCGGCATCGTCGGCCTGATCATCTACTTCCTGCTCTCCCAACTCGGCGGTGTCCCCGCGGGCGCGCCGCTGAGCACAAATGACGTCCCCGCAGGTCAGAACGTCTCCAGCGCCGACCTGGCCAAGGAGTGCCGCACCGGCAAGGACGCCAACACCAAGCAGGACTGCGCGCTGGTCGCGGTCATCAACTCGATCCAGGGCTACTGGACCGACACGTTCGCCCGCTCCGGCAGCACCTACCGCCAGGCGCCGACGATCTTCTTCAGTGGCGGGGTGAACACCGCCTGCGGCAGCGCGTCGTCCGACGTCGGCCCGTTCTACTGCCCGGCCGACCAGAAGGCCTACATCGACCTGCGGTTCTTCAAGGAACTCCAGACCCGCTTCGGCGCGCAGGGCGGCACGTTCGCCGAGGCCTACGTCATCGCCCACGAGTACGGCCACCACGTGCAGAACCTGCTCGGCACCTCCGACCGGGTCCGCGCGGGCTCCGGGCCGACCTCCGACGGGGTGAAGCTGGAACTGCAGGCCGACTGCTACGCGGGCGTGTGGGCCAACCACGCCACCACGGTGCCCACCTCCAGCGGCAAGCCGCTGATCAAGTCGATCTCGCAGGACGACGTCAACCGCGCGCTCGACGTCGCCGCGCGCATCGGTGACGACTTCATCCAGGAGAACCTGGGTGGCGGGCGGGTCGACGAGAGCCAGTTCACCCACGGCTCGTCCAAGCAGCGTGAGCGCTGGTTCACCGCCGGACTCAACACCGGCGACCCCGCCCAGTGCGACACCTTCTCCGCCCGCGACCTGGGCTGACCAGGGCATAAAACAACCCCCTGCGGCCACGTGGCCGCAGGGGGTTGTTTCGTTCTGACCTACGCGACCGGCAGGTTCAGGTGGATGCAGCCCACGGTGTCGGTACCCGCGGCCTTGGCGGCCTGGGCGTCCTCGTTGGCCTGCTGAACCCGCATCATCCGGGTCTGCGCGGCGCGGACCTCGGCCCGCTGAGCCCGCGGCGGGATGCCGTTGATGTCCTCGGTGCTGATCGCGTAGGACGCGATCACCCACGCGGCGGCGTCGGAGTTGCGGTCGAGCGCGGTGCGGTCCAGGTTGCCCAGGTTGTCGCACTTCTGGTGGTAGCACTTGTCGTAGGCGACGTTGGCCTCGCCGCCCCACAGGTCGGCCTGGGCCTGGGTCTTGATGCCCTCGGCGCCGGTGAACAGGCCACCGGCCGGGATGCCGACGGCGATGAAGCGGCCATAGTCCGAGCGGCCCGAGAAGTCGGTGCCCTGGGTCGGGGTGCCGGTGGCGCCCAGGAAGTCGACGAACGCCTTCTCGATCTGGGCCGAGCCGTACGGGCCGGGGCCCGCGCCCGCGGCGTCGGAGTCATCGCCGTCGTAGACGAAGTACGCCGCGTTCGGCGAGGCGATCATGTCGAAGTTCAGGTACAGCGCGATGTCGGTCTGCTGCTCGAAGGTCAGCGAGTCGACGTACTTGGTCGAGCCGACCAGGCCGACCTCCTCGGCGCTCCACCAGGCGAAGCGGACCGCGTTGCTGACCCGCGGCGAGTGGCCGAGCTGCAGCGCGGTCTCCAGCAGCGCGGCGCTGCCCGAGCCGTTGTCGTTGATGCCGGGGCCCTGCACGACGCTGTCGAGGTGCGAGCCCGCCATGACCACGTTGTCCTTGCGGCCGGTCTTGGTCTCGGCGATCACGTTGTAGGAAGTGCGGTCCTCACGCAGGGCGCGCAGCTCCAGGGTGGCGGTGCCGCCGCTGGCGGACAGGGCCAGGCCGTCGGCCTTGGTGATGCCGCCGGTGGGCAGCTTGGCCGCGGCCGGGTCGCCGAGGGTGCCGTTGAGCGGGCCGTCGGTGTTGTTGTAGATGATCGCGCCGATGGCACCGGCCTGGGCGGCGACGTCCTGCTTCTGCGCGAACGTGCAGCCGCCGCGCGAGACCAGGGCGATCTTGCCCGTGGCGGGGACGGCGGCGTAGTCGGCGAGCTCGCAGCCCGGGGTCGCGTCGGTGCCCAGGGGCACGACCGCGAGGGGGGCGGTGATGCCGCCGACCGGGGTGGAGAGGCTGTAGGTCATGATCGAGACCGGCACCGCGGTGCCGCCGACCGACAGCTTCTCAGCGAGGGTCTGGGTGAAGACGAACGGGAACTCGTGGCGGGTGACGTCCCAGCCCGCCGCCTTCAGCTTGTTCTCCACGTACTCGGCCGACTTGGCGTGGCCCGGCGTGCCCGCCGCGCGGATGCCGCCGTTGGAGTCGGCGATGCGCTGCAGAGCGATCAGGTGCCGGTTCACCCCCGAGCCGGTGACCTTCTTGACCAGGTTCCTGGCCAGTGCGGGACCGTCCGGCAATTCGGCGGTCGCGGTCGGCGTCGCGGAAGACGGAATGTTGGTGAACGCCAGTGCGCCGGTGGCCGCAAGGATGGCGGCTCCGACGCGGAGCGTCTTACTTGTGGGCATGCAGGTCCCCTTGCTCATGGATGGGTGCCAACCGGTGCCCGCCCCGACGCGGTCCGTGCTCCGGCAGTGAGACACCCTCACGTGCGCGGCCTTTCTGGTCAATAGCTGTTCATCATCAACTGCGCATAAGTTCACACGGACAGCCGAGAAACACCCCGGCCTCCTCCGGCGAGCGATACGGTCGTCCACATGCGAGCGATCACGGTCAGCGAACCGGGCGGCCCCGAGGTCATGGCGTGGACGGAGGTGCCCGACCCGACCCCCGGGCCCGGCGAGGTGCTGGTGCGGGTCGCGGCCACCGCGGTCAACCGCGCCGACCTCTTGCAGCGCAAAGGCTTCTATCCGCCGCCGCCTGGGACGACGGAGACGATCGGTCTGGAGTGCTCCGGCACGGTCGCCGCGGTCGGCCCGGACGTGTCCGAGTGGACGGTCGGCGACGAGGTGTGCGCGCTGCTCGCGGGCGGCGGCTACGCCGAACTGGTGAAAGTCCCCGCCGAACAGCTCATGCCGATCCCCGAAGGTATCGACTTGGTGACGGCCGCGGCGCTGCCCGAGGTGTCGTGCACCGTTTGGTCGAACGTTATGCGGGCTGCCCGGCTCAACGCCGGGGAGACCCTGCTCGTGCACGGCGGCGGCAGCGGAATCGGCACCCACGCCATTCAAATCGGGAAAGCGTTCGGCGCGCGGGTCGCGGTCACGGCGGGTTCCGATGAACGGGTGCGCCAATGCCTCGATCTCGGCGCGGATATCGCGATCAACTATCGCGACGAGGAATTCGAGAAACTCGTCGAGGCCGACGTCATCCTCGACAACATGGGCGCGAAATACCTCGCCCGCAATGTCACCGCCCTGACCCGCGGCGGCAGACTGGTGATCATCGGGATGCAGGGGGGCGTCGCGGCCGAGCTGAACATCGGGGCGCTGCTGGCGAAGAACGCGTGGGTGACGGCGACGAGCCTGCGGTACCGGCCGGTCGCGGAGAAGGGGTCGATCATCGAGGACGTGGTGGGGAACGTGTGGCCACTGGTCGCGGCGGGGACGGTGCGGCCGGTGGTGCATGAGGTGCTGCCGATCGAGCGGGTCGGGGACGCGCATCGACTGCTGGATGAGGGTGGGGTCTTCGGGAAACTGGTCCTGACCGTCGGCTGACGCGTCAGGCGCGCAGGGTGCCGACGGCGTGGACGAGTTGGTCTACCTCGACCGAGTTCGTGTAGTGGGCCAGGCCGATCCGCACCGCGCCGCCGACTTCGCCGACGCCAAGGGTGGCGAAGACGCCGCTGGGGGTGTCGTCGGCGAAGGCGCAGATGCCGTGGTCGGCCAGGTGGGCGACCGCGTCCGCGGCCTTCACGTCGGCGACGGTGAAGGCCAGGGTGGGGATGCGGCGCATGGCGTCGCCGATGACCATGACGTGGCGGTGGGTGCGCAGGTCGCCGATGAGGCGGGACAGCAGGCCGGCCTGGTAGGACTTCGCCGAGCTCAGGGACGTCTGGAGGCGTTCTCGGCGGGTGCCGGTCGCGGCGTCGTCGAGCATGGCCAGGTAGTCGACCGAGGCGACCAGGCCGGCGAGCATCGGGTAGGCGTGCTGGCCGAGTTCGAGGCGCTCGGGGCCCACCGCGCGGGATTCCAGTGACGCGGCGGGCAGGCGGTCCAGCACCGCGGGGTCGGCGAAGGCCAGGGCCGCCACCGCCGGGCCGCCCCACGCGTGGGCGGACACGGCGACCACGTCGGCGCCGACGGTGTTGATGTCGAACGGGACGAACGGGGCCGACGACGAGGCGTCGACCACGACGAACGCGCCCGCCGCCTTGGCCAGGTCGGCGATCTTGTTCAGGTCCGGGCGAGTGCCGACCGCGCCGGAGGCCGCCGTCACCGCGACGACCTTGGTGCGGTGCGAGATCAGGTTCTCGTACTGCCAGGCGGGCAGTTCGCACGTCTCGATGTCGATCTCGGCCCAGCGCACCGTGGCGCCCGCGCGCTGGGCGACGCGCAGCCACGGGGCGGTGTTGGCCTGGTGGTCGAGCCGGGACAGGGTGACCTCGTCGCCGATGAGCCAGCTGTCGCCGAGGGACTCGGCGAGGCGGGCGAGCAGGACCGCGGTGTTCGGGCCGAGCACGACCCCGGCCGGGTCGCAGCCCACCAGGTCGGCCACCGCGCGGCGGGCGGCGTCGACGATGGCGTCGGCGCGCTGGGAGGCCGGGAAGGGGCCGCCGGGGCCGGAGACGGGGGCGCGCAGTGCGGTGGACACCGCGGTCGCGACCTGCTCGGGGACCTGCATCCCGGCAGGCGAATCCAGGTGCACCCACCCGTCACCGAGCGCGGGGAACAGCCCGCGGATTCGCGCGACGTCGAAGGCCATGGGCCACACCGTACGCACGGCGGGCGGCCGACGTTTAATGGGGCGGGGCAGCGGTTACCCTCGCGGACGTGACTTCGGTGGACTCCCCGTGGGAGATGCCCTTCGCACCGATTCCGATCTGGCCCAGGACGGAGCCCATGACTCAGCCAAGCAACTCGCCCGACGACAACGACCAGGCCCACACGGTGATGGTGGTCGGCCCCGACGGCTCGCCGCTCGGCGCCGCGCGCATCCCCGAGGGCGGCGACGGGCAGCCCAGCGAGTCGGTCGGCGACATGGTGGAGCAGCCCGCCAAGGTCATGCGGATCGGCACGATGATCAAGCAGCTCCTGGAGGAGGTGCGCGCGGCACCGCTCGACGAGGCCTCCCGCAACCGGCTCAAGGAGATCCACAAGCGGTCGATCGCCGAGCTGGAGGACGGCCTGGCGCCGGAGCTGCGCGAGGAGCTGGAGCGGCTGTCGCTGCCGTTCACCGAGGAGAACACCCCCTCCGACGGCGAGCTGCGGATCGCGCAGGCCCAGCTCGTCGGCTGGTTGGAGGGCCTTTTCCACGGCATCCAGACCGCGCTGTTCGCCCAGCAGATGGCCGCGCGGGTGCAGCTGGAGCAGATGCGCCGGGGCCTTCCGCCCGGTGTCGGACCGGCCGAGGGCACCGACCACACCGGTGGTGTCCGGGGTACCGGACAGTATTTGTGACGTGACTTACTCCCTGGGGCGCTCTACCCGTATCCTTCGCTGACTTTTTGCTCGGAGAGGAGCCCCTGGATGCTCGACAAGGTGCGCGAAATCCTGCGGACCGAGGACCTCAAGCGGTCGCTTCGCGACAAGCTGATGAACGCGGTCGACGAGGTCGTCTCCCGGCACCGCCGGGAGACGACCGCCGAGATCGAGTCGCTGCGCGCTGAGGTCGTCCGGCTGCGGGATGAGCTCGGCAGGCAGAACGAGCGCACCGCCGACCGGGTCATCGAGCGGGTGTCCGACTTCGAGCACCGCGCCCGGCGCGACATGTTCTACGCCGCTGAGGCCGCGGCCGCCGCCGACAGCAGCGTGTTCGCCCACGACGCCATGCCGCAGGCCGCGCAGTTCACCCACCCGCACCAGACCCTGGAACACGGCCTCTCGCTGGCCCCCAGCGGCGGCTTGGCCCTGGAGTTCGGGGTCTACACCGGCACCACCCTCAAGATCATCGCCACCGCTCGGGGCGGCGAGGGCGTCTACGGCTTCGACTCGTTCGAGGGACTGCCGTCGGACTGGCGCGCGGGCTACCCGGCCGGGGCGTTCCGCACCGACGGGCTGCCCGAGGTCCCCGGCGCGGACCTGGTCGTCGGCTGGTTCGACGACACCCTGCCCGCCTTCCTCGCCGAGCACCCCGGCCCGGTCGACTTCCTGCACGTCGACGGCGACCTCTACAGCTCGGCCAAGACCGTTCTGGAGCTGGTCGGACCACGGCTGCGGGTGGGCAGCGTCATCGTCTTCGACGAGTTCTTCAACTACGCGGGGTGGCGCGACCACGAGTTCAAGGCGTGGCTCGAGTACGTCGAGGCGACAGGCGTCGAATTCCGGTACGAGGCGTACACGACGGACAATGAGCAGGTCGTGGTCCGTATCACCGGGACGGACCGCCCGGCTGGGTGAACCCACCCTGCCCGACGGTAGTCTCGTACCCCGTGCAAACAACGCTGACCGAGGAGATGCCCGTGCCGGTGGTGGCGCACGCCGGGCGCACTTTCAGCCGTGCGGTCGATGATCTACGGCAAGGCTTTCAGCAGCGCGAGCTGTGGGGGCACCTCGGCTGGCAGGACATCAAGCAGCGGTACCGCCGGTCGGTGATCGGCCCGCTCTGGATCACCCTGAGCATGGCCGTCACCGCGGCGGGCCTCGGCCTGCTGTACTCGCAGCTGTTCGCGACGCCGATCGGCACGTTCCTGCCGTATCTGACCGTCGGGTTCATCGTCTGGAACTTCATGCTCGGCTGCATGACCGAGGGCGCCGAGACGTTCATCGCGAACGAGGGGCTGATCAAGCACCTCCCCGCGCCGCTGACGGTCTACGCGCTGCGCACGGTGTGGCGCCTGACCCTGATGTTCGCCCACAACCTGCTGGTTTACGCGATCGTCCTGGCGATCTTCTTCCAGGACCTCGTCAAGGACGACTACATCCTCAGCGACAAGGGCCTCCTCCAGCCGGGTCTCGACTGGACGATCGTGCTGGCCATCCCGGCCTTCGCGCTGATCGCGCTGAACGGGACCTGGGTCGCGCTGCTGTTCGGCATCATCAGCACCCGCTACCGCGACATCCCCCAGGTCATCGGCGCGCTGACCCAGCTGCTGTTCTTCATGACGCCGATCGTGTGGCCGGTCGACATCCTGACCAAGCGCCTCGGCGACGACGGCGGCAACTGGGTGGTCCTGCTGGTCGAGCTGAACCCGCTGTACCACTTCATCGAACTGCTGCGCGCGCCGCTGATCGGCAGCACGCAGAGCTGGCACCACTGGGCCGTGGTGGGCGGCATCACGATCGTGGGCTGGACCTTGGCTCTCATCGCGATGCGCAACTACCGTGCCCGTATTTCCTACTGGGTCTAAAGAGGCATCCCCGAAATGGTCAGCATCGAGGTCCAGAACGCCTCCGTCGACTTCCCGATCTTCGACGCCAAGACGCGGTCGCTGAAGAAGGCCGTCCTCGGCAAGGTCGGCGGCAAGATCGGGACCGAGACCAAGGTCCCCATCATCGAGGCGCTGCACGACATCACCCTGTCGCTCAACGAGGGCGACAGAGTCGCGCTGGTCGGGCACAACGGCGCGGGCAAGTCGACGCTGCTGCGCCTGCTGTCGGGCATCTACGAGCCGACCCGCGGCACCACGGAGATCAACGGCAAGATCGCGCCCGTGTTCGACCTCGCCGTCGGCATGGACCCGGAGATCTCCGGGCTCGAGAACATCATGATCCGCGGCCTGTTCCTCGGGATGTCGCGCAAGCAGATGGAGAGCCGGGTCGAGGACATCTCCCAGTTCACCGAGCTGGGCGACTACCTGCACCTGCCGCTGCGCACCTACTCCACCGGCATGCGCGTGCGCCTGGCGCTGGGCGTGGTGACCTCGATCGACCCGGAGATCCTGCTGCTCGACGAGGGCATCGGCGCGGTCGACGCCGCGTTCATGGCCAAGGCGCGCGACCGGCTGGTCGACCTGGTCCGCCGGTCCGGCATGCTGGTGTTCGCGTCGCACTCCGACGACCTGCTCTTCGAGCTGTGCAACACGGCCATCTGGATGGACGAGGGCCGCGTGAAGATGCACGGCTCGCTGCGCGAGGTCCTGACCGCCTACAAGGGCCGTGACCCGTTCGAGCACATGAGCCCGGAAACCCTCGAAAGGCTCGGCGAGACCCTATGAGCACCCCGCAGCAGCAGTTGCCGCCGGGATCGGTCGTGGCCGTGGTGGTCACCAGGCACCGTCGGGCGCTGCTCGCGGAGTCGCTGAAGATGATCGCCGCGCAGTCGCGTCCGCCGGAGCACGTCATCGTGGTCGACAACGGCCCCGACGACCCGGCGCGGGACATCGTCGAGTCGTGCGGCGTGCCCGCGACCTACCTGGTGTCCCACCGCAACCTCGGCGGCGCGGGCGGGTTCGCCCTGGGCATGCTCCACGCACTGGCGATGGGCGCCGACTGGCTGTGGCTGGCCGACGACGACGGCCGCCCCGCCGACGAGACCGTGCTTACGACGCTGCTGGACGTGGCCGAGAAGCGCGGGCTCGCCGAGGTGTCGCCCGTGGTGACCAACATCGAGAAGCCGTCCACGCTGGCGTTCCCGCTGCGCCGGGGGCTGACCTGGAAGCGCGAGACGAACGAGCTCGGGTCGGACTTCCTGCCCGGCATCGCCTCGCTGTTCAACGGCGCGCTGTTCCGCGCCGACACCCTCGACGTGGTCGGCGTGCCGGACTACCGGCTGTTCTTCCGCGGCGACGAGGTGGAGATCCACCGCCGCCTGGTCCGGTCGGGGCTGCCGTTCGGCACCTGCCTGACCGTGTCGTACCTGCACCCGGACGGCTCCGACGAGTTCAAGCCGATGCTCGGCGGCCGGTTCCACGCGCAGGACCCGGACAACGCGGTCAAGCGGTACTACACCTACCGCAACCGCGGGTACCTGATGTCGCAGCCGGGGATGCGCAAGATCGGGATGCTGGAGATCGTCCGGTTCGGGCTGTATTTCCTGGGCACCAAGCGGGACCCGAAGGCGTTCCTGGAATGGCTGAAGCTGGTCCGCAAGGGACGCAAGGAACAGTTCTTCCGCGTTTAGCTGTAAGCGGATCCGCTCAGGGTGAACTTCGGTTGCCGCGCAAGGGTTTCGCTGGTGTGCTGGATCCATGACAGACACCCAGCAGGCACTGATCCTGCACCTTGCCAGCGGCGGCGAGCCCGTCGTGTTCGCGCTGTCGGTGAAGGCCGCCAAGAGCCTGCGCAACCGGCTGCCCGTGCTGATGGCCTCCGGCGGCGTAGACACCCTTGAGCTGGAGGACACCAACACCGTCGCGGTGAACTTCGGCCACGTGGTCAGCGCGCACCTCGACGAGCTGCCCAGCCACGCGCGGGTCTACGGCAGCCCAGGGAGACGGTCCAGCGGCTTCGGCGTCTAGTCGCGGAAGACGACTGTCCGCAGGAGCACGAAGTTGATCGTGGTGCCGACGCCCTGGGCGATCACCCAGGCCAGGGCGTACTGCCAGCGGAATACAGGCAGCAGCTCCAGCATCAGCGCGTTGGTGCCGACGTTGACGAAGAACGTCACGGTGTAGAGCAGGGCGAACCCGCCCGCCTGGCTCGCGCCGCGGTCGCGGGCGCCCGCGAAGGTGAAGCGCTTGTTGAGGAAGTACGCCGTCGTGGTGCCCGCGATGAAGCTCAGCGCCTTGGCCAGGTGCACCCACGTGCCCGCCTGGAGCAGCAGCCAGTACACGCCGGAGTCGACCAGCGCGCAGAACCCGCCGACCATCACGAACCGCAGGAGCTGCTGAACCAGTCCCGAACGCTGGGTGTTCCCTATCCCGGCCACGTGCCCGTCCCTGTCTCCCCGACATGGGCAGTCTAGGGCGCACTACGCTGGCCCGGTGGAGGATGCGAGATTCGAGACCCGCGCGCTCACCGGCTGGGGACGCACCGCGCCGTCGGTGGCCACGGTCGCCCACCCGACCACCGCCGACCAGGTCGCCGCCGCGCTCGCCACGGCGGGGCCGCGCGGGGCCATCGCCCGCGGACTCGGCCGCTCCTACGGCGACCCGGCGCAGAACGCCGGCGGGCTCGTCATCGACATGACCGGCGTCGACGAGATCCACTCGATCGACCCGGACACCGGGCTCGCCGTGCTCGACGCCGGGGTGAACCTCGACCAGCTCATGCGCGCCGCGCTGCCGTTCGGGCTGTGGGTGCCGGTGCTGCCGGGCACCCGCCAGGTCACCATCGGCGGGGCCATCGGCTCCGACATCCACGGCAAGAACCACCACTCGGCGGGCAGCTTCGGCAACCACGTCCGCTCGATCGACCTGCTCACCGCCGACGGCGAGACCCGCACGCTCACGCCGGAGTCCGACCTGTTCTGGGCGACCGTCGGCGGAATGGGCCTGACGGGCATCATCCTGCGCGCGACCGTGGCGCTGAAGCGCGTCGAGAGCGCGTACTTCGTCGTCGACACCGACCGGACGTCCACTTTGGACGAGACGCTGGAGCTGTTCGCCAACGGGTCGGACGCGAACTACGACTACTCCATGGCGTGGTTCGACTCGATCTCCACCGGGCCGAAGCTCGGCCGTGCGGTGTTCTCCCGCGGCTCACTGGCCACAGTGGACCAACTGCCCGCCAAGCTCAAGGCGGATCCGCTGAAGTTTGACGCGCCGCAGCTGCTCAAGCTGCCCGACGTGTTCCCCAACGGCCTGGCAAACAAGCTGACGTTCCGCGCGCTCGGCGAGGCGTGGTACCGCAAGGCGCCCAAGCGGGGCCGCGAGCAGATCCAGAACCTGACCGCGTTCTACCACCCGCTCGACCTGTTCGGCGAGTGGAACCGCGCCTACGGCTCGCGAGGTTTCCTGCAGTACCAGTTCATCGTCCCGTTCGAGGCCGACGCGGAGCTGCGCGCGATCGTGCGGCGCATCGCCGAGTCCGGGCACGTGTCGTTCCTCAACGTGCTCAAGCGGATGGGCGAGGGCAACGCGGCGCCGCTGTCGTTCCCGCGTCCGGGGTGGACGATCACCGTCGACTTCCCCATCGTCGCCGGGCTCCCCGAGTTCTGCGCCGAGCTCGACCAGCGGGTGCTCGACGCGGACGGTCGGCTGTACCTGGCCAAGGAGTCGCGCACCGACCCGGCGACCTTCCACCGCATGTACCCGCGGCTCGACGAGTGGCGCAAGGTGCGCCATGCGGCCGACCCCGAGGGCCTGTTCATCTCCGACCAGTCGCGACGGCTCGGACTCTGACTAAGGATTCGACTTGATCAACGCAGTCGGCACGCCGCAATCGCTGCTGCTCCTCGGCGGCACGTCCGAGATCGCCCTGGCCATCGCCGAGAACTACCTGCGCCAGGCCCCGCTGACGGTCATCCTCGCCGCGCGGCCGTCCGACCGGCTCGACGCCGCGGCCGAGCGCCTGCGCGGCCTCGGCGCGACCGTGCGGACCGTCGCCTTCGACGCGAAGGACACCGAAACGCACCCCGCGGTCATCGAGGAGGCGTTCGCCGAGGGCGACGTCGACGTCACGGTGGTCGCGTTCGGGCTGCTCGGAGACCCGGAGTTGGCCTGGCAGGACCACGCCGCCGGGGTCGAACTCGCCCAGGTCAACTACCTCGCGCCGGTCTCGGTGGGCATCGCGCTGGCCGAGCGGCTGCGCAAGCAGGGGCACGGCGCCGTCATCGCACTGTCCTCTGTCGCCGGTGAGCGGGTGCGGCGGTCGAACTTCGTCTACGGCTCGACCAAGGCGGGCTTCGACGGGTTCTTCCTCGGCCTCGGCGAGGCCCTGCGGCCCGCAGGCGTCACCGTTACCGTGGTCCGGCCAGGATTCGTGCACACGAAGATGACCGAGGGACTGAAGCCAGCACCCATGGCCACCACGCCGGACAAGGTCGCCGAGATCGCCGTCGACGCCGTTCGCCGACGTCGCGACCTGGTCTGGGCACCCGGCCAGTGGCGCGCGGTGATGTCGGTGCTGCGTCACATCCCGCGACCCATCTTCCGCAAACTGCCGATCTGACCGTCAGCCGCTGACTACGATCGGCCCCGATTGGGGGAATTCCGCCATGGATGAAGCGAAGTACCAGGAGACGCTGCGCCGGTTCGAGGAACAGGCCGCGAAGGCGTCCCAGCTCAAGGAGAGCATCGCCCAGCTCAAGGGCAGCGCCCGCAACGGCGACGGCTCGGTCACCGTGACCGTGGCCCCGTCGGGTGCCCTGCTCGGCCTGCAGCTGTCGCCAGCGGCGATGAACCGGTCGCACACCCAGCTCACCCAGGAGATCCTGGGCACCATCCGCCAGGCCCAGCAGCAGGCCGCGGCGAAGATGGAGGAGACGGTGCGCCCGTTCGTCGGCGACGCCCAGTACGAGCAGTTCCAGGCGGCCTTCCAGGCCCACACGGCCGCCGTCGAGCCGCTGGGCCCGTCGGCTCCCCCGCCCGCGGCGAGCCTGCCGTCACCGCAGGCCGCGGCCAAGCCCGACTTCAGCGGCGGCCCGGTCCGGCAGCCGCGGACCGTCCGCCCGGCCGACGAGCCCGACGACGGCGACTTCTCCGACGAGTCCATCTTCAGGGGGCGGCGATGACCGGCACCGATGTCAGCTCCGGCGTGCTCCTGGGGCACGCCGAGGGGTCCACCAAGCAGTCGGACAACTTCACCGGGCTCGCGAGCCTGCTGGAGCAGGCCCGCGTCCACGACGAGTGCTTCGGCCCGCTCGGCGAGGTCATGGCCTTCAAGTACTTCGACTCGCTGCAGGAATGCCAGGACATGGCCACGAAGGCGTCGTCCTATCTGGAGCAGATCGCCGAGGCGCTCAAGGACACCGCCAAGGCCTACGGCGACACCGACACCGAGAACGCCACCGGCCTGACCCAGGCCAGCCAGGGCGTCGGCTCGCTCGGCGACCTGAATGGCGCAGGCAACGGCACCCGCGACGGCTACTTCGGGCAGGTCGCGAACTACGGCAGCTCGTGGGCCGACGCCGCCGACAAGCTGCAGGACGCGGGCAGCCCGGTGGAGGCCGGGTTCGCGCTGTTCAACGCGCGAATGGAACAGCTCAACACCGTCATGAGCCCCGGCCAGGCGTTCGTCGACAACGGGCTGGGCTTCCTGATCTCGCTGGCGATCAGCCCGATCGTCAACTTCGTGCTCGAACCCGCCATCGGCGACCCCGAGCAGATGAAGAGCACGGCCAAGGGCTGGGACAACGTCTCGAAGTGGCTCGACGGCGTCGCCGAGCACGAGAAGACCAGGGCAGAGGCCACCAGCCAGGGCTGGCAGGGCGAGGCGGGCGACGCGTTCCGCCGCGAGATGGGCGAGTTCTCCCAGGGCGCCAAGGCACTGTCCGGCGACGTCAGCGGCCTGAAGGACATCCTCGAGACCGCGGCGACGATCTTCGAGACGTTCGTGCAGATCGTCGTCGACATCATCCAGGAATTCGTGATCGGCCTGATCATCGAGTGGCTGGCCGCGCTGGCCGCGTCGTGGATCACCGCGGGCGCGTCCGTCGCCGCGGCCACCGGGCTGACCAGCGCGCAGATCGCGATCACCAGCACGCGGCTGGGCACCAAGGTCGCGAACCTGATGCACAAGCTCAAGCCGCTGATCACCAAGCTTGAGGACATTCTGCAGATGATCCGGCAGAACAGCATCGCCAAAGCCGCCATCCAGAAGATCGACAAGGCGACCAAGATCCCGCTGATCGGCAAGACCATCGGCAGGCAGCTCGACGGCGCCAGCCCCGTACTCGGCGCGATCCGCAACCACGGCGACGACCTGCTGACGACCTCGCCGAACAACATCATCGGCAAGGCCGTCACCGGTGAGCAGGCGCTGGCTCAGCGGGTGGTCCGGACCGGGCTCGGATACCTGGGGGTGAGCGGGACAACGGTGGGCAGCACGGTGGTCATCCGCGGAACCTTGGAGAACCTGCCGGGCGCGGCCGCCGAATGGGGCGCCAAGCAGGTCGAGAACCACGTCGAGGACCCGTCGTCGTCCGAGGAACGCAAGGCCGACCAGGAACGCGGCTTCACCATCGACTGAGTTGGCGGGAGATCACGATGCGGCCGCAGTTAGTCCTCAGCCCGGGAATCCGGGCCAGGGCCTTGTTGACGCCCGGTGAAGGGCTGCTCTGGGCCGCGGACACCAAGCTCCTCGAGTACCGCGTCCGCGGACTCCAGCGCGACGGCAAGCCCCAGCGCGGTTTGGGTGCGCGGGTGGGAATGGGCGTGGCGACCGCGGCGGCCGAGGTCGTCAGCGTCGCCACGGCCGATGTCGACCTCCCCGACGGCCCGCGGCCGGACATCGCCGTGTTCGGCCCGGCGCCAGAGCTGATCGCGGTCCACTGCGCCCGGCTTGTCACCGAACCGGCCGTCTGGTGCCTCACCACCCATCGCCTGCTCGTCGCCGTGGCGGTTCCCGAGCCCGAACCCGAGCAAGCACCGTCTCGGGGGTTCTTCGGGGAGCTGGCCAAGCTGGGCCGCGACGTCGCGACCGTGGTCACCACGCCGACCGGCGATGGCCATGGCAGGGCCACGCTCAATCCTGGGCTCCGACCGCTCACCGAAATCCCGCGCCACCAGATCGGCGGGCTCTCGATCGACGGCAACGCGCTGCGGGTAACCCTCGTCGACGGCTCCGGGTTCGACTTCCTTAGCCGCGGCGGCCGCGCCGATCTCGAACGGGCGATCGCGCTCGCCAACGGAGCTCCGGAATGACTCAGCCGTTCGACCGCGACGAGTCCGACATCCGCAAAACCGAGTTCGACGGCCGGTGTTTCGGCTCTCGGGTGGCGGGCCGGGTGACGGCGCCGCACGTGCCCGGACCAGCCGATCCTCAGCTGATCTTCGACGAACACCGCTGGGCGGTGCCGAACGAGGCCATCTCTTCTGGCCGGTTCGTCGGCAACGACTGGGCCGACGACCCCGCGATCGCGTGGTGGGCCGAGGCGGGCCATCCCGGCCAGGACGCCGTACGCATGGTGCAGGCCGCCGCTGCCGGTCGAGGCATCGTCGCGCTGTGGGTGACGCGTAAGCGGCTCACTGTCGTTTTCCCACAGAAGTTCCTGGCCGAGCACAGCGAGCGCAAGGAGCGCTCGGGGCTGCTGGGCCGGGCCGCGGGCTGGCTGGACTCCGAACCCGCGCCCTGGCAGGCCCGCGACGTCATGCACATCCAGGCCAGTGTCGACGCGGCCCGGGTGGCCGGGTTCGGGCCCGCGCGGCTCGGCCGCTCGATGCCGTCGGCCGCCTTCCTTGGCATCGGCTTCCGGGACGGCTCGGTCCTGTACGTGCGGCAGGGCGACCCGGAAGCCGAGGTGGCACGGCTCAACAAGCTCCAAGGCAGGTGAGTCCCGCACGCGGTCTGTGCGAAAATCGCCTGAGGGGGGAAGCCGTGCGCATTCTGGTGCTGGGACCGGTCGAGGTCCGATCTGGGAACACCGCCGTCAACCTGGGTGGGCCCAAGCCCAAGGCGTTGCTCGCCGCGCTGGTCACGCAGCCGCGGCAGGTGGTTTCCATCGACCGGTTGGTCGACCTGATCTGGGACGAGCGGCCGCCGCAGTCGGCGACGGCGCTGGTACACACCTACATCTCCCTGCTGCGCCGCGGGCTGGCCGACGCCGGGCGCAAGGGGGTGCTGGCGACCAAGGCGCCGGGGTATCTGCTGGACATCGCCGATGAGGACTCCGATCTCGGGCTGTTCGAGCTCTCGCTCGACGCGGCGCGGCAGGCGGAGCGGACGGCGGAGTTCGGGGACGCGGCCGGGCACTACGCGGCGGCGCTGGCCCTGTGGCGGGGGCAGCCGTTCGGTGGGGTCGACGCGGAGTTCGCGCGGCGGCGGGCCGAGGGGCTGCAGGAGCAGTGGCTGGGGGCCGAAGACGGGTTGGCGCGCTGTCACCTGGCCGAGGGGCGGGCCGAGGAGGTCGCCGACCGGTTGCGCAGGCTCGTCGCCGGGCATCCGCTGCGGGAGGAGACCCGGGGGCTGCTGATGCGGGCCCTGTACGAGACCGGCAGGCAGGCCGACGCGCTGGCCGTCTACCGGGACGGGCGCACGCACCTGCTCGACGAACTGGGCATCGAGCCCGGGGCGCGGCTGCGGGAGCTGCACGCGGCGATCCTGGACGGTTCTTTGCGTACCTCGACGGTGCCGAGCCAGCGCGCGCACTCCCCCGCGATCGTCCCGGTGACCGTAGGCGCACCCGCGCTGCCCGCCGAGCCGGTCGTGGTGCCGCGCAACCTGCCGCCCGACATCGGCGACTTCACCGGCCGCGACGAGCACCTGGCGACCGTGCTGGACTTCGCCGCGAAGGATTCGGGCAACTCCGCGTCGACGGTGGTCGTGTCCGGGTTCGGTGGGGCGGGCAAGTCGGCGCTGGCCATCCACGCCGCGCACCGGCTGCGTGAGCGCTACCCCGACGGCCAGCTGTTCGCCGACCTTCGGGGATCCGACCGCGACCTGGGTGCCTTCGAGGTGCTCGGCCGGTTCCTCGGCGCGTTCGGGATCACCGGGCCCGAGCTGCCCGCCGACCTCGACGACCGGGTGGAGCTCTACCGGCGCACCGTGTCGGGGCGCCGGGTCGTGATCGTGCTGGACAACGCGCGCGAGGAGCAGCAGGTGCGGCCGCTGCTGCCCGGCCACGGCTCCAGCCTGGTCATCGTCACCAGCCGCTCCCGGCTCACCGGCCTGGAGGGCGCCGAGCCGGTCGAGCTGGACTTCTTCGGCACCGCGGCCAGCGTCGAGATGCTGCGCAAGATCATCGGCGCGGAGCGGGTGGACAGCCAGCTCGCCCAGGCCGAGCGCATCGCCGACCTGTGCGGCGGCATCCCGCTGGCCATCCGGGCGGCGGCGGCCAAGCTGCTTGCCCGGCCGCACTGGCCGCTGAAGTCGCTGGCCGCGCGGCTGTCCGACGAACACCGCAGGCTCGACGAGCTGGCCATGGGCGACCTCGCGATCCGCTCCAGCCTGCGCCTCAACTACGCCGAACTCGACGACCAGCAGCGCCGCGCGTTCCACCTGCTGTGCCTGCTCGACCTGCCCGACTTCGGCTGGTGGCTGGCCGCGCCGCTGCTCGACGTGTCGCTGGAGGAGGCCGAGGACATCGTCGAGCAGTTGGTCGACCTGCGGCTGCTGGACGTCGCGGGGGTCGACAGCATCGGCCGGGTCCGCTACCGCTTCCACGACCTGGTGCAGCTCTTCGGCGCCGAGCACGCCGCGGCCGACGAGCCGTCCGACCTGGTCGCCGCCGCGGTGTCGCGCACGCTGGCGACGTGGATGGCGCTGGTCGAGGCCGGGTCACGCAAGCTGCCGCGGGTGACTCTGGGACTACGTCCGCAGCTCGCGTCCAGTATCGAGGTCGACCCTCGGCTCATCGAGGAGACCGAGGACGACCCGACCGACTGGCTCAAGTCGGAGACCGGCGCGGTGGTGCGTGCCGTGGAACGCGCCCATGAGCTGGGCATCGACGGGATGACGACGCTGCTCATCACGTCGCTGCTGTCCTCGCCGTTCGCCGCGCGCAACGAGTTCGACGGGTGGCAGCGCACCCACGAGGTCGCGCTGTCGGCGGCCCGCTCGAACCACGACCGTCAGGCCGAGGCGGTCGTGCTGACCGGGCTCGGGCAGCTGTACTACGAGAAGGACGACTTCCCGGCCGCGCTGACCCACTTCACCCAGGCCCTCACCCACGCCGAAGCCATCGGCGACGAGACGACCAAGGCGATCGCGCTGATCGGCGTCGGCACCGTCCAGCGCGAGCAGGCCGACTTCGCCGCCGCCCGGGCCACCCTCGCCGCGGCCGCCGACCTGGCCGAGTCGACCGGCGACCGCGCCGTCATCGCCGCCGCCCGCTACGGCCTCGGCGCGATCAGCCGCGACCACGGCGACCTCGCCGACGCCACCGCCGAGTTCCGCCGGTGCGTCGAGCTGTACCAGGCCGCCGACGACCCGCGCGGCGCCGCGCTGGGCTTACGCGGGCTGAGCCTGTGCCACCGTGCCGCGGGCGAGCACGCGGCGGCGGCCGCCCTTAGCGCCGAGGCGGCGGAGCTGCTGACGGCCGCGGGCGACGAGTTGGGCGCGGTGTACGCCCGCCAGTCATGGGCGAAGGCGAGCTTCCGCGCGGGCACGCTGACCGATGTCGAGGACACCCTGGAGACGGCGCGGCGGAGCTGCACCCAGCAGTGCGACCGCTTCGGCGTCGCCCTCATCACCCGCACCCTCGGCGAGCTGCACCTCGCCCTTGGCGACCTCGACAAGGCCAAGGAGCTGTTGGTCGACGCGCTGGCCAGGTGGACAGAACTCGGTCTCCCGCTGTGGCGCGGCCGGACCCTGCGCGACCTCGCCGCGGCGGATGCCCAGTCGGCCGATGAGCATTGGGCGGCCGCCCGCGCGCTGTTCGCCGAGACCGGCGCGCGCGAGCTGACGGAACTGGCGTCACTGACTCCGGCGGCCTGGTTGGCGATCGTGCAGGCGCCTTATAGGCGACCTATAGGCGGCTAGCGGTCGGGCTAGAGGTGCATTGAAGGCGCGTCCGCGAATCTTCTCGTGTCAGGGAAACCGAGAAGGAGAACGGACATGGCCGCCATCCGCCGCAGCGAGATCGTCGACCGCGCGGAGAGCTGGCTGCGCCCATCGGTCGCGCACAGCGCGACCAAGTTCCACCAGAACGAATACGGGATCTACCGCACCGACTGCTCGGGCTATGTCTCGATGGCCTGGGGCCTGCCTGACCGCCGCGGCGGTGTGAACACGGTGGGCCTCGCCGAGGTCAGCGCCCCGATCGCCAAGGACGAACTGCTGGCGGGCGACATCCTGCTGCACGCCGACCACGTGGCGATCTTCCACGAATGGGCCGACCGGGACCGCACGGCGTACTGGGGGTTCGAGCAGTCGGGCGGGACCGGCGCGGTCAGCCGACCGATCCCGTATCCGCATGACCTCGCGGGCGAATTCATCCCGCGTCGCTACATCCACCTTGCCTGAGGGGAAACTCCATGAAGATCGACCGTTTGCTTCCGCGCGCCATCATGATGAGCCTGACCGTCGCGGCGGCGCTCACCGCCGCTCCTGGCTTCGCCGCCGCCCAGACCGGCGGCACGATCTGCGGCACGGTTTGGCGCGACGTCAACGAGAACGGCAAGCACGACGCCGACGAGCCGACCATCGCGAACACCACGATCGGCCTGGAATCGGTCGGGTCGAACTACACGAACACCGACGCCGACGGGAAGTACTGCCTGCGGAACGTGCCGCCGGGCGCTCAAGTGCTCGGCGCCAACGACCGGGCGCTGATGAGTCCGAGTGAGGGGTGGACGATCTCGGGCCAGGACTCGAAGTTCGGCTTCACCACCGGCCGCACCCAGCCGATCACCGTCGCCGACGGCCAGACGATCGAGGGCATCGACGCCGGGTACCGGCCCGCTCGGATGGATGTGCGGGCATCCCAGGTGATCATCGAGTACGGCGGCAAGACGTATACGAGTGGGAAGGACTGGCTCACGGCGCCGGTGCAGGTCGGCACGGAGTTCCTGATCGTCGGCGGGGTCGTGCCGGATGGCAATGTGGCCGAACAGCTCGGGGCACGGCTGACTGTGCCTGCCGGGTTGACGATCCTGGGCCAGGTCGGCGGCATGCCCGCGACGATCTCGGGGCAGACGGTCAGCGGCATGTTCCACGAGCGGCGGCACCCGGGCGCGGTCGAGTTCCTGGGGGTGCGGGTCCGGGCGGACGGGGAGTTCAGCCCGCAGCAGATTCGGCTGGAGGCACTGAAGGGCGTGTACGCGGACACGAAGCCCGCCAACAACATCCTGACGGCGAAGCTCAGCGCGAAGGACGGGCGGGACGTCAACGTCGCGCCGCAGAAGGACACGATGGCGGCGCCGAAGGTCGTGCCCGCGGTCGTGCCTCCGGCTGAGGCCGCCAAGCCCGTGGCTGAGGCGGGCTCCCGAGCGGGCACAGCGATGCCGGAGGTCACCACGACCGCGAGCGAACTGCCCGAAACCGGGACGAACCCGACACCGGTGATCGCGCTCAGCGTCGGCCTGCTGGCCGTGGGTGGGGCGGGTGTTTGGTTCTCCCGGCGTCGGTTCGCCTAGCAGCTAGTTGGCTGGTCGCGGCAACAATCCCCGCCATCCCCAGGGATGGCGGGGTTTGTCTGTCAGGGGCGATCGTCGAGGAGTGGCCGGGCGGGTCGCGACGTCGACGATCACGCTCAGCGTCGGCCTGCCGGCCGCGAGTGGGGCAGGTCGGGTTCTCGCGGCGGCGGTTCGGCTAGCCGCAGTTCGCTGGTCGTGGAGACAACCCGCCATCCCTGGGGATTGGCGGGGTTGTCAGTCGGAGAGCGGTGGCGAACGCGTTTGTCGAAGGGAAGCCGGGCGGGTCGCGCTCGCGGCGCGGCCTGCCAGCGTCGGTTTCGCGCAGCGTTAGTTACAAGTAGACAGACAACCCGAGGCACGCGATCCAGGCTGCGCCGAGGATTTGGAGGGCTCGGTCCTTGAGGGCGATGTCTTCCGGTTCTCCGGCGCCGCCTTGGTCGATGTCGACGCCGTAGCGCAGTACCGCCACGACGAACGGGACGATCGAGATGACCGCCCACACCGAGTTGTGCGGGCTGCGTTCGCGGATCTCGAAGGCCCACAGGCAGTACGTGGTGATCATGATGGCGGCCGAAGTCGCCCACACGAACCGCAGATAGCTCGACGAGTATTTCGACAGCGACGCGCGGATCTTGGCGCCGGTCTGCTCGAACAGGGTGATCTCGGCATAGCGCTTGCCCGACACCATGAACAGGGAGCCGAACGCCGTCACGAGCAGGAACCACTGCGACAGCGGGATCGCCGCCGCGACGCCGCCCGCGATGGCGCGGAGCAGGAAGCCGGAGGCGACGATGCAGAGGTCGATGACCGGCTGGTGTTTCAGGCCCAGGCAGTATCCCAATTGGACAGCCGCGTACACCGACAGCACGACCACCAGCTGCCAGCCCGCCAGGAAGCCGATGCCGAGCGACAGCACGAGCAGCACACCGGCCAAGACGTAGGCCAGCGGCACCGGCACGATCCCGGCGGCGATCGGGCGGTTGCGCTTCACCGGGTGAGCCCGGTCGGACTCGACGTCGATGGCGTCGTTGACCAGGTACACCGCCGACGACACCAGGCAGAACGCGACGAAGGCGATGCCCGCGTCGGTCAGCACGGCCGGGTCGAGGATGCGGTTCGCGGCGAACGGGGCCGCGAGGACGAGGACGTTCTTCACCCACTGGCGTGGGCGGGCGGTGCGCAGGAGGCCGACGGCCAGGTTGGTCTCCACCGTCGCGGTGGCGGTCATCTCGACCCCAGCTTGCGCCGCAGCAGACCGCCGACGGCCGCGCCGAGCACGGAGCCCGCCACGACGTCGGTCGGGTAGTGCACGCCGAGGACGAGCCGCGACAGCAGCATCGGCGGCACCAGCAGCGGGACGAGCCGACGACCGGTGAGCCCGGAGAACAGGACCGCCGCCGCCGTGGTGGACGTGGCGTGCGACGACGGGAAGCTCAGCTTGCTCGGCGTCGACACCAGCACCCGCACCGACGGGTCGTCCGGGCGAGGGCGCCGCACGACCCGCTTGACCGCGATCGACGCCGCGTGGGCGGCCACGACCCCGGCCGATGCGGCCAGCCAGTCGCGGCGCCTGCGCTTGTCGACGGCGGCGCCGACCAGTCCCAGCGCGAACCAGCCCGCGCTGTGTTCGCCGAACAGGGACAACCCGCGGGCCGCCTTCACCACCGGCGGGCTGCCGATGGCTCCTTGCACCCGGCTCAGCGCGGCGGTCTCCCGCCCCGGCACGGACGCGTTGTGGTCCACGTGGGTTACCTCCCGATCGGGTCTTCTTCCCACCAGATCGGGAGGCAGTGCCCCAGCGTTTCTAACTGTCGAGCGAACCGTCCAGCGGGGCACCCGAAGTCAGGTGCGGGGCGATCTTGTTGTCGAACACGGAGAGTGCCGAGCCGATCGCCATGTGCATGTCGAGGTACTGGTAGGTGCCCAGCCGACCACCGAAGATGATGTTCTTCTCGGCGGCCTCGACCTTGGCCAGCTCGCGGTATTTCGCCAGCTTCTCGCGGTCTTCCGGGGTGTTGATCGGGTAGTACGGCTCGTCGCCCGACTCGGCGAAGCGCGAGTACTCGCGGACGATGACCGTCTTGTCCGTGGGGTAGTTCGTCCGCTCCGGGTGGAAGTGACGGAACTCATGAATCCGGGTGTAGGGGACCTCTTCGTCGTTGTAGTTCATGACGGAGGTGCCCTGGAAGTCGCCGGTCGGCACGACCTCGGTCTCGAAGTCCAGGGTGCGCCAGCCCAGCTCGCCCGCGGCGTAGTCGAAGTAGCGGTCGACGGGGCCGGTGTAGACCGTCGGCGTGCCCGCCGGGATCTGGTCGCGCACGTCGAAGTAGTCGGTGTCGAGCCGCACGTCGATGTTCTCGTGCTCGGCCATCTTCTCCAGCCACGCGGTGTAGCCGTTGACCGGCAGACCCTCGTAGGTGTCGTTGAAGTACCGGTTGTTGAAGTTGTAGCGGACCGGCAGGCGCGTGATGATCCCCGCGCCGAGCTCCTTCGGGTCGGTCTGCCACTGCTTGGCGGTGTAGCCGCGGATGAACGCCTCGTACAGCGGGCGCCCGATCAGCGAGATCGCCTTCTCCTCGAGGTTCTGCGCGTCCTCGGTGTTGATCTCCGACGCCTGCTCGGCGATGAGCGCCTTGGCCTCGTCCGGCGTGAACGACTTGCCGAAGAAGCTGTTGATCAGCGCGAGGTTCATCGGGAAGGCGTAGACCTGGCCCTGGTACCGCGCGAACACCCGGTGCTGGTAGTCGGTGAACTCGGTGAACTGGGTGACGTAGTCCCACACGCGCTTGTTGGAGGTGTGGAACAGGTGCGCGCCGTACTTGTGGACCTCGATGCCGGTCTCGGGTTCGGGCTCGGAGTAGGCGTTGCCACCGATGTGCGGGCGCCGGTCGAGCACGAGCACGCGCTTGCCCAGTTGAGTTGCGGTGCGCTCGGCGATTGTCAGGCCGAAGAAACCGGACCCGACGACGATCAGGTCGTAACCGCCGAGGTTGTCAGTGCTTTTCGCGGAGTCGCTCACGAGAGCTCAGGTTACCTGTGTGTATTCCGTCACATGAGTGGGCCCCGGCACCGGTCTCCCCCCGGTGCCGGGGCCACATCCCCTGTATCCCCTGTGGAACTACCCCTCCGAACTACCTGCCTCGCCATGAGAGACGCGCGGCGATGGGGCCGCGTTGCTCTCCGGTTCGGACTTTTGATCACTGGCCCGGCCGCCCAGTCCGGGCAGCACCTCGGCGGCCACGTCCTCCAGCACGCTCTCGCGGCCCATGTAGACCCCGTCCGGCCGCGGCCAGTGGGTGACGACGTCGGTGAAGCCCAGTTCGGCGGCCCGGCCCACGTGGTCGCGGAAGGCCTCCACGCTCTCCAGCGAGAACAGCGGCGACGCGTCGAGGCTGAGGAAGCGGTCGACCGTGGCGCGGTCGCGGCCCTGGTCGGCGAGGATCTGGTCGAACCGGTCGGCCCGCTCGGCGACCCCGCGCCACCAGTCGTCGAGGTCGGTGGCGTCCTTGCCGCCGAGGGTGATCCAGCCCTGCCCGTGCCGCGCGGCGATGGCCATGGCCTTCGGGCCGTCGGCGCCGATGAGGAACGGCACGCGGGGCTTCTGCACGCAGCCGGGATGGCTGCGTGCCTGGACGGCGGTGTAGTACTCGCCCTGGAAGTCGGTGACCGGCTTGGTGAGCACATCGGACATCAGGTCGACGAACTCGCCGAACCTGGCCGTGACCTGGCGGGGCGTGATCTCCTCCTCGCCCATGACCGAGCGGTCGTAGCCGCCCTTGCCGGTGGCGCCGGAGCCGAGGCCGAGCATGAAGCGGCCGTCGGAGATGTCGTCGACCGCGAGCACCTGCCTGGCGAAGGACACCGGGTGCCGGAAGTGCGGCGACACCACCAGCGTGCCCAGGCGCAGCGTGTCGGTGACCATCGCGGCGGCGGTCAGGGTGGCCATGGAGTCGAACCAGGGTCCGTCGACCAGCGTGCGCCAGCCGAGGTGGTCGTAGGTCCAGGCGTGGTCGAAGCCGTAGGTCTCGGCGGCCCGCCATCGCGGTTCGGCGGCCCACCAACGGTGTTCTGGGAGGATGACGATGCCTACTCGCACGAGGTGAACCTAGCGGTTGTCGCTGACAGTTCCGATGGGCGTCACGGGAAATGACGTGGAGTAGCGAGGAGGGTCGTGGAAGATGGGTGTGTGGAGAAACCGCTGCTCATCGCCTCCGACATCGACGGAACCCTGCTCACCACCGACAACGACCTGAGCCCGCGGACCGTCTCGGTCATCAGCCGGATCCAGGCCGCGGAGACCCCGTTCGTGCTGGTCAGCGGCCGTCCGCCGCGGTGGATACCGCCGGTGGCCGAGCTGGCCGGGCTGTCGGGGTACGCGGTGTGCGCGAACGGCGCGATCATCTACGACATCGCCGCGTCGTCGGTGCTCAGCGTGCACGGACTGGAGCCGATGCTGCTGCACGACGTCGCCCATACCCTCCAGTCCGTGCTGCGTGACACGCATCTCGCGACGGAGTGGGCGACGGTCGGGCCGTACGACGGCGGGATCACCTTCGCGACCGAGCCGGGGTTCCGCAACCCGTGGGGGGACGCGGAGACGAACTACCGGCCGCGGGCCGAGGTGCTGGGCAAGCCCGCCACGAAACTGCTGGTCAGGCACGAGAAGATGACGAGCACGGAGATGGCGATGGCGGCGCGGGAGCTGCTGGGCGACGCGGTGGACGTCACGTTCTCGACGAACAGCGGGCTCATCGAGATCTCGGCGCCGGGGGTGACGAAGGCGTTCGGCTTGGCCGAGGTGGCCTCGTGGGCGGGCGTGGAGGCGGCCGACGTGGTCGCGTTCGGCGACATGCCCAACGACATCGAGATGCTGCGCTGGGCGGGCCACGGGGTGGCGATGGCCAACGCGCACAAGTCGGTGGCCGCGGCGGCCGACGAGGTGACCGCGGCCCACGACGAGGACGGCGTCGCCCTGGTCCTGGAACGCTGGTTCTGAACGTGAAACGGTCCCCGCAGCCGGAAGGCTGCGGGGACCGTTTCAGCTAAGCAGGTCAGATGGCGCGGACGCCGGTGGCCTGCGGGCCCTTCTGGCCCTGGCCGATCTCGAACTCCACGCGGGCGTTCTCGTCCAGGCTCTTGAAGCCCGAACCCTGGATCTCCGAGTAGTGAACGAAGACGTCAGCGCCGCCGTCGTCCGGCTGGATGAAGCCGAAGCCCTTTTCGGAGTTGAACCACTTCACTGTGCCCTGTGCCACGTCTATCTCCTCAACAGGTACCGCTAAAGCGCACACGGACGTGCACGCCCTGGTCGGTTTCAGACGGCGACTTCTCCGGCTTGACCTGGAGGAAAACCGCGCGCCCGCAACGATCTCTTGCGAGCGTGATCTAACACGTACTCAAGAAAACTTACGACCTCACACAGTCAACCACACCTTGGCGGCAGTGCGCACGTGTGACGTGACACCGGGTCGGGGGTTGCGGCGCTACCCCTGCTGGGAGACGCTTTGACTGTGAGCGAGCTCGCCAGCCAGAAATCCGGGATCGAGAACACCGAATCCATCGCGCTAGACCTCGACGAAGCAGGCGTATCCGTCGACCTGCCCCGCCCCCAACACCGGGGCGACCAGGTGCAGGGCGTGCCCTACCGCCCCGTCGAGTTCCGCGACGACGATCTGCCAACGGCCTTGGAACGGGCCGCGTCGTGGTTGCGAAGTACACAGCAGTGGCTCGGTGAACCGGTGGACGTCATCGCGATCCATCTCGACTACGACGACGGCGAGGGATCGCCGTACTACGACGTCAAGCTCCTCTGCAACGAGGAAGACCTCGCGGGCGCGCCGATCGCGCTGCGGGAGCAGGCCGCCAAGACAGTGAGCGGCTAGTGGCCGAGTTCGTCTATCCGCCAGTGGTGCTGGCGGCCAAGACCCTGTTCCGGGTCATGGACTACAAACTGGACGTCCAGGGCGTCGAACACATCCCCGCCACCGGCGGGGCGGTCATCGCGTGCAACCACGTCAGCTACCTGGACTTCATCTTCTGCGGCCTCGGCGCCCAGCCCGCCAAGCGGCTGGTGCGGTTCATGGCCAAGCAGGAGATCTTCCGCAACAAGGTCGCGGGCCCGCTGATGCGCGGCATGCACCACATCTCGGTCGACCGGGCCGCGGGCCAGGCGTCCTACCAGGAGGCGGTCGCCAAGCTGCGCGACGGCGAGGTCGTCGGGGTGTTCCCCGAGGCCACCATCAGCCAGTCCTTCACCGTCAAGGAGATCAAGACGGGCGCGGTCCGGATGGCCGCGGAGGCGGGTGTCCCGGTGGTCCCGATGGCCCTGTGGGGCACGCAGCGCCTGTGGACGAAGGGCAGGCCGAAGGACCTGAAGCAGCGCCACATCCCCATCCTGATCCGCGCGGGCGAACCGTTCACGGTGGGCCCGGACGACGACCTCGAGGAACGCACGGTCGAGCTGCGGACGCGGATGACGGAGCTGCTGGACCGGGTGCAGAAGGACTACCCGGAGACGCCCGCGACCGAGGCGGACTCGTGGTGGCTTCCCCAGCACCTGGGCGGCACGGCACCGACCCCTGAGGAAGCGGCCCTATTGGACAAGAAGCGCCCCGAGTAGGGGTTCGAGCGGTGGCCCGGCCTCGCGGCCGGGCCCAACCGCTTACAGGACCGAGCGCGGGAAGTCCGGCTTCGGGTTGAAGCGGACGCCCTGGATGACCTTCTTGAGCAGCCGCACGCGCAGCGGCCACGCCACGCCGCCGCCACGCAGGCCCGCGACAAGGCGGGCGACGAACTTGGCGAAGGCGACCGGGTTCTCGTGGTGGAGGCGGTAGGAGGCCTCGTTGCGGGCGCCGTACTCGAACTTCCACACGTTCGCCGGGGTGACGTCGCCGAAGTTGACGCCCCGGTTGACGCCCATGTCGTGCACGACGACGCTGCTGAGCACCTGGACGCCGGGGGCGTCCTTGGTGACGCGCAGGGTGTACTCCTGGTCGTCGAACCAGATGAAGTACTCCTTCAGCGGCAGGCCGAAGCGGGTCAGCGTCCACCGCGGGAACAGCACCGAGACGAACGAGCAGTGGGTGACCAGCACACTCTGCTCGCCCTTGGAGATGAGCCTGCCCCAGTCCCAGGTGGTGCCCGGGTTGTTCATCTCGCAGATGTTGCCGTCGATGTACTTGACCAGCGAACACGCGTACGGCAGCTGGGTGCCCAGGGTGGCCTCGGCCTTCGCGTGGCCGTTGACCAGCTCCTCGAGGGCATCTTCGTTCGGGTAGCAGTCGTCGTCCATGATCCAGACGAAGTCGGCGCCGAGCTCGTAGCCGCGAGCCATGCCGGTGGCGAAGCCGCCCGCGCCGCCGGTGTTGGTGTCGAGGCTGACCACGACCACGCGGTCGTCGCGCTTGACGTAGTCGGCCAGGACCTCGGCGGTGCCGTCGGTGGAGGCGTTGTCGACCACGACGACCCAGGACGGGCGCAGAGTCTGGGCCAGGACGTGGTCCAGGACCGTGGTCAGCTTGTCCTTCCGGTTGAACGTGACGACAACGGCGGCGACAGAGGTCACTGCATCCATCCTTCGTAGAGGTCGCGGATCCACGACCGGGCGTCGGGCAGGGCCGCGAACGCGATCGACTTCGTCCGCTGCTCGGCGAGCCAGGCCTCGCGCCGCTGCGGCGAGGTCATCATGGTGCCGATCCGGTCGGCCGCGGTGCGGATGAACGGGTAGGGGTGGCGCGGGCAGAGCAGTTCGTCGGCGATGAGCGATGCCTGCGAGCCGACGTCGGACGACACGACGGGCACGCCCGCGGCCGACGCCTCGAACGAGGTGAGGGTCAGGCCCTCGTTGTCCGAGGAGATGACGAGCACGTCGGCCTCGGCCAGGGTCTGCGGGACCGGGCGGTCAGGACCGCGGATCTCCAGCACGTCGGACAGGCCCAGGCGGGCGCGCAGGCCGTGCACCTCGCCGGACAGCTCGCCGTCGCCGTGCATGATGAAGCGGACCTCGCCCGGGGCGTTGCGCTTCAGCTCGGCGCACAGCTTGAGGAACAGGTACGGCCGCTTCTGCTGGGTGAACCGGCCGACGAACGCGACGGTGAACGGCCCGCCCTCGACCGACGGGGGCGCGTCCCGGGGGACGGTCAGGTTGGCCAGGGTGGCCAGCGCGACCTTGTCCTTCCCGATGTTCTGCTTGCCCACCAGGTAGTCGCGCAGCTGCGGCGAGATCACGTGGTGGGTGTCGATGACGTTGGACATGCGCACCGAGATGTCGACGAAGCCGCCGGTGCGCCACTCCAGGATGTGCAGCGAGTCGACGACCGGGATGTCCGGCCGGATCGCCTTGAGCCACGGCAGCCGCTCGTAGAGCCACGTGCAGTGGTGCACGTGCACGCCGCGCACGTCGTACATCGAGAGGATGCCGTTGAGCAGCGTCGACTCGCTGTCGGGCGCGAGCGGGTGGGTCAGCGGGATGACGATGGCGCCGTCGAACTCGGGCCGGGTGATCCACGGGTGGCTCGACGGCCGGTCGGTGATGACGATGGGGGTGAGCCCGGCCTCCTTGGCCAGCTGCACCGTCTCCAGCGCCCACCGCTCGGCACCGCCGAGTTCGAGCCAGTGGATGCCGAACAGCACCGCCGGGGTCTTGCCCTGCTCGATCGCCGCGGCACCGCGGTCGATGCGCACACCCGCCTTGCGGCCGAGGTCGCGCGCGCGGTACTTGCGCTCGACGACGTCGGTGCGGAACTGGCGCAGCGCGTCGAACTGGATCGGCACGGTGAACCGCACGGCCCGCCGCACCGCGCCCTTGATACCGGGCAGCTGGTGGTAGGCCGACGCGGTCGACTCGCCACCGCCGACGTCGATCACCAGGTCGACCAGCCCGTCGGAGTCGACGGCGGCCGAGGTGGTGTGCACGAGGCTGCGCAGCACGACCGAGCCGACGACCTCGCGGTCGTCGTCCCATTCGATCGTGGTGGTCTGCTCGTCGGTCAGCGACGGCAGGCTGCCGCCGGGGCCGCGCAGCACGGTCAGGCGAATGGTCTGGCCGGGCCGGGTCAGGGCCTGGAAGTTGGCGGCGCCGACGACGAGAGCGCGCTCCCGTTCGTCGAGCAGACCGTCGCCGTTGGCCAATCCGACGCCGCTCTCATCCAGGAGCTCGAACGCCGGGGGAAGCTTGGGGAAATCAGGCTTGTCCGTCACGTCTCTCGAGGGGGTCGCGGGTTGGCGCTCGCCGACACAGCGCGCGCTGAGCCTCCGCAGTTTACCCGCTTGGGGATTGGCAACGGCGACTTGGTGTGCTTGGTCAGGCGTGCGCGGCGGCGCCCGCGAGAGGGCGCGCGGGCTCGGCGGCCGTCCACCACTCGAACGCGGCGGCCAGCGCGGCCGGGATCTCCGCGGGCACCACATCGCGGGTGTAGCTGTCGCTGAGCAGCGCGATCGCGTCGGCGTCGACCCCGGCCCTGGTCATCCCGACGGAGTTCACCCCGCGCAGCCGCACCGGGCTGCCATAGGCCATCGCGAACGGGGGGACGTCCCGGGTGATCGCCGTGCCCATGCCGACCATCGCGCCCGGGCCGACGACGCGGCGCTGGTGCAGCACCGCGTTCATCCCGATGTTGACCTTGTCCCCGATCTGGGCGTGGCCGCCGAGGCTCACCCCGGCCGACAGGGTCACGCCGTCGCCGATGAGCCCGTCGTGGGCGACGTAGACGCGGTTGAGCAGCCAGCAGTCGGCGCCGATCCGGGTGCGGCGGTAGCTGCCCTGGTGGATGGTCGTCAGCTCGCGCACGACCGTGCGCGGGCCGATCTCGACGCCGACGTGGTCGAGGTCGCCGTCCCACGCGCGGTTGTGCCGCAGGCTGCTGATCTCCGGCGGGGTCCCGATGACGCAGCCGGGTCCGATCCAGCAGTCGTCGCCCACCACGAGCGGGCCGAGCAGCACCGCGCCGGGGCCCACGGTCACATTGGCACCCAGCTCGACACCGTCGCCGACGAGCGCGGAAGGATGGATCTGGTTCACGCGGGGAACTCCTCGGGCCGGGCCGGAACAACGGGGGTTGACAACCGGGCCAGGAGTCTACGTCTGTACCGTGTTCGACTGTTCTGTGCACCAGCCGTCACCCGTACGTGGGTACGGCTTAGGTCGCGGATCCCCGACCCGCTACGAGCTGAGAATGGTTCCGCACATGAGCGTGGGTACGACCGGGCCTGCCGACACCGACGAGCCCGACTCCGCACGCGGTCGGCGCGGGTTCCCCCGGCTGCTGCCGCCGCTGCTGATGCTGCTGGTGGTCGGCGTCGGCGCGGCGCTCCCGCTGATCCGGAACCACATCTTCTATCTGTGGGACGACACCGCGGCCGCCGGTCTGCCGAACTGGCTGCAGATGGCCGAGTCGGTCACCAAGGGCCGCATCCCGCTGCTCGAGCTGGAGATGTGGCGCGGCGGCAACTTCGCCGCCGAGGGCGTCGGCGGCATGTGGAACCCGGTCGTCGTCGCGGTCGCGATCGGCACGTACTACATCGACAACATGGCGATCGCGATCACCTTCGCCAAGACGTTCTTCATGATGGTGATGGCGGGCGGCACCTACCTGCTCGCCCGCGGCTACGCCGTGCGCCCGACCGTGGCCGCCACCCTCGGCGCCGCGCTCCCGCTGGCCGGGTACTCGCTGTTCGTCGACGGCACGGCCTGGGTGAACGCGCTGATCCTGACCGCGTTCACGCCGTGGCTGTGGTGGACGGCCCGCCGGGTGCTGCACAACGGCGGCTCGCTGGTCTGGGTCGTCGTCGCCGGGTACCTGTGCTGCTCGCTGGGCAACCCGTACGGCCTGCTCAGCACCGGTTTCGTCTTCCTCGGCGTGATGGTCGAGGCGTGGGTGTCGGGCAAGCGGCCGAAGATCGTCGGCCTGGTGCTGTCCGGTGCCGCGGTCCTGATGATGAACGTGCTCGTCTACCTGCCGCTGCTGCTGACCTCGCACGTCGGCTACCGCGCGGGCAGCAAGACCTACAACGACGAGTTCCTCGCCCCCACGCTGACCGACTTCATGGGGATGAGCACGCCGTCGTTCCAGCCGTACATCGTCAACTTCAACGTGCCGTACCTGACCGTCCCGGTGATGTACCTGGCCTGGTTCGTGCTGCCGCTGCTCCCGTGGCTGCGCTGGCGGGTGCTGCGCGAGCGGTGGCGCTCCCTGTCGGGCATCTACCTGTTCGGCGCGATCTACCTGCTGCTGATGCTCGGCCCGTCGCAGGTGTGGATGTTCCGCTGGCCGCTGCGGCTCATCGACTTCATGTGGTTCGCCGTCGGCCTGCTGTTCGCCGTCATGGCCACCGAGGGCCTCGTTCGCACCCACTGGCGGCGGCGTGCCATCGGCTCGCTGGGCATCATCTTCGTGGGCGCCTACCTGGCCTGGTCGGACGTGCCCGCGCAGGCGCACCGGCACGCGCTCAGCGCGCTGGTCGTCGTGGTGCTGGTGGCCGCGCTCATCCGCTTCGACGTGATCAGCAGGCTCGGCTACGGCGTGTTCGCCCTCGGCACCCTGCTCGTGCTGGCGTTGCAGGTCACGTGGTTCCCGGGCTGGTACAACGTCAACAACTACCAGTTCCCCAACAGCCGCGCGCTGATCGAGGAGCGGTTCGCCAAGTACGACGGCCTCACTGTGCAGATCGCCGACCTCTACAAGGTCCCGCCGGGCAGCCTGCTGCCCGACAAGGCCTACCAGGACATGCTGTGGGGCAACCTCTACAGCGTCGCGGGCGTGGAGAGCACGACCGCCTACAGCGGCATCGGCTACACCAAGCTCGACGAGAAGCTGTGTGCGCAGTACGAGGGCTCCACGACCTGCCCGGACGCGTGGAACCGCCTGTTCCGCACCGTCCCAGGCTACGACGGGGCGACCTTCGCCGACCTCATCAACGCCAGGACCGTCGTCGTCCAGAACGCGCTGACCAACACCTCGAACTGGACCGCGCCCGCGGGCTGGCACCGGTCGGTGGAGGACGAGGACAGCGGCCTGACCACCGTCTGGAAGCGCACCGACCCGCCGCGCTTCCCCGACGGCAGGCTCTCCCACGTCCCCGACTGCGTCACCATCGACTCCGACGCCAAGACCGACCGCATCGACGAGAAGGTCCGCTTCACCCGCGACAACGCCGACGGTGAGGCGAAGCTGACCTTCGCCAGGCTCAACTGGCCGGGCTACACCGCGACCGTGAACGGCACCGAGGTCCCGGTCGGCACCGGGTTCGCGGGCCTGGTCGAGGTCCCGCTGCCCAAGGGCACCACCAGCGGCGAGATCGAACTCAAGTGGACCCCGCCCGGGTTCACCGCGGGCATCGCGGGCTACATCGCCGGTGGGACCCTCACCCTGGGCCTCGCGATCGTGCCCTGGCTGCTGCGCAGGCGCCGTCCCCGCACGGCCGACGCCCCGACCGACATCGACACCTCATCCTTCGCCGACCTCGACCGCACGCCGGAGCCGGTCGGCACCACGAACTCCGCAGAAGGGGGCGTTCGCCCGTGACCACGCCTGAGCAGCCCGTGAACGGGACCCGTCGACCGCTGGTGACCATCCTCGCCCCGGCGTTCAACGAAGCCGACAACGCCGTCGGCCTGGTCGAGTTCTTCCGGGAGATCCGCGCCTACCGGCCGGACATGGACTTCGAGCTGGTGCTGGTCGACGACGGCTCGGTCGACAACACCGCCGAGATCGTCAAGTCCGCGCTGCGCGAGGGCGACGTCGCCAGGGTCGCGACGCTGTCGCGCAACTTCGGGTCGCACGCGGCGATCACCGCGGGCCTGGCGCTGAGCCGCGGCGACGCC
This sequence comes from Actinokineospora sp. HUAS TT18, assembly GCF_051364635.1. Lineage (GTDB taxonomy): Bacteria > Actinomycetota > Actinomycetes > Mycobacteriales > Pseudonocardiaceae > Actinokineospora. The sequence continues at coordinate 5,220,018 of NZ_CP195645.1, read as the reverse complement.
GCGATCACCGTCAGCACCGACCTGCAGGAACCGGTGGAGGCCATCGGCCGGTTCATCGACGCGTGGCAGGCGGGCAACGACATCGTCTGGGGCCTGCGGCAGACCCGCGCGGTGCCCAAGGGTGTCGCGAACTGGATGTCGCGCAAGTTCTCCGTGGTCTTCACCCGGATGGCCGACGGCCCCACCTTCCCGCAGGAAGGCCCGTCGCAGGCGCTGATCTCGCGCGCGGTCATCGACGTGGTCAACCAGATGCCCGAGCGCAACCGCAACGTCATGGGCATGGTCGCGTGGACCGGCTTCACCCAGACCTCGATCTACTTCGAGCAGCTCCCCCGCCCTGCGGGCAAGAGCAAGTGGACCAACAAGAAGAAGATCCGCCTGGTGATCGACTCCTTCGTGGAGTTCTCGTCCGCGCCCTTCCTGATCACGTTCCTGATGGGCCTGGGGATCGGTTTCGTCGGGTTCCTGGGCGCGCTGGCCACGCTGCTCGTCGCGCTGATCTCCTGGACCGCGCCCGTGGGCTGGCTGCTGGTGCTCTCCGCGGTGTTCTTCTTCGCGGGCCTGCAGCTGTCGGTGTTCGGCGGGCTGGGCGAGTACACGTGGCGCGCCGGTGACGACGCCCGCAGGCGCCCGGTGTTCATCCTGCGCGCCGTGCACGACAGCGGAGTCCCGACCAGGAACGCCGCGAACACCGGCACCGCGGCCGCGCCGCGCACGCAGGCGACGAACGCGCTCTGACGGTCAGCCGATAATCGCGACGCATCGAGTGCTCCGGCACTCGATGCGTCCGTTCGCGAACTGCTGCACGGTGACGTCGGGCTTGCGCACCTCGTCGGCGACCGGCAGGCCGAGCTTGCCGGTCCACCCGCCCTGGCGCCACCACTCCGCGCGGATCAGCCCGCGGACGGTCACCGCGCCGCCGGTGGGCACTGTGAAGATCGACGCCTGCCGGAACTGCTGGAACCGCCGCGTGCCGTCGAGGTCCATCTCGTCGTACTCCGGCAGCCCGTCGACGGCGACGTCACCGTCGGCGCGCAGCTTGGCGAGGATCGCGCCCTTGACCAAGTGGGCGCCGCTGTCGCTGCCCCAGATGATCGCGCGGTCGTCGCCGAAGAGCACGTAGAGGCCGCTGACGCCCGCGGTCGGCAGTTGGTCCGAGGTGGGGAAGCCGAGCCCGGCCAGGCTGCCGTTGTCCCAGAACTCCTGGCGCAGCGCGCCCGAGATCCAGTGCGCGCCGGTCGCCTTGGACCAGAAGATGCTCACCGCGTTCTGGAACTGGGCGAACTCGCCTGGCAGGTCCGGCGTTGCGAGCACGTCGGTGACCGGGAGCCCGAACGGGCCCTTGACCGAGTTGAACTCGAGGTACTTGGCGTGCACCTCGGCCGACAGCACCCGCGCCCCGGTCTCGGCTGACCAGTACATGGACCGGTCGGGACCCATGTCGAAGAACCACCCGTTGTTGGGTGTCGGGGCCTGGTCGGTGGTCGGGATCCCGAGTGCGGCGTAGCCGCCGAGCTCGTGGAAGCGCTTTCGCAGCTCCCCGCTGAACCAGAGGCCGCGGCCGCCGTCCGCGGCGTGGATGGTGACCGCGCCGTCGAAGTTGGCGTAGGTGCCCGCGGCACCCGAGGTCCTGGCGACATCGGTGACCGGGAAACCGAACGTGCTGGCCGTCGCACCGAGCGCCCAGTACTTGGCGCGAACCGCGCCGGACAGCACGTGGGCGCCGGTGCCGTCGCTGTAGTAGATCGACGCGCCGCGTGCGAACGCGGTGGCCGCGCCGGGCCTGCCCGCGGTGGCGGCCTGGTCGGCGACCGCGGCACCGTGGGGCGCGGTGGCCAGGTCGGCCTCCCAGCGCGCCTCGATGGCGCCGGAGAACCAGTGCGCGCCGTGGTCGGGGTGCCAGGTGATGGCGACGCGGGTGTTCCACTTCCGGAAGAACCCGGTGAGCGTCCCGTCGGCCTGCGTGGTCGGGCCCTCCAGCGGCGACCCGCCGCCCAGGGCCGAGTACTTGGCCTTGATCGCGTCGACGCCGGTGTCGGACATGACCGCGGCGGACACGTCCTTGGTGGGCTCCTGGGCGCTCGCCGTGACCGGGGTCGCCACGCCGAGTGTCAGCAGGGCGAGCACGGCCGCGGTGCGGGCACAGGACTGATGTACCGACATGGGGACCACTCTCCTCAGACCGTACTCGTACCAGATGGAGCCGCCTTGCACCAAGGAGCCAGGGACCCGATCACAGTCCCTGGCTCCTCGGATGTCGTGCCGATCAGGCGAACGGCGACCAGTAACAGGCGTTCTGCGAGCCGTAGTAGCAGCCCGCGACGCCGCCCTCGAATCGCTGCTCGATCCGATTGCCCAGGTCAGCCTGGTTGTCCAACGGCAGGCCAAGCGCGCCGGTATAGCCGCCGAGCTGCCACCACGTCGAGCGCACCTGCCAGCCGACCGTGAACGCCGTGCCCTCCGGGCCCTGGAAGATCGACGCGGTGCCGAACTGCTGGAACGCCCAGCCGTCCCGGCCCGCCAGGTCGAGCACGCCGGTCTGCGGCAGGCCGTAGCGCGCCACGTCGCCATCGGCGCGCAGCCGGTCGAGGAACGCGTCGTGCACGAACTGAGCTCCGGTGCCCGCACCCCAGAGGATCGCCGCCGACGGGCCGAACAGCACGTAGAGCCCGCTCGCCCCCGAGGTCGGGAGCTGGTCGGTGGTCGGGAAGCCGAGCTTGTCGGTCCCGCCGATGGAGTTCCAGAACAACGCCGCGAGCGCGCCGGACAGCCAGTGCGCGCCGGTCTCCGCCGACCACAGGATCTCGACCGTGCCCTGGAACCGGGTCCGGGTGCCACCGGCGACAGCGACGGTGTCGGTGATGGGGAAGCCGAACACGCTCGCGGTGCCGCCGAGCGCGGCGTACTTCTGGTTGGCCGGGCCGTCGAGCAGCGTCGCGCCGGTCTCCGCAGACCAGTAGATGCCCTTGCCGCCGTCGAAGTCGATCACATAGCCGGACCGGCCCGACGTGATCTGCTGGTCACTGGCCGGGAAGCCGAGCACCCCGAGGCTGCCACCGTCCCAGAACTTCTGGCGCAGCGCGCCGGAGATCCAGTGCGGCGCGGCGCCGTTCTTGGCGAAGATGCTGACCATGCCCTGGAACTGGGCGAACGTGCCACCCTCGACCGGCAGCACGTCGGTCTCCGGGAAGCCGAGCGCACCCGCGGTGTGCCCCATCTCCCAGTACTTCTGCCGCACGGGACCCGACAGCGCGTGCGCGCCGGTGGCGTCGCTGTAGTAGATCGACACGCCGTTGGCGTACCCCGCGGCGGCCCCCGGCCTGCCCACGGTCGGGCCCTGGTCGGCGACCGCGGCACCGAACGACGGCTGCCACTTGGCGTTGATGTTGCCGGAGAACCAGTGCGCACCCCAGCCCGACGCCCATGTGATCGCGACCGTCGTGCCCCACTTCGCGAACCGGGCGACCTTGCCGCCACCGGGCAGGTCGGCCCAGTCGCCGAGCGGGCCACCGCCGCCGAGTTCGGCGTACTTCTGCTGGATCGCGGCCGTGCCCTGGTCCTGGGCCGCCGCGGGAGCCACGGTCCCCAGCGCCAGGGCCGCGACCAGCGCCGCGACCTTCACCGTGCGCAATGCGCCCACGCGCATGACATCGTCCTCCGAGAAAGGGGGGCCGCGCCGCATGGTCGGGCGCGATGTCCCAAGTAGAACCCAGAACGCCGCAGCGGGCTCGGCGGAGTACCGCCGAGCCCGCGTCGGGATATCAGGGGTGTATCAGTTGCGCTCAGTCGCGCGGATGACGAACCGGCCATCGCGGACCGGCGCCACCGCGGACTTCTTGTCCGCCGCCGCCGTCGAGTTCTGCGTGTGCGGGTACGGCGAGGTGCCGTACTCCCAGTCGCAGTAGTCGTCGTCGGGGTTGGCCGGGCGGAAGTCGCAGTAGAGGTACCCGTTCTCGAACTGCTGCACCACGAACGCGTCGTACGGGTAGTACTCCATGGCGGTCGGCATGCCGAGGGTGCCGGTGTAGCCGCCGAGGTACCACCAGCCCTCACGCATGACCCAGCCGACGGTCAGCGGACCGTACGGGGTCTCGAAGATCGACGCGTGCGCGAACTGCTGGAAGGTCGAGCGGCCGGGCAGGCCGATGCGCTCGGTGTTCGGGAAGCCGTAGTACTTGACGTCGCCGTCGGACCGCAGGCGGGCCAGGAAGTCGCCGGACACCTCGAAGGCGCCGACGCCCGCGTTCCACAGGATCGCCTTGTCCGCGCCGAACAGGATGTACAGGCCGCTGTTGCCCCAGATGTCGCCCGTGCCCAGCTGGTCGGAGGTGGGCAGACCGAAGCGGCCGATGCTGCCGTTGTTCCAGAACCGCTGGCGCAGCGCGCCGGAGATCCAGTGCGCGCCGGTCGGCTCGGACCAGAAGATGCTGACCTGGCCCTGGAACTGCGCGAACTTGCCCGCCACACCCGGGGTGTCGAGGACGTCGGTCTCCGGGAAGCCGAAGTTGCTCTGGATGCCGCCGAGCGCGAGGTACTTGGCCTTCACGGGGCCGTCCTCGAGCAGGGTGGCACCGGTCTGGGCGGTCCAGTAGATCGTGCGGCCCTTGGGCAGCTCGACGGTGTAGCCCTGGCGGTTGAAGTAGAACTCCTGGTCGGAGACCGGGTAGCCAAGACCCGCGATGCTGCCCATGTTCCAGAACTTCTGGCGCAGCGCGCCGGAGATCCAGACCGCCGGGCCGTTGCTCGGGTCGAAGATCGAGACCTGGCCCTGGAACTGCGCGAACTCGCCCGCGACGTTGTTCTCGCTCGGCGGGAGGATCAGGTTGTCGGTCTCCGGGAAGCCGAAGGAGCCCGCGGTGTGGCCAAGCGCCCAGTACTTCGAGCGGACCTCACCGGAGAGCGTGTGCGCGCCGGTGCTGTCGCTGTAGTAGACCGAGAAGCCCTTGTCGAAACCCGCGGCCGCACCCGGGCGGCCGATGGTCGCACCCTGGTCGGCCACCGCGTAGCCGTAGACGTCGGCGCCACCCGCCGCGGTCCACTTGGCCGCGATCGCACCGGAGAACCAGTGCGCGCCGTAGGCGGAGTTCCACGTGATGACGACCGTGGTGCCCCACTTGGCGAAGCTGGCGAACTTGCCGCCGTCGGCCGCGGTGGTGATCTCGGAGAGCGGGCCGCTCTCACCGAAGGTGGCGTACTTCTGCTGGATCGCGAGCGTGCCCGCGTCCGGCTCATCTGCCGCCGGAGCGGGCTCGGCCGCGGGAGCGGCCGGTGCCTGCTGCGCGGCGGGCGCCTGCTCGGCGGGCGCCGCGGTGACCGCGGAGTCCGAAGTAGACGGAGTGGTCGGAGTCGTCGGGGCCTGCTGCGCGAGTGCGGGGAGCGCGGTCAGCACGACCGAGCCCGCCGCGAGCGCAGCCACGAAGGCAGCCCGAATTGGACGGTTAGAACCCATGCAAGGTCCCCCATAGGAAGAGCGGCCGTGAGACCCACCCAGAGGCCGCGTACGAGAAATACTTCGCAAGTATGCCGGAAAAGCCCGGCGATCGTTATGAACTTTCGGCGTCGCCGCAATAACTATGTGGCGCTATTTTTGGTTGAGCGGTAACACGTGGGGCTTGCCCACCGATAGACAAGCCCCACGTGGACAGTCACCCGGAAACCGTTACCTGGCAGGTGTTCGCCGCGGCGAGGTCAGTGCACTGCACTGTGCCATGATCGAAGCTCTGCCGCCAGATGCCATTGGCCTTCGTTATATCGGACGCGGGCAGCCCCAACGGACCGCCGACTCCCCCGGATGCCCACCAGGTGTCGCGCAGAGCCCAACCGAGTGTGACGTAGTTCGTCTCGCGTTCGAAAACCGTCGCCCGGGCGAACTGCTGGAAACGGGCTGTCGTGCCGGTGATCGGCAGCACTTCGTAGCCGGGGAATCCGAACGCCGCGACATCCCCGCCCGAGCGCAATTCGGAGAGGAACCCGTCGTGCACGAACTTGGCTCCGATCGAGGCCGTCCACAGGATCACCCGGTTCGGTCCGAACAGGACGTACAGGCCGGATTCGCCTGACGGGCCGCTGGTGGGGTACTGGTCGGAGGTCGGCAGCCCGAAGGCGGCCGGGCCACCACCGTCGCGGTAGCGCTGGCGCAGCGCACCGGAGATCCAGTGGCCGCCGGTCGACGGCGAGGCATAGATGCTGACCAGGTTCTGGAAGTCGGCGAACTGGCCGCCCGCGCCCGCGTCGGCGACGTCGCTGGTCGGGTAGCCCGCGATTCCGGTGGTGTGCCCAAGTTCCCAGTACTTCTGGCGCACCAGCCCAGAAAGCCGGTGCGCGCCCGTGGGCCCGGAGAAGTAGATCGAGTAGTCCTTGTCGAACGCCGCGGCGGCGCCGACCGACCCGATCGCGGACTGGTCGGCCACCGCCGAGCCTGACCTGCCGCCGCTGTTCCACTTGTCGTAGATCGCGCCGGAGAACCAGTGCGCGCCCACCGTCTTGTTCCAGGTGATCGCCACCGTGGTGCCCCACTTGGTGAAGATCGCGTACTGGTCGAATCCCGAACCGACCACGATCTCCAGCGGGCCGCCGCCGCCCATCTCGTTGTACTTCTGCCGCATCGCGCGAGTGCCGATGGCCTCGGCCATCGCGCATCCGCCCCCGGGTGTGCACAGCACGTTCCCCCCGGTGAACCGCTGCTCGATCGAGCCATCCGGCCAGTGGTAGGTCTCGTTGGCGGGAAGTCCCAGATTCGGCGTCACCGCATGGAACGCGCGGATCGGCGGCTCGACGGTGACCAATCCGGGACCCGCGATCTGGTAGATCCGGTAACCGGCGGTGAAGTCCTGCCAGTACGTCGTGGCGTCGATGGCCACCGGGTCGGCGATCGGCACACCGTATTTGGCTGTACCGGAACGAGAGTCGAAGTAGTACGACCACGTCCCCCAGAACGCGACCGCGCCCGTCGCGCCGCTGTAGTAGAGCCGGTAGTCGTTGGAGAACGGGACGACGACGCCCTGCCCGCCGGGGATCGGCACCGACGTCTGGTCTGCGGTGGGCCAGCCGTAGATGCCCTGCGCGCCGCCCGCCAGCCACTTGGCCTGCACCGCGCCGGAGAACCAGCGGGTGCCGTGGGTCGGGTGGCTGGTGACCCGGACGTTGCCGGACTCGAACCGCGCGCTCCGTCCGTCGCCGAGGGGTGCCTCGACCTCGTAGACGCCGCCGTAGAAGCTGTTGTCGCCGCCCGCGGCGTTCCACTTCTGGTAGATCGGGGAGTTCCAGGTGTTCGCCTCGTCGATCAGGGTGGCGACCCGGGTGCGGATGTTGCCCAGGTTGGCGTAGCCGAGATCGCCGGGGCACTCGGTGAAGCCGCTGTCGCGGTGGCCGAAGATCACCGGCAGGGTGACCGTGGTGCCCGCGGGCCAGCGCGCGGTGCCGCCGCCCTTCGACGTCAGCTGGGTGGTGCCCAGCGGGTTGCGGTAGCTGCCGCCGAGCTTCCACGCCGCGATCCGGGAGACGGCCTCGTGCTGGGCGTCGCTGGGGGGCACCGAGGTGAAGGTGCCCAGCATGGAGATGCCGAAGACGTAGGTGTTGAAGCCGCCGGTGTGCGCGCCGATGGTCGGGTACTGCAGGCCGCCGGTGCGGCCCTCGAACACGGTGCCGCACTTGTCGACGAGCGCGCTGTAGCCGATGTCGCCCCAGTCCATGTCGATGGCGTGGTAGCGGTAGATGGCGCGGATCAGGCTGGCGGACTCGGCGCAGGTGTAGTCGTTGGTGCCCGCGGTGTGGTGGATGGAGACGGCCTTGGTGGTCGAGGCGTACTCGGCGGGCCAGCCCATGAGGCTCTCGTCGGCGCCCCATTCGGCGCGGGTGACGACGGCGGGGCGGTCCGGGGTGGCCTGGACGCGGGGCACGGTGGACTTGGCCGGGTCGGCGCCGGGGTCGACGGTGACCAGGGTCAGCCGGGCGACGTCGGCCGAGCGGATCTGGACGGTGTCGGCGCGGCCGGTCCAGACCGGCTCGCTGCCCGCGCTCCCGCGGCGGACGTCAGCGCTGTCGGTGGCCGGGTCGACCGTGGTCCAGGCCGCCCAGGAGCCGTCGGGCTCGCGGTGGCGCAGTTCGACCTTGGCCGGTGCCGCGCCCGTCCACTTGACCCCGACCAGCGAGAACGGCTTGTCGGTGTGGACCTCGCGGACGTTCGGCTCGACGGCCGTCGCGCCCGCCAGGCCGATCTCGGCCGACGCGGACTTGGCGGCCGGAGCCGGAGCCTGCGCGGCCGCCTGTTGTGGCAGCAAGACGGTCGTGGCCAGCGCGGCCACGACCAAGGCAGCACGGTATGCACCGTGTGAAGGCATGTAGTTGTCCCCTAGTGATCACGCACGGAGCCCCGCCCCCAGTGCACGCGGTGGTCACCGTCGAGTATGCCCGCAAATCACCGGGTCACAAGCTGAGACCTGAAACCTTCACAACTACGCGTTGGCGGCGGGCAGGGGAACCCGCCAGCGGGCCAGCAGCGCGGCCACCCCGGCGGTGGTCAGGTCGGCGACCAGGAACATCACCCGGGACACGACGGCGAAGGCCAGCGCCTGGCCGTACGGCAGGGCGCTGAGGAGCACGGCGACGATGACGCCGTCGCGCACGCCCGCCCCGGACGGCAGCACGAAGACGAACATGCCCGCGTTGAGCCCGATCGCGACCGCGCCGGTGCACAGCAGCAGGCCGGTCAGGCCCGATGCCGCGCCGACCGCGTCGGCCAGGATCCACAGGTGCAGGCCGTAGAAGAAGTACGACACGATCTGGAAGCCGAGGGCCTCGCCGACCATGCGGAAATGCAGCGGCCGCTCCAGCGGGCTGCGCTTGATGAGCTTGAGGACCTTGTTGGTGCCCCAGTTGAGGAGCCGGGGGTGCAGCGCGAGCAGGCCGACCGGCAGCAGCACGGCGAAGAAGATCGCGCCGGGGAACTTGTCGATCAGCACGGGCAGCGCGAGCACCCCGAACAGCGCGGCGGCCACCATCGCCAGGCCCACCTGGACCAGGGAGGCGGTGAAGATCCGCGCGCGGCCGATCTTCGCCTTGCGGGCGAGTTCCATCTGCAGCAGGTACGCCCACACCGAGCCGGGCACGTACTTGCCGAGCGAGCCGACCAGGTTGATCTGCGCGCAGCGGAACACCCCGACGTGCGGGCCGAGGTCCTCGACCAGGGTGCGCCAGGCCATCACGCCGATGGAGATACCGACGATGACCGACAGCTCCGACAGCAGGACGCTGCCCCACGGGAGGGTCTTGAGGGTGTCCCAGACGGTGTTCCAGTTCCGCGACAGCGTCCACACCGCGCCCGCGATGACGACGACGAGCAGCAGACGCCGCGCCCACGCCACGGCGATGGACTTGAGCGAGCTGCCCTTCTTCGCCTCGGTTTCCTGGGTGACGTCGACGTCGACGGTCATAAGGTCCTCGGACTCCTGACTGGGTTCGCCCGCAGAGGCGTCTGGTCGAGAAAGCATAAGTCGGTTTCAGACCGTGACCGTGACCAGCCTGCTGAACTCCGCCAGCAGGTCGTAGCCGTCCCAGACGGCGGAGAAGGTCAGCGCGGAGCCGAACGGGACAATTCGGTCGATGCCCCGGCCCGCCAGGGTGTGCGCCAGCGCCACCAGGTCGGGGCGGTCGAAACCGAAGCAGCTCAGTGTCTGGTCCTTGCGGCCGATCACCGCCGCGAGCTCGTCGAGCGAGCCGACGGTGGCCATCGGGAAGGTGCCCGCGCCGAGCCACTCGCGCGGCACCGCCGAGGGCTCGACCAGTTCCAGCGTCGCCACCGCGTTGCCGTCGAACCGCAGGTCGGTGGCCAGACCGTCGGCGGCGACGCCGTAGGTCGACACCCGCTTCTGCACGGCCATGGCGGGCTCGACGACGTGCTGCTTGTCGGCGAGGACCTTGCCGAGGAGCGCGCGGAACTCGGTGCGCGCGGTCACCGCCCGGTCGGGGTCGCCGACCCAGAACAGCGTGCGCGGCGAGGCGCAGGCGGCCTGGTCGAACCAGTACGAGTCGTTGTAGAAGCCGACCGCCGCGTCGCGCCGCTGCTCGACGGTCGCGGCGTCCCACCCGGCGACCGACACCGCGGCGAACGACGCCCGGTCGGGGAAGGTCAGGTCGCGCGCGTGCGGAGCGAGCGGGTGCCTGCGGACCTCGGTCACCGCGCGGTCGCCACCCCAGATGACCCGCAGGTCACAGGCGGCGGACAGCGCGGCGGTGACCGCGTCGTCGCGGTCGTAGGTGACCATGCGCTGGGTCTGGGCGACGGCGGGGTGGGCCTCGGCGAGCGCCTCGTTGAGCGCGTCGATGACCGCGCTCGCCGCGCCCGCCGACCGGGGCGAGATGCGCACGACGTTGCGGTTGCCCGCCAGCGCCGACAGCGCCCACGAGTAGACGAAGATCGTGTCGACGTTCGCGGGCGGCACGTGGAAGGCCAGGCCGCGCGGGAAGCGCAGCACGCCGTCCCTGGTCTCGGCCGTGGCCAGCGCCTTGCCGATCTCACCTCGGCGCAGGAAGAAGCCGAGCGAGGCCAGCTCCGGGAACCGGCGCGCGGTGGCCGGGGCGAGCAGCTTGCGGGCGAACTTGACCAGGAAGTCGACGATCCGGTCGTCACCGACAGTGAGCGGGCCGCCCTCCGGGGTGCCCGTCAGCTCGGCCAGCAGGTTTTCGACTTCCGTGTCGGGACCGGCCGGGAACCGTTGGGTGATCTTCACGCGGCGGCTCCAGAGAAGGTGTCCGAGCAGCCGCGGGCCTCGGCCTTGGGCAGCCTGCCGAGCACGGAGAACCGCTTGCCCGGCCAGTCGCCGTCGTCGACGCCGTGGACGACGCCGAGGTCCTCGGTGAGCAGGACGTGCCCCGGGTAGGAGCGCGGCAGCGTGCTCACCACCTCGATCACGCCCGGCACGCCGACCGGCTGCTCCGCCCACGTCTCCGGGTCGCGGATCACCACGTCGGCGAAGTCCGGGCAGTACAGCGAGTTGCCCGACGGGCCTTCGACGAACACGGTGCCGATCTGCTCGATCATCCCGTAGTAGTTGTGGATCCTGGTCAGCCCGGTGTCCTCTTTGAACCGGCGGCGGAACTCGGCGTTGTCGACCGCGCGGTCGATCAGCTTCTTCCAGCCGCCGGAGTGGATCAGGATGCCGTTGGACAGGTCGAGCCCGTGGTCGCGGGCGACCTCGTAGAGGTACAGCCAGACCATGAAGGTGAAGCCGAAGATCAGGAACGGCTTGTCGCCGAACTCGGCGAGGAACTTCTTGACCGCCTCGATGTCGGGCTGGTCGTTCTCGTCGAGCACGTAGACGTGTTTGCGGCCGAAGTTGGCCATGCCGAGGACACCGGCGCCGCGCGCGGAGAAGGAGCGGCGGTTCTTGATGATGCTGACGGTGTCGACCATGAGCATCGGCAGCCGCTCGTTGCCCAGGACGGTCCGCAGCGTGGCGCCGAGCATCTTGGTCTGCGCGGCGGCGGCTTCCTTGTCCAGGTAGATCCGCGAGGCGCCGGAGCCGGTGGTGCCCGACGAGGTGAGGATCTTGAACACCTCGTCCTCGGGGACGCTGCGCAGCTCGTGGGTCTTGAACATGCGCACCGGCAGCCACGGCAGGTCGGCGACCGAGTCGAACGCGGTCGGCGTGCCGAGCGAGGACAGGATCCGGTCGTACGGCGCGCAGGCCGCGCGGTGGTGGGCGGTCAGCTCGGTGAGCACGGGCAGCAGCGCGGCCTCGCGCTCGGCCTGGCTGAGCTGGAACAGGCTTTCACTCATGACGCCCCCTCGCAGGCTCCGTGGCCCCGCTCGTGGGCACCCTGTGACAACGGTTCACTCGCAAGCTCGCTCACAGGTCCGCCTCCAACGAGCGGTAATCGATCTTGCCGCTGGGCAGCAGCGGCAGTGCGTCAACCGACCGTACGTCGAATCCGGTGACATGCAGGTGCAGCCGCTCGGCCAGCGCCTTCGCCGCGGCCCTGCGGTCGCGGTCGTGGCCTTCGAGGAACACCACGACCTTGTCGCCCGCGGCCACGGCGGCGACGGCGCCGCCGACGATCCGCTCGATGTCGTCGAGGCTGACCCGGTTGCCGAAGACCTTGCCGATGCGCTTGAGCCTGCCGGTGATGAACAGGTAGCCCTCGGCGTCGAGGTGGCCGACGTCGCCGGTGGCCAGCAGCCCGCCGACCTGATCGCCGTCGGCGAGTTCGGCGGCGGTCTCGGCGTAGCCCATCATCACGTTGGGGCCGCGGTAGAGGACCTCGCCGGTGACGTCGGGTTCGGTGGTCTCCGACCCGTCGTCCAGGCGAATGCTGAAAGCGCCGCCGGGCAGCGCGGGACCGGCCGACCCGAGCTTGTCGGCGAGCCGCTCGGCGGGCACGGTGGCCATCCGGGGCGCGGCCTCGGTCTGGCCGTACATGACGAACATGCGTCCGCCCGCGTCGATCATCTTGGCGTTGAACTCGGTGACGAGCTCGGGTCGCAGCCTGCCGCCCGCCTGGGTCAGCGTGCGCAGGCTCGGATACTTGGCCGGGTCGAAGCGCAGTCGCCGCAGCATCTCGTAGTGGTACGGGACGCCCGCCAGCGAAGTGATCTTGTGTTCCTCGACGGCCTGCCAGAACGGCCTGCCCATCACGCCGGTCGGCTCGACCACGACGGTCGCGCCGCGCACGAGGTGGCTGTTCAGGACCGACAGGCCGTAGCTGTAGTGCAGCGGGAGACTGGTCGGCGCGACCTCGTCGGCGTCGATCGCGAGCACGTCGGCGATGGCCTCGGCGTTGGACAGCACAGCCGAGCGCGACAGGCGCACGAGCTTCGGGTTGCCGGTCGAGCCGCTGGTCGGCAGCAGGATCCCCAGGTCGGGATGGGGGTGGACGGTGTCGGAGTCGCGTACCCAGTCCGCCGAGTACCCGGCGGGGGGCTCGCCTGCCGGGTTGAGCACGGCGGCGGGCTGGAACCGGTCGACCAGATCGGCCAGCAGATCGGCGTCGAGCGCGACGTCGAGCAGGGCGACCGCCCGGCCCGCCCGCCAAGCGCCCAGATAGCGCAGGACACTCGGGAGATCCAGCTCCATCCGCGCGAACAACACGCCCGCGGGCAGCGCGGCCAGCTCGGCGGCGACCCGATCGATCTCCGCGTGCAGCTCGGCCCCGTCCAGCACCACGCCGGTCGCGGCGTCCACCAGCCGGGCGTCCGGGTGGACCAGCGCCGTCACAGCACCAGACCCCCGTCGACCCCCAGCACCTGACCGGTGACGAACGAGGCGTCGTCGCTGACCAGGAAGCGGATGACCTTGGCGACCTCGGCCGCGTCGCCCAGCCTGCCCAGCGACGTGTCGGCGACAACCTTGGCCAACACCTCGTCCGACTGGCCCGCGATCAGGTCCGTGCGGATGACGCCGGGGGCGACCGCGTTGACGCGGATGTTGTAGCGGCCCAGTTCCTTCGCCGCCGACTTCGCGACGGCGGCCACCGCGGCCTTGGACGCGGCGTAGACGGTCTGGCCGGAGTTGCCGCGCTCGCCGACGATCGAGCCGAGCAGCACGATCGAGCCGGTCTTCTTGCGCATCATGGCGCGGGCGGCGGCCTGCACGGTGGCGATGGTGCCCGCGACGTTGGTGGTGAGCATGGCGTCGACGTGGGCGTCGGCGATCATGCCGATCAGCGCGCCGTCGAGCACGCCCGCGCTGGCGACCAGCGCGTCGATCCTGCCGTGCTCCTTGGCCACCGCGCGGAAGGTGTCCTTGACCGAGGCCGGGTCGGTGACGTCGAGCGCGACGCCGGTCACCGCGGCGCCGGTGGCGTCGGCGATCTCCTGGGCGCGCTGCTTGGCCGCGGCCTCGTCGCGACCGGTGAGCACGACCGTGGCGCCCGCCTCGGCGAGCGCGGTCGCGGTCGCGAACCCGATGCCACGGGTGCCGCCGGTGACGACGGCCACCTTGTCATTCAGGTCACTCACCGGCCTTGTCACTCCACTCCGAAGCCGGCGAGCATGTCGAGCGCGACCTTGAAGCTGCTCATGTCGATCACCTGGTCGGTCTCGAACTGCACGTCGAACTCGTCTTCGATGGCCGCGACGAGCGCCATGTGCCCGACGGAGTCCCACGCGTCGATGTCGCGGTACTTCAGGCTTTCGACGTCGACGTCGTCATCGAGCTGCAGTGCGTCGACGAAGACGGTCCGCAGGCGCTCCGACAGGCTCATGTGGCGAACTCCCAGGTAGTGCGGCAGAGGAGGAACACGGCCCGGGTTGCGGCCGGACCACTACGAGGGTAACGGTTCGGCACGCCCGCTCCCGACCCGGACGGCCTGCGGCTTTGCTCGCGCGGGTAGCCTGCCTCCTGGCTTTCACCTCATCCACGCCTACACCGACGAGCAACGCAAGCGGTCGTGCCCGACCGGCACCCGCCCCGATGGGAATGCGGAGAATGATCCCTATCACCGTGGTCGACGTCGCCGACGCCGAGCCTTATGTCCTCGAGGTCCTGCGCTCCGGCGTCATCGCGCAGGGACCGATGGTCAAGCGCCTGGAAGACGCCTTCGCGCAGGTCGCGGGGACCAAGCACGCCGTGGCCGTGAACAACGGCACGACGGCGCTGGTCGCCTCGCTGCAGGTGCTGGACCTCCAGCCGGGCGATGAGGTGATCACCTCCCCGTTCACGTTCGTCGCGACCCTGAACGCGATCCTCGAGGCCGGTGCCACCGCCCGCTTCGCCGACATCCGCACCGACGACTTCTGCGTCGACCCCGACGCCGTGGCCGCGCAGATCGGGCCGCGAACCAAGGTCCTCATGCCGGTGCACCTCTACGGGCAGACCGCCGACATGGGCAAGCTCGCGCCGCTGGCCGCCGAGCACGGCCTCGCGCTGGTCGAGGACTCCGCGCAGGCCGTCGGCGCCAGCTTCGACGGCCGCCAGGCGGGCAGCTACGGGCTGGGCTGCTTCTCGCTGTACGCGACGAAGAACGTGACCACCGCCGAGGGCGGCATGATCACCACCGACGACGACGAGCTGGCCGACCGGCTGCGCGTGCTGCGCAACCAGGGCATGCGCGCCCGCTACCAGTACGAGGTCGCGGGCCACAACTACCGGCTCACCGACCTGCACGCCGCGCTGGGCATCCCGCAGTTGGAGAAGCTGCCCGCGCTGACCGAGGCGCGCTCGCGCAACGCCGAGGCGCTCACCGCGGGCCTGAGCGGCATCGCGGGCCTCACCACCCCGCAGGTGCTCGCGGGCCGCACCCACGTGTGGCACCAGTACACCGTGCTCGTCGGCGACGACGCCAAGGTCGACCGGGACGAGCTGGCCGCCAAGCTCACCGAGAAGGGCATCGGCAACGGCACGTACTACCCGAAGGTCGTCTTCGACTACGACTGCTACCGCGAACTGCCCGGCGTGATCGCCTCCGAGGTGCCCAACGCCACCAAGGTCGCCGCGCAGGCGCTGTCGCTGCCGGTCCACCCGAAGCTGACCACCGACGAGCTCGACACGATCATCGGCGCGGTGCGCGAGGTGCTGGCATGAGCGAGGCGCGTCCCCGCATCGCCCTGGTGGGCGCCGGAACCATGGGGTCATTCCATGCCCGCGTGCTCGCCCAGAGCGAGCGCTGCGACCTGGTGCGCGTGGTCGACCCGAACGAGACCTCCGGTCGCGCCGTCGCCGAGCGCTACGAGACCGAGTGGGCGCCCGAGATGGGCGAGCTGTCCGACGTCGACGCCGTCGTGCTCGCCGCGGCGACCGAGTACCACCACGGGCTCGCGCTGCACGTCCTCAACCAGGACAAGCCGCTGCTGGTGGAGAAGCCGGTGTGCAACGGCCTCGCCGAGAGCGAGGAGGTCGTGCGCGTCTCCGCCGAGCGCGGCATCCCGCTGATGTGCGGGCTGCTCGAGCGCTACAACCCGGCCGTGATCACCGCGCTGTCGCTGGTCGACAGCCCGGTGCACGTCACCGCCACCCGGCACTCGCCCTACGCACCGCGCATCCGCACGGGCGTGGCGTGGGACCTGCTGGTGCACGACGTGGACATCGCCATCCGCGCGCTGGGCGGCGTCGAGCCGACGGCGGTGCAGGGCCACCTCGGGTACTTCCACCCGAACTCGGTGGAGGGCGCCGAGGACATCGCCGAGACCGTGCTGGGCTTCGCGGGCGGCGGCCTCGCCACCGTCTCGGCCAGCCGCATCGGCCAGCGCAAGGTCCGCTCGCTGGTGATCTCCGAGGTCGACCGGCTCATCGAGGCCGACCTGCTGCGCCGCGACGTGATCATCTACCGGCACGTCTCCAACGACGCGGCCACCCCGGACGGCCGCGGCTACCGCCAGCAGACCGTGATGGAGATCCCGGAGCTGCTCACCGCCCGCGAGCCGCTGGCGACCCAGCTCGACCGGTTCATCGACGTGCTCAACGGCACCGTCGACGCCGACGAGGAGCGCGACTCGATCCTGCCGTCGCACCGCGTGGTGGCCCAGGTCCTGGACCGCTCGCAGGCCCCGGTCAGCGCCTGACCCGACACAGCTGAGAATCCCGGTGAGCCGCCGCTCGCCGGGATTCTCGCGTTCAACGGACATTCGCGAAACGCCGGTGTGCCACTGAGCGATGAACCCATTACTCCCGGTGCGAGGAGGCGCTCGTGTGGGACATCAATCAGCGGTTCATCCGGTTCGTGCCCGCGGGCAACGGTGCGCTCTACGCGATCCAGGCCGACGGCCTTCTGCTCTGGTACCGGCACTCCGGGTGGCAGACCGGGGCCGCGGCGTGGAGCAACGGCGGCGGCAGACTCATCGGCGACGGCTGGCAGCAGTTCGAGACGGTCCTGGGCTCGGCCGACGGGCAGGTCTTCGGGATCACCGCGGACGGCGCGGTGCGGTGGTACAAGTACCAGCTTTCCGACCCCGCCACCGGCACGGGCACCTGGCACCCGAACTCCGGCGCGACCATCCACAGTGGATTCGCCCCGTTCCCGCGGGTGTTCGGCGGCTGGGGCGGGGTGCTGTACGGCGTGGCCGCCGACGGCTCGCTGCACTGGTGGCGATACCTCGCCGGCGACGGCACCGCGGCGCCGGGAGCGTGGGCGGCCAACAGTGGCGCCCAGATCGGAACCGGGTTCCTCCGCCACTACGAGCTGTTCGCCGACCCGAACGGCGTGATCTACGCGCTCCGCCAGGGCAGCAGCGACCTGGTCTGGTACCGCTACCTGCGCACCGACGGCACCGCGGGCCCGGGCGCGTGGGCCAACGGCGGCAATGGCGTGCTGGTCGGCACCGGTTTCTCCGACAGCGCGCAGAAGACCTGGTTCGCCAACACCTCCGGCACCGTCTACACGGTGTTCCTCGACGGCGCGACCACCCCGGGCCTGGACCACCGGCTGGTGTGGTTCCGACTCATGAACTCCGAGAACATCATCGGTGGCGCCAACATCGCCTGGTTCAACGGCGGCAGCGGGCTGTCCGTCGGCGAGGGCTTCACTGTCGAGCCGACCGCCGCGCTGCAGGGCTACCCGACGGACCTGAGCCCTCGGGCGGGCGGTCCGCAGGGCTTCGCCGTGTCGAGCACGTACACGAGTGTGGAGGCGAGCATCGAGCGGCTGGCCGTCGCCGGACAGTCCCAGGCCACGGTGTGGGGCCCGGTGTCCCAGCCCGGCAGGCTGCAGCTCCTCCCCGGCGGGTACCGCTCGACCGGCTGCGCGTGGACAGCCGACTTCACCCTCACCATCCCGCCGTCTTGGCGGTCGGGGGTCTACGTGTGCAGGCTGCGCGGCCTCCTCAACGGCGTGCGCCACACCCGGTTCGACATCCCGTTCGTGGTCCGACCCGCGGGCACGCTCTCGCCGATCGCGGTCATGCTCCCGACGAACACCTACAGCGCCTACAACACCTGGGGCGGACACAGCCAGTACGCGACCGTCGGCCAGGCCGGGGTGGCCAGGGTGGTCGCCTCGCTGCGCCCGAGCAACAGCACGTGGACCACCGGACGCGGGCGGATGAACCACACGTTCTTCAGCGATCTGCTGTTGCTGCGCTGGATGGTCGACCGCGGCTTCTCCTTCGACTGCTACCAGGACGGCGACCTCGACCACGACCCGAGCTGGCTGGCCCAGTACAAGGTGCTGGTCCTGGGCAGCCACCCGGAGTACTGGTCGCAGAAGATGCGCGACTCGCTGCGGGACTACCTCGACGGGGGCGGTCACGTCGTGGTCACCGGCGGCAACGCGATCTACGAGCGGATCACGTGGCAGCCGGGCGGCGACTCGATCGTGTTCCGGTCGTCGACCGGTGCGCATGTGCTGTTCGCCGGGCTCGGCCAGCCCGCGAGCGAGGTGATCGGCGTCGACTACGACGAGACCACGTTCATGGACTTCGGCCCGTACGAGGTGGTCTCCAGCCATCCGTTCCTGTCCGGCACGGGCCTCGGGATCGGCGACACCTTCGGCGCGACGGCCTACAACTTCACCGCGGCGGGGTGGGAGGTCGACAACACCCGACTGGGCCCGCGGCCGGGCACCACGATCATCGCGCGCGGCCGGGACTCCCAAGCGGAGATGATCCACCAGACGAAGCCCAATGGCGGCTGGGTGTTCTCCACCGGATCGATGACCTTCAACGGGGCGCTCGCCACGAGCGGCGCGGCGTCGACGATCCTGCGCAACGCGATCGAGGCGGGACTGGCGAACCCGTTGGTGTGAGCTGGAAAGCGAACTGCCCCCGAGAGATCCCCGAGGGCAGTTCGACCACGTCATTCCGGCAGGACCCCGGGCGGGGCGCCCCACACGACTTCCTCACCGCGGGCCGCGGCTTCCTCGCGGCGGCGGGCGTTCTCCGCGCGCACCCGGTCGGCCTCGGCCTGGATGTATTCCTCGTCGTACTTCTGGAACACCCTGGCGGGGTTGCCCGCGACCAGCGTCCGCGCCGGGACGTCCTTGGCCACCACGGAAAGCGGCTGAACCGTCGCGAAGTCGCCGATGGTGACCCCCGGCATGATCACGCTGTTGCCGCCGATGAAGCAGCCCTTGCCGATGCGGACCGGCTTGCGCTCGATCAGGTCGGTGGCCGAGTGGTTCTCCAGCATCATGTTCGCCAGCCAGCTGGAGTGGGTGAAGATCAGGCAGTTGAGGCCGATGCTGGTGTGCTCACCGATCTCCATGCCGCCGCTGGCGTCGAGGACCGCGCCCTCGCCGATCCAGCAGTGCTCGCCGATGCGCAGGTTGTTCGGGCTGATCACCTTCGCCCGCTCGCGGATGCGGGTGGTCTCCGGCAGCCCGAACAGCTTGGCGCGTTCGGCGTCGTTCATGTACTGACCCACGAGCTCGGTCAGGATGTGCGGGCGCAGCCGGTTGCTGCGCTCATCGTCGAAGAACATCAGCCGCCGTTTCGGATGAGGTCGGTCATGCCGTCCTCGACGGTGATGGTGGGCTCCCAGCCCAGGACCTCCTTGGCCCGGGTGATGTCGGCCGCCCGGCGCGAGACCAGCACGTCGCGCGGGTTGAACTGGGGCTCGACGTCGACGCCGACGGCGTTGATGAGGATCTTGGCCAGGTCGGCGATGGAGGTGTCGATGCCGGTGCCGATGTTGACCGGCACGTTGTCGCCCTCGGACTCCAGGGCGGCGACGACGGAGGCGGCGATGTCGTGGACGTGGATGAAGTCCATCGACTGCTCGCCCTTGCCGTCGATGACCGGCGGCAGGCCGTTGCGCAGGCGGTTGACGAAGTGGTTGATCACCGAGGTGTAGTACGCGGTGGTCTTCTGGCCGGGGCCGTAGACGTTGAAGAAGCGCAGCGCGACCCACGACAGGCCCTTGGTGCGCTGGTAGAAGCCGAGCAGGTCCTCACCGGAGCGCTTGGCGATGCAGTACGGCGTCAGCGGGGACAGCTCGTCGTCCTCGTGCATCGGCAGCTTCTTGGGGTCGCCGTAGACCGAGGCGGACGAGGCGAACACCAGCCTGCGCACGCCGTGGTCGGCCGCGGCGGCGAAGACGTTGTGGTTGCCGACCATGTTGATGTCGACGCTCTCGAACGGGTCGGCCACGCTCTTGTTGATCGACACCGCCGCGAGGTGGATGACGCTCTCGCAGCCCTTCATCGCCTGGTACACCGCGCCGCCGTAGCGGACGTCCTGGTCGATCAGCTCGACCTTGCCGGTGGCGACCAGTTCGCCGACCTTGTCGCGGTCGCCGCGGAACATGTTGTCGAGGATCCGGACGTGGTAGCCCTTCTCCAGCAGCATGGGGACGACGTGCATGCCGATGAAGCCGGCGCCGCCGGTGACCAGAACAGTGCGGGGGGACATGGCTGGATAACTCCTGGAGATCGGGGTCAGCTGGCGTCGGCGAGCACGGTGCGCAGGGTCGATGCGACCCGTTCCACCTGGTCGTCGGTGAGGTTGGCGTGCATGGGGATGGCCAGGTGGCGGGTGAACAGGTCCGCCGAGACCGGGCAGTCCGACGTGGTGCGGTAGACCGGCTGCAGGTGCGAGGCGTAGGTGCCGATGTTGCACTGCACACCCTGGTCGCGCAGGCCCTTGGCGACCTTGCCGCGGTCGATGCCGTGGTCGAGGGTGACCACGTACGACTGCCACGGGTGGACCCGGTCGTCGAGCGCGACCGGCAGCGTGAGGCCCTCGACGTCGCCGAGCAGGCTCTCGTAGGTCTTGGCGACGTGCGCGCGGTTGGCCAGCAGGGTCGGCAGCCGGTCGAGCTGGGCGAGCATGATGCCCGCCATCACGTCGGACATGCGGTAGTTGTAGCCGGCCAGGTCGAAGCTGGGCACCGGCAGGTCGCTGGCGCCCTCCCGGGTGATCGCCGGGGCGATGCCGTAGGTGTGCAGCTTGCGGGCCAGCGCGGCGAACTCGGCGTTGTCGGTGGTCAGCGCGCCGCCCTCGCCCGCGGTGATGCCCTTGCGGCCGTGGAAGCTGAAGGTGGTGAGGTCGGCGAGGCTGCCCGCCGGACGCCCCTTGTAGCTGGCGCCCGCCGAGCAGGCGCCGTCCTCGATGAGGAACAGGCCGTGCTTGTCGGCGATGGCGCGCAGCTCGTCGTAGTCGGCGGGCTGGCCGAACACGTCGACGGCGATGATGCCGGTGGTGCGCGGGGTGATGGCCGCCTCGACGGCGGCCGGGTCGGCGCTCCAGATGTCGGGGCGGATGTCGGCGAACACCGGGGTGGCGCCGGACCAGACCACCGAGTGCCCCGTCGCGGGGAAGGTGTAGTCGCCGACGATGACCTCGTCGCCGGGCTTGACCCCGGCGACCTGCAGGGCCAGGTGCAGTGCCGCGCCGCAGTTGTTGACCGCCAGCGCGTGCTGAGCGCCCGCGATCTCGGCGAAGCGGCTTTCGAACTTCCCGCAGGTGGGGCCCGCTCCGGAGAGCCACCCGGACTTGAAGACCTCGGCGACCGCGGCGAGCTCCTCGTCGCCGACGGTGGGCTGGCCGAGGGCGATGCTGTCAGACATACGTCTCCCAAGTTTGACCGTCGCGAGTGTATAGCGGTGCTCAGGTCACACCTGGCCGCCCCGTACCCTCTTGGGTCGTGCGACACATCGTGGTTATCGGAGGCGGCATTCTCGGGCTCGCGACGGCCCGCGAACTGGTGGGGCGCGGGCACCGGGTGACGGTCCTGGAGAAGGAAGACCACTGGGCGGGCCACCAGACCGGACACAACTCGAACGTCGTGCACGCGGGCCTGTACTACGCGCCCGGCTCGTTCAAGGCGAAGATGTCGGTCGCGGGCAACCGCTCGATCGTCGAGTTCGCCCGCGAGCACGGGGTGCCGGTCGACATCTGCGGCAAGCTGGTCGTGGCCACCGACGAGTCCGAACTGCCCGCGCTCGGCGTCCTCGCCGAGCGGGCCGAGGCCAACGGCGTGCCCGCCAAGCTCATCTCCCAGGCCGAGGCGCGCGACTACGAGCCCGAGGTCGCCTGCGTGTCGGCGCTGCGGGTGGAGAGCACCGGCATCATCGACTTCCCCGCCGTGTGCGCCGCGCTGGTGCGGCTGCTCACCGAGGCGGGCGCCGACCTGCGGCTCAGCACCCCCGCGCTGGGCATCCGGCCCGGCCGCACCGGCGGTGTGGAGATCGCCACCGGCGCCGAGGTGCTCCGGGCTGACGCGCTGGTCAACTGCGCGGGCCTGCACAGCGACCGGATCGCGCGGATGGCCGGGCTCACGCCCAAGGCCAAGATCGTCCCGTTCCGCGGCGAGTACTACGAGCTCAAGCCCGAGCGCGCGCACCTGGTCCGCGGCCTGATCTACCCGGTGCCGGACGCCTCGCTGCCGTTCCTCGGCGTGCACCTGACGCGGATGCTCGACGGCAGCGTGCACGCGGGCCCGAACGCCGTGCTCGCGCTGCGCCGCGAGGGCTACCGCTGGCGCGACTTCTCCGCCAAGGACCTCGCCGAGACCGCCCGGTTCCCCGGCGTGTGGCGGCTGGCCCGCAAGTACGCCTACCCGATCGGCCTGGACGAGGTCCGCCGCTCGCTGTCGCGGCGCCGGTTCGCCGCGAGCCTGGCCAAGCTGGTGCCCGCGGTCGGCACCGACGACATCGTGCGCTCCGGCGCCGGGGTGCGGGCGCAGGCCCTGCTGCCCGACGGGTCTATGGTCCAGGACTTCCTTATCGAGAGCGCGCCCAACCAGGTGCACGTGCTCAACGCGCCGTCCCCAGCCGCGACCTGCGCGCTGGAGATCGGCAAGTACATCGCCGACCAGGTCGACTGAGGGGACCCACGTGCGATCCATGACCTATGCCGACTACATGGCCCTGCGCCGGTTCCCCGCGCTCGACGGACTGCGCGCGGTGGCGGCGCTGATCGTCGTGGCGTTCCACTTCGGCGGCCCGACCTGGAGTTGGATCTCCGGCTGGATCGGGGTGCACATCTTCTTCGCGCTGTCCGGCTACCTGATCACCACGCTGGCGCTGCGTGAGGAGGACCGGCGCGGCAGGCTGTCGCTGCGCGACTTCTACATCCGCCGCGCGTTCCGGATCATGCCGGTGTACTTCGTCGTGCTGGCGATCTATGTCGGCACGCACTGGCTGCGCCACGAGTACACCGCCAGCGGCCTCGCGGCGAACATGACGAAGTACCTGACCTTCATGGGCGAGTACGTCAACGTCGCGGTGGCGCCGTTCGCGCAGGCGTGGACGCTGGGCGTGGAGCAGAAGTTCTACCTGCTGTGGCCGCTGCTGGCGTTCGTGCTGTGCGCGGGCTCGTTCGCGAAGCGGCTTGGCCTGGCGCTGACCACGATCGCGGTGCTGATCATCACGCTGATCCCCGCGACCTACAACCACGACAGCATGGGCGTGCAGTACCTGCCGATCGTCACCGGCGCCCTGATGGCGGTCATCCTGCACAACCCGCGCGGGTTCGCCCTGCTGAGCTGGCTGACCAAGCCCGCGGTGTCCGCGGTCGGGCTGCTGGTGTTCATCGGCATCCACCTGAGCGTGGAGCCGGTGTTCCTGTGGCTGAGCAATGGCGTCGTGTCGTTCAACGACACGTATCTGATCATCATCCCGACGTACGGGTTCTTCGCGGCGCTGTTGATCCCGATGCTGCTCGGGCCCGGGATCGGGCAGTGGCTGCTCACCCGCAAGCCGATGGTGTTCATCGGCGAGCGGTCGTATTCGCTCTATCTGATCCAGGGAGTCGCGGGCACCGTCGTCATCTCGACCGTGCCGAACCTGCAGTCGTGGCCGTATCTGCAGTGGCCAGCGGTCGCTCTGTTCTCGCTGATCCTCGCCGACGTGCTCTACCGGACCGTGGAGCAGCCGATGATCGGCGTCGGCAGGCGGCTGCTGACCTGGCTGAAGGCCCGGTCTGCGGCCAAGGCCGCGCCGGAGGTCACCGAGGCCAAGCCCCGCGAGACGGCGCAAGCCAGCGCCTGACCTTCGCGAACCCACCTCCAGGCCCGTGACGCCAAGTGCGTCACGGGCCTGTTTTGTCTCGGCTTCATAACGGCGGCAACCGGCCGCCGGGGTCGGGCGTGTACTCGGCGGAACCAAGTTCCACTGGGGAATCCGAATAAGCCGAACCTGGCCGCGAAATCGTTGCGGCCTATTTGTCGCGCGCATTTTCGGAAAATATCGTGAATTGTTTCGCTTGAATAACGCGAGACAACCGGGACCCCACCCCGAACGCCTTACTGAATGACCGGAACAAAGCAGCAGGAAACAGGGAGAGACCACGATGTCGAAGTACAGCAAGCTCGCCGCCCGCGCCACCGCCGCCGCCATGATCGCCGCCGCCGTCAGCCCGATGCTGTTCACCGGCACCGCCGCCGCCGACGCGCCGACCAGCACCTTCGGTGGTTCGGTGTGGTTCGACCGCGACAGCGACGGCGTTGCCGACGCGGGCGAGCCCGGCAGGCAGGGCGCGGTCGTCAAGGCATCGGGGGCTGGGGGTGAGTTCTTCGCGAACACCGACGCCAATGGCAAGTTCACTTTCCAGAAGATCCCATTCGGCGCCTACGACGTCACCCACTCCGACAACGGATTCGCGGCCACCACGGCGGCGACGGTGAAGATCACACTGAACGCGGCGACCACCGCCGAGTCGGTCGACTTCGGGGTGCGTGGCGCCTCGATCTGCGGAACGTCGTGGAACGACGCCAACGGCGACGGCAAGCACCAGGCCGACGAGCCGCGCATCGGCGACAACTTCCTGGGACTGCACAACGAGACCACCGGCAAGGACAGCTACGAGAACACCAACGCCGACGGCACCTACTGCTTCCAGGACATCCAGGCGGGCACCTACCACGTCGGCGCGAACGACCGGCTGCTGATGAGCCCGCAGCAGGGCTGGACCAAGGAGGGCGGGGACTCGAAGTTCAGCTTCGTCAACGGCCGCTCCGCCACACTGACCCTGACCCCGGGCCAGAAGATCGAGAACTTCGACGCCGGCTACCAGGTCGGCAAGATGGACGTCCGCGCCACGCAGCTGCTGCTGATCTGGGGCGGCACCACCTATGACCTGAAGGACCCGAACACCAGCCTGAGCATCCAGGTCGGCGACGAGTTCACCATCGTCGGCGGCGTCGTGCCCGAGGGCAACGTGGCCGAGCAGCTGCGCGCCGACCTGACTCTGCCGGAGGGCCTGAAGATCGTCGACAAGTTCGGTGGGATGTCCTCGCACATCTATGGCCAGAAGGTCTCGGGCTACTTCACCGAGCGCCGCCACCCCGGCCTGGTCGAGTTCGTCGGCGCCAAGGTGAAGGTCGAGAAGGCGTTCGCCACCGGCGAGATCAAGCTGGAGGGCCTGAAGAGCATCTACGGCGAGACGAACCTGACGAACAACGTGATCACCGTGCCGTTCCACGCGATCGAGGCCGAGGGCCACCCGTCCACCACCACCGCGCCCGCCACGACGACCACCACCGCGGGCGTCGTCCAGGCGAACATGCCGCAGGCGAAGGTCACCAAGGTGGCCGCGACCGGCGAACTGGCCCAGACCGGCGCCAACCCCATGCCGATCCTCGGCCTGGGCGCGGGCCTGCTCGCCGCGGGCGGGGGCGCTCTGTGGTTCACCCGCCGCAAGGCCGCCGCGCGCGACTAGTCCGCTGAACGACAAGAGGGGCACCCCGACGACCGGGGTGCCCCTCTTGCGTCTGTTGTCAGGCGATCGGTTCGAGAACCTCGCGGCCCAGGAACGGGCGGAGCGCCTCCGGGACGACGACCGAGCCGTCGGCCTGCTGGTGGTTCTCCAGGATGGCCACGATCCACCGGGTGGTCGCCAGCGTGCCGTTCAGCGTCGCGGCGATCTGGGGCTTGTTGTTCTCGTCGCGGTAGCGCACGCCCAGGCGGCGGGCCTGGAAGGTGGTGCAGTTCGACGTCGACGACAGCTCGCGGTAGGCCCGCTGGGTGGGGATCCACGCCTCGCAGTCGAACTTGCGGTGGGCGCTGGTGCCGAGGTCGCCGGTGGCGGTGTCGATGATCCGGTACGGGACCTCGATCTTGGCCAGCATCTCCTTCTCCCAGCCCAGCAGCCGCGCGTGCTCGGCCTCGGCGTCCTCCGGCTTGCAGTAGGAGAACATCTCGACCTTGTCGAACTGGTGGACGCGGATGATGCCGCGGGTGTCCTTGCCGTACGACCCGGCCTCGCGGCGGAAGCAGCTCGACCAGCCCGCGTAGCGCTTCGGCCCGGCGGACAGGTCGAGGATCTCGTCGGCGTGGTAGCCGGCCAGGGCGACCTCGGACGTGCCGACCAGGTACAGGTCGTCGTCGCGGAGCTGGTAGATCTCGCTGGCGTGGGCGCCGAGGAAGCCGGTGCCCGCCATGATCTCCGGGCGCACGAGGACCGGGGTGATCATCAGCGTGAACCCGGCCGCGGTGGCCTGGGCGGCGGCCATGTTCAGCAGGGCGAGCTGGAGCTGGGCGCCGACGCCGGTCAGGAAGTAGAACCGCGAGCCGGACACCTTCGCGCCGCGCTCCATGTCGAGCGCGCCGAGGCGGACGCCGAGGTCGAGGTGGTCGAGCGGCTCGAAGTCGAACTTCCGGGGCTCGCCGATGTGCTCGAGGACGGTGTAGTCGTCCTCGCCGCCGACCGGGGCCTCCGGGTGGACCAGGTTGGGCAGGGCGCGGTGCAGCTCGTCGAACGCCCTCTCGGCGTCGCCCTGCTCGGCCTCGGCGGCCTTGACCTCCGCGGCCAGTTCCTTGCCCTTGACCAGCAGTGCGTCGCGCTCTTCGCCGCGGGCCTTGCCGACCTGCTTGCCGAACACCTTCTGCTCGGCGCGCAGGTTGTCGGCGCGGGAGATGACGGACCGGCGCCGCTCGTCGGCCGACAGCAGGCTGTCGACCGCCGCCGGGTCCTCACCACGGGCACGCTGCGAGGCGCGCACGGTCTCCGGATCTTCGCGCAGAACCCTGAGGTCAATCACGGATGGTGAGCGTAGTACCAGCCCACCACCCGCGACGACCCGATATGCCTTAAGAGATGGCGACGGCGACGATCAGACCGAGGGCGATGTGGACGGCGGCGACGACGACGCTGGCGGGCGCGAACTCGTCGGCCTCGATGGTGCGGCCCACGTCGAGCTTCGTCACCCACTCCAGGGTCCGGACCGCCAGCACCTGCACGACGATGCCGATCAGGCCGTAGACGAACGACG
Source organism: Actinokineospora sp. HUAS TT18 (assembly GCF_051364635.1). Classification (GTDB taxonomy): domain Bacteria; phylum Actinomycetota; class Actinomycetes; order Mycobacteriales; family Pseudonocardiaceae; genus Actinokineospora. The sequence continues at coordinate 5,192,941 of NZ_CP195645.1, read as the reverse complement.
TGATCAGGCCCGCCGTCAGGTCGCCCGCCGAGAAGAAGATCGCCACGACGATGATCAGCGCCATGCTGACCATGCCGGAGGCGGTGACGATGACGGCGTTGGGCTTGCCGGTGCGGACCAGCTCGCTCAGCTTGCCCGGGGTGGTCCAGTCGATGGCGTAGAAGCCGATCAGCATCAAGACCAGGCCGATGATCGCGTACAGCGCGATCGCCCCGATCCCCTTGCCGAGGTCGGCGCCGAATCCGGCGGGCAGGGCCAGCGTCGTTGCGGCGAGGTGACTGGTCACGCGTCCTCCATGGTCGTGCAGTTCTGGTGAATCATGCCTGGGGAATCCGATGTGGAACGAACGCCGCGCCGTCGTCGGTGACCAGACCGGCGGTCTCGCGGATGCCGAGGCCCGCGGCGTGGTCGCCGACGATCCAGGCACCGAGCGCGGGCCGGTAGCCGTCGAACTCGGGCAGCGGGTCGAATGCCTGGAAGACGAAGCCCTCCTGGCCGTAGACACCGGTGGTCTGGGTCTCGTAGCCGGGGGCCACGATCTGGATGTTGGCGCCCTCACGGCCCAGCTTGGGCTTGCGGACGTATTCCATGAGGATGTTCGGCTCGTCGAGGAACGCCGGGAGCAGGTTGGGGTGGCCCGGGTACATCTCCCACAGGACCGCGAGGATCGCCTTGTTGGAGAGCAGCATCTTCCACAGCGGCTCGACCCACATCGTGCCGGGCAGCGACTGGACGACGCGCTTGCCGAACTCCTCGTCGACGACCCATTCCCACGGGTAGAGCTTCATGACCGACTTCATCGACACCTCGGCGAGGTCGACGAAGCGGCCCAGCTCGGCGTCCCAGCCGATCTCCTCGATGGCGAGGCCGATGGTGTCGAGGCCCGCCTCGGCCGCGGTCTCCTGCAGGTAGGCGGTGGTGATGTGGTCCTCACCGCTGGGGTCGGCCTGCGACCAGGTGAAGTGGACCTCTTTGGACGGCAGCTTGTCGGCCACCTCGGCCCAGCGCTCCACCAGCTTCTCGTGGATGGAGTTCCACTGGTCGTCCTCGGGGAAGACCTCGGTCTTCCAGTACCACTGCACGACGGCGGCCTCAAGCAGCGAGGTCGGGGTGTCGGCGTTGTACTCCAGCAGCTTGGCCGGGCCCGAGCCGTCGTAGCGCAGGTCGAAGCGGCCGTAGACGTGTGGGTCGTGCCGCTTCCACGACTCGGCGATGTGCGGCCACACCCACTCGGGGAGGCCGAAGTCGCGGTAGCGCTCGGTCAGCACGACGTGGTCGACGGCGTCGAGGCACATGGAGTGGAGCAGTTCGACGTCGGCCTCGATCGACAGCACGTCGTCGAGCCCGAAGACGTAGTGGACCGACTCGTCCCAGTAGGGCCGCTGCGCGCCGCCGCCGTAGCGGGCGGGCGTGCCGAAGACCAGCCCCTGGGACTCGATCTTCTGGCGCCAGTCCGGGCGGGGCTGGGAGCGTTCGCGACGCACTCAGCTGCCCCCGCTCTTCCCGCCGCTGCTGCTGCCGCCCACGCCGAGCCCGCCGCGCTGCACCGACTTGCCGGACGCGGTGCGCACCGGGGTCCGGTCGGACGGCGCGACGTAGGAGCCGCCGCTGACGGTCTGGCCCTTCACGCCGGTGCCGCCGTAGTTGTAGCGGTATGAGCTGCCGCCGATGTAGATGAACCCGCCGCTGTGGTAGCCGCCGTGGCTCGTGGCGTAGCTCTCGTCGCAGAAGTCGTCGTCGACGATCACGCCGTTGCTGTCGGTGCACGTCGCGGTGACCTCGTCGGGCGTCGACGCGGCGTAGATGACCGCGACGACCGCGACCACACCCACGGTGACGCCCGCGCCGATGAGGATGCGTTTGCGCAGCTTGCGCTTGCGCTCGGCCTCCGCGTACGCCGCTTCCTGGGCTTCGCGCTCCTTGCGCCGGGCGACCTCGCGCGCCCGCTTGTCGGCCAGGGAGGCCTCGCGGGGCGTCGTCTTTCCGGGTTCCTGATAGCTGATGGAGCCCCGCTTGGGCTCCTCAGGAACGTACTTGGGCACCTCGGCGGGCGTGCCGGAGTCGCTCGGCTGCCCAGCCGTCTTGTCGGCGGGCTTCTCAGCCCCAAAGTCATTGTCAGTCATGAACCACTCCCGGCGCGAACAGTACCGATTAGAGCCCCGCCACGTTGGATGATTGTCCCGATCGCAACCTGACGTCCAGGGCTGATGCGTCCCCGGCCTCCGTGGCACGGCATCATGGAGTAGATGTCTGAAAGCGGCGACTGGTTGCGGTCCAACGACGGAACGACGAAAACCCGGCTCCTGATGGCCGGGGCGTTCGTCGGCGCCCTGTTGCCCTTGATCACCAGCATCCTGTTCTCCTGGCCGGTGCAGGCCGGGCGCGGGCCCGCCGACTCCCCCGAGGAGCTGCGGCGGGAGGCGTTCGACTCCCCCACGGGCAGCTGCCTGCAGTGGACCCCGCCGGACGGCACGGACATGCGCAGGGTCGACTGCGCCCAACCCCACTTGTTCGAGGTCACCAGCAACGTCGACGTGTCGTCGGAGTTCGGCGAGGACGCCCCGTCCCCCGACATGGCCCGCTGGCAGGAGCTCGCGGTAGCCAAGTGCACCCCCGGCGCGGCGACCTACCTGGGCGGCACCCTCGACCCTTTCGGCAAGTTCACGGTCAACGCTTTGAAGCCCACGGCCGAGCAGTGGGCCGACGGCGACCGCAAGGTCCGCTGCGGCCTGCAGCGCGCCGCGCCGTCGGGGGCGCTGCTGCCGTCGGTGGGCACCGCGGCCAAGCAGGACCAGTCCAACATCCACGAGCCGGGCACCTGCCTGGCCCTGGTCGGCCAGGAGATCGGCGACCCCACCGACTGCGCCAACCCCCACGCCTTCGAGATCGTCGGCAACGTCGACCTGAGCCAAGCCTTCCCCGGCGACTACCCGACGGTCGACGCGCAGACCGAGAAGGCCAGCGAGCTGTGCGCGATGGTCACCAACGCCTACACCGGCGGCGCCGACCTCGCGGCGAAGAAACTGACCCCGTATCCCGACACGCTGAAGGTCGAGAGCTGGGACGCGGGCTCCCGCAAGATCGACTGCAAGGTCGGCGCGAAACTCCCCGACGGCAGCGGCCTGGCCCCCATCACCAACAGCGTCCGCGGCGGCACCCCCGCGACGACCACCGCCCCCGCCCCGACCTCGACCGGCGGCTGAGCCCGTGGCCGTGGAGATGCCCCGCGCCCGGTTCGACGAGCTGGTCACCGACGCCCTGGACCTGATCCCCCCGGAGTTCGCGGCCGCGATGAACAACGTGGTGGTGCTGGTCGAGGACCGGGACCTGGACGACCCGACCCTGCTGGGCCTCTACCACGGGATCGCACTGACTGAGCGAACCTCGCAGTACGGCGGCGAGCTGCCGGACCGAATCTTCATCTACCGCGAAGCGATCCTCGACATCTGCGACACGGAGGACGACGTCGTGGAGGAAGTGGCGATCACCGTCGTCCACGAAATCGCCCACCACTTCGGCATAGACGACGACAAGCTGCACGAACTGGGCTGGGGCTAAGCCCAACACAACGCAGCCCAAGCCCCCAGACACGTGAGATCAGGTGCCAGATGCCTGTTTGGGTTGTTCGCTCTTGGCCACAACCTGCACCGTCTCCAACGACTTGTTAGCCGTCGCGGCGTACGCCGTCGCCAGGGTGGCGAAGCGGGCGTTCGCGGCTTCCGCGACGCCGGTCAGTTCACTCGGTCGGAGATTCGGATCAGCGGTCTGTGCCAGGTAGGTGTGCGTGATCATGTCTGACCAGCGGCGGAAAATGATGTCGCGTTCCACCGTCTGCAAGGGGTTCATCAGCCCGCCCACGACCAACCCGGTCACCGCCACAGCGCCAGTAGTCAGCACCGTAGCCAGCGAAGCCGATGCCGCGATCGACACGATCAGCCCGACGGTCGCCACCACCGTCGCCGCCGCGATCCCGACCATGAACCACAGACGAACCTTGGCTGAAGAAGAGTCCGCGACGGCGATGGCCGCGGCCGCCGCGGACAGCTTCTTGTTCAGCGCCGCAACGGCTTCCCCGTCCGGCCCCTCAGGAACCACAAGCTCGAACTCAGCCATCCCCCGCCCCTCACGTCACCGACTGTGTACTTGACGTCGGTGACGGAGGGGCGACGTTACGGCGCCATCAGCCCTTCACGCAGATGACCTGCTTGAGCTTCGCGACGATCTCCACCAGGTCCTGCTGGTCGCGCAGCACCTCATCGATATCCTTGTAAGCAGCCGGAATCTCATCCACGACACCCGAGTCCTTACGGCACTCCACCCCCGCCGTCTGGGCCGCAAGATCGTCACGGGTGTAGCGCTGCTTGGCCTTGTTGCGCGACATCCGCCGACCCGCGCCGTGCGACGCGGACTCGAAGCTGTCCGGGTTGCCGAGCCCGCGCACGATGTAGGACCCCGTCCCCATCGAGCCCGGGATGATCCCCAGGTCGCCGAGTCCGGCGCGGATCGCGCCCTTGCGGGTGACCAGCACCTGCTCGCCGAAGTGGGTCTCCTCGGCGACGTAGTTGTGGTGCACCGAGATCGGCTCGTCGAACTTGACCTGCCAGAACTCCTTGCGGATCACGTCGCACACCAGGCGCAGCATGACCGAGCGGTTGCGCTTGGCGTAGTCCTGCGCCCACGTCAGGTCGTGCCGGTAGGCCGCCATCTGCGGGGTGCCCGCGAGGAACACCGCCAGGTCGCGGTCGGGCAGGCTCTTGTTGTGGGCGAGGGTCTGGGCGACCTCGATGTGGTGTTGCGCCAACAGGTTCCCGATTCCGCGGGAACCGGAATGCAGCATCACCCAGACCTGCTTGGTGGTGTCCAAGCAGATCTCGATGAAATGGTTTCCACCGCCGAGCGTGCCCATTTGCTGGAGCGCCTTGCCGTGATTGCGCTTCACCGCCGGGGTCAGTTCATCGAGCGTCTTCCAGAAAGTGGGCCAATCCTTCGCGTCGCGGTCGGTGAACGCCTCGTTCTTGTGTGCGCCGAAACCGACCGGGACCGCCGCCTCGATCTTGGAGCGCAGCTTGGCCAGGCTCGCGGGCAGGTCGTTCGCGGTCAGCGACGTGCGCACGGCCGTCATTCCGCAGCCGATGTCGACTCCGACGGCCGCCGGGGAAACGGCGTCGCGCATGGCGATGACCGAGCCGACCGTGGCGCCCTTTCCGTAATGCACATCCGGCATCACGGCTACGTGCTTGAACACCCACGGAAGCGCGGCGATATTCTGCAACTGCCGCATCGCCTGTGCCTCAACCGTTTCGGGTCGGGTCCACAGTCGAATGTCGACGTTGCTGCCGGGAATCGTGGTCGCTGACATACCCCGAAGTCTAGATTTCCGGCTGTCGGTGTGGCGACTGAATTGTCAGATGATGTGCGCCCGGCGCAGGATCGCCTTCGACGGGCCGCCGATCATGCCCGCGTCGGTGAGGAACTCGACGACCTTCTCCGCCATCCACCGCCGGGTCTGGTGGAACTCGGGGTTGGCCAGCGCCGCCGCGCGGCCCTCGCGCGGGTCGATGCCGACCGAGCGGTAGACCTTCGGGTCGATGAGCGAGTCGACCACCGCGTAGGACACCAGCGCGGTCAGGTACCGGTGGGCCTCCAGCCGGGCGCGGCTCAGCTTGGGCACCGAGCGGAGGACTTCCTCGCGGGCGAAGCGGACGTGCCGCGCCTCCTCCACGACGTGGATGCGGTTGACCATGCGGATCAGCGGCTGGATGTCCGGGTCGTCCATCATGGACCGCTGCAGCCGGTCGGTCGTCTCCTCAGCCACCAGCACCGCGGCGAACATCGATGGGCCGCTGGCCAGCGCCTTGTAGCCGCGGGCGAGCTCGTGCACGATCCGCGGCGGGCCGTACCTGGGCACCCCGAAGCGCTCGACGGCCTTGGCGAACATGATCACGTGCCGGGTCTCGTCGCCGACCTCGGTCAGGGCGTACTGCGCGTGGGCGCCGCGCGGGTCGAGGTCGTAGGCGTGCCGGACGAGCAGCTGCATCAGGATGATCTCGAACCACAGGCCGACGCTGGCGATGCTGGCCATCTCGTGCTTGGACAGCTCGACGCGCTGCTCGGCGCTGAGGCGGCGCCACAGCTCGGTGCCGTAGAGGGAGACGCGTTCCTGCGGCATGTACGCCTTGCCCGGCACCGGTTCGGCGGTCCAGTCGATGTCGACCAGCGGGTCGTAGGAGTTGCGGGCGGACGAGTCCAGCAGCCTGCGGGCGACCTGCTCGGAGTCCTTGGGTTCGAGTACGCGAGACATCCGTCGTCCACCTCTCGGCAGCGCTGCCAGGGGTTAAGTGTTACGTCCGGTAACAGTTACGCATGATCCGGGCGGCTGAGTCAAGGATCACTCCAACGAGTGACGACCGGTTGCGGGTCCCGGCATCGGCACTGACGCTCGGTCCATGCGCGCCGCCGTCATCACCCTGTGTCTGGCACTGACCGTGCTGTGGGCGCCGTCGGCGTCGGCCGACGAGGACTACCTGGTGCAGGCCGAACCCGCCGCCAGGGCCGTGGCCACGGAGTTCGGTATCCCGGCCTCGGTCGCCGCGGCGCAGTCGATCCTCGAATCGGCGTGGGGCCGCAGCAGGCTCGCCGTCGACGACAACAACTACTTCGGCTTCAAGTGCAAGACCACCGGCCACGGCCCCATCGCGATCGGCTGCCGCGAGTACCCAACGACCGAGTGCACCCCCGAGTGCCTGCCCGCGGTGGCGGTGTTCCGCGTCTACGCCTCGATGACCGACTCGTTCCGCGACTACGGCCGACACCTCACCACGAGCCCGTACTACGCCGCCGCGCTCCCGCTGGCCGCCGACCCGGACGCCTTCATCACCGAGGTGGCCAAGCGCTACGCCACCGACCCGGAGTACGCGGCGAAGGTGATCAGGCTGATGAAGACCTACGACCTCTACCGGTTGGACACCCCGGTGTGACCGGTCGGACGCACAGTGCGACGAAAGTCGGAAACTACCCGAAATCGGTCGGAAAAGAATCCTCCCCTGTGTATTTCGCGCCTCTCCCCCCGCTCTGTTAGGGGTGTAGGTCACTGGCGCAGGAGGACGCGATGTTGTGCACGGTGGAGCTGGATGACGAACTCGCGGAACTGGAAGCCTCACTCCGGGTCACCCGGCCGCGGCCCCCGGTCGATCGGCACACCATCGACGAGGCGGTCTCGGCCGCCATCGCCGGTGACGCCCGCGCGACCCAGGAGCTGCTGGTCTTCCTGCGCCCGCTCGTCGTGCGCTACTGCCGGGCGAAGCTGGGCAGGCTGCCCCGCTCGTTCAGCAGCCCCGACGACGTCGCCCAGGAGGTCTGCGTCGCGGTCTTCCGCGCGCTGCCCAGCTACCAGCAGCTCGGCCGACCGTTCCTGTCGTTCGTCTACGGCATCGCCGCCCACAAGATCGCCGACGTGCACCGCGCCAACACGCGCGACAAGTCCGACCCGACCGCGGAGGCACCGGACGTCATGAGCCTCGAGGACGGCCCGGAACAGATCACTCTGCGCCACGAGCTCGCCGAGCAGACCGGCGCCCTGCTGCGCATCCTCACCCAGCGCCAGCGCGACATCCTCGTCATGCGGATCGTCATGGGCATGTCCGCCCAGGAGACCGCCAACGCCATCGGCACCACCGCCGAGGCCATCCGCGTCGCCCAGCACCGCGCGCTGAACCGGCTGCGCAAGCAGCTGGCCGCCTGACCGCTAGGCCGGGTCCCGCGTCGAGGGGGCACGGGACCCGGCCTAGTCCTTCGGCACCCGCCGCAACGCGGCGCGGCCCGCCGCCGCGGGGAAGCGGTGTTCGTTGCGGTCGATCTTCGCGTTGGCGGCCTCGATGAGGTCGATGTCGAGCGTGTCCGCCAGCCGCACCAGGTAAAGCAGCACGTCGGCCAGTTCGTCGGACACCTTGGGCCGCAGGTCCGGATCGGCGCCCGCGCGGGCCGCCTGCTCGGGGGTGAGCCACTGGAACAGCTCGGTCAATTCCCCGACTTCACCGGTCAGCGCCATCACCAGATTCTTCGGGGTGTGGAACGGTTCCCAGTCACGAGCGGCGATGAATTCGCGTTGGCGTTCAGCCAATTCCTCAAGCGTCACCGCGCCAGTCTTGCAGGAGATCGCCGCGAGATAAGTGGGTCAAGGTAACGGTCCGATCGCCGATATGCCAGTCTCACCCCTGTCACAAAGCTCCTGGGGGAGGCACACGTGAAGAAGACCTGGCTGAAGATCGTCGGCGCCATCGCCGCACTCAGCGCCACGTTAGTCGTCGTCGGACCCGCCGAAGCACACCACGAGGACATGGCTGTCCGGGTGCAGGAGGCATGGGCCGACGCGAGCGCCCGCAACACAACGGTGGCGATCTCCTACATGGACCGCGTCACTGGCGAGTACCGCGACAACGGGTCCATGGCACACGCCCGGTTCGGCTCGGCGTCGCTGGTCAAGCTGTTCATCGCGGACGACGTGCTGTACCGCGCGTGGCGCGGCGAGTTCGTGCTGTCCGACTACGACTGGCAGCAGCTCAGCGTCATGCTGCGTTCCTCGGACGACCCTGCGGCGAGCCGGTTCTGGTCGAGCAAGGGCGGCCCGTCGATCGTCACCCGGATCAAGAGCCGCTACGGGCTCAACGAGATCCAGCCGCCCGCGAGCGCGCCGTGGTGGGGCCTGACCCAGGTCACCTCGTTCGACATGACCCTGTACTACCAGCGCATGATCAGCGGCGCGGGCGGCCTGCCGAGCTTTCTGATCGACTACATGATCGCCCAGCTGCGCGCCTCAACGCCGAACGGCACCGACGGCTTCTACCAGCGCATGGGCCTGCCGGACGGGCTCCCCGGCGAAGGCGTCATCGGCGTCAAGCAGGGCTGGATGTGCTGCATGAACGACGTGCGCACGATCCACTCCACCGGCATCGTCGGCGCCGACGCGCGCTACATCGTGAACGTGCTCGGCCAGGAGGGCACCGGCCCCGGCTGGGAGCACACCAAGACCTCGGTCACCCGCGTGGTGCAGAAGCTGTTCCCGTCCGGCCGGATCCCGCGCCCCGCCGAGCACAACCCGTTCGGCTCGTTCGACGTCGCGGGCCTGGACCCGGCGAAGATGGTGCTGCGGTCCCAGGGCTGGGTCATCGACCCCGACACCACCGGTCCCGCTGTCACCCACCTCTACATCGGCGCGGGCGGCTTCGACCTCGGCCCGTCGGCGGTGAACCGGCCCGACATCGGCCAGCACTTCCCCGCCTACGGTTCCGCGCACGGCTTCGACGCGACCTACCCGGTGCCGGGCGGCAAGTACAACGTCTGCGCGTACGGGATCAACGTCAGCTACGGCGACGCCAACGCGTTCCTCGGCTGCAAGGCGCTCGACGTGCCGCAGAAGCCGTTCGGCTCGCTCGACGCGGTGACGCCGAGCGCGGGCGCCATCCGGGTCACCGGCTGGGTCATGGAGTCCGAGCTGGCGCCCAACCAGTCCCCGGCGCACCTGCTCATCGACGGTGTCGCCTACGACATGGGCTGGGCCTCGGTCAACCGGCCCGACCTCGCCAACGGCTACGGCCGGTTCGGGACCTACCACGGCTTCGACCACACCCGCGCGGTCGCGCCCGGCACCCACCAGGTGTGCGTGCGCGGCGTCGACCTCGGCATCGCCGCGGGCGACACCGTGCTGGGCTGCCGGACGGTGACCGTCCCGTGATCACTCGCGTGAGCCTGCTCGCCGCCGGGGTCCTCCTGGCGGCGGGCGGGTGCACCACCCCGGCCGGGGACACGCCCGACCCGAGCGTGACCGGCACGCCGTCGGTGGCGCCGCCGCCGTCGGACCCGGCGCTCACGACCGTGCCCGCCGCCACCGCGCTCCCCCCGCCGTCCACCCGCCCGTCGATCACCGCCTCCGTCGACCCCAACTCGATCGCGGGACAGGCCGCGGCCCTGTCGGGACCGGCGCGCGGCACGATGTCGCTGGTGATCGACGGACTCGGCGAGGTCAACTCCGCGGTGACCGGTGAGTGCGGCGGCTCGACGGTGAAGGTCTCCGCGCCGGAGGCGGCCTCCGTGGTCGTCACGTTCGGCGCGGACAAGTCGACCGTCCGGGTCACCGACGCGGGCCTCGACCTCAACGCCACGCTGCTGCCCGGCGAGTACACCGTGAAGAAGCCGAACCTCGCCATCACGACGACGTTCCGGCCGCAGGGCGGCGACGCCCCCGGCGGCAGGCTCGAACTGAAGCTGGTCTGCGGCTGATCCGAGTCGCGGGTGTCCGGTGAGCGGGTTACGTTCAGTCATTCACCGAGCGGGACTGGTGCGCGTGGAGGAGCGGCTGGGCCGCCCAGCCGGGACAACGCCCGTTCGGAGGTAGTGATCGCGCGCACACCGTCAGTAGCGTCCCTGGCATGGCGGGAACGGGTTCGGCGCGATTACCCATCGCGCCGGTGGGGGGCGGCAGGGTGGGGAAGGACAACCGCCTTCGCTGGCTGCTCGGGTCCAGTGCGCTGTCGAACCTCGGGGACGGGATCGGCAAGGTCGCCTTCCCGCTGCTGGCCGCGAGCCTGACCAGGGATCCGGTGCTCATCGCGGGGTTGTCCGCGGTCTCCTTCCTGCCGTGGCTGCTGTTCGCCTCGCTCAGCGGGGTGTTGATCGACCGGGTGGACCGGCGGCGGGCGATGCTGCTGGCCAACTCGGCGCGGGCGGTGATCGTCGGGGCGCTCGGGCTGCTCGTGCTGGCCGACGCGACCACGATCTGGTTGCTGTACGTGACCGCGCTCATTCTTGGAGTGGTCGAGACCATTGCCGACAACGCCGCGCAGGCGCTGGTGCCCGCGGTGGTGGACCGTGACGGGCTGGAGTCAGCCAACGGGAAGCTGCAGGCGGTCGAGATCGTCGGGCAGACGTTCCTCGGCGGGCCGCTGGGCAGCTTCACCTTCGTGGTCTTCGCGGCGATGCCGTTCCTGTTGAACTCGGTGGGCTTCGCGGTGGCCGCGGTGCTGCTGGTGGCCATCCACGGCCGATTCCGGCCCGCGGTCACCGGGCCGGTGCCGTCGGTGCGCGCGCAGCTCGGCGAAGGTGTGCGGTGGCTGCGCGGCAACGCGCTGATGGTGCGGCTGGCGGTGTTCGCCGCGGCGATGGCGCTGGCGACCGAGCTGGCGCAGGCGCTGCTGGTGCTCTACGCGCTGCAGGACATCCGCCTCACCGAGGCGGGGTTCGGCGTGTTCGCGCTGGTCGGCGGGGCAGGCGGGATCATCGGGGCGTTCTTCGCGCCGCGGCTGAGCCAGGTGCTGTCGCGGCGAACGGTGTTCACCGGGGCGATCGTGACCTGCGGGCTGGCGTTCGCGGCGATGTCGACCGCGGCCGACCCGGCGGCGGCGAGCCTGCTGTTCGGCGTGTTCGCCGCGGCGGTCGTGGTGATGAACGTGATCCTCGGGACCCTGCGGCACGCGCTGGTGCCGGACCACCTGTTCGGCCGGGTCCTGGGCGTGTGGCGTACCGCGGTGTGGGGCGCGATCCCGGTCGGCGCGCTGCTCGGCGGGCTGCTCGCCGCGCAGTTCGGCACGCGCGCGGTGTTCGCGATCTCCGGGGCCGTGCAGCTCCTGCTGGCCGCCTGGGTGTGGTTCGCGCTGGCCGGTCACCGTGCCGAGGTCGACACGGTGACCAGACCGGCGTGACTACTTGCTGGCGACCTTGCGGTACTTCGCGACGGCGACCGGCATGAAGATCACCAGGATGATCACGCACGACAGCACCGCCCACAGCACCGGGTTCTGCGCGGGCCAGCTGTCGCGCGAGGCACCCAGGATGCCGGGACGCGGGTTGGCGAACAGCTCGCGCGCCGCGTCGGCAACCGCGGTGACCGGGTTCCAGTCGGCGATGACCTTCAGCGGACCCGGCATCGACGCCGCCGAGACGAACGCCGACGACACGAACGACAGCGGGAACATCCAGATGAAGCCCGCGCTCTGCGCGACCTGCACGTTGCCGGACAGCATGCCCACCCACGCGCCGATCCACGACATCGCGAAGGAGAACAGCAGCAGGATCGCGAAGCCGAGCACGGCGTCGATGAAGCTGCCGCGGATGCGCCAGCCCACGATCAGGCCGCAGACCGACATGACGACCAGGCCGATCGCGCTGACCACCAGGTCGGAGAACGTGCGCCCGAGCAGCACCGCGGCCCGGGACATCGGCAGCGACCGGAACCGGTCGATGACGCCCTTCTCCAGGTCGGCGGCCATGCCGAGCGTCGTGTACGCGGAGTTGAACGCCACCGTCTGGGCGAAGATGCCGCCCATCAGGAACTCGCGGTAGGCGTCCGGGTTGTCGCCGATGCTGCCGCCGAAGACATAGGCGAACAGCAGCACGAACATGATCGGCTGCAGCGTGGCGCCGAGCAGCAGGTCGGGCTGGCGGCGCACGTTCATCAGGTTGCGCCAGGTCAGCACGCCGCTGTCGCGGGCGTTCGCGGTGATCACACTCATCGGGAAGCCCCCTTCTTGCCGCGCTTGGCCTTCGGGTCGGCCGCGGGCTCGTCTTCGGCCGAGTGGCCGGTCAGCGACAGGAACACGTCATCGAGCGTCGGCCGGTGCAGCGCGACGTCGAGGACGGTCACGCTGTCCTGGTCGAGCCTGCGCAGGGCCTCCACAAGGGCCTTCGGGCCGGTGTCGACCTTGACGGTGACCCGGCGCTGGTGGTCGTCGACGGTCGGCTCGCCCGCGCCGACCGCGGCCAGCGTCTCGACGGCCTTGGGCAGCTCGCCCGCGTCGCCGACCACGATCTCCAGCCGCTCGCCGCCGACCTGGTTCTTGAGCTGGTCGGCGGTGCCGGTGGCGATGACCTTGCCGCGGTCGATCACCAGGATCGTGTCGGCGAGCTGGTCGGCCTCTTCGAGGTACTGGGTGGTGAGCAGCACGGTGGCGCCGTCGGCCACCAGCTCGCCGATGACCTCCCAGGTGTCCATGCGGCCGCGCGGGTCGAGGCCCGTGGTCGGCTCGTCCAGGACGACGACCGTCGGCTCCGCGACGAGCGCGCCCGCCAGGTCGAGCCTGCGGCGCATACCGCCGGAGTAGGTCTTCGACGGCCGGTCGGCGGCCTCCTCCAGGCGGAACCGCCGCAGCAGCTCCCTGGCGCGCGCGCCCGCGTCGGACCGGTTCATGCCGTAGAGCCTGCCGACCATGTAGAGGTTCTCGTAGCCGGTCAGGTTCTCGTCGACGGCGGCGTACTGGCCGGACAGTCCGATGGCCCGCCGGACCGCGTCCGGCTCGGTGATGACGTTGTGGCCCGCGACGTACGCGGTGCCGGAGTCGGGTTTGAGCAGGGTGGTCAGGATGCGCACGGCGGTGGTCTTGCCTGCGCCGTTCGGGCCGAGCAGGCCCAGCACCGTCCCCGAGGGGATCTCCAGATCGACGCCGTCGAGGGCGCGGGTGGACCCGTAGGTCTTCACCAGCGCCTCCGCGTGCACCGCGACCTGGGACGCGGAGGGGGGCATGGCTGTCTCCATGTGTCTTTGGGTCAGTTGCTGTTTTGAGACGCTTTCGAGGCGTCCTCTACGGACACCTGATCGGACCCTAGACCGACCGGCCGACAATCCTCGCCCGAATTAGCCGATGGTGGCTAAATTTCGACGCCGGTCCACTCGACGCAGTGCCATCCGGGGTCGGTGGCCTGCAACAACACGTGCCCGGTGTTGGGGATGAGCCCGGCATTCGCGAGCTGCGGACCCACGTTGTCGGAGAGGTATTCGGCGACGAGTCGGATGACGCCGCCGTGGGTGGCGACGATCACCATTCCGTCGGGATGGTCGGCGCGAATCTTGTCGATCGCGGACAGATAGCGATCGAGGATTTGTTCGCCCGACTCGCCACCCGGCATCGACGGGGTGAGGTCGCCCGCGGTCCACTGGAGGAAGACCTCGCCGAACGCGGTGAGCGCGTCCTGGTCGCTGCGGCCCTCCAGGTCGCCGACCTGCAGCTCGTGCACGCCCTCCAGCACGACGACCGGCAGGCCGTGGGCCTCGGCCAGCGGCGCGGCGGTCTCCTGGGTGCGGATCGCGGTGCTGGCGTAGATGGCGACGATGGGTTCGTGGGCGAGCCGGTCGGCGAGCGCGGCGGCCTGCCTGCGGCCCAGTTCGGTGAGCGGCGGTCCTGGGGGGCGGGAGTCGAGCACGTGCTTAACGTTGGCCGACGTCTCGCCATGTCTCACCAACATCAACCGCAGACTCACCCGGGCTCCTCTCCGCGCAGCGTGGCGATCCACGCCGCCGACGCGTCATAGTCGCTGTCGAGTGTGCCCGGTGCGGCGACCGACGCGGCGCCGTCCGCCTTCGGATAGGAGCCGAGGAAGCGGACTTCCTGGCTGCGCCGGTGCAGCGCGGCGAGCGCGTCGCCCACCCGCGCCTCGCTGACGTGGCCGTCGAAGTCCAGGTAGAAGCGGTATTCGCCGAAGCGGGCGCGCAGCGGGCGGGACTCGATCCGCGACAGGTTGATCCCGCGCAGGGCCAGCTCGGTGAGCATCGCGGCCAGCTCGCCCGGCCGGTGGGCGACGATGACGATCACCGATGTGCGGTCGGCGCCGGTCGGCGCCGGGATCTTGCCGGGCCGGGTGAGCAGCAGGAACCGGGTGACGGCGTCCGGCTCGTCGGCGAGGTCGCCCGCGAGGACGGTCAGCGGGTAGTGCGTGGCGGCGACGGGCGCGGTGATCGCGGCGTCGAACTCGCCGTCGAGGACGCCCACCGCGGCGGCGGCGGTCGAGGTGGCCGCGAGCTGGCGGGCGTCGGGCAGGTGGCGGCCCAGCCAGGTGCGCACCTGGGCCAGGGCGTGCGGGTGGCTGGCCACGGTCTTGATGTCGGCGGCGACCGCGCCGGGGCGCACGAGCAGGGAGAAGCGGATCGGCAGGACGTACTCGCCGACGGCAACCACGGGCTCGGCGACGGCGAGGGTGTCCATGGTCGCCGACACCGCGCCCTCGACGGAGTTCTCGATCGGCACGCAGGCGAAGTCGACGTCCCCGGCGCGCAGCGCGGCGACGGCCTCGGGGATGGTGGGCAGCGGCACCAGCTCGGCGCGCTCGTCGAAACCGCGGGCGGCCTGCTCGGTGAAGGTGCCCTGCGGTCCGAAATAGGCGGTTCTCGGCACGCGCCCACGGTACGCGGCGGCGGCGGCGCCCGGCTGGCCGGATGTGGTGCATGCCAAATGGCGGTTACCCAGCGGCAATAGTGCTGCCATGCTGGCGGTGTGAGCGCGGATTCGGAGACAGGGACGGCCACCGACCTGCGTTCGGACGTGACTGTGCTCGACCTGGTGCTCTGCGCGGTGAGCGACGAACTCGCCGCGGCCTGGGCGAGCGTGGCGTCCGGCCGGGACCGGGTGCGCGTGCTGCGCGGGTCCATTGTGGACTCCGGGGCGGACGCGGTGGTCTCGCCCGCCAACTCCTACGGCTGGATGCGCGGCGGTGTCGACGCCGCCTACGCCGAGTCGTTCCCCACCGTCGAGCAGAGCGTCCGCAGCGCCGTGCTGGCCTACCACGGCGGCGAGCTGCCCGTGGGCGAGGCGCTGGTCGTGCCCACCGGCGTCCGGCGTCCCCCGTGGCTGATCAGCGCGCCGACCATGCGAGAGCCGTCGACCGTGCTCCCGCCCGACACCGTCCACCCGTTCCTCGCCGCCCGCGCGGTGTTCCGCCTGTGGCGCGACGCGACGCTGGAGGACGGCACCCCGGTGCGCACGGCCGTGCGCAGCATCGCCATGCCGGGCCTCGGCACCGGCGTCGGCCACGTCGAACCGGCTGTCTGCGCACGTCAGGTGGCCGCCGCGTGGGACGAGGTCTTCGGCGACCGGTGATCGTTCGGGACACCTACCACAGATGTGCGGTTCACTTCGCCGTCATGTGCACCACACGATCTGTCCCACTAACGGTGTAATCCGTCACAGCGGAAACCCCCTACGACCACCTACCTTGTCGCCTAGGTCCTTCTACGGCAGGGAGTCGGACATGGCGCGGGTGCGCGAGCTGAGTCCGTACGTCGAACTCCGCCGTGAGCAGTGGCGGCAGCTGCGCGAGTCCACCCCGCTGCCGCTGACCCTCGACGAGCTGGTCGAGCTGCGCGGCCTGCGCGACCCGGTCGACCTTGAAGAGGTCGTCGACGTCTATCTGCCGCTGTCCCGGCTGATCTCCCTGCAGGTCGCGGCCCGCCAGCGGCTGTACGAGGCGACCACGGCGTTCCTCGGCGAGGACGTGCACGAGGCGTCGAAGGTCCCGTTCGTCATCGGCATCGCGGGCAGCGTCGCGGTCGGCAAGTCGACCACCGCCCGGCTGCTGCGCACCCTGCTGGCCCGCTGGCCCGACCACCCGCGCGTCGACCTGGTGACGACGGACGGCTTCCTGTTCCCCAAGGCCGAGCTGATCCGCCGCGGCCTGATGAGCCGCAAGGGCTTCCCCGAGAGCTACGACCGCCGCGCCCTGCTGCGCTTCGTCGCCGAGGTCAAGGCGGGCGCCGACGAGGTCCGCGCCCCGGTGTACTCGCACCTGGCCTACGACATCGTCCCCGGCGAAGAGCAGGTCGTGCGCAAGCCGGACATCCTGATCGTCGAGGGCCTGAACGTCCTGCAGCCCGGCCCCCGCCTGGCCGTGTCCGACCTGTTCGACTTCTCGATCTACGTCGACGCCCACCCCGACGACATCGAACGCTGGTACATCGACCGCTTCCTGGCCTTCCGCGGCACCGCGTTCGCCGACCCGGCCTCCCACTTCCACCACTACGCCGCGCTCACCGACGAGCAGGCGCAGGAGGAGGGCCAGCGGCTGTGGAAGCGGACGAACGAGCCGAACCTGATCAACAACATCCTCCCGACCAGGCCACGCGCCACGCTGGTGCTGCGGAAGGGCTCGGACCACCGGATCAGCCGGGTCAGGCTCCGTAAGCTCTGACCCATGATTCGGGTGCTGCTGGTGGACGACCACGAGGTGGTCCGCCGCGGCCTGCGCGACCTCCTCGACGGCGAGGACGGCATCGAGGTCGTCGCCGAGGCGGGCTCGGTCGCGGAGGCGATGGTCCGCGCCACGGCGACCGGGCCGGACGTGGCCGTCGTGGATGTTCGTCTGCCCGACGGCAACGGCGTTGACCTGTGCCGATCCCTGCGCGCGCTGAAGCCCGCCCCCGCCTGCTTGGTCCTGACCGCGTTCGACGACGAGCGCGCGCTGGTCGAGGCGATCATGGCCGGAGCGGCGGGGTACCTGCTCAAGCAGGTGCGCGGGCAGGACTTGGTGACCGCCGTGCGCGAGGTCGCGGCGGGCCGATCCCTGCTGGACCCGGTGACCACGGCCCGGGTACTCGACCGGATGCGGCGGCCGGACGACCTCGCGGGCCTGACCGAACGCGAGCGCGAGGTACTGACACTGGTCGGCGAGGGCTTGTCGAACCGCGAAATCGGCGAACGCCTGTTCCTGGCGGAGAAGACCGTCAAGAACTACGTGACCAGTGTGCTGGCAAAACTAGGAATGCAGCGCCGAACCCAGGCCGTAGCCTGGGTCGCAAAACGTGATCACTAGCCGGATTCGCGGCCCTTGCGGCGCTGTTCCTCGGCGCGCTCGCGGCAGCGGCGCAGAAACTCTTCGTCGGAGGCCGAGTCGCCCGCGGCGAACCGGCCGGGGCGGTCGTACTCCGGGAACCGCGGGCTGGGCCGCTCGTAGGCGCTATAGGTCCGGCCGGCCTGCTGCGGGCGACCCGCGACGAGCCAGGCGATCGACCCCACCAGCGGGAACAGCAGCACGAGCAGGACCCAGCCCATCTTGGGCAGGTTCCGGCACGACAGTTCCGGCGTGGTGATCACATCGACGACGCAGAAGATCCAGAGCGCGAGGATCGCGAACCCCGTGACTCCACCGAGATAGAACATGACCGCACTCCCCAGTTCGGTGACCGGGGGATCATGCCACAGGCACTTCCCAGGTCACCGTGGTCCCCGACCGCGGCGACGACCGGACCGCGCACGTCCCGCCGACCTGTTCGGCGCGCTCCTTGAGGTTCTTCAGTCCGCGCTGCGTCACGCCTTCGGGGATGCCGCAGCCATCGTCGGCGACGGTCAGCCGCAACCGATCGCCGTCTCGCCGCAAGTGGACGGCTACGCGCAGGGCGCCCGCGTGGCGGACCACATTGGACAACGCCTCCCGCAGCGCGGCGCGGGTGTTGTCGGCGGTGGCGGCGGGGATGCCGTCGACGTCACCAGCGATGTCCAGGCTGGGCGCGAACCCGAGCAGTTCCCGCGCGGTGCCGACCTCAGCCCGGGCCGACTCGGAAAGCGCGGTCGGCGGCTCCGGGTCGGGCTGCCGCAGAGCCCGAACAACAGCCCGAACGTCAGCGATCGCGGCGTCCAGTTGGTCGACGGCGTCCGACAACCGGGTCGCATCGGCCTTGGCGAGTTTCTTCGACGGCCTGCGGGCCAGCAGATCAAGCTGCATCCCGGCCGCGTAGAGGCGCTGGACGATCACGTCATGCAGATCGCGTGCGATCCGCTCGCGCTCCTCGTAGAGATCAACCCGCTGCCGAGCCGTGGCGCCCTCGGCGAGAACCAGCACCAGCCCGGCCTGCGCAGCGAACGCCGTCAGCACGTCCACCGTCGCCGGGGTGAACAGCGCCGCCCCCTTGCGCCGGTACACCGTGAGCGCGCCGAGCCGACGCTCCCGAGTCCCGAACGGCGCCGCCGCGAACGGCCCGTAGCCCCGCAACTCGCGCGGTACGTACGGCGCCGTCCGGGGATCCGTGGTGACGTCGTCGGCCACGATCGGCACCCCAGCCCGCGCGACCCGTGCCGCCGAAGATCGCGATGACAGGGTCAGGCCGATCGGCTCCTGCGCTCCGTGCGCGGCCTCGACAGTCAGCGAGCCATCGTCAGCCCGAGCCATGACGAGCCCGAGATCAGCCTCCGCCAACGCGGCCGCGCTGCGGACGACGAGGCTGAGCACCGCCGCCGGATCGTCGCCGGAAAGCGCCGCGGTGGCGATCTCCGTCGACGCGGTGAGGGTGCGCGCGGCAAGGCTTGGGTCGATGGTCAATGGTAAGCCGCCTCCCGGGCCCGGCCCTCGCGCACTTCCACCACGAAGTCGGCAAGCGCGGCCTCCTCCGGCTTGTGCGTCACGTGCACGACCGTCGCGCGCACCCCGTGGATCGCGGTCAACACCTGATCAGCACTGGCTCGGTCGAGGTGTGCGGTGGGCTCGTCGAGCAGGAGCAGGTCGGCGTCGGCCAGCAGCGCGCGGGCGAGGGACACCCGCTGTGCTTCCCCGCCGGACAGCGTCTTGGCCTGGGCGTCGAGCAGGTCCGGCAGACCCGCCTGGCGCAGTGCGGCGAGCATCTCGGCGTCGGTCGCGGGAGCGGCCAGGCGCAGGTTCTCCCGCACCGTGCTCGCGATGAGCATCGGGTCCTGCGGACACCAAGCGACCTTGGCGGGCCTGCTCGCGTCGCCCACGAAGCCGAGCAGGGCCGCGATCAGCGTCGACTTCCCCGCCCCCGACGGCCCGACCACGGCGACCCGAGCGCCCGCAGGCAGCTCCAGCTCCACTCCGCGCACCGCGGGCGTGCTCGCCCCAGGCCACCTCAGGTCGCCGGTGATCACGCAGTTCTCGGAGACGCGAACGGTCGACGGGCGCGCGACGAGCGATGTAGTCCTCCGCTGCGCGGCACGCAGCGGGGCCAGGTGGCTGACCGCGGGCGGCAGCAACAGCAGCGCGTCGGCCAGCGCGAGAGGCACCAACGCCACGACCGGCACCAGGACCGGATTCAGCCCGCCCGCGAGTCCGAGGCTCACGACCGCCGCCAGCCCCAGCGCCGCGGTGATCAGCGCGGACCCGGCTCCCGCGCCGAACGCCTGGCTGCGGGCGCGCGCGGTGAGTTCGGCGTCCGCCCTGGTCAACGCCGTGCGCAAACGTTTGTCCCGGCCGAACGCGACGAGGTCGGCCGCGCCGTCGAGCAGGGTCAGCACCCGCGCGGCGAGGTCCCGCTTCCCCTCGGCCAGCCGAGCCGTCGCCCGACGCTCGGCCAGCGACGTCAGCGCTGGTCCCCCCAAGCCCGCGACGAGGACCGCCACCGCCAGGACCAGCCCGGCGACCGGCAGGATCGCCGTCTGCACGGCCACCGCCGCGACCGCCACCACCCCGACGACCACTGGCGGAACCACGACCCTCGGCGTCAGATCCCGCACTTGGTCCACGTCGTCGACCAGCCGCCGCAGGCCCTCGTCCGGCCGCGTGAACCCCGTGAGCGCCGACCACAGCCGGACCCGCGACTCGGTCGCCGCCCGGAACGCCGCGTCATGGGTGACGAGCCGCTCGACATAGCGCAGCCCGGCCCTGGCCAGCCCGAACGTCCGCACCCCCACCACCGCGACCGACAGCGCCAGGATCGGCGGCTGCTGCGCGGCCCGCGCGATCAGCCACGCCGACAGCGCGGTCAACGCGATCCCGCACAGCACCGCCGCGGCCCCCAGCGCCGCTCCCCCCACCGTCCGCGGCGTCAGCAGCGACCGCAGCGGCGCCCCCGCGCCCTCGACGCCGTCCGCGACCTCGACGGTCGCCGCCGCGGTCACCTCACCCGGCACCTCGGCCGCGCGATGCGTCACCAGCACGGCCGCGATCCCCCGCTTGGCCACCACCGACATCACCTGAGCGGCGGTGGCCTGGTCGAGGTGCGCGGTCGGCTCGTCGAGCAGCAGCAGCCGGACCCCCGGCCGGGCCAGCGCCCGCAGCACCGCGACGCGCTGCCGTTCCCCCGCCGACAGGTCCGCGACCCGCCTGCTCAGCAGCGCGTCGGCGGCGAGGTCGCGGGCGAGGGCCGGGTCGTGCGGCCCGACCTCGTCGGCGACCACGGCCTCGGCGAACACCGGCCGCTGCGGCACCCACCCGATCAGCCGCCGCCAAGTCGACATGTCGACCTCGGCCAGCGGCACCCCGTCCACCAGCACGTCCCCCGACGTCGGCGCGACGAACCCGAGCAGCACCGCCAGCAGCGTCGACTTCCCGCTGCCGCTCGGCGAGTCCAGCCGCACGACCTCGCCGGGCCGCACCACCAGCGACACCCCGTCCGGGGCGAACCCGTCCCGCCGCGCGACCCGCAGGCCCTCGACCCGCAGCTCGGCGAAGTCCGACACCGCCCGACCCCCACCGGGCGGCACCTCCGGCACCTCGGCGACCCGCCGGACCGCCTCCATCCCGTCGGCCGCCGCGTGGTGCGCCGCCCCCGCCGCGCGCAGCGGCAGGTAGCACTCGGGCACCACGACCAGCACGAACAGGCCCACGACCAGCGGCAGGTCCCCCGACACCAGCCGCAACCCGATCACCACGGCCACCAGCGCCACCGACAGCGTCGCGATCAGTTCCAGCGCCAGCGCCGAGGTGAACACGACCCGCAGCACGCCGAGTGTGTTCCGACGGTGCGCCTCCGATGTCCGACGGACCGCCTCGGCCTGGGCGCGGGCCCGGCCGAAGGCGGTCAGCACAGGCAGGACACGCACCAGTTCGAGCAGATGACCGGACAGCCGTTCGTCCGCCGCCGCGGCGTCGCCGACGCGGTCCTCGGTGTAGCGGCCGATCAGGATGGCGAACAGCGGGATCAGCGGCACGGTCAGCGCCACGACCAGCGCGGACGGCCAGTCCACCAACAGAATGACCGCGCCGACGCCCAGCGGGGTGACGGCGGCGGTGACCAGGGCGGGCAGGAACGTGCCGAAGTACGCGTCGAGCGCGTCGAGGCCGCGGGTGGCCAGGGCGGTCAGCTCCCCGGGGCCGCGCGCGGTGACCCATTCGGGTCCCGCCGCCATCGCCCGGTCGAGCAGCACCGCCCGCAGTTCCGCCTTGGCCCCGGCCGCCGCGCGGGCGGCCACGACCTGCGTCGCCCAGCCGAGCAGCGCGCGGGCGATCACCGCGAGCGCGAGCCAGCCCAGCGTGCCCGACCCGGTGATCGCCGCGGCGATGGCCCACGCCTGCCCGACCGCGGCGGCCGCCGCGGCGACGGCGAGCAGTCCACAGAGGACCAGAGCCCGCCGCGCCGATGGCGAGAGAACCCGAAGCGCATTCATGGGGCGTGCACCGCCGGGATGTGCGCGGCGCTGACCCGCTTGCGGAACACCCAGTACGTCCAGCCCTGGTAGACGAGCACGGCGGGCGTGCCGAACAGCGCGACCCAGCTCATCACCCCCAGCGTGTACGGGCTCGACGCCGCGCCCGCGACCGTCAGCGAGAACTCCGAGTCCAGAGTGGACGGAAGCACGTTCGGGTAGAGCGATCCGAACAGCGCGACCACCGACGCCGCGATGACCACCCCGAGCGCGGCGAACGCCTGCCCCTCCCGGCCGCGGTCGATCCGCTCGAAGGCCACCGCCGCGCCGATCACCGCGACCGCCACCGCCGCCCACGTCCAGACCGCACCCGCCTCGACCTGCGCCCACACCAGCAGCCCGCCCAGCGGCAGCAGCGCGTACGGGCCGATGCGCCCGGCCAGCCGCCGCGCCCGCAGCCGGATGTCGCCGTCGGTCTTCAGCGACAGGAACACCGCGCCGTGCACGAGCGCGAACCCGGCCAACGCGATCGCCCCGAGCACCGTTTCCCAGCGCACGGCGGCGAACACCGAGCCGACCCGGTTTCCGTTGGCGTCGAGCGGCAGGCCGAACACGGTCGTGGCGATGAGCAGGCCGAAGCCGAGCGCCGGGATCCACGACCCGACGACGATCACCCGGTCCCACCGCCGCCGCCACCGCGCCGAGTCGACCTTGCCGCGGTACTCGAAGGCCACGCCGCGGCCGATCAGTCCGACCAGGACCAGCAGCAGCGGCAGGTACGCGCCGCTGAGCAGGGCGGCGTACCACTCGGGGAACGCGGCGAAGGTCGCGCCGATCGCGACGATCACCCACACCTCGTTGCCGTCCCATACCGGCCCGATCGTGTTGATCATGACCCGGCGCTCGGTGTCGTCCTCGGCGAGGACCGGCAACAGCATGCCGACGCCGAAGTCGAAGCCCTCCAGGAACAGATAGCCCAGCCACAGCAAGGCGATCACACAGAACCAGACGACCGCGAGATCCATTCCCCGCTCCTCAGTACGCGAACGCGAGCGTGTCGCTCGGTTCGTCGGCCTTCTTCTCCGGCATCACGGCCGCGACCCCACCGCGCGCGTACCGGACCAGCAGGAACACCTCGACCACCGCGAGCGCGCCGTAGAGCAGCGTCAGCACGATCAGCGACGTCAGCACCTCACCGGCCGCCAGCCCCGACACCCCGCGCGCGGTGAACAGCCACACACCGTCCACACCGGACGGATTGGGCGCCACGACGAACGGCTGCCGTCCCATCTCGGTGAAGATCCACCCCGCGCTGTTGGCCGCGAACGGCAGCGCGATCCCGGACAGCGCCAGCCACGGGAACCAGCGTCCGCGCGGCAGCCTGCCCTTGCGCGTGAACCAGAGCACGGCCGCGCCGACCCCAGCCGACAGCGCGCCGAGGCCGATCATGAGGCGGAAACCCCAGTAGGTGACCGGGAGCATCGGGACGTAGTCGATGGGCTTGCCCGACAGCTCGCCGAGCCGCTCGTCGACGGGGTAGTTGGTGCCGTACTTCTCCTGGTACTCGCCGACGAGTTGGGTGATGCCGCGGACCTCGGTGGTGAAGTCGTTGTGCGCCAGGAAGGAGAGCAGCGCCGGGACGGTGATGGACTTGACGTTGTCGCAGTCCGGCCTGGCGACGTCGCCCACGGCGAAGACCGAGAACCCGGCGGGCTGCTCGGTCTCACACAGCGCCTCGGCGGCGGCCATCTTCATCGGCTGCTGCTCGAACATGAGCTTGGCCTGCAGGTCCCCGGTGCCGGCGAGCGCGGCGAACGCCACGATGCCGACCACCCCGCCGAGCTTGACCGACGCCCGCCACACCGGCTCGTCGCCCCGGTTCCGCCACAGGTGCCACGCCCCGACCCCCACCAGGAACGCCCCCGCCACGGCGAAACACCCGGCGACGGTGTGCGGCACAGCGGTGAGCGCGGTGTTGTTGCCGAGCACCGCCCAGATCGACGTCAGCCGCGGCCGCCCGTCCACGAGCTCCACGCCGACCGGGTGCTGCATCCACGAATTGGCGGCGAGGATGAAGTACGCCGAGGCGATCGTCGCGAGGCTGAACGCCCACGCGCAGGCCAAGTGGACCTTCTTCGGCAGCCGGTCCCACCCGAAGATCCACAGCCCCAGGAACGTCGACTCGACGAAGAACGCGACCAGGCCCTCCATCGCGAGCGGCGCCCCGAACACGTCGCCGACGAACCGCGAGTACTCACTCCAGGTCATCCCGAACTGGAACTCCTGGACGATGCCGGTCACCACCCCCATGGCGAAGTTGATCAGGAGCAGCTTCCCCCAGAACTTCGTCATGCGCAGGTACTTGGGATCCCCGGTCCGCACCCACGCCGTCTGCATCCCGGCGACGAGCACGGACAGGCCGATCGTCAGCGGGACCATGAGGAAGTGATAGACGGTGGTGATCCCGAACTGCCACCGCGCTAGATCGAGTACGTCCACGCTGACCAGCCTGTTTCACTGTGACGCGGGACGCCACCCGCCCCGGTCCCGCCTGCCCGGGACCTAGGTCCCGGTTAGGGTTGGTCGTGGGAACAGCACTGATCGCCTTCTTGTCCGCCTACGCCTTGGTCTTCGTCGTGGAGCTGCCCGACAAGACCCTGGTGGCGACCCTCATCCTCACCACGCGGTACCGCGCGCTGCCGGTGTTCGCGGGGGTGAGCGCGGCCTTCGCGGTGCAGTGTGTGATCGCCGCCGCATTCGGCGGGGTGCTGACGTTGTTACCTGAACGGGTGGTGGCGGCGGTCGTCGCGGTCCTGTTCGCGATCGGCGCCGTGCTGCTGCTGCGGGAGGGCTTCTCCAACCGCGAGGACGAGATCGATGAGGCAGGCCCAACCGTCGCGGTCTCCTTCTGGCGCGCGGCCCTGACGTCGTTCGGCGTCCTGTTCGCCGCCGAGTGGGGCGACGCGTCGCAGATCGCCACGGCCGGGCTGAGCGCGCGGTACGCCGAGCCGGTGTGGGTCGGTCTGGGTGCGTGGGCGGCTTTGGTGTCGGTGGCGGCTATCGCGGTGCTGTTGGGCAAGAAGATCGCCGAACGGATCAAGCCGCACTTGATCCAGCGGGTGGCGGGCGTGGTGTTCGCCGGTTTCGCTTTGGTGGCGGCGTACCAGGCGATCTTCTAAGGAGCCCAGATCAGCGGGTTCTCGTTGTAGTACGGGCCGTTGTACTGGACGTCCACGACCGGGTTCCCCGCTTTCGAGAGCACGACGAAGCACAGGTCGTAAGCGGCACCCTTGGTAGGGAGGCTGTTTGTCGCTGGTTTGGTGTGATTCGCGCACTGACGCAGCGGCGGGTTGAACGTGTCCCAGGCAGGGGTCAGCTTGTCTTGGAGGCCGAAGCGGATGTTGATGGGCAGGAAGTCGGACATGTCCCGGTCGGACTCGTTGCGGACGGTCAGCCGGACGAAGTAGGGAATCAGGCCCTCGGTCCGCTCGTAGGTCTTGATCAGCGAGTACTTCTTCTCCTCGATCGCGGTGACCGTGATCGACACCAGCCCGTTCTCCCCCGTGGTCTGCGCCTCGATGGTGAGCGGCTCGCCGGGCTTGGCTTTGGTGCCGGGCTTGACCGCGCCGGGCAGGAAGCGGCGGGGCAAGGGCTTGGACGGCGCGTCGGAGATGGTGGGCTCGGTTGGCGGTGGTGCCGCGGGTTCCGCGGTGGGCTGACAGGCCACGAGGGCGGCCGCGAGCACGAGGCATGACCAGCGCTTCATTGATTTCTCCCCAGAAATTTGATGCCGGGGAGACGGTACTTGCCGCCGAGTCCTAGTCGGTCAACGAGGTGACGAACGCCGCCCATGCGGGGGCGGCGACGGCAAGGAAAGGGCCGTCCGCGTTCTTGGAGTCGCGGACGGCCACGGCACGATCGGTGAGCAGGACTTCGACGCAGTCGCCCTGCGGATTGGTGCTATGGCTGCTCTTGCGCCACCCGCTGAGCAGAACTTCGACGCAACTGCCCTGCGGATTGGTGCTATGGCTGCTCTTGCGCCACCCGCCGCTCGTCATCCCAGTTGCCTTCCGCGCGGTCGTACTCATCGGCCAGCTTGGCGATGAGCGCCCGCGATTCTCCCACAGGCAGCGCGACGTTCGCTATGTTCGGGAGAAGCGCACGGAACGGATCGACATACTTGGGATCCTCGAGAAACAAGGTGCCCATCGTCGCATCGAGGCAGACAAGCGGCTTGTGCCGCCGGTAGCCTAGGTATTTGAACGTGCCGCCGAAGAGTACTTTGCCCCGAGCGGCCGATGGGACGACCCGGATGCCGATGTGCCGGTGCTCACCGAACATCAGCAACATCCGCAACTGCTCGGTCATGATCTGACAGTCACCTAGCGCCATGCGCAGCACGCGCTCATGGATGAAAAAGGTGAACCTGGCGGGATTCTGCCTGAACATGATCCGCTGGCGCTCGACCCGGATGTCGACAAGCGCATCCATTTCGTCGTCGGGCAGATCGAAGTCCGCGAACAGGGAGCGAATGTAAGGCTCGGTTTGCAGCAGTCCCGGGATTACTTCGGGATCGTAGCTCGCGAAACGGTCAGCGGTCGCCTCGTGGAGAATCAGGGATCGCAGGGAATCCGAGATCCATTGGCTGTTCGGGCAGATCCAGTATCCGCGCTGATCGCGGACCTCACGGAAGAAATCCGTCAGCCGACGGACTTCCCTGCGTCCCGCGCCGCACGCAGCGAGATAGTGAACTACGTCGACCTCGGAGGTGTTTCCCCGTTCCCCGGTCTCCATGCGGAACAGGGTGGGCACCGGGTGGCCGACCCTGGCGCTTAACTGAACCAGTGTCAGCCCGGCTGCGTTCCGTTGTTCCCTCAACATCATGCCCAGTTCGCGGGCCACCGCGCGGTGTCGTTCTCCCATTCCTTACACGGTAAGGAAAACGGGCCCGCTCGGTGCCGTTCGCGGCGTGGTTCACCCCATCGCATGACCGCGTTTCAGCCTGCGAAATATCAGCGCAGTGCGTCCGCCACCGCGGCGGCGGCGGCGATGACCTTCGGCCCGACCGTCGCGCCGTCCAGCGCCTCGAACGTCACCACGCCCACGCTCGCCCGCAGGCCCGCGACGCCGAGCACGGGAGCCGCGATGCCGTGGGCGCCCGCCTGGAGTTCCCCGGTCGACCCGACCCAGCCCTGCTCGTCCGACCGCAGCCCAATGGCTTTCCCCGAAGCGCCCTTGTGCAGTGCGTGACGGGTCCCGACGCGATACGCGACGTGATACGCCGTCCACGACGGCTCGACCACCGCCACCGCCTGCGCCTCATCGCCGTCCGCGACCGTCAAATGCGCGGTGGCACCGACTTCCTCCGCCAACGCGCGAAGCGCCGGAAGAGCCGCGATGCGCAACTGCGGAGCGACCTTGGCCGCCAACTGCAGCAGCCCCAGGCCAAGCCGCACCCGCGAACCCTCCCGCCGCACCAGCCCGCGCGCCTGCAGCGGCACCAACAGCCGGTACACGGCTGCCCGGGACGCGCCGATGGCGTTGGCGAGGTCGCTGATCGTGGGGGCCTCGGTGTCGGAGTCCGCGACGGCCTGCAGCAGCGCCAGGCCCCGGTCGAGGGTCAGGGAACTCTCCTTGGCCGCGCCCGCGGGTCGGACGATCGGGCCCGCCGATCTGATTCCAGGCATCAGGTGGCCTTCACGATCGTGCCGACGACCGCCGACAGGCCGACGATCGAGCCGTCCGGGCCGGGCGCGGTCGCCGCGATGGACACCGTGTCGCCGTCCTCCAGGAACGTGCGCTCGGCGCCGTCGTCGAGGGTGATCGGCTCCTTGCCGCCCCAGCTCAGTTCGAGGAACGAGCCGCGCTGGTGCTTCTCCGGGCCGGACACGGTGCCCGACGCGAACAGGTCGCCGGGGCGGACGGTGGCGCCGTTGACGGTCATGTGCGCCAACTGCTGCGCGCACGAGTAGGCCATGCCCGCGAACAGGGGGCGCGACACGACCGTGCCGTTCCACTCGACTTCCAGCCGGATGTCCAGGCCCCAGGACTGCTCCTCGACCAGGTAGTCCAGCCGCGCGTGGCCCGGCGAGGGCACGTCGACCCTGGCCGCGGCGAACGCCTCGAGCGGGGTGATCCAGGCGCCGATCGACGTGGCGAAGGACTTGCCGAGGAACGGGCCGAGCGGCACGTACTCCCACGCCTGGATGTCGCGCGCGGACCAGTCGTTGACGACCGCGACGCCGAAGATGTGGTCCGGGGCCGCCGACACCGGCACCTGACCGGCCACCGGGCCGCCGCAGACGAAGCCGATCTCGGCCTCGATGTCGAGCCGGACGCTCGGGCCGAACACCGGCGCCGGGTCGGTCGGGCCCTTGCGCTGGCCGTGCGGGCGCACGATGTCGGTGCCGGAGACGACGACCGTGCCCGCGCGGCCGTGGTAGCCGACGGGCAGGTGGGTCCAGTTGGGCAGGAGCGGGTCGCCGTCGGGGCGGAACATCTTGCCGACGTTCTCCGCGTGGTCGCGCGACGAGTAGAAGTCGACGTAGTCGCCCACGGTGAACGGCAGCACGGGCCGCACGTCCGCCAGCGGCAGCAGCACGGCTCCGTTCGGCGCGGCCGAGGCGGTGACCAACTCGGTCAGCCGTGCCCGCAGCGTCGACCAGGTCGGGCGACCGGCGGCGAGCAGCGGGTTGAGGTTGTCGGCGGCGACCAGGTCGGCCAGGTCGCCGAATGCGGCGGCGATGGGCCGCAGCGGCAGCGCGTGGTCGCCGACGCGCACAGCGACGCCGTGGCCGTCCAGGACGCCGTAGGGCAGCGTCTGGGGGCCGAAGGGGCGGTCCTTGGCGAAGGCGGGGTCGTCGATCCAGCTCGTCACAGCAGTCCCAGTTCTTCGAGATCCTCGACCGGCTCGGTCAGCGAGCACGATCCGTACGAGCCGAACACCGCGCGGACGGCGTGCGCGGCCTGGTCGGTGAGGCCCTTGGCCTCCTCGGCCAGCGCGGCGCCGTCGGTGATCGACAGGGCCTCGCGGACGTCGCCGCCCGACAGCAGGCGCGCGGTGGCGACCAGCAGGTTGAGGAAGCCGTGGTGGGTGAACCCGGTCTCGTGGTCGACGTGCCGGACGGCGTTGTGCAGGCCCGCGGTCGCCTTGAACGAGGCCTCCCCCGCGCTGATCACCGACAGGAAGTCGGCGACCTCGTCAACGCTGGGGAACTGCTCGTTGCTGAGGCCGCCGCAGCGGATCTTCGGCCAGCTGCCGTGCTCGACCACCCGGCGGATGCCTTCGAGCCACTCAGGGCCGCCGCGGCGCGGCTCGACCACGCGGATGACGTCTTCCGGGACGAACTCGTTGACCCGCTCCAGCCAGACGTCGTCGACGTCGGCGGGCGCGGGCATCTCGACCATCCGCAGCGCCAGCAGCTCGGCTCGCGACTCGACGATCGACAGGGCCTTGGGCACGCCGCCCAGGCCGGTGTCGATGACGAGCGAGAGCGCTACCGGCTTGGCAGGCTTGGCCTTGATGAGCTCGGTGATCAGCTCGGGGAGACGTGACGCCTGACACAAGAAGACGCCCATCACCCCCGCGTGGTCACCGTCGCGGCCTTCGAGGTGCATTCGCACCGCGTCAGGCATGGCGGCGTTGCCCGGTGGGAACAGGGCGGCGTCGTCGACAAGCCGCGCGAACAGCGGCGGAATGCCTCGGGGACCGGGCGCTGGGAGAGGAACGGCGCTTGACACGGCTGACACGCTAGTAGTGTATCGGCAACTGAACAAAGATGTCCGCAGAGCGGACGCTCGGAGGAGCAATGCCGTACTACCGCCGGGTGGGGGAAATCCCCCCTAAAAGGCACACCCAGTTCCGCTCCCCGGAGGGGAAGCTCTACGCCGAAGAGCTCATGGGCGTAGAGGGCTTCTCGTCCGACTCAGCGCTGCTCTACCACCGCCACCTGCCGACGGCGATCGTCAACGCCGAGGTCGTGGAGGACTTCCGCGGCCCGCTGGTGGCCAACCACCCGCTCAAGCCCCGCGCCTTCCGCTCGCAGGACCTCAAGTGGTCCGGCGCGAACGCGGTGACGTCCCGGCGGACGCTGATGGGCAATCCCGACGTCGTCATCGGCTTCGTCGTGGCCACCGAGCCCAGCCCGCTGTACCGCAACGCGGTCGGCGACGAGCTGCTCTACTGCCAGGGCGGCACCGGCACCGTCGAGACGATCTACGGCGCCCTCCGCGTCGAGGACGGCGACTACCTCGTCATCCCGACCTCGACCACCTACCGCGTCGTCCCCGACGACGAGCTGCGGCTGCTGACCGTCGAGGCGAGCGGCCACATCGGCCCGCCCAAGCGGTACCTGTCGAAGAAGGGCCAGTTCCTGGAGCACGCGCCCTACTGCGAGCGCGACCAGCACGGCCCGACCGAGCCCCTGCTGGTCGACGGCGAGGACGTCGAGGTCCTCGTGCGCCACCGCGCGGGGCTGACGAGGTTCACCTACGCCAACCACCCGTTCGACGTGGTCGGCTGGGACGGCTGCCTGTACCCGTGGGTGTTCAACATCCGCGACTTCGAGCCCATCACCGGCCGCGTCCACCAGCCGCCGCCGGTGCACCAGACCTTCGAGGGCCCCAACTTCGTGGTCTGCTCGTTCGTCCCGCGCAAGGTCGACTACCACCCGGAGTCGATCCCGGTGCCGTACAACCACGCGAATGTCGACTCCGACGAGCTGATGTTCTACGTGCGCGGCAACTACGAGGCCCGCAAGGGCTCGGGCATCGAGATCGGGTCGCTGTCGCTGCACCCGAGCGGCTTCACCCACGGCCCCCAGCCGGGCGCGGCGGAGGCGTCGATCGGCGCGGACTACTTCGACGAGACCGCCGTCATGATCGACACCTTCCGCCCGCTGGAACTCGGCGAGGCGGGCGTGGAGAGCGAGGACGCGCGCTACGCCTGGTCGTGGGCCAAGCGCGGCCCGGACTGGTCCTAGTCCTCGAACTCCGCGACGCTGAGGAACGGATAGCCGGGCAGCCCCACGGCCACTGTGCCGCGGGGCTGTCCCGCGATCCACAGCTGCCCAGTCGCCACCGCGTTGGCGCGCAACTCCTTGGCGCCCTTGCGCAAAGTGACGGCCCGGCCCGCGCACTTCAGCGCCTCTCCGTGAACCGAGACCGGCACCGACTTCCACGGGCCCACAGCCAGCAGCTTGTCCACAGTGGACCAGTGCCGCAGCTTCGCGATCCGCCAAGCCAGCAGCCCCGCGATGGCCGCGGTGCCGACGAGCACGCCGATGACCAGCGGAGCCTGGTCGGCGCGCAGGTCGCGGCTGAACAGGTCGAACACCATGACCAGCGCGAACACCATCAGCAGCGCGGGCAGGACCACGTCGGTCCGGGACCGCTTTCGTGGGGTCGCGGTCGTGTGCGCCAGCACGGCGTCCGACGCGGCGATCGGCACGCGCACCGGGTCGTCCTGCACGACGTTGATCTCGTAGCCCGCGGCGACCTTCTCGGTGGTCATCTTGGCCTGGCCGAGGGGCAGCGCGAGCCCGGTCGAGCGGATCGCCGCGTTGCCCCGGTCGTCCGGGCCGACCAGCCAGATCCGACCGGTGCGGGCTAGCACCTGCTGGGCCGCCCACGGCAGCGCGTTGGCCACAAGGTTGATCGTCTTGTCGCCGTCCTTCACCGCGAGCTTGGACTTCGGCAGACCCTTGCCCGGCCGGTAGACCTTGACGGTGGCCTCGCGCCAGGACTGCGTCCGCAGGAGCTTCGCGGCGGGGCCGACCCAGGACCCGATCATGACGAACGTCAGCACCGCGGCCAGCAGGAACGCCAGCGCCGCGATCCCCAGCAGCGCCACGAGGACCCACCCCGCGCCCGCCAGCCCCAGTGTGACCGCCGGGATGCCCAGCGCCATCGCCGCGGCGGGCAGCCCCAGCAGCGGCGTCCGCACCGACCGGAACGCCGCGGCGGTGTGCGGGTCCTCCATCGCCGGGATGTCCGTCGGCGGCTCCAGTGCGGGAGCCTCACGCTTGCTCAACAGACCACCTCGCACGCTCGGTGGCGTTCGCCGGCGCACTGTGACATTGATTCCCTCGCAAGCTCGCTCATGGGTCCTCCGATCAGGTGGTGATCGGGGGCGACTGTAGCCAGTTCGTGGAATATGCGGTGTGTGGCTTCCCACAAGCGGCACGGGGAAGTTAGGGTGACCTAACTTGAGGAGGTCGAGTCGTGAGCAGTCAGCGCCCACCGGCACCGCACCCGGCCGAACGCGCCCGCACCATGGCCACCCACGGCGGACGGGCCACCCTCGTCCCGTCGGGCGCCACCGACAAGGTCGTCCCCGTCCTGCACCACCTCCACGGCGACGGCACCGTGTCCGTCCTCCTGGCCGACGACCATCCGCTGGTCGGCGCCGCCTGGCAGGCCCCGCGCGGCGAGGTCGCCACGATGGTCGAACTCGCCGACCAGGCTCCTGTGCCTTTGCGTGAACCGGTGCGTGGGCTGTTGTGGATAACTGGGTGGCTTCGTGCGCTCAGTGCGGACGAGGCTCGGGCTCAGGCTGTTCTGGTGGCCGAGGACCGCCCGGATCCGCGGTTGCTGGACGTCGGGCATGGCAGCACGTTGCTGCTGTTGGCGCCCGCGTCGATGGTGTTGGCGGATGGGGAGAGCACACACCCGGTGGGGCTGGAGGAGTTCACGGCCGCGACGCCGGACCCGTTCGCCGAGTATGAGGCGGGGTGGCTGCGGCACCTGGAGATCTCCCACACGGACGTCGTCGGCGCTTTGGCCCGGCATTTGCCGGATGAGCTGCGGGGCGGGCATCTGCGGCCGTTGGGGTTGGACCGCTTCGGCCTGCGGTTGCGGGTGGAGGCGATTGACGCGGACCACGACATCCGGTTGGCGTTCTCCCGGCCGGTGAGCACGGCGGCCGAACTCGGGGCCGAACTCCGCCGACTGGTCGGCTGCCCGTTCCTGGCGGCACGCGGCTAGGTTTCCCGGGTGGCGAAACTGCGTGCCTGGTTGGCCCCCGAGCGTCCCGGCGACGACCTGATCCAGGACCCCGGCGAGCGGCGGTTGGTCTGGATCGAGCTGGTCATCGTCTTCGCGGTGACGCTCGGGTTGTCCGGGCTCTACAGCCTGCTTTCCCTGGTCGACGCGCTCCTGCAGCCTGTCGCGCTCGCCGATCAGACGGTGGCCATCAACGTCCCGCAAGCGAAAGCGGGCTTGATCGACCTGGCCAAGCAGCTGCTGGGCGTCATCCGCCTCGTCGCCTGGGGCGCCCTCGGCACCTACCTGCTCTACCGCTCCGGCATGCGCCTCGCCGCCGTCGGGCTTGATCGGACCCGGATCGGCAAGGACGCGGCGGCGGGTGTCGGGCTCGCCGCGCTCATCGGCGTCCCCGGACTCGGCCTCTACCTCCTCGGCCACGCGCTGGGAATCAACCTGGCCGTCGCGCCGTCCACGCTGGATGACACCTGGTGGCGGCCGATCGCGCTGACGTTGTTGGCGGCGGGGAACGCGTGGGCTGAGGAGATGCTCGTCGTCGGCTATCTGATCAGCAGGCTGCGGCACCTGGGCTTCCGGGAGAACGCCTCACTCGTCACCGCCGCGATCGTGCGGGGGTCGTACCACCTCTACCAGGGGTTCGGCGGGTTCATCGGCAACGTGATCATGGGTCTGGTCTTCGGCCGGGTCTGGCAGCGCACCAACCGGCTCTGGCCGCTCGTGCTCGCCCACACCCTGCTCGACTTCGTCGCCTTCGTCGGCTACTCGCTGCTGCGCGGCAAGGTCAACTGGCTGCCGTAAGCAGGCCCAAGCCGATCGACACGACGCCGACGGCCAGCGAGAGAGCGCCCGTCCAGATCATCGCGATGAGCTTGTTCGGCCTGGTCACCTCGCCGCGGCCCATCGACGAGAAGAAGAAGCCGCCGGAGATCAGCAGGGCGGCCAGGGGGACGGCGATCCGCGCGAGCCAGCCGAGGGCGCCGGTCAGCCCGGCGGCGTCGGCCAGCACGAGGCAGACCAGCGCCAGCGTGACCAGCACCCCCGCGTGCGCGTGGCCCGCGCGGGCGAAGCGCTGTTGGAAGTCGGTCAGCTTCTCCTTGCCGCGCACGATGCGCATGAGGTACCAGCCGCCGAACTCGATGCCGACGATGGTCAACAGCACGGATCCGGCGATGACCCGGCTGGCGTCAGTGAGGGCGATGGTGTTCACGACCGCAAGATTACACTGTTATGTAACAGCGTTTCAATAGCTTTGTGTGGCATCGCCGGGCGCGTCCCGGTACCAATGGGGCATGGCAGGACTCGGCGAGTACCGCCGGAAGCGAGACGCCCGGCGCACCCCCGAGCCGATCCCGAGCGAAGACGCGCTGCCGCAGGGCAACAACGACACGTTCGTGATCCAGGAGCACCACGCCAGCCGCCTGCACTGGGACGTCCGCCTCGAACGCGACGGCGTGCTCGTGTCCTGGGCCGTGCCGCGCGGCCTGCCGCCCGAGCAGGGCGACATCCGCCTCGCCGTGCACACCGAAGATCACCCGATGGAATACGCCACCTTCTCCGGGGAGATCCCGCACGGCGAGTACGGCGGCGGGAAGATGTTCATCTGGGACAAGGGCACCTACGAGACCCTGAAGTGGAGCGACCGCGAGGTCGCGGTGATCTTCCACGGACAGCGCGTCGAGGGCCGCTACACGTTCTTCCATGGCGGCAAGACGGACAAGGACTGGATGGTCCGCCGCTCCGAGCCCGCGCGCCGCGGCGACTGGGAGCCGCTGCCGACGACGCTGCTGCCCATGCTCGCCAGCGCGGGCACGCTGCCGTCCGATGAAGACGACGAGGCGTGGGCGTACGAGTTCAAGTGGGACGGCGTGCGCGCGCTCGCCCGGATCGAGGGCGGCCGCATCCGGCTGTTCTCCCGCGTCGGCAACGACATCACCAACAGCTACCCCGAGCTGAAGCCGCTCGGCGAGGAACTGGGCAGCACCGAGGTGTGGCTCGACGGCGAGATCGTCGCCTTCGACGAGGGCAAGCCGTCGTTCTCCGCGCTGCAGAAGCGCATGCACGTCAGCGAGGAGCGGATCGCGCGCAAGCTCGCCGTCGACATCCCGGTCAGCTACATCGTCTTCGACGTGCTGCACCTCGACGGCCGCTCGTGCGTCACGCTGCCGTACAAGGACCGCCGCAAGCTCGTCGAGGGCCTGGAGCTGCGCGGACCGCACTGGAACACCTCCCCCAGCTACCCGGGCGAAGGCCCGGCCGTCCTGGAGACGGCGCGGGAGCAGTCGCTGGAAGGGATCGTCGCCAAGCGGCTGACCTCGCGGTACTTCCCCGGCAGGCGCACCGCCGAGTGGCTCAAGATCACCGACCTGCGGGCGATCGAGGTGATCATCGGCGGGTGGCGGCCGGGCGAGGGCAGACGCGGCGACGTGTTCGGCTCGCTGATGCTCGGCGTGCCGACGCCCGACGGGCTGCACTACGTGGGCCAGGTCGGCACCGGGTTCACCGACCAGATGCTCGACTCGATCATGGCCAAGCTGCTGAAGCTGGAACGCAAGTCGTCGCCGTTCCACAACGAGATCCCGCGCGAGCGAAGCAAGGGCGCGCACTGGGTGCGGCCGAGCCTGGTCGGCGAGGTCGTGTTCCGCGACTGGACCAACGACGACCGGCTGCGCGCGCCCGCCTGGCGCGGGCTGCGGCCGGACAAGCGACCGCAGGACGTCGAGGAACGGGGTCCCGATGGCCGATGACGTCATGGTGTCGGTCGACGGCCGCCGCCTCAAACTGTCCAATTTGGACAAGGTGCTGTATCCGGGCGCCGATTTCACCAAGGGCGAGGTGATCGACTACTACAGCCGGATCGCGCCGGTCCTGCTGCCGCACCTCGCCGAACGGCCCGTCACGTTCCGGCGGTTCCCGGACGGTGTGGCGAAGGCGGGGTTCTTCGAGAAGAACGCCTCCCGGCACGCGCCGGACTGGGTGCGGACGGTGACGATCGAGACGCCGGGCAGCAGCACGGGCGCCGAGAGCCTGGACTTCGCCGTCCTCGGCGACCTGGCGTCACTGGTGTGGGCGGCGAACCTGGCCGGGCTGGAGCTGCACGTTCCACAGTGGACCGTGGGCGCGCGCGGCGCGGCGCGGCGGCCGGACCGGCTGGTGTTCGACCTCGACCCCGGCGCGCCGGCCACGATCGTCGAGTGCTGCGAGGTGGCGTTGCGGCTGCGCGAGGTGCTGGCCGACGACGGGCTGACGGCGGTCGCCAAGACCAGCGGCTCCAAGGGCATGCAGCTCTACGCGTCGGTGACCACGACGTCGGCGGACCAGACGTCGGACTACGCCAAGCGGCTGGCCGAGCAGTTGGAGGAGGAGATGCCGAAGCTGGTGGTCTCCCGGATGGCCAAGGACCTGCGGCGGCGCAAGGTGTTCATCGACTGGAGCCAGAACAGCACGAACAAGACCACCGTGGCCCCGTACTCGCTGCGCGCGCGGCCCGCGCCGACCGTGTCGACGCCGGTGACGTGGGACGAGGTCGCGGCGTGCCGGTCGGTGGACGACCTGACGTTCATCGCCGACGAGGTGCTCGACCGGGTCGACGACCACGGTGACCTGTTCGAGGTGCTGCTGAAGAAGGGGCCGCGGCCGCCTAAAGCGTGAGCGGGGCCGAGCCGAAGGCGACGTTGAAACGGTCGCACCAGATGACGACACTGGCGATGCCGGTGAGGTCGGCGTCGGCGGGGATGGCGTAGTTCTGGTTGCCGTCGGTGGCCTTGAGCTTGCCGAGCTTGACGTAGTGGCCGTCGTCGTAGGCATGCCAGTCGCTGCCGGACTTGGTCGCGCTGAGCCAGACGTGCACGTCGGGGCCGTCGGAGGTGGAGAACCCCTCCAGGCGGAGCAGGCGGGCGCCGTTCTGTTCGAGCAGGCGGGCCGTGCCGGACGTCTTGTGCTCGGCGCTGGCGAAGGCGCCTTCGGCGAGGACCTTCGGGCCTGCGGGGGCCTCGGTGGTCGTCGGGGCGCTGGTCATGGGGGCCGCGCTGGTCGTGGCGGCGACCTGGAAGCCCGCGGGGAGGGCCTCATCTACCGTGCTGTGGGTGAACAGCTTCCACGGCTGAAAAGCCCACAAACCGCCGGCCAAGAGCACCGCGGCGATCGCAAGCACCACCCACGTCACCTTCCGACGCAACAACTTGCGCATCAAACCGACCTTTCGCTTAACGACTCAAAGCTGACGACGTCGATCCCTGGCGTTCTTCTCCATTCTGCACGCTCATCTACAGCGTTTTCCTTACCGAGTGGTTACGCTGCGATTCGTGACCGCCCACATCCCCGACGCCGAACAGCCGTCGCCCGCTCCGCGCGTGGACAGCGAGGTCGGCCCGCTGCGGACGGTGCTGCTGCACCGCCCCGGCAACGAGCTCAAGCGCCTCACCCCGCGCAACAACGACCAGCTGCTGTTCGACAGCATCCCCTGGGTCGACCGCGCCCAGGACGAACACGACGCCTTCGCCGACACCCTCGGCAACCGCGGCGTCGAGGTCCTGCGCCTGTCGGACACCCTCGTGGAGGCCCTGGCCGACGAGCGCGCGCATGCCGCCGCCGCTGCCACCGCCGTCGACCGTCGCAGGCTGGGCAACGAACTGGCCGAGTCCCTGGGCAGCTACCTGTCCACTGTGGACGCCAAGGGCCTGGCCGACGTGCTGATGGCGGGCATGACGTTCGAGGAACTCCCCGCCGCCGAGGGCGCGTCGCTGGTCCGCAAGATGCACCACCCCCACGACTTCGTGGTCGACCCACTGCCCAACCTGCTGTTCACCCGCGACTCGTCGGTGTGGATCGGCAACCGCGTCGCCATCGCGTCCCTGTCGATGCCCGCCCGCATCCGCGAGACGGCGCTGCTCGACCTGATCTACGCGTATCACCCGCGTTTCCGCGCCGCGGGCCGCGCTTATGGCGCCCACTCGGCCCCCGTCGAAGGCGGCGACGTGCTGTTGCTGGCCCCTGGGGTGATCGCGATCGGCGTTGGCGAGCGGACGACGCCCGCGGGCGCGGAATCGTTGGCCCGCTCCGCTTTCCGGGACGGGTTGGCCCACACGGTGCTGGCGGTCCCGATCGCCCAGGACCGGGCGACGATGCACCTGGACACGGTGTGCACGATGGTCGACCGGGACGCGGTGGTCATGTACCCGGCGGTGCGGGACACGCTGGTCGCGTACACGATGACACCGAATGGTGCGGATGGCGTGCAGGTCGAGGGGCCCATTCCGTTCCTGGAGGCCGCCGCGCCGGCCATGGGGATCGACCGGCTGCGGGTGATCGACACGGGCCTGGACCCGGTGACCGCGGAACGTGAGCAGTGGGACGACGGCAACAACACGCTGGCGGTCGGGCCGGGTGTGGTCGTCGCGTATGAGCGGAACGTGGAGACGAACTCGCGGCTTGAGGACGCGGGGATCGAGGTACTCCGCATCAGCGGCTCAGAACTCGGCACCGGCCGAGGCGGCCCGCGCTGCATGTCCTGCCCGGTA
Source organism: Actinokineospora sp. HUAS TT18 (assembly GCF_051364635.1). Classification (GTDB taxonomy): domain Bacteria; phylum Actinomycetota; class Actinomycetes; order Mycobacteriales; family Pseudonocardiaceae; genus Actinokineospora. The sequence goes on along the minus strand of NZ_CP195645.1, from coordinate 5,154,360 downwards.
AGGCGTGACCCGATCTAGCTAAGACTTTGGTCTTAGGACCAAAGTCTTAGGACCTCACTTTCGGGCGAAGATCGCCGGAATCGTTGCGGCACAGGGACTTCGAGCCCCGATGCTTCCCAGGTGACTTTGCATGTCTTCGTCGATGAGTCCCGCCGCGCCAGCACCTACCTGCTCGCGGCGGCACTCATCGAACCCCACTACCTCTCCCCACTCCGAAAGCTCATGCGCGGCCTGTGTATGCCGGGAGCCCGCCGGATCCACTTCAAGCACGAGCGGGACACCGTCCAGAAGGACATCGCGGCCGCGATCGTCGAGTCGGACGTCCGGGCGCGGATCTATCTCGGCCGCGGCAAAGCGGAGAAGGTCCGGCGAGCGGCCCTGGACGCTCTGGTCCGTGACCTGGCCGTGAACCTGCACCGGCTCATCTTCGACTCCAGGGGCGAGGCCGCCGACCGGGCGGACCGAGGCGTGATCGCGGCCGCAAAGGGCAGTCGGCCGGCTTCACCTACGAACACCTGCGCTCGTACGAGGAGCCCGGCCTGTGGGTGCCCGACGCCGTGGCCTGGTGCTGGGGTGCGGGCGGCGAGTGGCGCAAGCGCATCGACCCAGTGGTCGAGGTCGTCCGTGAAGTGGACCCCAGGTAGCGCGAAACCCGGGCTCTCGCCGTCCGACGAGTCCTGCCCGGGTTCACTTCCTCGGCCTAGCGGCCTCAGCTGTCGCCTACTCTACCCGACCCATCCGCTCACCCGGCGTCGCTGGATCAGGTGATCTTCCGGAGGCAGGCACCAGCACGGGGCGAGCGGGACGAAAACGGCGGGCGTATCGTCGCCGCATGACGTCCCGGTTCGAGAAGCTTCTGCAGGATCAGATCCGCAACGAGTTCACCGCGTCGCAGCAGTACGTCGCCTTGGCGGTGTGGTTCGACGGGCAGGATCTGCCGCAGCTGGCGAAGCACTTCTACCGCCAGGCGCTCGAAGAGCGCAACCACGCGATGATGATCATCCAGTACCTGCTCGACAACGACGTCGCGGTGACGGTGCCCGGGGTCGACGCGGTCCGCAACGACTTCACCGAGACCGCCGAGTTGATCGCGCTGGCCCTCGATCAGGAGCGGCAGGTCACCGAGGACGTCATCGCGCTGGCCAAGCTCGCCCGTGACGAGGACGACTACAAGGGCGAGCAGTTCATGCAGTGGTTCCTCAAGGAGCAGGTCGAGGAGGTCTCGCAGATGTCGACGCTGCTCAACGTCGTCAAGCGGGCCAACGGGAACCTGTTCGACATCGAGAACTACCTGGCCCGCGAGCACGTGGGCGTCGAGGGCAGCGACCCACTGGCCCCGCGCGCCGCGGGTGGGCCCGTCGGCTGACCGGGTGGGGCGCCGCCAATGGTGACGGCGCCCCAGCGGATCACACGGTCAGGGACCAACTGTTGATCCGGCCGGTGTCCTGCGCGGCGACGTCCTGCACGCGCAGCTTCCACGTGCCGTTCGACGTCTCGCTCGACACGTTGGCCGAGAACGTGGTGTTGATGTTGTCGCCGCCGTCGTTGGACGAGTTCTGCAGGCGGTAGGCCGTGCCGTCGGGCGCGATGAGGTCGATCACCAGGTCACCGCGGTAGGTGTGGGTGATGCTCACCGTGATCTGCGCCGAGGACAACGGGGGCGTCGAGCAGCCCGAGATGGTCACCGGGCTCTCCACCGCGGCACCGTTGTCCGGGATGTTGACGACCGTGGTCGACGACGCCGTGCAGCCCGGGGGCGGCGTGGTGACCTCGACGGCCCGCTTCCAGATCGTGTAGGCGATACCGTCCACGGCCCGGTTCAGCAGGGTCGCGTTGATGTTGTTCGTGGTGTCGCACGACTGGTGGTAGCAGGGGTCGTACGCCGAGTTCGCCGTGCCGCCCCACTTGGCGGCCTGCGCGGAGGTCTTGCGCGCCGAGGCGCCCGCCGCGTAGCCCGAGGTGGGGATGCCGACCTGCTCGAAGGAGTAGTCGTCGGAGCGGCCCGCGCCCTCGACGTTCTCCTCCGGGGACAGGTTCAGCGAGTCCCAGTACGCCTTCATCGGCGCGGCGGCGGCCGAGGTGATGTGGTTGATGAAATAGCCGCCGTTGGTCGAGCCGATCATGTCGAAGTTGTAGTACGCCTTGATCTTCGCGCGCTCGGTCGACGACAGGGTGCGCGCGTAGAAGTCGGAGCCGTTGAGGCCCTGCTCCTCGTCGGTCCACCAGCCGAAGCGGACCCGGTTGACCATGGTCGGGTTCTTCTCCGCCAGCACGAGCGCGGCCTCCAGCAGACCACCCGAGCCCGAGGCGTTGTCGTTGATGCCCGGACCGGCGGACACACTGTCGAGGTGGGCGCCGAACATGTAGACCGTGTTCGAGTCGCCGTGCGGCCACTCGGCGATCAGGTTGTTGCCCGAACCGCTGGTGCAGCCCGAGGTGCAGGTCTGCTCGGTCACCGTGTAGCCGACCGCCTCCAGCTTGCCCTTCACATAGGCCACCGACGCGCGGTAGCCGGCGCTGGTCGAGCGGCGGTTGCCGCCGTTCTGGGAGGCGATGGTGCCGAACTGCGTCAGATGCGCCTGGACCTTGGTGATGTCGACGTCCGGGATGCCCGGCTGCGGCGTCCCGGTGGTGACGGTCAGCGAGTACGTGGCGGTCTTGGTGACCGAGCCGGTGCCGGTGATCGTCACGGTGTAGGTGCCCGCGGGCGTGCTCGCCGAGGTGGCCAGGGTCAGCGTGGACGAGCTTCCCGAGGTGACCGACGTCGGGTTGAACGTCGCCGTCGCGCCAGAAGGCAGGCCGGACGCGCTCAGCGTCACGGTCTGCGCGTTGCCGCCGGTGGTGGTCGTGGACACGGTGGTCGTGGCCGACGAGCCCACCTGCACGCTGCCCGACGTGGGCGACGCGGCGATGGAGAAGTCGTTGGTCGGGGTGCCGGTGCCGACGGTCAGGCCCCAGTTGTTGAGGGTGCCCGTGTCCTGCGACGCCGCGTCCTGGACGCGCAGCTTCCAGGTGCCGTTGGCGACCTCGCTGGACAGGTTCGCGGTGAACGTCTGCTTGATGTTGTCCGCGCTGCCACCAGCGCGGTTGTGCAGCACATAGGCGCTGCCGTCCGGGGCGATCAGGCTGACCACCAGGTCACCCTTGTAGGTGTGGTTGATGTCCACGGGGATCGAGCTGGTCGCGGAGGCGTTGCCCGCGCAGCCCGAGATCACGATCGACGACTCGATGGTGTTGTTGTCCGGGATCGCCACCGGGGTGGTGTTGGTACCGGTGCAACCGGCCGCCGCGGCGGCGGGCATCGCGGCTACGACGCCCGCGACGGTCAGGGCTGTTGCCAATAACGCGGTCGACATGACTCTCACGTCATGACTCCTTCCACCCGTTGTACGGGTGTGCAGGGGGTGCAGGGGCGGCCGGACGACCCGTGAATGGCCCTCACGCCGAGTCGGCCGACGAGCGCGACGGTAGGTGCGGGGAACCCGCCGAGGATGCAGGGAGATCCCTTGTCGCCGTGCCATTTCGCTTAACTGGGAACGCCGTCACCCCCTTGGCGGAGGGTGACGGCGTCCCGGTCAGTCAGCCGTTCAGAGGCTCAGCGACCAGCTGTTGAGCGTGCCGGTGTCGGCCGACGCGGCGTCTTGGACGCGCAGCTTCCAGGTGCCGTTGGCGGCTTCGCCCGACAGGTTGACGGTGAACGTCTGCTTGATGTTGTCCGCGCTGCCACCAGCGCGGTTGTGCAGCACGTACGCGCTGCCGTCCGGCGCGATCAGGCTGACGATGAGGTCACCCTTGTAGGTGTGGTTGATGTCGACCGGGACGGTGCTCGTGGCCGACGCGTTGCCCGTGCAGCCCGACACCACGATCGAGGACTCCACCGTGTTGTTGTCCGGGATCGCCACCGCCGTGTTGTTGGAGCCGCCGCAGGTCGGCGGCGGGGTGCCGCCGCCGAGGCCGACGCCCCAGCTGTTGAGCGTGCCCGTGTCCGCCGACGCGGCGTCCTGGACGCGCAGCTTCCACGTGCCGTTCGCGACCTCGCCCGACAGGTTCACGGTGAACGTCTGCTTGATGTCGTCCGCGCTGCCACCAGCGCGGTTGTGCAGCACGTACGCGCTGCCGTCCGGCGCGATCAGGCTGACCACCAGGTCACCCTTGTACGTGTGGCTGATGTCGACCGGGACCGTGCTCGTGGCCGACGCGTTGCCCGCGCAGCCCGAGACGGTGATCGACGACTCGACGGTGTTGTTGTCCGGGATCGCCACCGCCGTGTTGTTGGTGGCCGTGCAGCCGCCGGACGTGCCGCCGATGGTCAGCGAGTACGACGCGGTGCGGGTGACCGAGCCGGTGCCGGTGACGGTGATGTTGTAGGTGCCCGCCGCGGCCGCCGCGGTCGAGGTGAGGGTCAGCTGCGAAGAGCTGCCCGAGGTCACCGAGGTCGGGTTGAACGCCGCGGTCACGCCCGAGGGCAGGCCGGAGGCGGACAGCGCGACGGACTGCGCCTGGCCCGACGTGGTGGTGGTGTTGACGGTGACGTTCACCGAGCCGCCACCGGCCGGGATGGTGCCGGAGGACGGCGAGGTCGCGACCGAGAAGTCGTTGCTCGCGGTGCCGCAGGTGGGCTCACCGGTCTGCGCGGGCACCGAGATGGCGTTCCACGCGTCCTTGGTGACGTTGAAGTTGGTGCAGTCGCCCGGCCACAGGTTCTTCGCCGCGTTCAGCGTCGCGACGCGCGCCTTGGCGTGGTTCCAGGTCGAGGTCTTGGCGAGCAGGCCGTTGTAGAAGATCTTGGCCGCGTTCTGCACGCCGATGCCGGTCACCGAAGCCGGGCCGCCGGAGCAGATCGGGCTGTTCGGCTTGCCGCCGCCGGGGTTCGAGCCCTCGGCCAGCAGGTAGAACCAGTGGTTCTGCGGGCCTGCCGCCGCGTGCACCTCGGTGTTCGGGATCGAGGACGAGTAGCAGTTCGGGTCCTGCAGCTGCGACGGGTCGTACATGTTGCGGATCGGGCCGCTGCCGACCAGGTTGACCTCTTCGCCGACGAGGTAGTCGAACGGGTCGTTGGCGTTGTTGGCGAACGCCTCGGTGACGGCGCCGAAGATGTCACCGGTCGACTCGTTGAGGCCGCCGTTCTCGTTGCCGCTGCCCGCGCCACCCGGGGTGGTCTGGAAGATCGCGTGGCCGAACTCGTGCGCCACGACGTCGATCGGCGTCACCTGGCGCTGGTTGTCCTGCGAGTGGCCGAAGTTGGTGTAGCTGCCGTTCCAGTACGCGTTGACGTCACCGAGGCCGACGCGCGCGGGGAAGCCGCCGCCCTGGCCGTTGATGCCGTTGCGGCCGAGCCACGCCGAGAGCATGTCCCACTGCTTCTGCACGGCGTACAGCGTGTCGACACAGGCCGTCTCGAGGTCGGTGCCGCTTCCGTTGCCCCACACGTCATCGGTGCCGGTGTAGGCCGAACCGTTCTGGCCACCGCACCGCAGGCCCGAGCGGGTCGAGTCGGTCATCGAGAACGAGCTGCCGGAACCGGAGGTCTGGATGGTGACGTTGCCGTTGTAGTACCCCGTGCCGGTGCCCGCCTTCACGTCGTCGACCTGGTCGACGACCGCGCCGGTGAGCGCGTCGACGAAGACGTGCATGACGCTCGGGCCGTGGTCGGTGCGCCCTTCGAGGACGACCTCCCACGCCAGCTTCGGCGTACCCCACGCGAGCACGACCAGGCGCGACGACTTCTCGGCGTCGACCTTGGCCAGGCCGCGCTTCGCGGTGGCGCGGGCCTGGTCCTGGCTGATCCGCGGCGTCGTGGCCACGTCGAGGACGCGGTCCTGGGCCACCGCGGAACTGACCACGCGGGCCGAGGCGTCGGTGGTGACCACGAAGTCGCCGCCGACGACCGGGAGGCCGCGGTGCTTGCGCTCGTAGGCGATGTAGTTGAGCCCGTTGGACCCGTTGGTCACGCTCGCCTGGACGACCTCGTCCTGCGCGCTGGTCAGCAGCCGGGCGCCGTTGCCGCGGACGTAGGCGTCCGCCGCGCTGACGGCGGCGGCCTGAGCCGACTGCGCCTGGGACTGGTCGGGGGCCGCCGCGGCCGGAAGGGAGATGATCAACGCGCTCACTGTCGCCACGGTGGCTAAGAGCGCGCTCGACATGCCTCGTCTCACGTCGAAACTCCTTTCACCCGGGTTCCGCCGGGTGAGCAGATGTGCAGGGGACCAACGGGTCTTTCCTCGATTGGCACAAGATCGACCCGCTGTTAATGGAAAAAGTTAGAACTGTTCGATCAAGCGGGGATGCGGGGAGATCCCTCGCTCGGTTGCCATTTGGCAATCGGCTCACAAGCGTGAACTGGACAAATACGGCGAAGGCGCCGCCACCCGAAGGTGACGGCGCCTCCGCCGTTGACCGAATCGCTTTAGAGGTTCAGCGACCAGTTGTTGATGACGCCGGTGTCGTTCGTCGCGACGTCCTGCACCCGCAGCTTCCAGGTGCCGTTCGCCGTCTCGCTCGACAGGTTGACGGTGAACGTCTGCTTGACGTTGTCCGCGCTGTCGTTCGACGACGAGTTCTTCAGCCGGTATGCCGAGCCGTCGGGAGCGATGAGGTCGATGACGAGGTCACCGCGCCACGTGTGGTTGATGTCCACCGCGACCGACGCGCTCGACGACGGGGCCGACGAGCAGTTGGCGATGCTGATGTTGCTCTCGACCGTGGTGTTGTCCGGGATGTTCACCGCGTTGGTGTTCGAGCCCGAGCAACCCGGCGGCGGCGGCGGGGTGCCACCGGAGACGGCCTGCTTCCAGATGGTGTAGGCGATGCCGTCGGCCGCGCGGTTGAGGTGCGTCGCGCTGATGTTGTTGGTGGTGTCGCACGACTGGTGGTAGCAGGGGTCGTAGGCGGAGTTCGCCGTGCCGCCCCACTTGCTCGCCTGCGCCGAGGTCTTGCGCGCGCTGGCGCCCATCGCGTAGCCCGAGGTCGGGATCCCGCCCTGCTGGAACGAGTAGTCGTCCGAGCGGCCCTGGCCTTCGGTGTTCTCCTCAGGCGAGAGGTTGAGCGAGTCGTAGTACGCCTTCATCGGGGCGGACGCGGTGGAGTTGATGTTGTTGATGAAGTAGCCGCCGTTGACCGAGGCGATCATGTCGAAGTTGTAGTACGCCTTGATCTTCGCCTTCTCGGTCGACGACAGGGTGTTGACGTAGAACTCCGAGCCGTTGAGGCCCTGCTCCTCGTCGGTCCACCAGCCGAAGCGGACCCGGTTGGTCATCGTCGGGTTCTTCTCGGCCAGCACCAGCGCCGCTTCGAGCAGCGCGCCCGAGCCGGAGCCGTTGTCGTTGATGCCCGGACCGGCCGAGACGCTGTCGAGGTGGGCACCGAACATGTAGACGGTGTTGGCGTCACCCTTCGGCCACTCGGCGATGAGGTTGTTGCCGGAACCGCTGGTGCAGCCCGAGGTGCAGGTCTGCTCGGTCACGGTGTAGCCCGCGGCCTCCAGCTTGCCCTTCACGTACGCCACCGACGCGCGGTAGCCGGCGCTGGTCGAGCGGCGGTTGCCGCCGTTCTGCGAGGCGATGGTGCTGAACTGGCTCAGGTGCGCCTGCACCTTGGCCACGTCGATGTCCGGGATGCCCGGCTGCGGCGTGGTTCCGGTGACCGTCAGGGCGTAGGTCGCGGTCTTGGTGACCGAGCCGGTGCCGGTGACGGTCACGTTGTAGGTGCCCGGGGCCGCCTGCGCCGTGGTGGCCAGGGTCAGCGTGGACGAGTTGCCCGAGGTGACCGAGGTCGGGTTGAACGAGGCGGTCACACCGGCGGGCAGGCCCGACGCGGTGAGGTTGACCGTCTGCGCCTGGCCCGAGGTCGTGGTGGTGCTGACCGTGGAGGTGGCCGACGACCCGGCCTGCACGCTGCCCGAGGTGGGCGACAGGCCGATGGCGAAGTCGTTGGTCGGGGTGCCGCCGTCGCCGAGCTTCAGCGACCAGTTGTTGATGACGCCGGTGTCGTTCGACGCGACGTCCTGCACCCGCAGCTTCCAGGTGCCGTTGGCGACCTCGCTCGACAGGTTGACGGTGAACGTCTGCTTGACGTTGTCCGCGCTGTCGTTCGACGACGAGTTCTTCAGCCGGTAGGCCGAGCCGTCCGGGGCGACGAGGTCGATCACCAGGTCACCGCGCCACGTGTGGTTGATGTCCACCGGGACGGTGCTGTTCGACGCGGCGTTGCCCGCGCAGCCCGAGATCGTGATGCTGCTCTCGACCGTGGTGTTGTCCGGGATGTTGACCGGGTTGGTGTTGGCGCCCTCACAGCTGCCGCCGGGGCCGCCCGTGCCGATGGTCAGCGCGAACGTCGTGGTGCGGCTGACCGAGCCCGCGCCGGTGATGGTCACGTTGTACGTGCCCGCCGCCGCGGCCGAGGTCGAGGTCAGCGTCAGGGTCGAGGAGCTGCCCGAGGTGACCGAGGTGGGGTTGAACGCCGCGGTGACGCCCGAGGGCAGACCGGAGGCGGACAGGTTCACCGTCTGCGCCGAACCCGAGGTGGTGGTGGTACCGATGGTGCTGGTCACCGAGCCGCCACCGGCCGGGATGGTGCCCGAGGTGGGCGAGGCCGAGATCGAGAAGTCGTTCGTCGGCGTGCCGGTGCAGGTGGGCTCACCCGACTGCGCCGGGACCGAGACCGCGAGCCACGCGTTCTTGGTGGCGTTGAAGTTGGTGCAGTCGTTCGGCCACAGGTTCTTCGCGGCGTTGAGGGTCGCGACGCGGGCCTTGGCGTGGTTCCAGGTGGACGTCTTCGCCAGCAGGCCGTTCATGAAGATCTTGCCTGCGTTCTGGATGCCGATGCCGGTCACCGAGGCCGGACCGCCGGAGCAGATCGGGCTGTTCGGCTTGCCGCCACCGGGGTTCGACCCCTCGGCCAGCAGGTAGAACCAGTGGTTCTGCGGGCCTGCCGCCGCGTGCACCTCGGTGTTCGGGATGGACGACGAGTAGCAGTTCGGGTCCTGCAGCTGCGACGGGTCGTACATGTTGCGGATCGGGCCGCTGCCGACCAGGTTGACCTCTTCGCCGACCAGGTAGTCACCGGGGTCGTTGGCGTTGTTGGCGTAGTACTCGGTCAGTGCGCCGAAGATGTCGCCGGTGGACTCGTTGAGGCCGCCGTTCTCGTTGCCGCTGCCCGCGCCACCCGGGGTGGTCTGGAAGATCGCGTGGCCGTACTCGTGGGCCACGACGTCGATCGGGGTGACCTGGCGCTGGTTGTCCTGGCTGTGCCCGAAGTTGGTGTAGCTGCCGTTCCAGTAGGCGTTGACGTCGGCCAAGCCGACGCGCGCCGGGAAGCCGCCACCCTGGCCGTTGATGCCGTTGCGGCCCAACCAGGCCGACAGCATGTCCCATTCCTGCTGGGCGGCGTAGAGCGCGTCGACGCAGGCGGTCTCCAGGTTGGTGCCGCCGCCGTTGCCCCAGGCGTCGTCGGTGCCGGTGTAGGCCGAACCGTTCTGGCCACCGCACTTCAGGCCGGACCGGGTGGAGTCGGTCATGCTGTAGGAGCTGCCGGAGCCGGAGGTCTGGATGGTGACGTTGCCGTTGTAGTACCCGGCGCCGGTGCCCGCCTTGACCTCGTCGTACTCATCGATGACGTAGCCGGTGAGCGCGTCGACGAACACGTGCAGCACGCTGGGCGAGGAAGCCGTGCGGCCTTCGAGCACGATCTCCCAGGCCAGCTTCGGCGTGCCCCAGGCCAGCACGACCAGGCGGGAGGAGCGCTGACTGTCCACATAGGGCAGGTGGCGCTTGGCGGTGGCGCGCGCGGCCTCGACGGTGATCCGCGGGGTGACCGCGACGTCGAGCACCTGGTCCTGGGCCACCGACGAGCTGACCACGTTGGCGCTGGCGTTGGTGACCACGACGAAGTCGCCGCCGACGACCGGAAGGCCGCGGTGCTTGCGCTCGTAGGAGATGTACTGCAGTCCGTTGTGGCTGCTGTCGACCTTGACCTGCTGGACCTCGTCCTGCGAGCTGGTCAGGAACCGCTGGGAATTGCCCCGCACGTAGCTGTCGGCGGCGGCGACGGCGGCGACCTGCGCCTGCTGTGCCGCGCTCTGCGTGGGTGCCGCCCCGGCGGGCAGGGATACGACCAGCGCACCGGCCGCCACAGCGGCGGCCAAGAGCGCGGTCGACATGGATCGTCTCACGTCGAACTCCTTTCACCCGGGGTCTTCCGGGTGATCAGGTGTGCAGGGTTCGGCGGGCCGCCCAGAACGACGCCCTCACGTCAGTGCGGCCTGCCAACCGCAGAAGTTAGGTCCGGGTGAGGTCGCCGCGATGCGGGGAGATCCCTTGCGCGGTTCACAGTTATCGGTCAGTCGGCGTGGATGTGCCTGATCAACTGGGTTCGGGACCGGATTCCTAGTTTGCGATAGATCCTGGTCAGCGCGGCCTCGATGGTCTTGCGGCTCAGGTAGAGCCGGTCGGCGATCTCCTGGTTCGACGCGCCCTCGCCGACCATCGCCGCGATGCGCGCCTCCGAGGCGGTGAGCGTGCCCCCGGTGTCGCCGACGTCGCCGAGCCGCACCATCAGCGCCTGCGCCTCGGCCAGCCACGGGTTCGCGCCGATGGCGGCGAACAGCTCGGCGGCGGCCTCCGCGGCGGCCCGCGCGGCGGTGTAGTGCCTGCGCCTGCGCTCCACCTTCGCCTCGACCAGCAGACAATGGCCTTCCTCGATCGGCTGGCCGATCGCGTGGAACACCTCCCGCGCCGATCGCACCAGCGACATCGCCCGCTCCGGGTCGCCGGTGGCCGCGCGCAGCGACGCCTCCGCCCGGTCCAGCGTCCCGGTGAAGCCCGCGCCGCTGCCCGGTGCGGACCGCAGCTCGTCGACGAGGTCGGCCGCCTCGGCGATCTCGCCGAGCGTGACCAGGCCGGTGATCAGGTCGCCGTGCCACCGCTGCGCCGTCGGGTCTTGGATGCCGTGCGCCGACTCCAGGTGCTTGACCTGGCGCAGCGCCTCGACACCGCCGTGAGCGTCGCCGTCGCGCAGTTTGGCCTGCGCCAACAGGTGCAGGTGCCTGCGCTGGTAGAGCAGGTCGTTCTCCTCCACGCAGGCGCGCACGCCCCGCTCCGCGCAGGACCGGGCGGCCGCGAGCGTGCCGCCCGCCAGTTCGGCCGTCGCGCGCGCCGACCACGCCGGGCCGGGGCTGAGACCGAACTCGGCGGCGACGCGGACCGCGCGGTCGGCGTAGTCCAGCGCCTCCCGGCACCTGCCCACCCTGGCGTCCACTTCGGACAGTGCACGGCACACGGCGAGCAGTTCCTCCGGCCCGCCGCGGTCGACCACCGCCAAGAGCGCGAGCAGCTCGGCGCGCGCCTCGTCCAGCCGGTCGTCGAAGGTGGCGTAGCGGGCGGAGGTGAACCGCGCGCCCATGTGCCACAGGCCATCCGCCGCGGGGACGCCCAGCGCCAGCGCCGCGTCGAGCAGGCCGTGGGCATCGGACAGGCCGAGCGACCGCGCGGCGAGCGCGTGCACGGCCAGCGCCATCGACTCGGTGACCTGGTCACGGGCCGACCTGGCGTGCCGGTGGGACAGCGTGGCCTCGTCCACCGCGACAGTCGTGGTGCCCGCGCTGACCGCGGCCCAGGCCCGCCACAGGTGGGTTGTCGCGAGCAGCGCCGGGTCGCCGCCCGCGTCGGCGTGCGCGAGCGCCAGCGTCTCCTCCATTGTGGCCAGCGCCTGGCCGGACAGCCGCAGCAGCGACAGCCGCGCGCGAACCCGTTGCGCCGGCTCGGATTCGGCGGCCAGCACGGCCGCCACGGCGGGCTCGACCAACTCGGGCAGGCTGGCGATCGCGCCGAGTTCGGCCGCCTCGACCAGCCAGCGAACCCGGCTGCCCTCCAGCTCCGGCGGGGTCCGGTCGGCGGCGAGGACGTACAGCTCGGCGGCCAGGTCGCGGGCGCCGCGGCGCAGCGCGTTCTCGGCGGCCGTCGCCAGCGCGTTGGCCGACGCGGCGTCGGGTCCGGTCGCGGCGAGCGCGCGGTGGCGGTCGGCCTCAGCGGCGAAGGTCACCACGTCGGCCAGCGCGAGGTGCACGGCGGCCCGGCGGACGGCGGTGACGCTGTGGGCCACGACGAGCGCGGCGTCCGGCGGGGTGAAGCGGATGTTCTCGCCGTCCGTGGCGACCAGGCCCGCGTCGACCGCGGCGGCGAGATCGGCGTCTGCCTCGGCGCGACCTGCCCGCAGCAGCAGGCGCAGCGTCGGCCGGGTGGCCAGCGCGCACACGAGCAGGGTCTCCATGACCTGGTCGGACACCTCGGCCAGCCGCGTCTGGACCAGGGCCTGCGCCCGGCCGGGGCCGCCCGCCAGCGCGAGCGCGAGGTGCGGGTTGCCTGCGGAGTCGGCGTGGATCTTGGTGGCGACCCGCGCGGACATGCCGTGCGTGTCGAGCAGGTCGGCGATGTCCTCGGAGGTCAGCGGCGGAATGGTCGCCTCGGTGACCGGCGCCGGGACCAGCGCGCGCTCCGACCCGCGGCCGGTGAGCACGAACCGCACCGGCAGCCCGTCGAGCCTGCGGGCGGCGTAGGCGAGGACGTCGACGGTCGCCGGGTCGAGCCAGTGCGCGTCATCGATCAGCACCAGCACCGGGGTGTCCTCGGCGCAGCGGACCAGCAGGGAGAGCCAGCCGAGCCTGCGCGCGGACTTGGCCCGGTCGTCCCCCGCGCGGCGGCCGCGCAGCACTGATTGAAGTGCGAGACGCTGCCTGCCGGTGATCGCGGCGAAGTACTCCTCGGGGACCGGGGCCAGCAGATCGGCCAGGCCCTGATAGCCCAGCCAGCGCTCCCCTTCGGCCCCGGACGCGCGCAGGACCAGCTCACCCCGGACGCGGGCGGCGGCGCCGAGCGCGTCGAGCAGCGCGGACTTGCCGATCCCGCGCGGGCCGTCGAGCAGGACGCTGTCCCCGGCGGCGAGGCAGGATTCCAGGATCGCGAGCAGGTCGGACCGGCCGACCAGGGTTCTGGCCGGTGCTCTCGCTGCAGGGGCGAGCGTCCTGGTCACGTCGGTCCGTCTCACTCGGCGTTGCCGGGGGAGCCGTCACATTACATATGTGCGCATGTGTGCATCAAGAGATGCGAAGGCATTTCGTATACGTGGTAATTACTCGTAGCAGTCCTGGGTCGCCAGTTCGAGGCGCATCTCGGCGACCTTGCCGTCGCGCACGATGAACCAGTACTGGTTGCCCGGCGCCCCCGGCACGGCCACGATCCACTCGCCGACCGCTCCGTGCGAGTCGACCGATGTCGGATATGCCTTTTTCAGGTCGGCCTCGGACGAGCCCAGAATGATGTTCTCCGGCGTGACCGGCCGCGTGACACCGTTCGCCATGCGCACCAGGCCGTACTTCGGCGAGATCAGCACCGAGTAGTGCGCCGCCTCCTTGGGCGCGCCCTTGTAGTCGTAGCCCTTGCAGCCCTTGGAACTCGTCGGCTGCGCGTTGGGCGTGATCAGCCCGGTCGCCTCCGCCTCGGCCGCGGTCATCCCCAGCCGCAGGTCGAGGTACTCCATGGGCCCGAAGGGCATGGTGCCGTCGTACTCGTTCTCCGGCTGGAACGGCTTGGTCGTCGACGGGGTGGTCTTCTTGGTGACCGTCCCGGTCCGGGTCCCACTGCTCGCCGAGGTCGGCACCTGCGTCGACGTGGGCGCCTCCGACGTGGTGACCGCAGAGGTAGTCGTCGCCGCGATGGACACGCCATCCCCGGGAACCGACTGCGACTCCGGCTGACCGCCCGCCAGGATGAACGCCGACCCGGCCAGCACACTCAGCGCCGCCGCCCCACCGGCCGCACTCATCGCGACCCGCCGCCGCCGAACCCGCCGCGCCCCGGCGACGACCGCCTCGGTCGCCCCAGACCGCACGGGCACGTCCAGCCGATCATCGGCGAACAACCGCTGAAGCTCGTCATCGATATTCACGACTCGTACCTGCCTTCGACTGTCGCGGCGAGCTTCGTCCGCAGCGTGGCCATCGCCTTGCTGGCCTGGCTCTTGACCGTCCCCGCGCTGACGCCGAGGGTGTGGGCGATCTCGGTTTCCGACAGACCTTCGTAATACCGCAGGACGATCACCGCCCGCTGGCGCGGCGGAAGCTCCCGCAACGCGTGCCACAGCGGCTCGTCCTCAAAGGAATAGCGCTCCCGGGTGACCACGGTGTCCGGGATCTCGGCGACCAGGTTCTCCCGCCGCGTCCGCCGCCACCGACTGATGTGCGCGTTCGCCATCGCCCTGCGCGTGTAGGCGAGCGGATCACCGGTCTTGTGGACGACGGAGTTCCACCGCGACCCGATCTTCTCCAACACCCCTTGCACCAGATCCGCGCCGTCATGCGGATTGCCGGTCAGGGCGTGGCCGTACCGGAGCAACCCCGGCATGGACACACTCACGAACTCGGCGAAGTCATCCACGACCACCGCACCTTCCCCCCAGCCGACACCCCGCCAGAACCAGACGGGGCGGCCCAACAACTCGGGGGAAATCGTAGCCATCACGCCCTCCCCTCCCGTTGCGGTGCTGTCGGCTGCCTTTCACCAGGTCCACGCGCCATGTCAGGGGAAGGTTGCCTCGGAAGGCGAGTGACGTGTGTCACTTTTGACGACGGTCAGCGGTTCGCGAGCGACTCCGGCAGTTCGAACAGGCCATCGGCGCCCGGCGGGAACTCGTGCACGCCGACCACCGCGGATGCCGGGATCGGCCCATAGACGTGCGGAAACCACGGCCCATCGGCGATCGCAGGCACCGCAGGTTCCCACCGAACCGGCACACCGACCAGCGCAGGGTCGATCTCCAACAGCAGCAGATCCGTCCGACCCCGATAGAGCCGATTAGCCGGAAGGCGCACTGTCCCAGGATCGGAACAGTGCACGAACCCCTCCGACACCAAACTCGGCGCGGTCACCTCAGCCGCGGGCCAGTCCGACCGAGCGATGATGTGCAGGATCACCGGATCGTGATCTGCCGACCGAGCAGCCCGTCCCGCGACCGCCGCTCGGCGATCGTCAACGGCTCCGACTCCAGCGACTCCAGCGCGGCCGACAACCGGGCACCCAGCTCCTCGGCCCCCGACGTCCACTCCCGCGCGTGCAGCTCCCGGTCCAGGTCCCACACCGGCACCAGCAGCCCGTGCGCCCGGAACGACCCGGCGAACCGCGAGCCCTCGCCCAGCGCCAGCTCACCGCGGGCCGACAGCCGCGCCAGCGCCGCCAGCAGCTCCTCCTCCGGCTCCGGCCGGACCCACCGCAGGTGGGCCTTCTCGCCCGCGTCGACCCAGTAGGCCGACGGGCCGATGCGCTCGGTGGGCAGGATCGCGCTGTTGGCGCGCTCCAGCGACAGCGCGACCTCGCCGGACGGCTCGGTGCCCTCCGGCATCCACCACGTGAAGTCCGAGTGCACCTCGGGCTCGATCGGCGCGGACGCGTCGAGCAGGTCCTGCAGGCGCTCACGCTTGTCCACAGCCTCGGTCTCCGGGCCGACGACCGGCAGCACGTCACCGGGCGCGGCGTCGAGGACCCAGCGCAGGGCGCGGGCCAGGTCGCGGCTGATGTCGTTCGAGCGGGTCTGCACCTGCAGCCCGACGAAGGCCACGTCGTCGGCGCGGACCAGCGCGGCGGCGGCCATCGGCAGCACGGTGGCCAGCACGACGTCGCGGCCCTCGACGCTCAGGTTGAGCTTCGCGGTGCCGGAGGGGACGAACTCGCGCAGGGCGATCAGCTCGGTCTCCCCCGCGATGCCCTCGAACGGACGCGAGACGGGCACGTCGACCACGCCACCGGCCAGGCCGTGGCACGCCTTGTAGCGCTTGCCGGAGCCGCACGGGCAGGGCTGGCGCGGGTTGATGCCCGACGAGTCCTCAACCTTGACCTTTGGCGGCTTCACCGCTGATCGCTTGGACATCGTCGAAATCTCCTCGCCTGCCGGACAATTGATGCGCTGGACGCTACCCAATCAGCCCGCGTCGAGGACGGTGCGGGTGGCCGCCGGGTCGTTGGTGGCCAGCCAGCGCACCCCGAGGTCGGCGCAGAAGCGGATGTCGGCGGGCGCGTCGACGGTCCAGCAGTACGTGTCGTGGCCCCGGTCAGCCGCCCGCGCGACGTAGTCCGGGTCGGCCCGCAGCACCGACAGGCCCGGCCCGGTGTAGTCGGCCCACGACGGCAGCACGCCGCCGCGCAGGAACGGCAGGAGGCGGTCGAGCAGGAACACCGTGGGCAGCCCGGGCGCCAGCGCGCGCACCCGGCGCACGGCCAGCGCCGAGAACGACATGACCACGATCTGCGACTCGGCCTTGGTCGGCGGCTTGGTCAGGCCGTACTCGGCCAGCAGCTCGACCAGCGCGATCTCGACCTTGCCGCCGGTGCGCACGGGATGCTTGGTCTCGATGAACAGCCCGGCGCCGTGGTCGACGGCCATGCCGAGCAGCTCGCGCATCGTCAGCACGCCGCGTTCGCCGCCGAAGTCCAATTCGGACAGTTGGGCCAGCGTCAGCTCGCCGACCCGGCCGGTGCCGTCGCTGGTCCGGTCGACCGTGCTGTCGTGCACGCACACGAGCTGCCCGTCACGGGTCAGACGCACGTCGCATTCCAGCGCGTCGGCGCCCTGGGCGAGGGCGAGCTCGTAGGCCGCTCTGGTGTGTTCTGCCCGAAGCGTCGACGCGCCTCGGTGGGCGACTAGCTGCACAGGCCGGATCATGCCACCGTTGCCCGGTGACGTTCGACCCGAGCGACCCCGCCTTCGTCGCCGACCCCTACCCGGCGTTCGCCGCGCTGCGCGCCGAGGGCGAGGTGCACTGGCACGAGGGGCTGGGCCTGGCGGTCGCGGTGTCGCACGCGGCGTGCTCGGCGGTCCTGCGCCACCGGGGACTCGGTCGCTTGTGGACGGACGCGGTGCCGCTCGGGGACTTCGCCGCGTTCAACCTCCTGCACCGGAACTCGTTGCTGGAGAACGAACCCCCGACCCACACCCGGCTGCGCAGGCTGATCGCCGCCGCGTTCGCGCGCGGCCACACCGACCGGCTGCGGCCGTGGGTCGAGCGGCTCGCCGACCGGATGGTCGCCGACCTGGCCGCGGAGATCGCCGACACCGGCTCGGCCGACCTGCTGGCGACGGTGGCGGCGCCGCTGCCGGTCGAGGTCATCGGCGAACTCCTGGGCGTCCCGACGGCGGATCGCGCGCTGCTGGCGCCGTGGTCCAACGCGATCGTGAAGATGTACGAGTACGGCCTCCCCGCCGACCGCAAGCGCGCGGCGGAGACGGCTGCCCAGGAGTTCGCCGACTACGTGCGGGCGCTCGCGGCCGATCCCCGCCCGGACAGCCTCGTCGGCGACCTCGCCGCCGTCCGCGACGGCGGCGACCGGCTCAGCGAGGACGAACTGGTCGCCACCGCCGTCCTGCTGCTCATGGCGGGCCACGAGGCGACGGTCAACGTGATCGGCAACGGCGTCCTGGCCCTGCTGACCCACCGCGACCAGTGGGACCGTCTCCTGGCCGACCCGGGCCTGCTGCCGTCCACGGTCGAGGAGCTGATCCGGTTCGACGCCCCGCTGCAACTGTTCGAGCGCACCGCCACCGAACGGGTCGAGATCGCGGGCCACACCGTCGAACCGGGCCAGAAGATCGCCGCCCTGCTCGGCGCGGCGGCGCGGGACCCACTCGTGTTCACCGACCCCGACCGCTTCGACATCGCCCGCACCCCGAACCCGCACCTGGGTTTCGGCGCGGGCATCCACTACTGCGTCGGCGCCCCACTGGCCCGCGTCGAGGTCGCCGCGACACTCAGCGCCCTGACCAGGAGACTCCCGAACTTGCGGCTCGCGGGCGTGGCGCCGCGTCGCCCGGAGTTCGTCATCCGCGGCCTGCGGGCACTGCCGGTCGGCTAGGCGTCCTGGTCGGGCGGCAGCCAGGCGATCTGAACCAGCTTCTCGCCCGTCTTGCGGCTGACCAGGGTGCCTCTGCCTGGCGGCAGCGCGGTCGCCCTGACTCTGCCCAGGAGAACACCCTCGTCCCGAGTGCCGCTCATCACGATGCCGGGTGCCCCGATCTCGCGCAGCCTGCCGACCACCGGGTCGAAGATCGCGCGCGAGGCACCCCCGGAACGTCGGGCGATGATCAAGTGCAGCCCGACGTCCTTGGCTTGCGGCAGGAACTCCGCCAGCGGCCGCAGCGGGTTGTCGGCACCCGGCTGGGCCACGAGGTCGTAGTCATCGACCAGGATGAAGAGTTCCGGGCCCTTCCACCAGGAGCGATCCCTGAGCTGTTTCTCGGTGACGTCCGGGCCGGGCAGCCGCTTGGCCATCGAGCCGCGAACGTCCTTGATCATGTCGTCGAGTTGCTTCGAGGACACCGCGTAGGCGAGTTGGTGGTCGTCGTCGATGAAGCCCAGCATCGTCCGCCGGTAGTCGACGAGGATGATGAGCGCTTCTTGGGGGGTGTAGCGATCCGTGATGCCGCGCGCGATGGCGCGGATCAGGTTGGTCTTGCCCGACTCGCCCTCGGCGAAGGCCATGAAGTGCGGCTCGGCGTCGAAGTCGAGGTAGACCGGGGCCAGTTCGTTCTCGTCGACCCCGATCGGGACGAGCTTGGTGTCGACGCGCCGCGGCAGCTCCGCGTAGCTGACCAACTCCGGCAGGAGCCGGACCTTGGGTGCCTTGCGGCCGTGCCATAGCTCGTCGATCCGCGCGATCGCCGAGCGCAGCCCGTCGGCCACGTTCGGGTCGGTCGAGCCGTCGATGCGGGGCAGGCCGATAAGGAAGTGCTGCTTGTCGGCGGTCAGACCACGGCCGGGGCGGCCCCGGGGCACGTTGAGCGCCGCCCGCCGGTCCACATCGGACTCGCTCGGGTCGCCGAGGCGCAGCTCGAACCGGGTGCCGAGCAAGTCCCGCAGCGAGGGCCGGATCTCCGCCCACCGAGTGGCCGCCACGATCACGTGGATGCCGTAGGACAGGCCCCGCGCGGCCAGGTTGACGACCTGCGCCTCCAGCGTCTCGAACTCCTGGCGGAAGGTCAGCCAGCCGTCGACGATCAGGAAGACGTCGCCGAACGGGTCCTCCTTGATTTCCCCGCGCCGCTTACGGTCGCGGAAGTCGGGCATGGAATCGATCTGTACCTCGCGGAACCGCCGCTCGCGTTGGGCGAGCAGCGTCGTCAGCTCGTCGACGACCCGCCGGGCCTTGTCCGGATGACCCCGGGTGGCCACCCCGCCGACATGCGGCAGGCCCTCGATCGTGCCGAGCGTGCCGCCACCGAAGTCGAGGCAGTAGAACTGCACTTCCTCGGGGGTGTTCGCCAGCGCCATCGACAGGATCAGCGTGCGCAGGGCCATCGACTTGCCCGACTGCGGGCCGCCGACCACGGCCCCGTGGCCCGCCGCACCGGAGAAGTCGGCCCACAGCAGGTCGCGACGCTGCTCGAACGGCTTGTCGATGATGCCGAGCGGCACCTGCAGCCTGCCGTTGAATGATCCGGCCGGGGACAGACCGCGGTCCTCGGTGCTCCGCAGCGGCGGCAGCAGCGCGTCGAGCGGGTTCGACTCGCCGAGTGGGGGCAGCCACAGCTCGTGCGCGGGCGGACCCTGGCCCACGATCCGCTCGACCACGACGTCCAGCGTGCTCGGCCGCTGCTCCCACGGCTCGTCTTCCGCCTGCGCCCGCGCGGGCCCGGAGACGTACGCGGCCTTGAACCGCACTATCGCGTTCGCGTCGGACCTGAGATAGCCGAACCCCGGGATCGACGGCAGCTCGTAGGCGTCCGGCACCCCGATCGCGGCACGCGACTCGGCGGCCGAGAACGTTCGCATGCCGATCCGGTACGACATGTAGGAGTCCAGGCCGCGCAGCTTCCCCTCTTCGAGCCGCTGCGAGGCCAGCAGCAGGTGCATCTGCAGCGACCGGCCCACCCGGCCGATCGCCACGAACTCGTCGATGAAGTCGGGCTTGGCCGACAGCAGCTCGGAGAACTCGTCGACCACGATGAACAGCGCGGGCAGTGGGTCGAGGTCGGCGCCGTTCTCGCGGGCCTTCTCGTACTCCCACACGTTCGTGAAGTTGCCGCTCCTCCGCAGCACCTCCTGGCGCCGGTTGACCTCCCCGGCCAAAGCGTCCTTCATGCGGTCGACCAGGCTCAGGTCGCTCTGCAGGTTGGTGATCGTCGCGGCGACGTGCGGCAGCGCGTCCATGCCGAGGAACGTCGCGCCGCCCTTGAAGTCGACCAGGACGAAGTTGAGCGCGGTCGAGGAATGCGTCATGGCCAGGCCGAGCACGATGGTGCGCAGCAGCTCGGACTTCCCGGACCCGACCGCGCCGATGCACAGTCCGTGCGGCCCCATTCCCTCCAGCGCCGACTCTTTGAGATCCAGCGTCAACGGCCTGCCGGACTCATCGATGCCGAACGGCACGCGGTAGCGCTCGCGCACCGGGCGCGGGCGCCACGCCCGCTGGATGTCGAAGGCCATCGGGTCGTCAGGAAGCCCTGCCAGGGACAAGAGCCGCGGGTTGGTGTCGAACGGGTGGACCGTCGGCGGCCGCACCGGCGCCGTCGGCGCCTCCTCGTCGGCCAGCGCACTGGACACCAGCACCTCTTCGGCCTGGTCGGCGTCCTCCTCCACGTCGGCGACCTCGGCCACCGCGGCGAGGAACGGCTTGCCGTCGATCAGGCCCCACCCCGCGCGGTTGGGGAGCGCCGCAGACAGATGGGGTCCGAACTTCGACTCGGCGGGATCGTCGAGGGCCAGCTCGATGCGGGTCCGCAGCAGGCGGGAGATCTCGGTCGGGATCTCCGCCCAGTGCCGCGCCGCGACCAGCACGTGCACACCTTTGCTCAGGCCCGCGCTCGCGATGCGCCGGACGGTGTGCACGATCTGCGGCAGTTCCTCCTCGAACTGGTCCCAGCCGTCGATGACGAGGAAGACCTCGCCATGGTCACCGGGCTCCAGCGTGCCGCGCCTGCGCAGCACCCGGAAGGTGTCGACGCTGCCGATGTTGGCTCTGCGGAACAGCTTCTCGCGGTCCGTGACGATCTCGCCGACGCGGGTCAGGACGTCGAGCACGTCTTGGTGGTCGGACGGCCCGACCACCGCGCGGACGTGCGGCGACCGCCGCAAGTCGTTGAACGCGCCACCCGAGTCGAGGAAGTAGAAGTGCACGTCATCGGCCGACTGGCCCGCCTGGATGCCCGCGATGAGCGTGCGGAGCAAGGTGGACTTGCCGGAGAAGATCTTGCCGATGATCCCGAGGTGGCCGTCGTGGCCTGCCAGCTTGAGCCTGACCACGTCGTCGGCGGCACCGGTCGACGTGTGCAGCTTGCCGATCGGCACGACGAGTTCCTGGGCGGGCGCCGCCGCGGGTTCAGGCAGCAGTTCGGCCAGCTTGGGCGACTCGGCCGACTCGTCGACGACCATCTTCCGAGACCACACATTGGCGATCCGAACCGTGCCGTGGGCGTGGTTCAACCGCTCGGGAACCTGGACGCGGTCCGCGGTGTTGCGCTTGCGCACCTCCCGCAAGGCGAACTCGTAGAGATCGTCCGCGGTGATGTGGTCGGCTCCCACTCTGGCCGCCGCGCCGGTCTTGATCCCGGTGATCAGGGCGTCGGTGAACAGCGAGTAGGGCTGCTGGCGGTCGAACACCAGCTTCTCGTCCTCGAAGGCCAAGTCCAGCTCGCGGCCCGCCGTCATCACGAACGTCCCCTTGCCGAAGTCCGCGTCCACCTTCACGGACTCGACGGACTTCGTCCGCGACGCGCTGGAGAACAGGCCGCTGTTGCAGCAGTCGAGAATGATGACCTTGTTCCCGGCCTGGCACTGGTCGAGCATCTGGTGCACCAAGGAAGCGGAGATCGCGGTCGCGAACGGCTTGGCCATGTCGGTGTCGTACGCGGCGAAGAACAGGCGCTTGGCGTTCTGGCCGTGCACGACCATCCCGTGACCCGACAGGTAGAGCAGCACGAGGTCGTCGGGTTGCCGGTCGCTGAACAGCTTCTCGATCTCGTACTCGATCACCGACTTGCGGTTGTCGATCAGCACCGGCGCGGAGTCGAACTCGCCGATCCTCTTGTCTTGCAACAGTTGGGAAAGCACCTGGGTCTCGTCGACCGGCGCGCGCAAAGTCCGAAGACGCGGATCGGCGTACCGCGCGGTCGCGACCAGCAGCGCGTGGCGTTCTCCCATGAGTGCTCTAGTCCTGAGGCTTCTCGCGTGGTTCCTGCGCGGCCAGCTGCTCGATGACCTTCTGTTGCGCGCTGTCGGACAGCGCCGTGAGGGTGACCTCGCGGCCGTCCTGGATCCAGGTCACCGACCGGGCCTTGGCGCGGTTCAGATAGGCGACGATCGTGCGGTACACCCCCAGCACCACGGCCGGTCCGAGGCCGGTGACCAGCAGGTCCGAGATCGACGTGGCCGGGCCGGACTTGCTGTTCGCAGGCGCCGGGCCGGAGTCGGCCCGCCTGACCACGACCGTGCTGAGCGCTCGCAGATCGTCGTGCAACGCGGAGGTGAGACCGTCGAGGATCATTTCGTCGGCGTGGACGCCCTCTACGCGCAGCCGTGCTTCGCCCACCGGTTCTCCCCCTGCGGTCTGTCAACGTCTGGCTACTGAAAGATATACCCAGCGCGGCAGGCAGCGTTACGGGAGATGATCTCAGCGCTGGGTACCCGGCGGACGATAGGTCCGCAGCTCCGGCGCGGGCGCACCCTCCACGCGGACGACGCGCAGGAGCCGGACCGACTCCGGGTCGACCGGGGCGAGCAGTGCCGAGATCCGCAGCACGACCAGCACCGTGAACACCGCCACGACGGCGGCCACGACGTCAGTCGCCGCGCTCAGCAGGACACCGTCGGCCTTGGCCTGCACGCTGTCGCGGAACCGCCACAGCACGCTCACCGCGAAGAACCCGCCGCCGACGGCGAGGGCGATCCACCACGACCGGACCAGACCGCTGGGCGACGGCCGTTCGTCACCAGGCTTGCGCAGCGCCGCGTGTTCCAGTTCGGCCATCGCGGCACCAGGCACGATGAGGTTCAGGCCGGGGACGAGGAAGCTCGCCGCCACCTGCCACAGCGGTCGGGCGGAGGCGTAGCCTGCGCCGTCCTGGGCCGCGCGCCGGGCCGGGACCAGCCACCACAGCAGCAGCGCCACCGCCGCCACCCCGAACGCGATCGACACGGCCGCGCCCGTGATCACGAAGCTGTCAGAGAGCGCGACCGTGTCGCGTGGGAGCGCGCTCGTCCGGGCCTTGACCAGCAGTGCGTAGCGCCAGACCTCGGCGGCGGCGGTCAGCCCGGAGAACACCGCGACCGCGACCAGCGCCCCGATGGCGAGCCTGCCCCGCGAGCGCACCTGCTCGGTCGCCGACGCCTCCGGTTCGGCGGCCTGCACCGCCGTCGGCCAGCGCCAAGCGAGTGCCGGGAAACCCCAGCGGGGCGTCGAGCGGTACGACGGCGGGCCGGTGTACGGGCCGAACCGCCGCGGCGACGCGGGTGGCGGCGGACCGGGCGGCGGGGTCGCCACCCACTCCATCGGCACCGGCCGCGGGTACTGCATCAGAGGACCTCGGGCTCCTGGCCGGAGACCGACTCCATGGGCCTACTGCCCGCCGCCCACGACTGCATGCCGCCGTCGACGTTGGTGGCGTCCCAGCCGTTGGCGTTGAGGTACTGGGTGACGCGGGCGGACCGGCCGCCGGAGCGGCAGATCACGTACACCGCCTCGGACTCGGGCAGCTCGCCGAGCCGGGCGGCCAGCTCCCCCATCGGGATGTGCACGGCGTCGGGCGCGTGGCCCGCGTCCCATTCGTCCTGTTCGCGCACGTCGAGCAGGGTCACGTCAGTCGGCAGTTCCGCGGGCAGGTCGACCACGGACACACTCGGCACCTGGTTCACGCCCTCGATGCTGCCATGCCGCCCGTAGGACCCTGTGAAGCCAGGTCAGTGGGCCGTGGCCTTCTCCGCGTCGACACCGGTCAGGGCGCGGACCTCCATCTGGGCGAACTTGGCGTCGTCGCGCTCGCCGGACAGGACGGTGCCAAGCCAGCCTAGGAAGAACGACACCGGGATCGACACCAGGCCAGGGTTGGCCAGCGGGAACCAGTCGAAGTCGGCGTTGGGGAACATCGAGGTCGACTTCCCCGACACGGCGGGCGAGAAGACGATCAGCGTGACGCACACGCCGAGGCCGCCGTAGATGCTCCACAGCGCGCCCGCTGTGTTGAACCGCTTCCAGAACAGCGAGTACAGGATCGTCGGCAGGTTCGCCGACGCCGCCACCGCGAACGCCAAGGCGACCAGGAACGCGATGTTCTGCCCGTTGGCCACGATCCCGCCCGCGATCGCCACCGCGCCGATCACCACGGCGGTGATCCGGGCGACGCGCACCTCCTGCTCCTTGTCGTCGGCCTCGCCCCGTTTGATGATGTTGGCGTAGATGTCGTGGGCGAAGGAGGCCGACGCGGTGATCGTCAGGCCCGCCACCACCGCCAGGATCGTGGCGAAGGCGACCGCGGCGATGAACCCGAGCAGCACCGGCCCGCCCAGCGCCTCGGCCAGCAGCGGCGCGGCGGAGTTGACCTTGCCGGGCGCGTTGCTGATCGTGTCCGGGCCGACGAGCGCGGCGGCGCCGTAGCCGAGGACCAGGGTGAACAGGTAGAACACGCCGATCAGCACGATCGCCCAGACCACTGAGCGACGGGCCTCGCGCGCGGTCGGCACCGTGTAGAAACGCATCAGGATGTGCGGCAGCCCCGCGGTGCCGAGCACCAGCGCGATCGCCAGGGACAGGAAGTCGAGCCTGCTGATTCCGGTCGCGCCGTACTGCAGGCCGGGGCTGAGCACCTTCTCGCCCGACTTCGGGCTGTTCTCGACCGCGCCGCCGAGCAGGCCGGACAGGTTGAAGCCGTACTTCGCCAGGACCCAGAACGTCATCACCGCGGCGCCGGAGATCAGCAGCACCGCCTTGATGATCTGCACCCAGGTCGTGCCCTTCATGCCGCCGATCAGCACGTACACGATCATCAGCGCGCCGACGACGGCGATGACCAGCGCCTGCCCGGTCGCGCTGGTGATGCCCAGCAGCAGCGCCACGAGCCCGCCCGCGCCCGCCATCTGCGCGAGCAGATAGAAGAAACTGACCGCCAAAGTCGACGTGGCCGCCGCGGCACGCACCGGGCGCTGGCGCATCCGGTAGCTCAGGACGTCGCCCATCGTGTACTTGCCGGTGTTGCGCAGCAGCTCGGCGACCAGCAGCAGCGCGACGAGCCAGGCGACGAGGAAGCCGATCGAGTAGAGGAAGCCGTCGTAGCCGTAGAGCGCGATGGCGCCCGCGATGCCGAGGAACGACGCCGCGGACAGGTAGTCGCCGGAGATGGCGATGCCGTTCTGCGGGCCGGTGAAGGCGTGACCGGCGGCGTAGTAGTCCGACGCCGTGCGGGTGTTGCGGCTGGCGCGGATCACCACGACCAGGGTGACCAGCACGAACGCGCCGAAGATCGACAGGTTGAGCAGCGGGTTGGAGTTCATCGCCGGTCACCTTCCAGCCGCTCGCGGATCTGCGTGGCGAGCGGGTCCAGCTCGCGGTCGGCGTGCCGGACGTAGAGGAAGGTGATCAGGAACGTCGAGGCGAACTGGAGCAGGCCGAACACCAGGCCGACGTTGATGTTGCCGATCAGCTTGGTCGCCATGAACCCGTGCGCGTAGTCGGCGAGCACCACGTACAGCAGGTACCAGCCCAGGAAGGCGAGGGTCATGGGGAAGACGAACCGCCGGAGCCTGCGTTTGAGTTCGGCGAAGTCGGCGCTCTCCTGCACCTGGACCCAGTCGGTGTCCTCTGCGCTGGTGGTCATGGCGACTCTCCGTACGTGATCGACTCCGTAGCGGGGCACACACTCCCATGGGAGTGCGTGTCGAGTGCTGACTCACCAAACCAATTACCCGGTCAGGTGACCTGCTAACCACCCATTTGAGTGGTTCGTTGACTCAACGTCGATGACGGCCGTTGGCGAGACGGACCCGGTCCTCCGCGGCCCCGAATCGGGCGATGTCCCGGTCCCGGATGAAGCCGAGCCGGTCGGGGGCGTGCATGCGCATCCGGATGCGGTTGGCGTCGGCCGGGATCCGGCTCTGCGTGGCCTTGCTCATGATCAGCACCGCGAGGAACGCGGCGGGCACGGTGACGAGCGCGGGCTGCTGGAAGAACGACGGCGCCCACCCGCCGGTGTAGCCGCTGACGATGTTGACGACCAGCGCCGTGATCACCAGCCCGCCACCGAGCACCATCCCGGACGCCGCCCCGACCCAAGTGATCTTGCGCCACCAGATGCCCAGCAGCAGCACCGGGCAGAACGTCGACGCCGCCAGCGCGAACGACAGCCCCACGCTCAGCGAGATGTCCGACGGCCGCAGCAGTACCGCGACCACGAACGGCACCAGCCCGGCGAGCACCGTGGAGAACCGCCAGTCACGGACCTTGCCGTTGAACAGGTCGGTCGACACCACCCCGGCGACGCTGACCATCAGCCCCGACGACGTCGACAGGAACGCGGCGAACGCGCCCGCCGCCGTCACCGCGCCGAGGATCTCGCCGAGCACCCCCGGCGCGACCTTCATCGGCAGCACCAGCACCGCCGCGTCGGTCTTGCCGGTGACCAGCAGCTCCGGCACGTAGAGCCGCGACAGCGCGCCCAGGATGATCGGGAACAGATAGAACAGGCCGAGCAGTGCGAGCACGTGCAGCGTGGTCCGGCGCGCGGCTCGCCCATCCGGGTTGGTGTAGAAGCGGACCAGCACGTGCGGCAGGCCCATGGTGCCCAGGAAGAGCGCCACGATCAGCGAGTACGTGGTGAACAGGTCGCCCGTGCCGCCCACCGGCCGCAGCCAGGCCGCGTTGTCCGTCGGCGCCCCGCTCACCACCGGGACCGCCGACCCCTTGGTGAAGTACAGGACCGTGCCCTTGTCGACCGTGTGCGGCCCGGCGCCCCAGTAGACGCTGCCGCCCGGCCCGCCGTCGACGCGGCCCTGCGTGGTCAGCGACACCGGTTCCGACACCGACAGCACGACCGCGGTCTCCACGGTGATCACCGCGTCGGCGGTGAACCTCGGCGGCAGATCGTCGTGCAGGCCGGTCATGTCGCCGCGCGCGCCGCCGTTGCCGATGAACAGCGCCACCATGACGAACGTGGGCGCGGCGATGGCGAACAGCTTCAGCCAGTACTGGAACGCCTGCACGACGGTGATCGCGCGCATCCCGCCGCCGAAGACGTTGACGAACACCAGCACCGTGACCAGCGCCGACCCGACCCACACCGGCGCGGCGGGCAGGATCTGCCGGATCGTCAGTCCCGCGCCCTGCAGCTGCGGGACCAGATAGAGCACGCCGATGAACACCACGAACACGGCCGCGAGCTTGCGCATCCCGGTCGACCCGAGCCGCGCCTCGCAGAAGTCGGGCAGCGTGTAGGCGCCGGACCGGCGCAGCGGGGCGGCCACGAAGATCATCAGCAGCAGGTAGCCCGCGGTGAAGCCGATCGGGTACCAGAGCGCGTCCGCGCCGTCCTTCAGGACAAGGCCCGCGATGCCCAGGAACGACGCCGCCGACAGGTACTCACCTGAGATGGCCGCCGCGTTGCGCCGCGACCGCACGGTCCGACGCGCGACCAGGAAGTCCGAGGTGGTGTTGGCCAGCCGGGAGCTGCGGTACCCGAGGGAGAACGTGGCGAGACCGACCAGCAGGATCGCTGCCGCCGCCCACGGGTTCAGTTCCAAGTCGACCGGTCTCTACCGATGGGGAGCGCTACTTCTCGACCATGTCGACGAAGTCGCGCTCGTGCCGCTCCGCGAGCACGTTGTACCAATACCCGATCCCGAACAGCAGAGGGAAGGGCAGGATCCCCAACAGCACCCACGGCAGCGCCACCCCGGCCACCGTCGACTCCGCCATTCCGGGCAGCAGGAAGAACAACAGGGGCAGCGCGCCGAACAGCAGCAGCACCAGCCCGGCCAGCGCGGCGGCGGTTCGGAACTGGGTGCGGATGAAGCGGCGCACGACCTCCTCGGCCCAACTCGTCTGCTCCTCCAGCTCGATCGCCGTACGCAGCACCGTGACCGGGGCACGCGCGTCGGCGAGCACGACCCGCTTGCGCCGGGGCCGCGGGGCGGGGACCTCGCCGCCGCCCGGGCCGTTCGACGCGTGCTTGCTCACGACCCGGCGCCGCGGACGAGTCGGTCCTTCAGCTCGCGGGTGTGCCTGCGGCTGACCGGCAGGATCTTCTCCTCGTGCCCGATCACCACCGAGTATCCCGACCCGCCCATGCGCAGCTCGGTGATCAGCGACAGCGGCACCAGGTAGGACCGGTGGATGCGCACGAACCCGGCCTTCTCCCAGCGTTCCTCCAGCTGCGCCAGCGGGATGCGCACCAGGTGGGAGCCGTCGGAGGTGTAGAGGCGGGCGTAGTCGCCCTGCGCCTCGACCCACCGCACCGCCGCGCGGGACACCAGCTTCGTCGTGCCCGCCAGTTCGACCGGGATCACCTCGTCGTCGCGCGACTCGGGGACCGCGCTCGGCGAGCCCGCGCCGTTGAGGTGGATCTTGGCGAGGACACGTTCCATCGCCTTGTCCATGCGCGGCTGCTCGGTCGGCTTGAGCAGGTAGTCGACCGCGCCCAGCTCGAAGGCGGCGACCGCCTCATGGCTGTGTGCGGTGACGAACACCAGCACGGGCGCGGGTTTGAAGCCCGCGAGCAGCCGGGCCAGCTCCATGCCGGTGAGGCCGGGCATGTCGAGGTCGGCGAAGACGGCGTCGACGACCGGCATGCCGGCGTCCTTGCGTGCGGCTAGCTCGGTATCGGCGCCCGCGAGCACCTGCAGCGCCTCGGTGGCGTCGAACGCCTTGAGGATGCGGCGCACGTGCCGATTGCCCTGGAGGCGCTCCTCCAGCATGGCCATGCCTTCGTGCTCGTCGTCGACGGCCAGGACGACGAGGCCGGGGGTGTTGTTCGAGGTACTCACTGTGAGCAGCATCTTGCCGATCGTCGCGGGTGCCTGTCCATGGTCAACGCCAGGTCAATCCAGGACCATCCCACCGGGTGATTGTCTGTGACTGACGGTCAGCGTTCTGGGCGCCTTACAGCCCGAAGCGTGACCAGACGGCCCGCGTCTCGACCGCTTCCATCGCTGCGAGTACCCGGTCCTGCGTCGACATCGCCGCCGAGGCGACGCCCAACCGGGCGAGCAGCGGCCGCTTGGGCTCGGCGACGCTGATCTCGGCGTCCGGGAACCGCTCGGCCACCACCGACCGCAGCGTGCCGAGGCCGTCGACGAGGCCGAGTTCCAGCGCCTTCGCCCCGGTCCAGACCTCGCCGGAGAACAGGTCGTCGTCGGCGCCGACGAGCTTGCCGTCGCGGCGCTCGCGCACCCACGCGACGAACTGGTCGTGCAGCTGCCCTTGCAGCCCCTTCAGCCAGACAACGTCCTCGGGGTTCTCCGGCTGGAACGGGTCGAGCCGCACCTTGCGCGTGCCCGCGGTGTGCACCCGGCGCTCGACGCCGAAGCGCTCCAGCAGCCCGGCGAGGCCGAACCCGGCGCTCACCACGCCGATCGACCCGACCAGCGACGTGGGGTGGGCGTAGATCTCGTCGGCGGCGCAGGCCAGCCAGTAGCCGCCCGACGCGGCGACGTCCTCACAGAAGGCGAGCACCGGCACGTTCTTCTCCGCCGCCAGCTCGCGCACCCGCGCGGCCACCAGCGCCGACTGGGTCGGCGCCCCGCCGGGCGAGTTGATCGCGAGCACCACCGCGCGCAGCCGGTCGTGCGCGAACGCCCTGGTCAGCGCCGACTCGACAGTGTTGATGTTGATCGTGCCGCGGGACAGCGGCGACGGTGTCGGCGTGATCACCCCGTGCAGCTTGACCACCGCCACGACCGGACCCTTGTCCGCTCGCTCGCCGATGAGGGGAATTCTGGCGGCCAGCCGCTCGGTCACGCTGCTCATGGGTTCAAGATACGGCGGCCGGGCCGGTCGGCGCGGCGGGCGCGGGCCGGGGTGCCCCGTAGTCCTCGTCCTCGTCGTCGCTGAAGTCGGGCAGATCGGGGCGGACGCCGGGGAAGAACTTGGGCACCCGCAGGGTGATCTTCATGCCCGCGCCGGGCGCGGTCTCGACCATCAGCGCGTACTCGTCGCCGAACACCTGGCGCATGCGCTGGTTGATGTTGCCGACGCCGACGTGCGAGCCGGTCTTGTGCGCGTCCCGCAGGTCCTCGAAGAGCCGGTCGGCGTCCATCCCGACGCCGTCGTCCTCGATGATGATCAGCGCCTCGGAGCCGTTGTCGTGGGCGAACACGCTGACCGTGCCGCCGCCGGGCTTCTTGGCGATGCCGTGCCGCACCGCGTTCTCCACCAGCGGCTGCAGCACCAGGAACGGCACCACCACCGACTGCACCTCAGGCGCGATCCGCAGCCGCACGTTGAGGCGCTCCTTGTAGCGCGCGCACTCGATCGTCAGGTAGCGGTCGATGTTGCTCAGCTCGTCGGCCAGCGTCGCGAACAGGCCCGACGCGCGGAACGAGTAGCGGGTGAAGTCGGCGAAGTCCTGGAGCAGCTCGCGGGCGTGCTCGGGGTCGGTGCGGATCAGCGACGAGATCGTGTTCAGCGTGTTGTAGATGAAGTGCGGCGAGATCTGCGCCCGCAGCGCCCGGATCTCCGCGCGCACCAGCTGCTGCTTGGACTCGTCGAGCTTGGCCAGCTCCAACTGGATGCACAGGAACGTCGCGACCTCGTCGGCGGCGCGGATCAGCCGCTTGCTGTCGACCCCGCCGACCACGATCAGCGCACCCTCGACCTGGCCGTCGATGATCAGCGGCACGATCGCCGCGGTGCGCATCGGACAGCTGCCGCGGTGGCGGCACTGGAGGTTCTCGTGCTGGATGTGGGCGCGCTGGCTGCGCTGCACCGACTCCACGATCGACTCGGCCAGGTCCATGTAGTGGTCGTTGGCGTCGCCGTCCCACGACAGCAGCCTGCCCTCGGCGTCGGAGATCCCGATGGCAACGCACTTGAGCATCTGGCGCAGATTGGTCGTGGCCTCGTCGGCGGCGTGCTCGGTGAGTCCGTTGCGCAGCTCCGGGGCGGCCTTCGACAGGCGCTGGACCGCGTCGAGGACGGCGTCGTGCACCGACCCGGTCTTGCGGGGGCGACACAGGATGACGAACAGCCCGAGCACCAGCAGAGTCGCGAGCACACCGACGAACGCGCGCTCGGTCAGCAACTGGGCCACCGGGTAATGCTCCCTTTCCACCGAAGGTGAGGCAAGGCGCTGTCCTGTGAGTCCGGTGCGCGGGATCGGTGATCCGGGTGGTTCCTGGGCGCGCGGGCGGGAAGCCGCGCGTGCTGGTTGTACTCGGAGTTCCCGCCCGTGCGGCCAGGGGCCGCCCGGGCGCCGATAGCGTGTGCCGGACTCACAGGACAGCGCCTAGGCTACTTGAGCAGCCTTGACAGCCTTCGGTCCGCGAGCGGCTTGCCGCCGGTCTGGCAGGTCGGGCAGTACTGGAAGGACTTGTCGGCGAACGACACCTCGCGCACCGTGTCGCCGCACACCGGGCACGGCAGGCCGGTCCGGGCGTGAACACGCAGGCCAGAGCGTTTCTCGCCCTTCAGCCGGGCCGCGGACTGGCCGACCGACCTGGCCACCGCGTCGGTCAGCACCGAGCGCATCGCCTCGTACAGGTCGTCGACCGCGGCCGGGGTGAGCCGGGCGGGCGTCGCATAGGGCGACAGCTTGGCGACGTGCATGATCTCGTCGGAGTAGGCGTTGCCGATGCCGGCGATCACCCGCTGGCTGGTCAGCGCTGTCTTGAGCCGGTCGGTGCGGTCGGCGAGCAGGGCGGCGAACTCGTCCCTGGTCAGGCCCAGCGCGTCCGGACCGAGGGTGGCGATCTGCTCGATCGACGCCGGGTCCTCCACGATCCACACCGCGAGGCCCTTCTTGGTGCCCGCCTCGGTGAGGTCGAACCCGGGTCCCTGACCGGGCGGCCCGAGGTGCACGCGCAGCGCCAGCGGCCCCTTGCCGGTGGGCTTGGGCGGGGCCGCCGACATCGTGTCGGCCCACCGCAGCCAGCCCGCGCGGGCCAGGTGGGTCACCAGGTGCAGGCCGTCGACCTGCAGGTCCAGGTACTTGCCGTAGCGGGCGGCGCCGGTCACCTGCCTGCCGTGCAGCGCGGTCCATGGCGGGCTCGCGGTCTTCAGCACGCTCAGCGACGCGACGTCGACGCGGGCGACCGTGCGGCCGACCGCGTGTTCGCGCAGGTGGTGGGCTAGGGCCTCGACCTCGGGGAGTTCCGGCACGCCGCCAGTCTTCCCGCTGAACGCGCCCGTGTCATGCCTAGCTCAGCGGCTTGATGACGCCCTCGTAGGACGGCTGGGTGTCCTGGGTGATCGACTTCGCGATCTTGGCCACCTCGCTGCGGGCGGTGAAGTAGCCGCGGACCGTGCCGACCCACTTCTCCACCGGCTCGCCCTCGCCGTCGTCGCCGGTCTCGGCGACCAGCTTCCACGGCCTGCGCAGCGCCCAGCGCGCCGGGAAGAACAGCACGGCCATGACCAGCAGCAGGATCAGCCAGCCGGGCACCACGACGCCGCCGGGCATCCACGAGATCAGCACGATCCCCAGCGTGATGATGAGAATGATCATCACGATGCCGGGCACGTACCCCGCCGCGACGTCGTGCTCGAAGTCGTCCTCAGTGGCCGGGGTGCGCCACTCCAACGTGCCGTGAACG
Organism: Actinokineospora sp. HUAS TT18; assembly: GCF_051364635.1. Classification (GTDB taxonomy): domain Bacteria; phylum Actinomycetota; class Actinomycetes; order Mycobacteriales; family Pseudonocardiaceae; genus Actinokineospora. The sequence goes on along the minus strand of NZ_CP195645.1, from coordinate 5,121,596 downwards.
GTCCACAGCCTGCCGTTCACGTCGCGAACCTGACGCGTCATCTCCTGCCCTTCGGCGTTGGTAACCGGGCCGCCACATTCAGTCACTACACCGAGAGATACGTTACCCGCTCGCCGCTGGACCCTACGGGTGAATCGATCCCACCAGCTTCACTCCACCGAGTGTTCCACCACACGACAGCCTTGATCAACTGTGTGTCGGCGATCAGCTGGCGACCACCGTCGTCGGGGTCGCGGCGGGCTTGGCCGACTCCGTGGGCTCCGGCTTGGTCGGCTCGGGCTCGACCGGCTCGGTCGGCTCCGGCTTGGTCGACTCGCTCGGCGGGTCCGTCGGCTTGGTCTCGACCGGCCCGGTCTCCGTCGGCTCGCCGGTCGGCGACAGCATGACCTTGTAGTCCGCGGGCGGCGCGGTGTGCCAGACCGTGTAGTGCGTGGTCTCGGTGACGACCGTGGTCTGGTCGGCGGCGTTGACCCTGGTCGTGGTCGTGGTCTCGTCGACGACGTCGTACTGGTCGTAGATCGCCCACTTGCGCTCGTAGGAGGTCTTCTCGAAGACCACCGGCTGCGACTCGTCGTACTCCGCGGGCAGCAGCCGCGGCGCGGCCATCAGCCCGGGGCTTCCGCCCTGAGCGGCCTGCTCGGCGGCCGCCTGCTCCGCGACGGGCTGGTCGGGCACCGCGACGATGTTCTCGATCACGGTCTCGCGGGTGGCGGGCGCGCGCTTGTCGCCGGGCTTCTGCTTGGCCGGTTTGCCGTGCGCGGGCGCGGGCGGGTTCTGCGCGGGTGCCCCCGTCGGCGTCGGCGTGATGCGGGTGAGGTCGGTGATGACCACCTCGGGCGCCCTGGTGCCGTCGAGGTCGTCGAACGCGGCGGTGGACGACGGGCCGCCCACGGCCACCATCGCGTATCCGAACGCGCCTACCGCGGCGGCCGACGTGGCGGCGAGCGCGGCCTGGATCTTGACGTTGGCCAGCAGGCCCTTGATCCCGGTCGCGGCGGCCGACGCGGCGCCCATGTGCTGCCAGAGCGCCACCCCGGCGACCGGCGCGGCGAGGAACGCCGCGTGCGCGCGCAGGCCGGAGCAGACGTCCTGGAGTTCGTCGACCATCGCCGAGCAGGAGGCACACGTGGTGATGTGGGCGCGCACCTTGCGGCGCTCGACACCCTTGATCGTGCCCGCGGTGTAGGCGCCGAGCTTCTCCAGCACCGACCGGCAGCCGGTCGACCCGCGGTCGATGGACAGGTGGGCCTGCAGGTAGGCCGCGCGCAGCCCTTGGCGGGCGCGGCGGGCCAGCGCGGCAGTGGCGTTGGGGCTGAGCCCGAAGTTCCCGGCGACGACCGCCGGGCGGGCGCCCTCGACCTCGACCTCCCACAGCACGCTGCGCCAGCGCTCGGGCAGGCTGGTGAACGCCCGGGTGATCAGATTGCGCTCGGTGGACTGGCCGCTGCGGTCGGGGTCGGCGCCGACGCGGTGGTTGAGCTCCTCGTCGGACACCGGCACGTCGCGCCTGCGCCCATTCCACTCCCACGCGACGCGGCGGGCCACGATCAGCAGGTAGCCCCGCACGTTGTCGACCGGCCCGGAGCCGCGGCGAATGGCCTGGAGCACGCGGAAGAAGGCTTCGGCCGTCAGATCCTCGGCCTCGGCGCGATCGGCGGCCAGCCCGAGGGCGAGCCTGCGGACGGCGTCGCTGTGGCGGCTGAAAAGTTCCCCGAAGGCGGCGTCCTCGCCGTTGCGCAGCCTGTGCAGCAGCGCGCGATCCTCGGCGGCGGCGTTGTCCGGCGACGTGTCGATGTCCAGGGCATCGGTCATCCGGCCTGGTACCTCCTCATGGCCGCCGTGACAATGGGGTCAAAGATGCCACACCACATGCCCTTACGGTGGATAAACGTGAATAACGTTAATGGAGACCCGACTGTTGATGGCGACTGAATGGGTGAAGGTCAACACCCGAACGCCCCGTTCGCGCACGGTGGAACGGGGCAAAGGCGGCCCCGGTGAACACCGCCCGGGAGATCCGATATAGTTGGCGCCGCACCACGCGGACGTAGCGCAGCTGGTAGCGCATCACCTTGCCAAGGTGAGGGTCGCGAGTTCGAATCTCGTCGTCCGCTCTCCACGAAGGCCGCATCCCCCGGGATGCGGCCTTCGTGCGTTACAGGGCGCCTGGGCGGAACGGGTCGTGCTCGACGAGCAGCTTCTCCACCCGCGCGCGGTCGATCCGGCTCGCCACCGCCGTGAGTTCCTGCCGGTCCCTGATGACCTTGGCCAGGGTGAACGCCGAGGTCACGGTGTAGAGCGCGCCGATGGCTAAGAACGCCCGCACCCACGGATCGACGGGGAGCACGGCGATGCCGATGGTCAGGGCCACCAGGGCGATGGCGAACGAGATCGCCGCCTGGGCGTAGAAGGCGGCGGTGGTCGGGGAGCCCGGGGTCTTCGCGTCGGAGGTCATGGCTTCACTGTGCGCCGCGCCACACGCCCTGACATGCGTAGATCTACTCGACTTCGCGGCCGTCATCTTCGGTCGTAAGGAAGCGAGGTCAGCCAACGGGCTGCTCGATCACCGCCGACAGCCGCCCGGCGGCCACCGCGGCGACCAGGTCGGCGTGGTCGGCCTCGGTCTGGTCGGCGTAGTCGATGGCGTAGTCGGCGAACGCCTCGTCGAGGTCGTCGCCCTCGCAGTACCCGGCGAGCAGCCGCGGGTCGACCGACCGGGTGTGCGCGCGGGCCAGCAGCGCCCCGGCGAGCCTGCCGTAGTCGTCGAGGTGGTCGCGGTCGAGCGTCGTCGCGTCGATCTCGCCTTTGCGGTTGCGGAACTGCCGGACGATGTAGTCGCGCCCCTGGACCGTCGTCCAGCCCAGCAGGATGTCGCTCTCGGCCTGCACGAGCCGCGCCCCGTGCACGATCCGTTTGCCCTCGTGCTTGGCGGGCCCCACCCCGAGATGCCCGGCCAGCGCCGACGGCCGCGCCTCCTTCACCTGCAGGACCAGCGCCTCATCGCCGTTGCCGTGCAGGAGGACCAGGTAGTTGCGGAGGCCGACGCTGCCGGTGCCGACCACCCGGAACGCCACGTCGGACACGCCGTAGCGCATGATCAGATTCCGCCGCGACTCCCGCAGCGTGTCGACGTACTCGGGTAGCGCCCCCACGACCGCGTCGGCCACGGCGTCGTCGACCTTGGTCATCACCGGCGGGTCGGTGACGAAGCGCCACCGCTGGTCGTCGCCCTTCTGCGTCCACCGCGCCGCCACCCGGGCACTGGTGTTCTTCCTCGCCTTCTTGGCCGCCTTGGCGAAGTCGTCGAGCAGTTCCTCGGCCCGCACCTTCCCCAGCACGGACTCGTCACCGAGCGCGGTCCACGAGTCGAGGAACGGCATCTCGGCGAGGTGGTCGATCGTCTTCCGGTAGGACCGCACGACGTCCTCAGCGGCGTCCCGACACCCCTTGGCGGACACGCCCCCTTCCCGCCCGGCCAGCACGAGACTGGTCGCGAGGCGTTTCAGGTCCCACTCCCATGGGCCGGGGAGGGTCTCGTCGAAGTCGTTGATGTCCATGACGATCTGCCCGTCCGCGGCCCCGTAGAGCCCGAAGTTCGCCGCGTGCGCGTCCCCACAGAGCTGGGCGTGCACCCCGGTGCACGGCCCTGCCGCGAGGTCGGCCGCCATGAGCCCGGCACTCCCGCGAAAGAACGCGAAGGGCGAGGCGAGCATCCGACCGACGCGGAGCGGGACGAGATCGGGCACCCGGCCTTCGTTCGACGCCCGCACGAAGTCCGCCACCGCGGGCCTCCGCTCGGCGAGGACAACCTTGCGATGCGCCTGGTGATCGGCCACGTCCAGCAGCGCCCGCCCTTCGGCGTAGACCTGCTCCGGCTCCACCCAGGTCCCCAACGCCACAGCCACCCGCGCCCGCGCTCTCTCACCCATGCGCGCCATCATGCGCCTGCGCGCGCGGTCTCAGGGCGAATCTGGCCGAACGCCCAGGCCGACCGGGCAGGAGACGCCGGTGCCGCCGAGGCCGCAGTAGCCGTTCGGGACCTTGTGCAGGTACTGCTGGTGGTAGTCCTCGGCGTAGTAGAACGGCCCCGCCGCGGCCACCTCGGTCGTGATCGTCCCCAACCCGGCCCGGTCCAACTCCCCCTGATAAGCCGCCCGGCTCTCCTCGATCGCGGACTTCTGGGCGTCGTCGGCGTAGTAGGCGCCCGAGCGGTACTGGGTGCCGAGGTCGTTGCCCTGGCGCATGCCCTGGGTCGGGTCGTGGCCCTCCCAGAACACCTTCAGCAGCGCCTCGAACGACACCGCCGCCGGGTCGAAAACCACCAGGACAGCCTCGGTGTGTCCCGTCTGCCCGGAGCACACCTCTTCATAAGTCGGGTTGGGCGTGTACCCGGCCGTGTACCCGACAGCCGTCGAATACACCCCAGGCGTCTGCCAGAAGAGGCGCTCGGCGCCCCAGAAGCAGCCGAGGGCGAAGACGGCCGTCCGGACACCGTCGGGGAAGGGCGGCTGGATGCGGCGGTCGGGGAAGACCGCGTGGGTCTCGGGGACGCGCAGTGGGTCCGGCCTGCCGGGAAGTGCCTGCTCGGCTGGCACCAGCGTGGTCTTGTTCCGTCCGAAGAGCGCCATGACCTCGATGGTACGGCGACCGGCGACTATTTCCGTCCCGGTGACCCGGGACGGCGACCAACTGTGCACAATAGCGACGGTCGGGGCGACAACATGGCACATATTCGCGTTGGTCGCCACTCATGAGGCGGAGCCACAGGGGAAGGGGCAATACGTGTCCTGGCAGGAGGATCTCCGCAAGCTCGATGACGAGCTCGCCACCGGTCGGATCTCGGCGGACGAGTATCGGGTGCGGCGCGACCAGTTGCTGGCCGACGCGACGAGTCTCGGGGACTCGCGGGGGCAGCAGCGCAACCCCTCCGTCACGGAGACCCAGATCGTGGCTCCGGTGAACCCCTCCACCGCTCCCCCGTCACCAGACAACCCCGACCAGACCCAGATCGTCTCCGGCCCGAGCGCGGCGGGCGTGGACCGCACGCAGGTCGTCGGCGGGCACGGCCAGCCGACGAACGAGCGGACCCAGGTCGTCGGCGGCTGGCAGACCGCGCGGCCGCCCATGGGCGACGCCGAGCGCACCCAGGTCGTGCCGGGTGTGCCGCCGCAGAGTTGGGCCGGTCCGCAGCACCACCAGCCGCCCCACCAGGGTGGGTACAGCCAGCAGCCGCCGAACTCGCCGTGGGGGCAGCAGCCCGAGGAGGCGCCGCTGTGGTCGGGCGCCGAGTTCCCGCCGCTGGCACCGACCGGGTCGACGGCGTGGACCAAGCAGGGCCCGGAGATCTTCGACGACCGCCCGAGCAGCAAGCGCTGGATCGCGATCGTCGGCGCGGTGGTCGTCCTCGCGCTGATCGGCGCGGGCGTGTACTTCTTCGCGATCAAGCCGTCCGGCGACAACCGGACGACGCCGACCGCCCAGCCGAGCAGCACCGCCGCGGCGCCCACCACGACCAAGGAGCCCGACGACGGGATGCCCGTCGCCGACCTTGGCGGGTCCGTGGAGGACCACAAGTACGTCAAGGACTTCACCGACGTGCCGAAGGCCAAGTTCCTCACCCAGGAGGAGCTCGCCGCCTACCAGGCCGCGAACCCCGGCAAGTCCAAGTTCGCCGTGTTCAACCAGCCCGACGGCGCCAAGGAAGCTGTCCTGCTCATCACCGCGACGCCCGCCACGGCCGCCGCCGCGCGTGACGCGCTGGGGCAGCTGCAGGTGAAGTACGGGTTCACCGCCCGCGCGCAGCCGCCCGCGGGTGTGGTCGTCGCCGAGATCGCCGCGTCGCCGGAGCACCCGGCCATCGTGCGCGGCCACTACGCCAGCGACGGCATCATCGTGCGGCTCGAGGTGCAGGGCAAGGACCTCGCCACGGTCGTCGTCCAGTTCAACGACATGATGGCCGCGCAGCTGCAAGAGCTGCCCGCCGATGTCTGACGGGACGCCGTCGCGGGTCACCGCCTGCACGGCCGTCACCCGCAACCGTGTCCCGGCGGCACGCGTCCTGGCCAAGTCGTACCTCGAGCACCACGTCGGCCACGAGTTCACCATCCTCGTGGTCGACGGGCCGCCGCCGAGCACGCCGAAGGGCGAGGGCTACCGGTTCGCGGGCCGCGAGTGGCTGGAGGTCGACGAGGACGACTTCCTGCGCATGGCCACGATCTACACCGTCGACGAACTGCTCGCCGCGGTTAAGCCGCTGCTCCTGCGCCGCGTTCTCGCCGACAGCGAGGTCGCGGTCTATCTCGACCACGAGATCCAGGTGCTGGCCCCGTTCGGTGAGGTCGCCGAACTCGCCGAGGCCCACGAGCTTGTGCTGACCCCGCAGCACCTGCTGCCGCTGCCGCGCGACGGCAGGCACCCCGACGAGAAGTCGATGATGTCGGTCGGCGCGTTCAACCTGGGATTCGTCGCGGTGAGCCGCGCGGCAGGCCCGTTCCTGGACTTCTGGGCGACCCGGCTGCGGCAGGACGCCGTCATCGCCCCGACCGAGCAGCTGTTCACCGACCACCGCTGGGTCGACCAGGTCCCCGCGCTGTTCCCGCACACGATCCTGCGCGACCCGGGCTGCAACGTCGGCTACTGGAACGCGCACGAGCGGGAACTCGCCGAGCACGACGGCGTCGTCACCGCGGGCGACTCCCCGCTGAAGTTCTTCGCCTTCCGGAACTACCACCCCGAGTCGCCGTGGCTGCTGACCACGGACTTCCCCGAGCGCCCCAGGCTGCTGCTGTCCGCCAATCCCGTGCTCCGCGCGCTGTGCGACGGCTACCGGGCCGCGCTGCTCGCCGAGGGCCACACCAGGGTCGACGACTCGACCTACGGCTACGCCAAGACGCCGGACGGCACGGTGCTCACCCCGCGCCTGCGCCACATGGTGCGCGCCGCGTGGGTCGACGCCGAGCGCGTCGACGCCGACATCCACCCGGCCGAGCGGGAAACCGTCCCGCCGCATCCCTTCGGCACGGACAACGGTGAGGCGTTCCTGCTCTGGCTGGGTTCGCCGCGCACCGCGGGCGAGGCCGCCGCCGGGATGAACCGCTGGGCCATGATGGTGTGGGCGCAGCGCCCCGACCTGCAGGCCGCGTTCCCCCGACCGCTGGGCGACGACGCCGCGGCGTTCCGCCAGTGGTGCCGCACGTTCGGCGTCCAGGAAGGCATGATCACCCCGCGGGCGGTGCCGTCGGACCCGGTGGAGCCCGAGGTCGCCGACGGCGAGTTCGGCGTCAACGTCCTCGGCTATCTGACCGGTGAACTAGGTCTCGGCGAGATGGGCCGGATCGTGCACGACGCGATCCAGCACTCCGGCGTGCCGGTCGCCGCGATCGTCGAGGAGCGCTCGCTGCGCTGCCGCACCGACTTCGACCGGCCCGACACCGTCGGCCAGGCCCGGTTCCCGATCAGCCTGGTGTGCGTGAACGCCGACCAGACCCGGATCGTGCGGGAGAGCCACCCCGAGGTCTTCCACGGCCGGTACCGCATCGGGCTGTGGGCCTGGGAGCTCGAAGACTTCCCCGAGTGGCAGCACGACGCGTTCGACTTGGTCGACGAGGTCTGGACGATCAGCGAGTTCTGCCGCGAGGCGATCGCCAAGCACTCCCCGGTGCCGGTCAAGGTCATCCCGGTCCCGGTGCGCGACCCCGGCCCCCGCCCGGTTCGCCCGCGCGTCGAGGGCCAGCCGACCCAGTTCCTGTTCCTCTTCGACTTCAACAGCACCTCGCAGCGCAAGAACCCGCTCGGCCTGATCCGGGCCTTCCGCTTGGCCTTCCCCGGCCGCACCGACGTCAAGCTCGTCATCAAGGCGACCAACGGCAAGCGCCATCCGCACGCCGCCGAGCAGCTGCGCGCCGCGGTGGCGAAGGACCCGCGGATCGAGCTGATGGAGCGCTACCTCTCCGTCGAGGAGATGGACGAGCTCTACGCGACGAGCGACTGCTACGTGTCCCTGCACCGCAGCGAGGGATTCGGGCTCACCGTGGCCGAGGCGATGGTGCGCGGTATGCCGGTCATCTCGACCGACTACTCGAGCACCCCTGAGTTCCTCGACTCGTCGACCGGGTGGCCGGTGCCCTATTCGCTGACGACCGTCGGGGCGGACGCCCGGCCGTACCACGAGGGCGCCGTGTGGGCTGCCCCCGACGAGCGCGCGGCCGCCAACGCCATGCGCGAGGTGGCCTTCGACCCGGACGAGGCGGATCGCCGCGGCAAGGCGGCCAGGGCGCACATCCTGCGCACGCGGTCGATGCGGGCGGCGTCCCAGTGGATGCGCGTCGAACTCGAGCACGCGTACCAGGCCTGGCGGGCCGGTTCGAAATCCGCCGAGACCGCCGCACCCGTCGCCGAACGGCGCCTGCCGGAGGCGGACCCGACCGACATCCGCTCCCCGCTGCGCACCGCGATGCAGGCGCTGCACTGGCGGCCGGACGCCGACTCGGCCTCGCGCCTTCCGCTCGCGCCCGCCATCCGGCGCGCGGTGCTCCGGGTGCTCAACCACTACGACGCCCACCAGCGCACGGTGCTCGGCACGCTCGCCGAGGGCGTCGACGAGTCGGTGTCGCGGCTCGTCAGCAGGCTCGACGCCGTCGAGTCGGCCGCGGCGAAGACCCCCATCAAGATCGACTCGATGACCGCGGCGCACCTGCAGGTCGTGCAGGGCCAGCTCGACGACCTCGCCAGGATCGCGGCGAAGAGCGAGGCGAGGCTCGACCACGTCGAGGCGGAGAACGCCAGGCTGCGGGCCGAACTCGACGACGCGGCGGCCACCGTCGACGCGAACGAGTTGGCCGCGCTGCGCAGCGAGGTCTCGGATCGCATCACCGACGTGCAAGCCGCGATGTCCGATCGGGACGGGCGGATCAGCTCGGCGGAGCACGCCGCGTCGATCATCAAGCGGGACATGTCCGCGCTGATGGCGGCCGCGCGCTTCCGGCACGCCCCGGTTCCCTCGGCCGCCGAGGTCGTGGTGTGCGAGGCAGGCGTCCTGCTCGCCCCCCAAGACAAGATCATTCTGCCCGCGCTGCAGGCGGAGCGGGCGTGGGAGCCACAGGAGGCCGAGCTGCTCGCGTCCTTGGCGGGCGGCGGCACAGTGCTCGACATCGGCGCCCACGTCGGCTACCACACGCTGCGGCTGCTGCGGGAGTGTCCGAGTGTGGAAGGTGTCGTCGCGGTCGAGGCGAACCCGGTGAACGCGGCCATGCTGGCCCGCAACATCGCGGTCAACCTGCCCGCCGACGTCGCCGACCGGGTGACCGTCATCAACGCGGCGGCGTGGGACGAGGACTCTGAGCTGACGCTGTTCCAGGGCGAGTCCGGCAACAGCGGCGACTTCCGGGTGCGGCTCGACGGCCACGCGGGCGTCACGGTGCGGGCCATCCGGCTCGACGACCACGCGGCCGTCGCGGGCGCCAACGTCAGCCTGATCAAGACAGACCTGCAGGGCAGGGACCACCGCGCGCTGCGGGGCTTGGCCAAGACGCTCGCCGCGCACCGCCCGCACGTCGTGTGCGAGTTCTGGCCGGAGGGGATCGCCGAACTCGGTGACGACCCGCTCGACGTGCTCGGCGGCTACCGGGCCGCGGGCTACCGGCCGTCTCCGCTCGGGGACGACGTCCACCACTCCGACACCGACCTGATCGCCCAAGCCAAGGACGCCCAAGGGGGCTTCCTCAGTCTCTGGCTCCGGCCGGTGTGACCACCCTGCTGGACCGCGCGGAACTGGGGGCGCGGGCGAAGGCCGTCGCGGTACGGTTCCGCCCCGCGCTGCCCGCGGTCGGGCTCTACTACGCCATCCAGGTCGTCGGCGTCGTCGTCCTGATCTTGTGGACCAGCGGCAACGGACTCGACCCGGTCACCGAGTTCTCCCGGTGGGACGCGGGCTGGTTCATGCGCATCGCCGACCGGGGCTACGAGATCGTCATCCCGGTCGACACGGCGGGTCAGCCACTGGAGTCAACGCTGGTCTTCTTCCCCGGCTACCCGGGGGCGATTGCGGCGGTGATGGCGGTGACCGGGCTGAGTCCGGTCGCCGCGGGGCTGGTCGTCACCGGGCTCGCGGGCGGGATCGCCGCAGCCGGTCTGTTCTTCCTCGGGCGGCTGCTGTTCGACGCCCGAGTCGGGACGAGCCTCGCCGTCCTTTGGGCGATGGCCCCCGGGTCGCTGGTGCTGCACCTGGTGTACTCCGAGGCGCTGTTCTGCGCGCTCGCCGTGTGGGCGCTGGTGGCGGTCGTCAAGCGGTACTGGATCCTCGCGGCCGTCCTCACCTTCGCCGCGGGGCTCACCCGGTCGACCGCGATCGCGCTGGTCGCCGCTGTCATGCTCGCCGCGCTGATCGCGGTCATCCGCAAGCGCGACGGCTGGCGCCCGTGGGTGGCCCTCGGTGTCGCGCCGCTCGGGCTCGGCTACTACCTCGCGCTCGTCGGCTGGTACACCGGCCGGATCGACGGGTGGCTCTGGATCCAGTCCGGCGCGTGGAAGATGCGGTTCGACGGGGGTGTGTTCACGGCGAACATGGTGTGGGACGGGCTCGTCGGCAACGAGAACATGCTGTTCACCCTGACCGGGTTCGTGATCGTCGCCTCGGTCCTGCTGCTGCTCTGGTCGTTCACCGAGCGCCTGCCCGCCCACCTGTACGTCTACGCCGTCGGCGTCATGGTGCTGGCGTTGGGCGCCGGATCGTTCTGGAGCAGCAGGCCGCGGTTCCTGCTCGCCGCGTTCGTCATCGCGATCCCGCTAGCGGTCCTGGTCTCGAAGCTCCCCAACCGCGCGCTGCCCATCCTGCTTCCGATCGGCGCGCTCGCCGCGGGCTGGTACGGGGCGAGTCTGATGGTTCTCAACGTCACTCCTTGACCGACTCCGGTTGGTTAAAGTGAGGCCGTGTCCACAGATCACGCCCCTACCGGCGCCCTTCCGCCGGTCCACGAGGCGTGGCTGCCCCGCGAGCACTCCCTGCACCGCCCACGGCACGCCAAGAACCAGACGTTCGCGCTGCTCTGCGCCGCGGTGTTCTTCGCCGCGCCCGCGCTCGCGCTGGGCGTCGGCGCGCAGCCCGCGGAGATCGAGAACAGGCGGATAGCCGAGTTCCCGAGTCCGCTGGACGGCTGGAAGTTCTTCAACGAGTTGCCGGTGTGGGCGACCGACCACATCGTGTTCCGCAAGGCCGCGCTGGAGATCGCCGACCAGGTCAGCCGCGGGGTGTTCGGCGAGCCGCCGTCGTTCGGCAGCGCTCCCCAGGGCGCCGGGATCGGCGCGACCCCCAGCAACGACCGGCCCGCCCTGCAGGTGCCGAAGGCGATCGAGGGCACCGACGGCTGGCTCTACTACGGCGACGACATCGCCGCCCGCTGCACGCCGAAGCGGTCCATGGACGAGACGATGGCGCGGCTGCGTGAGCTGCGCGAGGGTGTCGAGGCCTCCGGCCGTCGGTTCATCCTGATCGTCGCGCCGGACAAGAGCACGGTCGTCCCCGAGCACCTGCCCACCAAGTACGTCGGCCAGGACTGCGCGACCGCGGCGACCAAGGAGTTCTGGCGCCGGGTCGGCCCGGAAGCGGGCGCGGTCGACCTGCGCGATGAGCTGCGTGACGCGGGCACCGAGTTGGGCAAGCCGGTGTACGAGCCGCTGGACGGGCACTGGTCGGACGAGGGCGGCATCGTCCTGACCCGGCGCCTCGCCGAGATCATCCGGCCCGGGGTGAGCGACGACTGGGAGATCAGCCCCGGCAAGACGTGGGAAGCCCCGGGCGACCTGCCGCCGCTGATCGGCAGATCGGGAACTATCCGGGGCACGTCCTACGCGCTGAAGGCCGACGGCAAGCGAGACCAGACGGTGGACATGTCCGCGAACTATGCCGAGGCGCGGAAGCTGAAGACCGCCTTCGGCCCCGGCACCATCGGCAACTCGGTCGGCTACCTCGGCGACTCGTTCACCATCCGCGCTATGCGCTACCTCGCCGCGACGTTCAGCGACCTCACCCTGCTCCACTACGGCCGCGTGGCCGACGACGCCGGCCGGGCCGCGGGCCGGATGCTGGCCGACCACGAGATCGTCGTCATGGAGATCGTCGAGCGAACCCTCGCCTCGGGCAACAGCGTGCTGCTGGACCCCGAGGTCGTCGCCGGAATCACCCGCGAGCTGGCGGCCCGCCCCCGCTGATCACCCGTTCGGATGACCAACGGGGCGTGTCGCGGGTCACATCGCGCGGGTTGTCGGTCCCGCGAGGAGCATCGGTGAATTCCCTTTGGAGGCGACGATGGCTTTGCAGATTCTCGCGGTAGTCACGGTGGCGATCGTGTTCCTGGTGCGGCTTGTGGTCGCCTTGAACGATCGGCCGACTCGCCGTTGAGTCAGGTGGGGCGAACCAGCCCCGACTCGTAGGCGAGGACCACCAACTGCGCCCTGTCGCGGGCGTCGACCTTGCCCAGGATCCGGCTGACGTGGGTGCGGGCCGTCGCCGGGCTGATGACGAGCCTGCCCGCGATCTCGGCGTTCGACAGGCCCGCCGCCACGAGGGTGAGCACCTCGCGCTCCCGCTCGGTGAGCACGCGCAGCGCCTTCGCGTCGACCCGGCGACCAGGCCGCGCGACGAACTCGGCGATCAGCCTGCGGGTGACGGTCGGCGCGAGCAGTGACTCGCCCGCCGCCACGACGCGGATCGCGCGGAGCAGTTCGACGGGGTCGGTGTCTTTGAGCAGGAATCCGGACGCCCCGGCCCGCAGCGCTTCGTAGACGTAGTCGTCGAGGTCGAAGGTGGTCAGCACGAGCACCCGCACCCCGGCCAAGTCGGCGTCCCCGGTGATCCGCCGCGTGGCGACAAGACCATCGACACCGGGCATGCGGATATCCATGACGACGACATCGGGCCGGTGCGCCTTCGCCGAGGCCACCGCCTGCTCACCGTCGGCGGCCTCGGCGCAGACCTCGAAGCCGTCCTCGGTCTCCAGCAACAGCCGGAACCCGGCGCGCACCAACGCCTGGTCGTCCGCCAGCACAACCCGAATCACAACAACCCTCCAAAGCCCGCGACCGTGCTACCCCGCCCGCCGTCGCCAGCATGCCGCGCGATCCCGGCGATGGGTGGCCCCTACCCGCACCTCAGTCAACCGCCGAGGACCAAAGCCCCGCCCGCCAGCGGCCCCGGCATAGTCGGAGTCGGCCCACGGGCCCCGGCCCAGCGATCGGCGACCGCGGTTCCGGCGTCGAGAAGACCGTGTCGGAGCCCGTGAGATCGCGAGGCTCAGTGGTCGGCGACTCCCGTGATCACCGGCCGTACACCGGCGAAGTGGCGGGTCGGGCTGCCTGCCGCACCGGATCCAGGACCGGCGGGATCTTGGCGGCCACCGGCCACTGTGGACTACGGCACCGGCAAGGTGGCGCGGATGGTCGGCCCGGGATCGACCGTGAACGTGCCGCCCAATGTCTCGACTCGTTCCCGCATCCCGCGCAGGCCGTTGCCCTCCACCACCGTCTCGGGGGCTCGCCCGTCGTCGGTGATCGTCAGGGCTAGGGAGTCCTCCTGTCTTTCGTAGGTCACGGTGATCGTGGTGGCGTCGGCGGCGTGGCGGACCGCGTTGGTGACGCCTTCCTGGACGAGACGGAACGCTGTCGCGTCGACTTCGGCGGGCAGCGGGCCCGGGTCGCCCTCGATGGCCAATCGGAGGCCGCCTCTGGCCAGGTCGGGGACTCTGGCGAGGCCGACCAGGTCTCGGCCGCCGGGGTCGGCGGAGCTCAGGTCGCCGGATCTGAGCAGGTCGAGCGTCTGGCGCAGTTCGGCCAGGGCATCGCGGCTGGCGTCGCGGATGGCGAGTAGGGCCTGTTTGGCTTCCTCCGGTCTTCGGTCGGCGACGTGGGCGCCGACTCCGGCCTGGACGTTGATCATCGCGAGACTGTGGGCCACCACGTCGTGCACATCGCGGGCGACCCGCAGGCGGGCTTGTTCCTCCAGCCGTCGCGCGTGTTCCTGGCGCTGCGCCTGGCGCGACCGGACGGCCGCACCGGCGCCGATCACGCCGACCAGCCAGGCCGTCAGCCAGAGGGACCGGACGTCGGAGAACAGCGTCAGGTCTACGCCGACGGCCACGCATAAGCCGATCGCGGCGGCCACCGCGGCTGTCGCGGGGCCGGCCAGTGTTGTCAGCGTGAACAGGGCGATCGTCGGGGCGATGATCAGCGGGCCGCCCGGATAGCCGGAGCGGAAGTACGCCCAGACCGCCGCCGCCGACACCACGAACGCCGCCAGGGGGAACCTGGTGCGCCACAGCAGCGGCACCACGCCTGCCAGCAGCCAGGCGTATCCGAGGGCGTCCAACGGCCGCGCGGCCGGTTGGTGCCTGGCCACGATGGTCGTGACGCCGAGGACGATGGCTCCCACGGCCACCGCCACCAAGATCTCTCGACGTCTCATGAAACCGACGTTAGAGCAGGTGGGAGGCGGGGCGATATTGGACTTTGGACGTACGACTCGGGACGTAACCCGATCGTGGCGGCGACCGATTCCCGCCAGTGACAAAAACTGTCCCGACATTGCGCCAAACGGAGCATCCCGAGTTTCGGGAAGACCCCTAGCCGGGGCACCCTACTTCTCAGTAGCATCCGGTCGCATGGATGCAACGGAGCAGGTCGGGGCCCGTAAGGTCACGTTCATCGACGTCCTTCGCGCGCTCCCGAAGCTCGCGCCGGACGGGCTCAGGATGGCGCGCGGCGCGGTCGGGCTGGTGACACTCAAGCCGACGAACAAAGAGTCGATCGGCCACATCTTCCAGCGGGCCGCGGCGAAGCACCCGCAGCGCCCGTTCATCCGCTTCGAGGACACCGAGCTGACCTACGGCGAGGCGAACTCCCTGGTCAACCGCTACGCGTCGGTCTACGCCGCGAACGGTGTCGGCCCTGGCAAGACCATCGCGGTCATGGCGGGCAACCGGCCGGAGACGCTGTTGGCCGCACTCGCGGGCGTCAAGCTCGGCGCCGCCGTGGGCATGATCAACACCAACCAGCGCGGCGACGTGCTCGACCACAGCGTCCGCCTGCTCGACGCGACCGTCCTGGTCGCGGGCCGCGACTACCGCGACGCGCTCGACGAGGTCGACACCCCGAAGGTCCTCGACCTCGACACCCTCGCCGACGGCGCGACCAGCGACGCCGACCCCGAGGTCACCGCGACCCTGCCCGCGTCGACCACCGCGTTCTACATCTTCACCTCGGGCACCACCGGCCTGCCCAAGGCCAGCGCGATGTCCCATTTCCGCTGGTTGAAGAGCATGTCCGGGATCGGCGGCCTCGGCGTCCGCCTGCGTTCGGACGACACCCTCTACTGCTGTCTGCCGCTGTATCACAACAACGCGCTGACGGTCTCTCTCTCGTCGGTCCTCTCGGCGGGCGCGACCATCGCAATCGGCCGCTCCTTCTCCGCGTCCCGTTTCTGGGACGACGTGGTCCGCACCCGCTCCACCGCGTTCTGCTACATCGGCGAACTCTGCCGCTACCTGCTCAACCAGCCGCCCCGCCCGATCGAGCGCCAGCACCAGGTGCGCGTCGTCGTCGGCAACGGCCTGCGCCCGGAGATCTGGGCCGAGTTCACCGAGCGGTTCGGCATCGACCGCATCGCCGAGTTCTACGGCGCCAGCGAGTGCAACCTGGCGTTCATCAACGCGCTCAACATCGACCGGACCGCGGGCACGTGCCCGCTGCCGTTCGCCGTCGTCGAGTACGACGCCGACACGGGCAAGCCGCTGCGCCACGGCGACCGGCTGCGCAAGGTCAAGGCGGGCGAGGTGGGCCTGCTGCTCACCAAGGTCACCAACCGCGCGCCCTTCGACGGCTACACCGACGCCGACGCCTCCGAGCGCAAGCTCGTGCGGGACGCGTTCAAGGCCGACGACTGCTGGTTCGACACCGGCGACCTGGTCCGCATGCAGGGGTTCAAGCACGTCGCGTTCGTCGACCGGCTCGGCGACACGTTCCGCTGGAAGGGCGAGAACGTGGCCACCACCGAGGTCGAGGGCGCCATCGGCGAGCACCCGGACGTCGAGCAGGCCGTCGTCTACGGCGTGTCCGTCGCGGGCACCGACGGCAAGGCGGGCATGGCCGCGGTCAAGCTCCGCGACGGCGCCGGCTTCGACGGCAAGGTCATGGGCAAGCACCTCGCCGACCGCCTGCCGTCGTACGCGGTGCCGCTGTTCGTCCGGGTGATCGACGCGGTCGAGCAGACCTCGACGTTCAAGTCCCGCAAGGTCGACCTGCGCGACGAGGGCTACGCCGCGAGCGTCACCGACCCGCTGTTCGTGTTCACCGGCGGCGAGTACGTCGGCTGGTACCCCGACTATCCCGCCGAGGTCGCCGGGGGCAAGATCCGGGCATGACCGGATTCGTGGCCCTGCTGCGCGGGGTCAATGTGGGTGGCAACAAGAAGATCGCGATGGCTGACCTGCGCGAGCTGCTCGCCGACCTCGGGTTCGGCGAGGTGAAGACGCTGCTGCAGAGCGGCAACGCGGTGTTCAGCGGCAAGGGCACGCCCGCGTCGATCGGCAAGAAGATCGAGAAGGCGCTGGACGACGGGTTCGGGCTGACCACGCGCTGCCTGGTCCGCACGGCCAAGGAGATCCAGCAGGTGATCGACGGCCACCCGCTGGCCGACGTCGCCGACAACGGCTCGCGGATGATGGCGATCTTCCTGTCCGAGTCGCTGGACGCGAAGCAGGCGGCCGCGGTGGAGGAGCTGGACCCGGCGGCCATCAAGGTCGGCGACCGGGTGATCTACCAGTGGTGCCCCGACGGCATCCTGGCGGCGCCGGAGATCGTGCCCTTCCTGCTGAAGCAGTGGAAGGTGCACGGCACGGCCCGAAACTGGAACACCGTGACCAAGATAGGCGCCGCGATCCCCTAGCGTCGAACACTTGTTCACATTGGGGACAAGTCCTGTGGATAACTCAGCGGCGCGGTGGACAGATCTCGTCGAGGACGACCAGATCGTCGGCGTTGGGCCGCCAGCGGATCGCGTTGGCGTTGGCCGCGACCTGGTCCGGGGTGGTCGCGCCCGCGATGACGGAGCCGACCGCGGGCTGGGCGGCGAGCCAACCGATGGCCAGGCTGACCATGGTGATGCCGCGCTCGCCCGCGAACGCGCGCAGCTTCTCGATCTTGTGCCAGGGCGCCTCGTCGAGCAGGCGCTGCCGGTTGGCGAGCCGGGATCCCGCCGGAGGGGGCTGATCCCGCGTGTACTTGCCCGTGAGCAGGCCGTTGGCCAGCGGGAAGTACGGCAGCAGGCTCAGCCCGAACCGGTCGCAGGCCGGTAAGACCTCCCGTTCGACGCCGCGCTCCAGCAGCGAGTAGTGGTCCTGCGACGACACCGGGACCGGCGTCGTGGTGGTGCGCGCGGTCCAGACGGCGTCGGCCACCTGCCAGCCCGCGAGGTTGCACACGCCGCCGTAGCGGATCATCCCGGCGCGGACCAGGTCGTCCAGCGCGGCCAGTGTCTCGGCGATCGGGGTCGACGGGTCGGGGCGGTGCAGCTGGTAGAGGTCGATCCAGTCGGTGCCGAGCCTGCGCAGCGACGCCTCGGCGGCCTTGCGGACGTAGCGGCGGGCGCCGCGCGCGCCGAAGTCGGGGCCGTTTCCGCCCTGCATGTCCATGCCGAACTTGGTGGCGATGACCGCGTGTTCGCGCTTGCCCGCGAGCGCCTGGCCGAGCAGTTCCTCACTGCGCCCGCGGGGCGCGCCGTACACGTCGGCGACGTCGAACAGCGACATCCCCGCGTCGAGCGCGGCGTGGACGAGCGCGCGGGAGCCCGCCAGGGACTCGGCGGGCGTGCCCGGCCTGCCCAGGTTGTTGCAGCCCAGGCCGACGGCGCCCACCACCAGCCCGGACTCACCCAGGTGACGCAGCTCCACAACTGAACAGTAAGGGCGTTAGGGCTGTGTGATCTAGGTTTCGCACTATGGGACACAGACGTAAGGCAGGCTATGCGCCATGAGCACTGCACCCGAGGACGATCCGGGGGCGGTGTCCGCCCCCGGGTGGACCGCCGCCGACATCCCCAGCCTGATCGGCCGCACCGCCATCGTGACCGGCGGCAACAGCGGCCTGGGCTTCCAGACCAGCCGTGAACTGGCCCGCCACGGCGCCCACGTCATCCTGACCGCCCGCGACGCCGACCGGGGCGCCGAAGCGGTCGAGGCGATCCGGACCGAGCAGCCCGACGCGCTGGTCGAGACCAGGATCGTCGACCTCGCCGACCTGGACACGGTGACCGCTTTCGCCGCCACCGTCGACCGCGTCGACCTCCTCATCAACAACGCGGGCGTGATGATGCCGCCGCGTTCGCTGAGCGCCCAGGGCTACGAGCTGCAGTTCGCCGTCAACCATCTGGGTCACTTCGCGCTCACCGCGCTGCTGCTGGACGTGCTGAAGGAAGGCACCGACCCGCGCGTGGTCACCGTGAGTTCGTACCTGCACAAGCGGGGGCGCGTGCACTTCGATGACCTGCACGGCGAGCACAAGTACTCGAAGACGGGCTACTACGCGCAGTCGAAGCTGGCGAACGTGGTGTTCGGCCTGGAACTGCACCGACGCCTGCGGGCGAACGGCTTCGGCGTTTCGAGCGTGCTGGCCCATCCCGGGTACGCGGCGACGAACCTGCAATCCAGCGGGCCGTCCGGGGTGACGAAGCTGGCGTTGAAGGTGTCGAACCGGCTGATGGCCCAGGACGCCGCCATGGGGGCACTGCCGCAGCTGTACGCGGCGACGCATCCGGAGGTGGAGAGCGGGCAGTTCGTCGGGCCCAATGGGCGGCGGGAGCAGAAGGGGTACCCGACGATCGTCGAGCCGCTGGAGGCCGCGCGGGATCGGGAGCTGGCGAAGCGGCTTTGGGATGTGAGTGAGGAGCTGACCGGGCTCGACTTCGGCCTGGCCCGCTGAAAGCCCCGGCCTGGGTCGCTGGGAGATCGGGCACATCGAGTGGGGGCTGGGCTGAACGGGCGTTAACCTACGGCCCGGTAGTCCGTGCGCAGGTGCACGGCGGCGGGAAGGGATTGACGGGATGCAGATCGACGGCACCGCGGCCATCGTCACCGGTGGGGCCTCCGGCCTCGGTGGCGCGACCGCGCAGGCGTTGGCGGGCAAGGGGGCGGCTGTGTTCGCGCTCGACCTGCCCTCGGCCATCGAGTCGGCGCCGGAGGTCGACGGGGTCACCTATGTCGGCACCGACGTCACCGACCCCGAGCAGGTCCAGGCCGCCGTCGACGCCGCTGTCGCGTCCGGCAAGCCGCTTCGTGTCGTGGTCAACTGCGCGGGTATCGGGCCGTCGGCGCGCATTCTGTCGCGCAAGGGGCCGCACGACCTGAACCTGTTCCGCAAGGTCATCGAGGTCAACCTGATCGGCACGTTCAACGTCGTCACCCTCGCCTCGGCCGCCATCGCGCAGACCGAGCCGTTGGAGCACGACCAGCGGGGTGTCGTCATCAACACCGCATCGATCGCCGCGTTCGACGGGCAGATCGGGCAGGCCGCCTACGCCGCGTCCAAGGGTGGGGTTGTCGGGCTCAACCTCCCGGCCGCGCGTGACCTGGCCTCGTCCGGAATCCGGGTGCTGACCATCGCCCCCGGCATCATCGACACCCCGATGCTGGCGACCGTCTCCGACGAGTTCCGCGCCGCGCTGGCCGAGGGTGTGCCGTTCCCGAAGCGCCTCGGCAAGCCGGAGGAGTACGCGAAGCTGGCGCTGTCGATCATCGAGCAGGACTACCTCAACGGCGAGGTGATCCGTCTCGACGGCTCGCTGCGCATGGCGCCCAGGTAGGTCTCGACCTCGCTCAGGTGGCTCCGCACGGTCGGCATGAACGTGCGGAGCGCCTGGTCGAAGTCCTCGGCCTCGTCGGCCGACGCGGTGGTGAACACCAGCAGTTCCGTCAGTTCCAGGCGCCGGTTGACCGAGCTGACCTGACCGCGCCAGTGGTGCAGCAGCGAGATCAGCTCCGTGTCACGCCGCGGGCTGAGCGCTCCCGACGTGAACGCGGCGTCCACCGCCGAGTGCAGCAGCCGCGCGTAGAGCTTGCGGCCGGGTGGGGCGTCGGCGCCGAACTCTTCGCCGGACAGGATCTCCCGGTTGCGGGCCAGTTCCGACTCGATCGACTCCAGGGCCTGCTGGCGCCGTTCCCGTTGCGCCGCCCAGCGTTCGGCGAAGATCCCGGTGATACCGGCCAGCAGTGCGAGCGTGTTCACCGCGGGCTCGAACCGCTCCCCCGGCCCGGACACGACGAACCAGCTCACCCCGAGCGCCAGCGCGACGGCCAGCGCGCCGAAGGTGACGATCGTGATCGCGACCCGGGTCAACTCGGGTTGGCCCAGATCTCGTCGGCCCTGGTGCGGCGCTGCTGCGTCGGCACCGCCTCGCTCTCCGCGCGGCGCAGCAGGACGAGTTCCATCCCGAACCCCGGCGACTGGCGCTGGGCGCGGAAGTCCGAGTGCGTCGAGGCGACCCGCCGCAGCCCGCACTTGGTGAAGATCCCGTCGAGCGCCTTGCGCGAGTACTTGCGGGTGACCTGCAGCAGGATCGTGTCGTTGTCGGGGAACAGCACACGCGTGCGGTCGGGCAGCATCATCTGGATGTCGCCGCCGGTGCGGTTCTGGTAGATCACCTTGACCTTGAGCGCGCGCCCCGGCTCGACGGACCCGCGGAACTGCACCGACTCCATGTCGATCGTCAGGTCCGAGTTGTGCATCAGCGCGCTGGTCACGAACTCCTTGTACGCGCGGCTGCGCGCGTACTCCTCGACCACCTGGCGCGCGAGGTCGTCGGACAGGTCGTCGGTCGTGGCGACCTCGAGCAGGAACAAGTCCTGTGGGCGCATCATCGCGGTGAGGCTGGCCAGCATCTCCGCGTCGTCGTCGAAGTTGGCCATCGTGTTGCCGACCAGCGAGTACAGGATCGGCTCGTCGCCGACGACGCGGCGCAGGAGTTTGCCGAACTCGACCAGGTTCTCGTGGATGGCGAAGTCGAGCTGCACCGGCACGATCCGGTGGCCAGGCATCCCCAGCCCGGCGGTCGAGTTGCCGGTGCCCAGCCGCAGCATCTCGGAGCTGATGTCGACCGGGAAGTAGAACAGGTCCGGGTTGTCGCCGAGCAGCGTCTCCAGGATCTGCCGGTCCTTGTGCCCGGTGCCCGCGCCGAGGCAGACATAGTGCAGCGGAACGCCTTCGACCTTGCCGCTGATCCGCTTCCAGCGGCGGGTGAACGACTCCAGGCTCTGCTTCATGACCTGGTAGAACGGGTCGGAGCAGGCGTGCGCCCACGCGATCGTCGGCCCGATCCCCCAGTACTGGTAGCCCGAGGTGATCTGCTTGCCCTCGCCGGTCGGCGACGGGCGGCCGCGCAGGTCGGAGGTCAGCGACGCCAGCTTGCTCGACTGGTCCTCACCGACGAGCACCAGCGACCACGCGAAGTCCGACTCGTCGATGGCACGCGCGAGATCGCCGATCGGTCTCTCACCGGCGGTCATAGCCCCTCCAGAATGTCGTCGCCCTCCGCAGCTTAGTGATTACTAGTGGCCGCGTTGGAGCCATTCGTGGAGATGGGGAGCTTCCTCACCGATGGTCGTGGAGTCGCCGTGGCCGGTGTGCACGACGGTTTCCGGCGACAGCTCGAACAGGCGCTCGGTGATCGAGTCGATGATCGTCGGGAAGTCGCTGAACGAGCGGCCGGTGGCGCCCGGGCCGCCGCGGAACAGCGTGTCGCCGCTGAACAGCACGTTCAGCGCGGGCGCGTAGACGCAGACGGCGCCAGGCGCGTGGCCCGGCGTGTGCAGGATCTGCAGCTGGATGCCCGCGACCTCGATGACCTCGCCGTCGAACAGCGGCTCGAAGTCGTCGTCGGGGTAGACGTGCCGCCACAGCGGCTCGTCGGCCGGGTGCAGCATGACCAGCGCGTCGGTGGCCTGCGCCAGGTCCTCGGCGACGTTGATGTGGTCGTCGTGGGCGTGGGTGCAGATGATCGCCTTGACCGCGCGGTCGTCGACGGCGGCGAGGATCTCGTCGGCGTCGTGCGCGGCGTCGATGATCACCACCTCGTGGTCGTCGCCGACGATCCACACGTTGTTGTCGACCTCGTGGGTCTCGCCGTCGAGGCTGAACGTGCCGGAGGTGACGACGAAGTCGACGCGGACCGTCATCAGAAGACCACCACGGAACGCAGCACGTCGCCGTGGTGCATGCGGTCGAATGCCTGCTCGACGCCGTCGAGGGCGATGGTCTCGGAGACGAACGCGTCGAGGTCGAGCCTGCCCTGGCGGTAGAGGTCGACCAGGTACGGGAAGTCGCGCGAGGGCAGGCAGTCGCCGTACCAGCTCGACTTGAGCGCGCCGCCGCGGGAGAAGAAGTCGATCAGCGGCATCTCGATCGTCATGTCCGGTGTCGGCACGCCGACGAGCACGACCGTGCCCGCGAGGTCGCGCGCGTAGAACGCCTGCTTCCAGGTCTCGGGACGGCCGACGGCGTCGATCACCACGTCGGCGCCGAAGCCGCCGGTGAGGTCCTTGATGGACTCGACGGGGTCGGCGGACTTGGCGTTGACGGTGTGCGTCGCGCCGATCTCCTTGGCCCACTGGAGTTTCCGGTCGTCGATGTCGACGGCGATGATCGACGTGGCGCCCGCGAGCTTGCTGCCCGCGATGGCCGCGTCGCCGACGCCGCCGCAGCCGATCACCGCGACCGTGTCGCCGCGCGAGACGTTGCCGGTGTTGATCGCCGCGCCGAGCCCGGCCATCACCCCGCAGCCGAGCAGGCCGACGGCAGTCGGCGACGCCTCCGGGTCGACCTTCGTGCACTGTCCACTGTGGACGAGCGTCTTCTCGGCGAACGCGCCGATGCCCAGCGCGGGCGACAGCGCCGTGCCGTCCTCCAGCGTCATCGGCTGGGCGGCGTTGTGCGTGGCGAAGCAGTACCAGGGCTTGCCTTTGAGGCACGCGCGGCACCGGCCGCACACCGCGCGCCAGTTGAGGATGACGAAGTCGCCCGGCTCGATGTCGGTGACGCCGTCGCCGACGGTCTCCACGATGCCCGCGGCCTCGTGGCCGAGCAGGAACGGGAACTCGTCGTTGATGCCGCCCTCGCGGTAATGCAGGTCGGTGTGGCAGACCCCGCACGACAGCACGCGCACGACCGCCTCGCCGGGGCCAGGGTCGGGGACGATGATCGTCTCGACCGTCACCGGCTGACCTTTCGCGCGCGCCACGACGCCGCGGACCCGCTGTGCCATGCCTGCTCCTTAGATGTCGCCGACGTACGGGATCTCGTTCACCGCTGGCGAGGACATCCACCGGCGCAGCACCGCGGTCGCCTGGACGTCGTCCTCGTTGTACTCCAACAGCCTCGCGCGCTGGACCTCGTCCGGGGCGCCGCCGTCCATCGCGACCGCCGCCCGGTACCAGCGCATCGAGTTCTCGCCGCTGGCCTCCGGGTCGCGCCAGGAGAACCCGGCCACGGGAGCGATCGTCTTGAGCCCTTTCCCATGGGAGCAAAGGAAATGCTCGCGGACGCTGCCGAACAGGTCGAACCACTCGTCCGACTCGATGAACGTCAGCACCTCGCGCCGGGTCGGGATCCCCGGCTTGCCCGCGAACCGCTTGGCCGAGGCGAGCAGCCACCGGTTCTCGGCGAGTTCGTTGTAGCAGTAGGCGCGGAACGTCAGCCCACGCGCGACGGCGGCGTTGCGGACCGTCGCGAACCACTGCCAGAACTCGGCGAACGAGCGCGCCTCGTCGTCGGTGGGCAGCGGGTCCCAGGTGACGAAGGCACGGTAGCCGGGCGCGATGCCGATGTCGGCGCCGGAGAGCAGCGCGCCCCACAGGTAGGCGCCCGCGTCGCCGAAGCTCTCCATGTCGACGTCGACCTCGACGTCGGCGCGCGGCACGTGCACGGACTCGTTGCGGCGCACCACGGTCAGGTCGGCCAGCCACGCGCGCGCCAGCCCGATCGCGTCGGCCAGCGGCATGCCGACCAGCGGCGGGACGTCGTTGTTCGCGGGGTCGAGCGCGGCGAGTGCGTCGACCGTGGGGACGTCGGCGGCGCGCAGGAACCCGGCGTCCTCACCGCGGACCACGAGGCTGACGTCGCGGGTGGCCAGCAGTTTCTCGCTACACACCGGCCACCAGGGACAACTCCGGCACTCGACGATCCGCGACGGCTCGGCCAGCGGCTCGCCCCCGGTCGCGGCGGCCGTGGCCACGGCCAGCCGGTCGGCGAACCGGGCCTCGTACTCGGCCAGCGCCGTCCGACCGCCCGGCCAGGTGGGCGCGGACAGGTCGTGCCAGACGATGACGTCGCCGTCGAGCCCGATGACCCCCGCGAAGGCCGTGCGCTCGTCGGCGAACCCGGCGGCGTGGAGCAGCCTGCGGGTGTGGGCGAGGCGCAGTTGGTCGCGGGGCTGCGGGCGCACCTTGCGGGTCTGGTCGGGGGTGCCGCCGATGGTGGTGAGGTCGGTGAGCGGGGAGGTGCGGGCGCCGGTGCCGGGGTCGCTGACCTTGTGGCGGACGACGAGGACGGGCACGTAGCCGCCGTCGGTGCGCACGAGCAGGTCGATGCCGCCGCGCCTGCCGCCTTCGAGATCACGCGGGAGCTGGGCGGCCCAGATGAAGTCCCTGCCGCTCTCGATGGCGGCTCTGGTCGCCGCTTCCCGCTCGGAGCCGCGCGCGTCGGTGGGGATCTCGACCCAGCGGTCGCCGAAGACGGCCTTGAGTTGGTCGGCGATCTCCCGCCGGTGGGCGACGGCGTCGGCTTTGCGCAGTTCACCGGTGGGGTCGGGCGCTTGGCGGGGCGCGTCCCTCGCGGCGGGATCGTGCTCCAGGTGCACACGGCGCCGACACCGGCTCACCACGCCAGCGTCGAGAAGCACCGTGTCTGTCACGCACCGCAGCTTAGTTGTCACGACCGACACGTCGACCGGCACACAGGGGTTGTCGACGGGCTGGTGCCCGCGGCCGTGTTGCTGCGGCACGAGAGGCGGGGGTGCGGCAAGCTGTGGATGATTTGGACGGGTGTGGATAAGGCGAGGGGTGGGTCGGGTGGCGCGGAAGAAGGACGGGTTTACGCCTGCCAGGGCGAAGAACGCGATCGCGGTGGCGAAGGTGTTGGGGCCGGTCGTGCTGCCCGTGGTGACTCCCTACGTCGTCAAGACCGCCTCCGCCGTGCGGGATCGGTGGGACCGGGCGAAGGCGCGCAGGCTCGGGGTGTCGGTCGAGGACCTGGGGCACTACACCGGCAAGGGCGGCGCGCTGCACGCGCGGATCAGCGGGGCGGCCAGTGGGATCGCCGAGCTGCGGACCAAAGCCAACGTGTCGGCGGCCGATCTGGAATTCGCCGACGCCGCCGAGTCCACGCTCGGCCAGTTGGCCGCCGCGGTGCGGGCGGCGGAGCGGATGCCGACGCCGCGGCGCAAGGGCGCGCACCGGGCGGTGGCGGCGGAGCTGGACAAGATAGAGGAGCGCCTGCTCACATCTCTCGGCGTGTGACCCTGCTCACTGGACACCACCGAATACCCTGGGCGACGTGATCCCCAGCAGAGTGAACCGGCCGCGCGCGTATCGCGCGTGGCGTGGGGTTCTGCTGGGATCGACCTCCGCCTCCCTCGCCATCGCGGCGCACGGGATGGCCGGTGGCGGCGTGCCGGACGCGGCGATCGTGGTGGTGCTGACCGGGCTCGTCGCGTGGGTCGGGACAGCGCTGGCCAACAAGGCGCGGGCGAAGTTCGCGCTGCTCGGGGTCAGCCAGGCCAGCCTCCACATCCTGCTCACCTACGTCACCCCCGGCCACAGCACCACCTCCGCCACGGCGGCCATGATCGCCACCCACCTGGCCGCGACCGCGCTGACCGCGGTGCTGCTGACCAGGGCCGACGCGGCGCTCGACGTGATCGCCGCCGCGGTCGCCGGGATCGTGCGGGCGCTGCTGTGGACTCCGGAGCCGCCCAAGGCGACCGTCGAAGTCCACCGCGAATACCCGTCGTTCCGGCGGTTCGTCTTCCAGACCAGCCAGCCCCGCCGCGGTCCACCTCGCTTCTCCTGAACCCCGCACCCACACACACGGGCAACCGCCCGCCCCTTTCCACGTTCAGGAGAAGTCATGTCCCACCGCTTTTTCGCGCGCGCAGGCGTCCTGCTCGCCGTCGCAGGCAGTGCCGCCCTGTTCGGCACCGGCGTCGCCTCGGCGCACGTGACCGCCAAGGTGCTCGGCGAGCCCGCCGTCCAGGGCGGGTACACCAAGATCACCTTCCGGGTGCCCAACGAGGACAACACCGCGGGCACGGTCAAGGTGGAGATCAAGCTCCCCGTCGAGTACCCGCTGACCTCGGTGCGCACCAAGCCGATCCCGGGCTGGACCGCCGCGCTGGCCAAGACCAAGCTCGACAAGCCGATCCAGTCGCACGGCGCCGAGATCACCGAGGCCATCAGCACCGTCACCTTCACCGCCGCCCCCGGCACCCGGATCGGGCCTGGCGAGTTCGGCGAGTTCGAGGTGTCGGCGGGCAGGCTGCCGGACAACACCGAGACCCTGGTCATCCCGGCGATCCAGACCTACGACAGCGGCAAGGTCGTCGCGTGGGACGCGCCGCCCGCGGCCAAGGGCGCCGAGGAGCCGGAGCGCCCGGCGCCGGTCGTCAAGCTGACCAAGAAGACTGAGGGCGCCGACGACCACGCCGCCGCGCAGGCGTCGAACCAGACGAGCACCGACCACACCGAGGCCAAGTCCGCCTCCAGCGACGACACCGCCCGCTGGCTGGGCGGCGCCGGTCTCGCGGTCGGCGCGCTGGGCCTCGGCCTGGGTGCCGGGGCCACGCTGCGGGCGCGCAAGGCGATCGCGAAGGCGGGCGAGTAAGCCGGATGCGCACCATCACCCGAGCGGCCGCCGCGTTCGCCGTCGCCCTGTTCGCCCTGGTGGGGCTGGCGCCCGCGGCGCTCGCGCACAACCAGCTGGTGAGCAGCACCCCGGCGGACAAGTCCGCGATCGACACCGGGCCGTCGACGATCGAGCTGACGTTCGACCAGCCCGTGCAGAACGGCAAGGGACTCAACTCGATCGTCGTCGTCGGGCCCAACGGCACCGACCAGTGGCAGGGCGGCGAGGCCGCGGTGCGGGGCAACGTGGTCAGCGCCCCGCTCCGCGAACTCGGGCCCGCGGGCGAGTACCGGGTCGGCTACCGGATCCTGTCGGCCGACGGCCACCCGGTGTCCGGCGAGATCAAGTTCACCCTGAACAAGGCGGGCAACGGCACGCCCGCCCCGCCGGAGCAGACCAAGACCACCGGCACCGCCGCCGAACCGTCCGGCGACGACGGCGGAGTCCCGGTCTGGGTGTGGATCGCGGGCGCGGCCGTCCTGCTGGGCGCGGGCGTGTTCTTCGCGCTGCGCGTCGGCGGGGGTGCGCAGAAGTGAGCGAGACCCGGGCCGCCGCCCGACAGCGGTACCACCTGGTCACGGTGCTGGTCGCGGCCTCGATCGTCGGCGTGCTCATCGGCATGGCGATCGTGGCGACCGAACCGATCCCGGGGCTGCCGCGGCCGGACGCGGTGGTCCGGGTCGGCTTGCCGATCGTGCGCGTGCTGCTCGACATGGCCGCCGTGGTCACCGTCGGGCTCTGCCTGCTGCCGCTGCTGGTCGGGTTCGACCGGCCCGCGATCACCGAGCCGATCCTGTCGACCGCCCGGCGCGTGGCGATGGCGAGTTCGCTGGTCTGGGTGATGACGGCGCTGGTCGCTCTGGTCCTGCAGACCGCCGAGCTGCGGCCGGAGGAGGACGTCTCGCTCGCGGCGGTCGGCGAGTACATCGCCACCGTCGGGGCGGGCAAGGCGCTGCTGTTCGTCGCCGCGTTCGCGCTGCTGACGTTCGGTTTGTCGCTGGCCGCGGTCCGGGTGGGCGAGAACATGCCCGCCGAACTGCGGGCCGCGGTCGCGCTGTTCGCGCTGCTGCCGCTGCCGGTCACCGGCCACGCGACGAACTGGCGCTGGCACGACTTCACGATGATCTCGATGGAGCTGCACGTCATGAGCGCGGCGGCGTGGACGGGCGGGCTCGGCGCGGTGGTCGCGCTGGCCGCGGCCAACCGCACGCTGCTGGGGCACGCGCTCCCCCGGTTCTCCAAGCTGGCCACGGTCTGCCTGGTGCTCGTCACCGCGACCGGCCTGTTCAACGGCCTGATCGAGCTCGCCGTCAGCCCGACCTACGACCTGGTCAGCGGCCTGTTCACCACCAGCTACGGCGTGCTCGTGCTCATCAAGACGGCCTGCCTCGTCACGCTGGCCGCGCTGGGCGCCAACGTCCGGTGGCGGCTGATGCCCGGGGTCGTCGCGCACAAGCGGACCGCGCTGGTCGGCTGGGTGGGGCTGGAGTTGGCCGTCATGGGCCTGGCCTTCGGCTTCGCGGTCATCCTCACCCGCGCCCCGGTGGCCTGAGAGTTGTCCACACCTGTGGATCGTTGTCCACAACTACCTGTGGATAACTCGCGCTCACCGGGTGTCGACGCCCGTTCGACGGACGGCTTCGCTACTCAGCCAACCATCGGACACCCCGAGTACGCCCAAACAGGGGAACGCCGAACGGTCAGTCCTGCTCGGTGAGATGCGCAGGGATCGGCCGGTTCCGGCGCATTTCGGCGAGCCGCTCGGTCGTCTGCCGGGCCCGGCGCTCCAGTTCGCGGCGGCCGATCCAGCCGTTGGCGAAGTGGCGGTAAGCCTGTGCGAGCATCACCAGCTCGGCGAGGTAATCGGCACCTCGGCGGCGGGAGTCCTCGGGCAGCCTGCTGATGACGGACAGCTGATCGGCCACGACATCGTCGAGTGCTCGCGCGGCACTCAGCGCGCGTCGGGCGCCCCCGCCCAACCGCCACACCCTGCCGCGCGAACCCGACACCCGAACCACCCCGCTGATACCGAGAGTAGATCGACAACCCGGACGGGTCCGTCCGTGTCGCCGTTGACCCTCACTTCGCTCACCACCGTCCCGCCGTTACGCCTGGTGAGACGGGTGACAGCGCGGTCAGGTGTAGCGGGTCCACTGCGCGGAGGTGTTTCCAGAGCGGAAGTCGCGAAGACGTTTGAGCAGCTCAGGGCGAACTTCCGGGGTGCTGTTCATGATCGGCAACACGCTGGTGATGAGCTTCAGTTCGCGCACCTCGCGCAGGACGGAGAAACCAGCCCATCGGGTGACGTCGAAGCCGTATCCCCGGACCAGTTCGTCGTACTGCGAAGGCGACTGGCCGAACCGGCGCACCCCGACCGCGAACGGCGTCAGATCCCACTCGGGCGGGCCGACGCAGCTGGAGTCGAAGTCGCACAGCACCGGGCCCGCCGGGCCGGGGATGAGGTTGCCCAGGTGGGCGTCGCCGTGCACGAAGCCGGGGGGCAGCGGGAAGTCGAGGCAGCTCAGCCAGCCTTCGACCAGGTCACAGCGGTCGCGCAGGAAGGCGGCGTTGTCGCGGTCGAGCCCCTCGGCCTCGCCGATCCGGCGGCGCACGTCGTCGAGCGGGTCCCACGCGGGCAGGGCCTCGGGCGGCGGCAGGGCGTGGACCTGGCGCAACAGGCGGGCCAGGTCGGCGGGACAGGGCGCGGGGCCGGACTTGTCCACAGTGCGCCACACGGTCGCGGCGTAGTCGCCGACCAACACCGGCTGGGTGAGCCCGTCGATCAGGCGGACCGCGGGGACACCGTGCTCGGCGAACCACCGGGCCACGCGAACCACCTTGTCCACCCGGTGCCGCAGCGCCACCGACCCGACGATCCGCACCACCACGGGCGCGCCCACCAGCTCGAACACCGCGTTGTTGGTGAACCTCAGCAGCCGGGCACCCGCGGCGTCGAGGCCGATCTCGGCGCACACCGCGGCCAGCGCGGCATGCAGATTCGCCCTGGTGAACAGCCCTTTGGCGACCATCTCACGGCCACCCTCGCCGTGGTCAGGCCACGCTGAGGTTGGTGATCTGGTCGGCCAGGTCACGGGCATCAGGGTTGTTGCGGCGCTTGGTCGCCTCGAGCAGCAGTGGCTGCAGGCGGTCGCGCACCCGGCTCGACTTCAGCGTCTCGGCCAGGTCGACCGCGCCGCGGCCGATCTTGGCGCCGTGGTCGATGTCGCCTTCCAACAGGTGGTTGGTGGCCAACGCGCCCAGGTTGAACGCCTTGGACCTGGTCATCTCATCGCCGTAGGCGTCGATCGCCTTGGACAGGGCCGGGATCGCGAACTTCGTGTGCATCGGGTCGACGGTCTGCGCCAGCACCGTGTGCACGGTGCCGATCATCGCGTAGACGTCGGTCTCGTTGAAGAACTTGACCCAGTCCTCGGCTTCCTCGAGGTTGGCCCGCGCGAACTCGTCGCGGGTTCGGCCGATGAGCTTCATGGTCTGTTCCTTGTGGCCCATCAGCGCGTAGGCCCACGCCTGGTTGGCGCAGATCACCGCCACCGCGAGCTCGGAACCCGACTCCTGCGCCGCGATCTGACCGAGCTGGAACATCTTCAGCGCGTCGTCCGGGGACTCCTTGTGCAGGTAGACCCGGCCCATCCGGTAGAGGATGTTGGCCACCAGCGGCTCGCTCTTGCCCGCCTTGGCCAGCTCCAACGCCTTGCCGAAGTGGTTGCGGGCCGAGTCCGTCAGTCCGATGTCGAACGACGTCCAGCCCGCCAGGTTGTGCAGGTCGGCCAGCGCGACGTGGAGTCGCTGCTTGACGTGTTCCGGGCCGGACGCGCCGAGCATCTGCTGTCCCCAGGACAGCTGTGCCACGACGGCGTCACGGCAGAAGCCGCCGCCGTACTGGTAGTCCAGCGACCGGAGCGCCCTGGTGGCCGCTTCCACCTGGCGCACATCGGTCATGCCGATGCGGCCGGGCGCTGGAGTCTGGACGGGGTTGGCGACCCACGACCCGGAGTTGGTGCCCAGCACGTTCGCGCCCACCGTGACGGCGGCCGCGTGTGCCAGGAACTCCCGACGCTTCACCTCTTCGCTCTCCTCAGGCTGCGAGGGCTCGCGGGAGACGGCGACACGAATCGCCGTGACCTCGTCGTATGCGAGCCCCATGTATCCCCTTGGGACACCCAACCCGTCGGCGATCCGTGCGAGCACGTCGTAGGCCATCACCTGACGGCCTTTGAGGATCTCCGACACCTCGGACTGCGATTGACCGGTCATCGCGGCGATCTGGCGCTGTGAGACACCAGTGCGACGAAGCAACCGATACACGGAACTGACCTCCCGCGCGGCGAGCGCGGCCCGCATCTCGGGCTCCTCCCAAGTGT
The DNA here is from genome assembly GCF_051364635.1 of Actinokineospora sp. HUAS TT18. Taxonomy (GTDB): domain Bacteria; phylum Actinomycetota; class Actinomycetes; order Mycobacteriales; family Pseudonocardiaceae; genus Actinokineospora. The sequence continues at coordinate 5,090,286 of NZ_CP195645.1, read as the reverse complement.
CCGGAGTAATGGGAGAACCCGGAGATCCGATCGAGTTCATTCCGCCCCCTCACAGTCCGCTGGGCGTCAAACGCAGAGTAAGCGCACTTCACGGGCCACGAGAAGTGCTGTTCGGCGAACCTGATCGGCCCGGGCGAACTCTAGTGACCGCTTAACGTGAGACGGCCACCGATCGGCGCTATGACGCTCCGTTTTGGTTTGTGACGCATCAGTGTTGTTCGTTGTAAGCGTACGACCACGGAGGGACACGGCGGCATGGAACTGCTGGACACCCTGCACGGTTCGGTGGCAGGCCGGAAGGTCTGGCGGATCGCTTGCGGCGATGTGATCAACCGCGACCGGTCGGTGACCGTCCTCGTGGAGAAGAACAAGGTGGTCCTCGTCGGACCCCCCGGAGAGACCGCGGTGCTGACAGCGGGCCAGCTCGGCCAGTTGCGGATCGCGCTCAGAGAAGCCGCCGAGCAGGCGGAAAGGTCACGGTGACGTTGAGGTGGACGAGATACTCGGCCAGGTTCTGCGCAGTGCGGTCTGGGAGCGGCTCGACATGCTCTCCGAGCTGGCCACGCGGGCCGATGCACCGTCTCTGCTGTCCGTCGCGCGGTCGGAGCTGCCCCGGCTGACCGAGGGCTGGCGCTCCATGCTGGCCGCGCACGAGCCGGACGACCGCGGCAACTGCCCGGTCTGCTCCTCCCGCTGGCGCCAGCAGAAGGCGCCGTGCTCGGTGTGGCGCGCGGCGTACGAACACCTGGTCGCGGGCGGTCTCGCACCGCAGCCGACCAACGCCCGCCACGCTCTGGACCCGTCGGCGCTGCGTTCGCGCCGGGTCCACGCAGGCGCCAGGTAGGCGCCCCCAGACCCGGGGACCGGTGCTGCTGTACTCCCTCCCCCGACCAGCACCGGTCCCCGGCACCATCCCGGCTCCCCAAATTCTTACGTTTGGTTGCGACCGTTGGAACGTCCCGCAGGGTGCGCACCGTGGTCGCGTTGCCTCTCGTTCCCCTAAGGCGGCGGCTGGCGCGGTGGTCCGGTTGACTGATTACTTCTGCTGCCAGGTGCCCAGGCCGGAGTCCGCGACCAGCTTCGGGAAGTCCCGCAGGTCTCGGGTCCTGTGCTTCATGTACGCGTCCAGGAACGCGACCGCGCTGCCGATGGTGAGTTCACCCGTTGGCGGGAAGAACAAATCGATATGCCCCGCGTTGTGTAGCCGCAGATACGTCGTCGGCCCGGTCGCGTTGGCGTACAACGAATCGCTCGCCCCGACGGGCACCGTCGCGTCGAGCGCGCCGTGGACCAAGTGCAGCGGGGTCCGGCCGCGGGGCAGGTAGTCGCCGCCGGGGAAGGGAAGTTCGGCGCCCGCGAAGGCGATCGCGGCATCGATCCGGTGATCGCGAACCGCCTCGTGATAGGTCACGCCGACCGTCGTCATCGCGCCGAGCGAGTGGCCCGCCGCGGCGATGCGGAACGGGTTCACGTGGTGGAAAAGGGGGTCGTGGCGGTCGCGCGCCATGGCCAGCACCGAGTCGATGACGAAGCTGACGTCCGCGGGCTGGTTGACGTAGTCCTCGAATCCGGCGCCGGGTCCGCTCGTCAGCGGGAAGGTCGGCAACGCGACGACGTAACCGGCCCGAACCATGACCGCCACCAACTGTTCGTACGCGGGGCCTGTCGCGGTCAGCCCGTGCGAGAACACCACCAGCGGGAACACCCCCGGCGCGGATCTCGGCCGATCGGTGATCGGTCCGTCCGGTGCGCCAACCGCCGGGTAAAGCAGCCGGACGGGGATGGTGCGGTCCGGTTTCCCGGGCACGCCACGCGGATCCGGGGCGGTCGGCCGGGTCGAGTCGACCAGCACCACGTCCCGCCGCCCGACCGCGTAGCCGTCGGGCGGGGCCGCCGTCGCCGGGATCGGGGTGAGGACGATCGACACGGCGAGCGCGGCCGCGGCGAGGGCTGAGCGTCGGTCCACAAGAACCTCCGGGCTGTCCAGGCGAACAGAAACAGTGTTCCAGCGGACAAATCTGCCCGCAGGCCGTTCACCAGTAGACCAAACCCCGGGTAGGTTGTGAATTTTGTTCTCAGATGTGGCACAGGCGGCGCTTCGATGCCCGGTTTTGGTAGTTGAACGGGCAAGATATATGGGAGCGACCAGGAGGAGATCCCGTGGCCAGCCCAACCCCGCTCCGCCGCCAGCCCGTCCAGCAGCGCAGCGCCAAGCGCGTGGAGAAGATGCTCGAGTCGTGCGCGCAGCTCATCGATGAGCTGGGATACGACGGTGTGACCACCACGCTCATCGCCGAGCGGGCGGGGGTCGCGGTCGGGTCGCTGTACCAATTCTTCCCCGACAAGCGGGCCGTCGTGCAGGCGCTGACCCAGCGCAACCTCGACTACTTCATGGCCGAGATCAGCCGCAGGCTCGACGAGGCCGCGCTGGACAGCTGGGACCAGGCCGCCGACACCATCTTCGACATCTACGTGCAGATGTACCGCGAGGTGCCCGGCTTCAGCCGGATCCGGTTCGGCGACGTCGTCGACCAGCGGCTCATCGATGGCCAGCGCGACAACAACACGGTGATCGCCGACGGCATGGCCGCGTTCATCGCCGAGCGGTTCGGGGTGCCGTTCGAGACGATCCGGCTGCCGATCGCGGTGGCCAACGAGATCGCCGACTCGATCCTCAACCTCGCGTTCCGCCGCAAGCTGTTCCCCGAGGACGTCGTCATCGCCGAGGCGAAGTCCGTGGTGCACAACTACATGGCGAACCAGAAGCTCCCGAACTAGCCGAAGCTCCGGTCCTCGCCGCGATAGGTCGGTACCGCGTGGGTCACCTTGTCGCCGTCGAGCACGTGGTACTCGGTGAACCGCTCGGCGAGTTCGCCCGCCTTCGCGTGCCGCATCCACACCCGGTCGCCGACGTTCAGGCCGCGCGCGGCCGCGCCGGTCACCGGGGTCTGCACCTCGCCCGCGCCTTCCATGCCGAGGAGCTTGAGCCCCTCCGGCAGGTACGGCTGCGGGAGCCGGGAGCTGTTGGCCGGGCCGGACGCGAGGTAGCCGCCGCCGAGCAGGGTGGCGATGTCCGGCGCGGGCTTGCGCACGACCGGGACGGCGAACAGCACCGCGGGCCGCGGGCTGAACTGGGTGTAGTGGTCGAACAGGGTCGGCCCGATCAGACCGGAGCCTGCCGCGATCTCAGTGACCGACGGGTCGGCCCGGGTGATCTCGATGCTGCCGGTGCCGCCGCCGTTGACGAACTCCAGTTTCCGCACGTCGGTGACCGCGCGGACCGCGGCGGTCCGGCGCGTGACGAGTTCGCGGCCCGACCGGCGCTGCATCCAGCGCAGGGCGGCGCGCAGCAGCGGATTGCCCGCCGGGTTGTCGCCGAGGCCCGCGATCTGGCCCTCGTAGGCCATCACGCCGACGAGCTGGAATCCGGGCCGGGCGCACACCGCGTTCGCCAGGTCGCCCGCCTGTTCCGGGGTGAACACCGGCGAGCGGCGGGTGCCGACGTGGACCGAGGGCGAACCCAGCGGCCGCCAGGACACGTCGAGTTCGAGGCAGACCCGGATGTCTGGGTGGTCGGCGCCGAGCGTCTCGTCGATGAAGTCGAGGTGCTCGACCGAGTCGACGATCACCGAGACGAGGTGCCTGGCGCGTTCGTCGGCGGCCAGCGCGCGCAGCGCGGCGCGGTCGGTGGTCGGGTAGGCCACGAGGATGTCGGTGTCGGCGAGGTCGGTGTCGGCCCACGCGTCCACCAGCCACAGCGCCTCGGGCAGTGCGTAGCTCATCACGCCGTCGAATCCCGGCTTGCGCAGCGCTCGTTCCAGGAGGAAGCGGCAGCGCACGGACTTGCTCGCGATCCGGATGGGCCTGCCCGCGGCCCGGCGGACGAGGTCGTCGGCGTTGCGGTCGAAGGCGGCCAGGTCGACCACGGCGACCGGGGGGTCGAGGTGGTCGGTGGCGGCGTCGAGCCGGGAACGCGCGGAGGCAGGCACGAGACAACCGTACGGCCAGAACCTTGAAATGTGAAGACGTTTCACTTAGCGTTTCCTGAACTGACGAACCGGCCGGGAGGTCACCGCATGCCCCAGACCGCATGGCGCAACTGGGCGGGCACCGCCTCCGCCGTCGCGCGCGAGGTGCACGCCCCGCGCGACGTCGCCGAGATCAGCAAGGCGGTGACCGGCGCGGCCGAGCGCGGGCTGACCGTGCGTACGCGGGGCAGCGGGCATTCGTTCACCGCGATCGCCGCGGCCCACGATGTGGCCCTCGACCTGGGGAACTGGACCGGTGTCGTGGCCGCCGACACCGAGACCGGCGCGGTCATCGTCCGGTCGGGCACGACCCTCGCCACCCTCAACGCCGAACTCGACCGGCTCGGCCTGGCGATGGCCAACCTCGGCGACATCGACGCCCAGACGATCTCGGGCGCGATCTCCACCGGCACCCACGGCACCGGCGCGCGCCTCGGCGGCATCTCGACGCAGGTCACCGGCTTGGAGCTGGTCCTGGCCGACGGGTCGACGGTGTCGTGTTCGGCGACCGAGCGGCCCGAGCTGTTCGCCGCGGCCCGGGTCGGGCTGGGCGCGCTCGGCGTGATCACCACCGTCAGCCTGCAGACCGTGCCGTCGTACGTACTGGCCGCCGAGGAGAGGCCGGAGCCGATCGATGACGTCCTCGCCTCCCTCGACGAGCGGTGCGCGGCGAACGACCACTTCGAGTTCTACTGGTTTCCCTACGGGCACAACGCGTTGACCAAGACGAACAACCGGCTGCCCGAAGGGGCGACGCCCGCGCCACTCGGCCGGGTGAAGCAGTTCGTTGAGTACGAGGTCATGGAGAACGCGGTGTTCGGCGCGTTGTGCCGGATCGGCCGCGCGGTGCCGAAACTGGTGCGGCCGTTGAACAAGCTGTCGTCGTCGGCGGTCTCGGCGCGCTCGTACAGCGACGTGTCGCACAAGGTCTTCGTGACGAGCCGAAAAGTGCGGTTCGTCGAGTCGGAGTACGCGATCCCCCGCGCCGCGCTGGCCGACGTGCTCGGCGAGCTGCGGACCGAGGTGCCGAAGCTGGCCGACCCGGTGATGTTCCCGGTGGAGGTGCGCGTCGCCGCGGCCGACGACATCTGGCTTTCCACCGCGTACGAACGGGATTCGGCCTATCTGGCGATCCACCAGTTCACCGGAATGCCCTACCGCGCGTACTTCGACCTGTTCGAGTCGATCGTCGGCGCGGTCGGCGGGCGGCCCCACTGGGGCAAGATGCACACGCTCGACGCGGAGACCCTGCGGGCGCGCTACCCCCGCTTCGACGACTTCCGCCGCGTTCAGTCCGAAGTGGACCCCGACCGGCGGTTCGTCAACCCATATCTGGCGCGGGTGCTCGGTTAGACGGCGACGCTTTCCAGAATCTGGTCGTAGGCCAGCTCGCTGACCCAGCGGTAGAGCCCGTCGGTCTCCGGGTAGGCGCGCTCGCCGCGGCCGGGCAGGTCGAGGTCGACCTCGCCGTTGGGCTCGGCGCTGACCACGCCCACGCCGTAGGCGCGCGCCCGGGGCAGGCACTTGGCCAGGTAGTCGTGGGTGAGCACGGCGGAGGTGGGCAGCACCATGGCCGCGTCGCCGAAGCGCAGGAACGGCACGGCGTTGGCCAGGCCGGTGCGCCAGTGCCGGGCGACGGCGATGGCCCCGACGATGCGCGCGGCAGGCTCGGGCACCCGGCCGGTCAGCTCGGGGAACGCCCACGTGGCAACGGTTGCCCGGTCGGTGACCGGTTCCTGGCCGAGGCAGATGCGCTCGGCGTGCACGTCCGGCCGCAGCTCGGCGACCAGGCAGACCCGGCGGCCCAGCAGCGTCATCTCGGGCAGGATCGCGCCGGACCAGCCCAGCGTGCGCAGGGCGGCGGCGGCCAGATCGTCGACTGGGGCGGGCAGCTCGACCGGCGGCGCCAGCTGCGCGGGCATCGCAGTGAGGTTCTCGGTAACCGCGATGCGCCCTGGAATGCCGCTCACGAACGTCCGCCCTTCTCCTCCACCGCTACCGCTCACCGCTCGACTGGCGGGGATTCGACGCGATGTCGATTGGTACATGATTTGAGTACCAGGAAGAGACACGCGATTAAGAGAGTGTGAAGGGCCTCGTGCGACCGGCGGCCCGACTCGGGCGTTAACCGGTCGACGGGCGGTAAGCGGACTTCGGCCCGACTGTGCCGCCGACTGGGTGACCGCTCCGCCAGACGGCGGCAGCCTCTACCGACAGTGTCCGTCCGGTCACCCGACCTGCGGCGATGCGGCTTGTCAAAAACCGAGTGAATCGGGGCCGCCATTTATAGAAAACACCCGTAGTTTTCCGCTTAATGAAGTCAGTATCGTTTCGCCATGACCAATGAATCCGCGGAAATGGTGAGCGGCATCGAAGCGCTCATGTGGGACGTCTACGGCTACGTCCGCGAGGGCGGCGGCCAGCTGACCGAGGGCGGAGCGAGCGCCGCCGAGGCCACCTACCTGCGCGAACTCGCGAAAAGCACGGCCGCGCTGAGGGTTGCCGAGATCGGCTTCAACGTCGGCTTCTCGGCGCTGGCCTTTCTGGAGAGCTCGCCGGAGGCCACGGTGGTGTCGTTCGAACTCGACCGGCGGCGGTCGGTTGAGCTGGCCAAGGAATACGTGGACAACCACTACCCGGGCCGCCACGAACTGATTGTCGGCGACTCCACGGTCACCGTCCCCGACTTCGCCACCACGCGCGACGACCGGTTCGACCTCGTCTTCGTCGACGGCGGCCACACCTATGAGGTGGCGGCGGCCGACATCGCCAACGCCCGCGCCATCGCCAAGCCGGGCGCGATCGTCGTCGTGGACGACTTGATCCCCTGGTACCCGTGGGGCGTCGGCCCGCACCAGGCTTGGCAGGAGGCCGTCGACTCGGGATTGGTCCACTCGGCCGAGTACTTCATCGACGGACACCGGGTGGCCGCACTCAACGCCCCCGGCGACCGCGCATGGGGCACCGCACGCTTCACGATCTAGCCGCCGAACCACGCTGGTTCCGCCGCCGATCGCACCGTGGGGGTCTGGGGGGTCGCCCCCCAGAGGGCTTGAACGCGAAACGGCGAGTGCTCTTTGCGAGCACTCGCCGTCTATCGCGTGGGCGAGGGGGGAGTTGAACCCCCACGTCCTTTCGGACACACGGACCTGAACCGTGCGCGTCTGCCATTCCGCCACTCGCCCGAGTGACTATCCCGGGGGATCTCTCCCTCGGAACGTGGAGAAGCCTAGCACGCGTCAGAACTGGGTTCGCACATACCCGTGTCCTGCGGGTCCCACCCGGATACGATCGTCCCAGGAGCACGCACGGGAAGGAGGAACCATGGGCATCGGACAGCGGCTGAACCGCAAGCTGGAGGACGTCGTTGGCAACACCTTCGCGCGTGTCTTCGGTGGCAACGTGGTGCCCCAGGAAGTGGCACAGGCGCTGCAGCGCGAAGGCGACGACAACGTGCGCGAGTTGGCTGGTGGCAGACTGCTGGCGCCCAATCACTACATAGTGCAACTGGGCCCGGCCGACCACCAGAACTTCGCGGGCGACGAAGAGCGCATGAAAACGCTGCTGGCGGACTGTGTGGCGGAACATCTCGCCGAGCACGGTTGGGACACCTATGGTGACGTCGTAGTCTCCCTGGAGCGCTCCGACGCGCTGCACACCGGACAGTTCCGAACCCGCTCAGCTGTCGACCCCGATGTGAAGCCTCATGTCGGCGGTGCAGGCCAACAGGCAGGTAGACAGCAGGCACAACCCCGCAACGCAGGAGACCGATCCATGAGCCAGCCTCCCGGCTACGGCCAGCCGCCCGAGGGCGACCCGTACGGACAGCAGCAGTACGGGTACGGCCAGGGCCAGTACGGCAACGATCCCAACTACGGTCAGCAGGCCTACGGCCAGCAGCCGCAAGGTGGTGGCTACGACCAGGGCTACGGCCAGCAGGGCGGCGGCTACGACCAGGGCTACGGCCAGCAGCAGCCGGGTTACGGCCAGCAGGACCCGTACGGCCAGCAGCCGGGATACGGCCAGCAGCCGGGCGGCTACGAGCAGGGCTACGGCCAGCAGCCGCAGCAGGGCTACGGCCAGGACCCGTACGGCCAGCAGGGCTACGGCCAGCAGGGCGGCGGCTACGACCAGGGCTACGGCCAGCAGCAGGGCTACGGCCAGGACCCGTACGGGCAGCAGGGCTACGCCCCGCCCGCGGTGCAGACCGGCCCGCGGACGCTGTCGGCCAGCCTGCAGCTCGACGACGGCTCCAACCGCAACTACGCCCTGAAGCAGGGCGGCAACGTGGTGGGCCGCGGCCAGGACGCGGACTTCCGCCTGCCGGACACCGGGGTCTCCCGCCGTCACCTCGAGATCACCTGGGACGGGCAGAGCGCCACGCTCGCCGACCTCGGGTCGACCAACGGCACTACGGTGAACGGCACGCCGGTGCAGACCTGGCAGCTCGCCGACGGTGACGTGGTCAGGATCGGGCACTCGTCGCTGGTGTTCCGCACGCAGGGCTGACCGGCTTAATCGGAGCAAGCAACGTTCGAGGTCGACCGGACGTCCTGAGGACTGTCCAGGGTGCACAACCCTGGCAGTCCTCATTTCTAGGGTCGTGCGGGACAGAGTCGGGAGCGGTCACAACAAGTGCCAGAGTTGGTTATGCAACTGACCAGGGCAGGGTTTCTCGCCCTGCTCTGGTTGTTCGTGCTGGCCGCGCTTCGGGTGGTCCGCTCCGATCTGTACGCGGCCTCCGGGCTGCGGGTCGCGGTGCCGGGGTTCCGGCGCAACGCGGCGGGCAAGGTGCGCGGCAAGGCGCCACGGCAGCTCGTGGTGACCCATGGCGCGCTCTCCGGTACCCGAATCTCGCTCGACGGCAGGCCGATCATGATCGGCAGGGCCGACGACTCGACGCTGGTGCTCGACGACGACTACGCATCCACCCGCCACGCGCGGCTGTCGATGCGTGGGACGGACTGGTACGTGGAAGATCTGGGCTCGACGAATGGCACGTACCTGGACCGGGCTAAGGTCACCGCACCCCTCCGGGTGCCCTTGGGTGTCCCGATCCGTATCGGCAAAACGGTGATCGAGCTGCGCTCATGACCCTTGTTCTTCGTTACGCGGCCCGCAGCGACCGGGGCCTGGTGCGTTCCAACAACCAGGACTCCGTGTACGCGGGCCCGCGCCTGCTCTCCCTGGCCGACGGCATGGGCGGCCACGTCGCGGGCGAGGTGGCCAGCAAGGTGGTCATCGCCGCCCTCGCCCCGCTCGACGACGACGAGCCCGGCGAGGACCTGCTCGGCCAGCTGCGCGAGGCGACGCTGGCGGGCAACGGCGCCATCGCGGAGCTGGTCTCCAGCGATCCCGACCTCGACGGCATGGGCACCACCCTGTCCGCGATCCTGTTCGCGGGCAACCGGATCGGCATGGTCCATGTTGGAGACTCACGGGTCTATCTGCGCCGCAACGGCCAGTTCACCCAGATCACCCACGACGACACCTTCGTCCAGTCGCTGATCGACGAGGGCCGCATCACCGAGGACGAGGCCGCCACCCACCCGCAGCGCTCGCTGCTGCTCAAGGCGCTGACCGGCCACGAGGTCGAGCCGAGCCTGACGGTGCGCGAGGCGCGCGCGGGCGACCGGTACCTGCTGTGCTCCGACGGCCTGTCCGGCCCGGTCAGCTTCGAGACCATGGCCGAGGCCATCGAGATCCCCGACCCGCAGGCGTGCGCCGACCGGATGATCGAGCTCGCGCTCAAGGGCGGCGGGCCCGACAACGTCACGGTGATCATCGCCGACGTGGTCGACGTCGACTACGGCGAGAACAATCCGATTGTGGGCGGCGCGGCGGGCAACGGCTCCGACGACATGCCGCCGCCGGACTCGCCCGCCTCGCGCGCGGCCACGATCACCGCGCCGCGCCCGGCGCCCAAGCCGCAGGTGGCCCCCGAGCCGCCGGACCCGCGGATCAAGCGGCGCAAGCGGGTGCGGCTCGCCGTGGCGTCGGTGCTGGTCCTGCTGCTGCTGGCGGCGGGCGCGATCGCCGCGCGGCTGTGGGTCAACAACCAGTTCTTCGTCGGCGAGGGCGAGAACGGCGAGATCGCGATCTTCCAGGGCGTGCGCGGCAGCGTGCTCGGCCTGTCGCTCAACAGCCAGCGCGAAGGGTCGTGCGACCCGGCCGCCGCGGCGACGTGCGACAAGTTCTACGTCGACGACCTGGAGCAGTTCGGCAAGGACGAGGTCCGGTCGGGCAGCAACACCTTCGACAACATCGTCGGCGCCCGCGAGTTCGTCCGGGAGCTGCGCAGCAAGTTCGGGCTGCCCGACTGCGGCGACCTGGTCAAGCAGAACGAGTCGACCCAGCCGAGCACGACCACCGAGCCCGGTCTGCCGCCGCAGGCCCCGGTCACCACCACCCCCGGGGAAGCGACGTCGAACGTGGCGCCGCCGACGACGACCGACACCGCCACGCCCACCACCACGTCCAAGGTCACGCCCCAGCCGAAGGTGAATTGCCGCGAGCCGCGCGCTGAGGACAAGGGCGGCGGCTGATGGGATCACCGGTCCAGGGCGCGGTTGGTCTGGCGGCCGGGCAAGGCAGCGTCGGACCCGACGGTGCGGCGCCGACGCGTCGCGGTACCGAGCTGCTGTTGCTCGGGTTCGCCGCGTTCGTCGTCTCCGCGGCGCTCATGCTGGTGGAGGCCAACCAGGAACAGCAGCTGACGCTGCGGATCGTCTGGTACGGCCTGGCCTTCCTCGCGCTGTTCGGCGGCGCGCACGTCGCGGTGCGCAAGTTCGCCCCGTACGCCGACCCGCTGATCCTGCCGTGCGTGGCGGTGCTCAACGGGCTGGGCCTGGTGATGATCTACCGGATCGACCTGGCGCTGACCGAGCGCGCGCTGCGGCTCGGCCGGGAGATCAACAACGATGTGCCGCGGCAGATCCTCTGGACGACGATCTCGCTGCTGCTGTTCCTCGCGGTCCTCATCGTGATCAAGGACCACCGCAAGCTCACCAAGTACAGCTACACCTTTGGGCTGGTCGGGCTGATCCTGCTGGCGCTGCCCGCGTTCCTGCCGAGCTTCATCGCCCCGACGATCAACGGCGCGAAGATCTGGCTGCGCGTCGGGCCCATCTCCATCCAGCCAGGTGAGTTCGCCAAGATCCTGCTGCTGACGTTCTTCGCGGGCTTCCTGGTCTCCAAGCGCGACCTGTTCATGGCCGCGGGCCGCCGCGTGCTCGGCGTCGACCTGCCGCGCGCGCGGGACCTCGGGCCGATCCTGTTCGCGTGGGGCGTCTCGGTCGGCGTGTTGGTGTTCCAGAAGGACCTCGGCACATCGCTGCTGTTCTTCGGCACGATCCTGGTGATGCTCTACGTCGCCACCGAGCGCGGTGTCTGGGTCGGCGTCGGCCTGATGCTGTTCGTGGCGGGCTGCCTGGTCGCCTACCAGCTCTTCGGCCACGTGCAGCAGCGCGTGGCGAACTGGATCGACCCGCTGGCCACCTACGACGACCCGGGCGGCGGCTACCAGATCGCGCAGGGCCTGTTCGGGCTCGGCACCGGCGGGGTCGGCGGCACCGGCCTTGGCGCCGGTCGGCCCGACCTGGTCCCGTTGGCCAACACCGACTTCATCCCCGCGGCCATCGGCGAGGAGCTCGGCTTCATCGGCCTGGCCGCGCTGCTGATGATCTACACCGTGCTGGCCCTGCGCGGGATGCGCAGCGCGCTCGCGGTGCGCGACACCTTCGGCAAGCTGCTCGGCGGCGGCCTGTCGTTCCTGCTGATCATGCAGGTTTTCGTGGTCGTCGGGGGGGTCACCAAGCTGATCCCGATGACCGGCCTCACCGCCCCGTTCCTGTCCTACGGCGGCTCGTCGCTGCTGGCCAACTACATCCTGGTCGCCTTGCTGCTGCGCATCTCCGACGCCGCGCGCAGGCCGCAGACCGGGGTGCGGCCGCGGCCGGTGCCGCAGGCCCCGATCGCCGAGGCGCACACCGTCATGGTGCAGCGGCCCGACCAGGAGCGTCCCGCATGAACACTCCGCTCCGCCGCGTCGGCCTGGCCATGCTCACCATGGTCGTGCTGCTGCTCGTCAACGCGACCTACATCCAGATCATCAAGGCCGACGACTACCGCAAGGACCCGCGCAACCAGCGGGTGCTGCTGGAGGAGTACTCCCGCGAGCGCGGCAAGATCCTCGCGGGCGGCAACAAGGTCCTCGCGACCGTGCAGGCCACCAACGACCGGCTGCGCTACCTGCGCCAGTACACCAACGGCCCGATGTACGCCCCGGTCACCGGCTTCTACTCGCAGCGCTACGGCGCCTCCGGCCTGGAGCGGGCCGAGGACGAGATCCTCAACGGCTCCGACGACCGGCTGTTCGTGCGCAGGCTCTCCGACCTGATCACCGGCCGCGACCCGCGCGGCGGCAACATCGAGCTGACCATCTCCCCGCCGACGCAGGAAGCGGCGTACGCGGCGATGGAGAAGCAGGGCTTCGCCGGGTCGGTGGTCGCGCTCAACCCGAAGACCGGCGAGATCCTGGCGATGGTCTCGACGCCGTCGTACGACCCGAACCCGCTGGCCGCCCACGACGGCAAGACCCAGGAACAGGCGTGGCTGGCCTACCGCGACGACCCGCGCAAGCCGGTGCTCAACCGCGCGATCGCCGAGACCTACGCGCCGGGCTCGACGTTCAAGCTTGTCGTGGCCGCGACCGCGATCGAGGACGGCAAGACCAAGGACGACCAGGTCACCGCGACCGACAAGATCACCGTCGGTGGCTCGGAGCTGCGCAACTACAACCGCGGCTTCTGCAACGGCAGCCAGAGCACGGTCACGATGGAGACCGCGCTCGCGCTGTCGTGCAACACCGCGTTCGCCCAGCTCGCCCACGACGTCGGCGGCCGCAAGCTCAGCGCGATGTCGGCCAAGCTCGGCATCGGCGAGGCCGACCTGAAGGTCCCGATGACGGTCGTGCCGTCGTGCATCGGCCCGAGCGCCGACAACGGCTGCCTGACCGTGGCCGACGAGAACGCGCTCTACCAGAGCGGCATCGGCCAGCGCGACGTGCGACTGACCCCGCTGCAGAACGCCGAGATCGTCGCCGCCATCGCCAACGGCGGCGAGCGGATGAAGCCGCAGCTGGTCAAGACGATCCTGGCGCCCGACCTGTCGGAGATCTCCAGCTTCGACGAGGACAGCCTGAGCAGGCCGATGTCGCGCTCCACCGCCGACCAGCTGCGCGACATGATGATCCAGTCGGAGGCCAAGACCGGCGGCGACGGCAAGACCAGCGGCCTCACCATCGCCTCCAAGACCGGCACCGCCGAGACGGGCAACGACCCGAAGAACACCCCGCCGTTCGCCTGGTACGTCGCGTTCGCGCCCGCCGACGACCCGAAGATCGCCGTCGCCGTCGTCGTGGAGAGCCGCGACGTCGCCGCGACCGGCGGCAAGCTGTCGGCCACCATCGGCCGCGCCACGATCAACGCCTTCCTCGCCGGAGGTAGCTGATCATGCTCACCTCGGGCCTGCTCCTCGCCGACCGCTACCGGCTCAGCAGCCGGATCGCGGTCGGCGGCATGGGCGAGGTCTGGGAGGCCGCCGACACCCGGCTCGACCGCAAGGTGGCGGTCAAGGTGCTCAAGCCGGAGCTGAGCGGCGACGCCGAGTTCCTGCACCGCTTCCGCACCGAGGCGCGCACGACCGCCTCGATCAACCACCCCGGCATCGCCGCCGTGCACGACTACGGCGAGACCGCCGCGATCGTCGACGGCCCGCAGGACACCGCGTACCTGGTGATGGAGCTGGTCGAGGGCGACCCGCTCGCGGCGATCCTGGCCAAGGAGGGCCGGATCAGCGCCGAGCGCACCCTCGACATCCTGGAGCAGGCGGGCCAGGCGCTGCAGGCCGCGCACGAGCGCGGCTACGTCCACCGGGACGTGAAGCCGGGCAACATCCTCATCACCCCGACCGGCGTGGTGAAGCTGACCGACTTCGGCATCGCCAAGGCCGCCGACGCCGCCCCCGTCACCCGGTCCGGCATGGTCATGGGCACCGCCCACTACATCGCCCCGGAGCAGGCGCTCGGCCACGAGGCGGAGCCCGCCAGCGACGTCTACTCGCTGGCCGTCGTCGGCTACGAGTGCCTCACCGGGCGCAGGCCGTTCCTGTCGGAGAACGCGGTGACCGTCGCGATGATGCACATCCGCGACCTCCCGCCGCCGCTGCCGCCGGACGTGCCGCCGGGTGCCCGCGCGGTCATCGAGGCCACTTTGGTCAAGGACCCGCGGCAGCGCTACGCCAGCGGCGGCGAGTTCGCCGCGGCCGTGGCCGCCGTCCGGGCCGGACACCCGCTGCCCGCGCCGTCCGGTGTCGCCATGGCCGCCGCGCGCGGTCAGGTCGGCCCGAACACCCACCCCGGGATGCTGCCGGTGCCGCCGCCGAGCCCGGGCTCCGGCGCGTTCCCCATGCGCATCCCGCCGCGCCCGCCGCTGCGGGAGAGCCGGACCGGGCTGTGGATCACCATCGCGCTGCTGACCATCGCGCTCATCGTGGCGCTGGCCTTCGCGCTGCCCGCGATCTTCCGATCGGACAGTCCGAACGGGCCCGCCGGTGAGACCGGCGCCACATCGACCCGCGCTTCGGAGCCGGAGGACACTCTGCCCGGCGGCCAACCGGGTACAGGTCCCACCCAGAAACCGACGAAACCCTCCGACGGCACCGCCGAAGGTGAGATGGTGACGATCATCCCTACGCGGTACCTCCGTAGGCCCGCCGCCGAAGTCGCCATGGAGCTCGAGGTCGACTTGGGGCTGCGGACCACCGTGGTGACCGACACGGATGTCGCTCCGGATGACGCATCCGCGTGCGCGGTGACGAGCGTCACCCCGATCGGCAAGCTCAAGCGTGGCGACCACATCACAATCGTGTGCCGACCGCAGCAAGGACCGCCGACATGAGCAGTATGGAAGCCAGAGGGCGGGCAGCAGGCATGATGGGACAGGAATTGACTAGGAGCGGGACGACGCACCGATGACACCACCGCGACTGCTCTCCAACCGCTACGAGATCGGCGAGACTCTCGGGTACGGCGGCATGTCCGAGGTCCACCGCGGCCGGGACGTCCGACTGAGCCGCGAGGTCGCCGTGAAGGTGCTGCGCGCGGACCTGGCCAGGGACCCGCAGTTCCAGGAGCGGTTCCGCCGCGAGGCGCAGAACGCCGCGGCGCTGAACCACCCCGCCATCGTGGCCGTGTACGACACCGGCGAGACGCGGACCGACACCGGTCCCCTGCCCTACATCGTCATGGAGTACGTCGACGGCCGCACGCTGCGCGACATCGTCAAGACCGAGGGCCCGCTCTCCGGTCAGCGCGCGATGGAGATCATGGCCGACGTCTGCGCGGCGCTGGACTTCAGCCACCGGCACGGCATCGTGCACCGCGACGTCAAGCCCGCCAACGTCATGATCACCAAGACCGGCGCGGTCAAGGTGATGGACTTCGGCATCGCCCGCGCGGTGGCCGACGGCCAGGTCGCGGTCACCCAGACCGCCGCGGTCATCGGCACCGCCCAGTACCTCTCGCCGGAGCAGGCGCGCGGCGAGGCCGTCGACGCCCGGTCCGACGTCTACGCCGCGGGCTGCGTGCTGTTCGAGCTGCTCACCGGCGAGCCCCCGTTCACCGGCGACTCGCCGGTCGCGGTGGCCTACCAGCACGTCCGCGAGGACCCGAAGCCGCCGTCGGCGCTGAACCCGCGGGTCAGCCCGCAGCTCGACGCGATCGTGCTGAAGGCGATGTCGAAGGGCGCGGCCAACCGCTACCAGTCGGCCGCCGAGATGCGCACCGACATCGTCCGCGTGCTGTCGGGCCAGCGGCCCGCCGCCCCGATGGTGATGACCGACGAGGACCGCACCGCGGTGCTCGGCGCGAGCCGTCAGCCGGAGATGCGCGGCAGGCACCGGCCGGAGGCGCTGTCGGACGACTACGACGACTACGACCGGTTCGGCGACGAGGAGGAAGAGCGCAGGCGCAAGCAGCGCAAGACGTGGACGATAGTCCTCGTCGGCCTGCTCGTCGCGGCGCTCGCGGGCGTCATCTTCTGGTTGATGTCGGACAAGGACAAGGCACCCGCGGGCGGCGAGACGTTCACCCTGCCCGACGTGACGGGCCAGCTCGAGGCGCAGGCGACGCAGACCCTCAGCGAGAAGGGCCTGCGGGTCGTCCGCGAGACCGTGCCGTGCCAGGCCGCCGCCGACGGCACGCCGGGGTGTGGGCCGGACCGCATCGGCAAGGTCATCGAGACCAACCCGGTGCCAGGCACGTCGGTCAAGAAGAACGACCAGGTCACCATCAAGGTCGGCGCGTCGCCCAGCAAGATCCCGGTGCCCGACCTCACGGGCAAGACCAAGGACGAGGCGGCCGCCGAACTGGCGAAGGTCAACCTGCAGCTCGCGCCCGCGGTCGAGGAACAGGTGACCGAGAAGCCGGAGGAGATCGGCAAGGTCATCGACCAGAGCCCGGCCGGTGGCCAGAGCGTCACCGTGGGCACGCAGGTCAAGCTCACCATCGGCAAGGGGCCGGACACCGTCGAGGTGCCGAACCTCGTGGGTCAGGACTACGACACCGCCGCGAGCAACCTGACCAACCTCGGCTTCAAGCCGCAGCGCCGCGACGTCTCGTCCGAGCAGCCGGTGAACAAGGTGGTCAACCAGTCGCCGAAGAGCGGCAAGCTCAAGGTGGGGTCGACGATCACCCTTGAGGTCTCCAACGGCGACAAGATCGAGCTGGACATGCCGGACCTGGAGGGCATGTCGCCGACCGAGGCCGACAAGGCGCTCAAGGCGCTGGGCTGGACCGGCCAGATCAACACCCAGGAAGTGATGACCAACGACCCGGACAAGGTCGGCAAGATCATCGACCAGCAGCCGAACTTCGGCCAGAAGCTCGACAAGGACCAGACGGTCAACGTCGTGGTCGGCCGCAAGCCCGGGGTCACGATTCCGACGCAGCCGTAGCTGTCAGTGAGATCGGCCCTCCCGGAACGTTCCGGGAGGGCCGATTCGCGTTTACGCCAGTGCCTGGGTGAGCTCGCGCATACCGCGTTCCAACTCCGCCACGCGCTGCTCGGGAACCTCGAAGCCCGCGGTGGCCAGCCAGTTGGCGAGCATCCGGTGGCCGCCGTCGGTGAGCACGGACTCGGGGTGGAACTGCACGCCTTCGACCGGCAGCTCGCGGTGGCGCATGGCCATCACGATGCCGGTGTCGGTGCGGCCGGTGACCTCGAACTCGGCGGGGATGGTCTCGGGGAGCACGGTCAGCGAGTGGTAGCGGGTCGCGGTGAACGGGTTGGGCAGCCCGGCGAGCACGCCCTGGCCGGTGTGGGTGACCTGGCTGGTCTTGCCGTGCAGCAGTTCGGGGGCGCGGTCGACGGTGGCGCCCCACGCCACGCCGATGGCCTGGTGGCCGAGGCACACGCCGAGCACGGGCAGCCGCGCGTCGGCGCAGCGCTTGACCACGTCGATGCTCAGGCCGGCGCGCTCCGGGGTGCTCGGACCCGGGCTGACCAGCACCGCGTCGAATCCACGCAGCGCGTCGGGCGCGGACAGCTCGGCCGCGTCGTTGCGCCAGACCTCGCAGTCGGCGCCGAGCTGGGCCAGGTACTGGACCAGGTTGTAGACGAAGCTGTCGTAGTTGTCGACCACCAGAACGCGCATGGCGGCCAATTTACCGGTTTGCCCTGGTCATGGACGACCGGGAAATAACGGCCCACGAGCGAGCCGTCAAGCTCTGCCCCCGGCTCGCCCTGCGGTTAACCGAGAGGTGACAGCATTCGCCGTGTGACGACTGTGGCGCGGCGGTTGGGGACAGTGGACGCGACGGCCATCGGGCTGGGCTCGATGCTGGGCGCCGGCGTGTTCGCCGTGTTCGCCCCCGCGGCGGCGAGCGCGGGCAACGGGGTGCTGATCGCCCTGGTCATCGCCGGTTTCGTGGCCTACTGCAACGCCACGGCGTCCGCGCAGCTCGCCGCCACCTACCCCGCGTCCGGCGGCACCTACCTGTTCGGCCGGGAGGTGCTCGGGCCGTGGTGGGGGTTCCTGGCGGGCTGGGGGTTCGTCGTCGGCAAGACCGCGAGCTGCGCGGCGATGGCGCTGACCTTCGCCGCGTACGCCGCGCCGGGCTATGAGCGGCCGGTGGCGGTCGCGGCCGTCGCGGTGCTGACCGCGGTCAACTGCTTCGGCATCACCCGCACCGCCGCGCTCACGAAAGCCTTGCTCGCGGTCGTGCTCGTGGTCCTGGTCGGCACCGTGGCGCTCGCCGCGCCCAGTGTGGCGGCGCCGGCGGGCCCATGGTTCCCGCACGGGCCGCTCGGCATGCTCCAGGCAGCGGGCCTGCTGTTCTTCGCCTTCGCCGGGTACGCCCGGATCGCCACGCTCAGCGGCGAGGTGCGTGATCCCGCCCGCACGATCCCCCGGGCGATCCTGGCCGCGCTGGGCGGCGCCGTGGCGCTCTACCTCGCGGTCGGGGTGGCGCTCCTTCTGGTGCTCGGTTCGGACCGCCTGGCGTCGTCGCGCGTCCCTATGGCCGACCTGCTGACCGTCGCGGGCTACCCCGGCCTGACCATCGCTGTGCGGATCGGCGCCGCCGCCGCGAGCCTGGGCGCGCTGCTCGCCCTCATCACCGGGATCGGCCGCACGGTCATGGCGATGGCGGGCAACCGCGACCTGCCGCCGCCGCTGGCCGCCGTCGACCAGCGCTTCCACGTGCCCCGCCGCGCCGAGTTGGCCGTCGGCGCGACCGTCATCGCCCTGGTCCTGCTCGTCGACCTGCGCGGGGTCGTCGGGTTCTCGTCGTTCGGGGTGCTCGTCTACTACGCCGTGACCAACGCCAGCGCGTTCCGGCAGCCCGCAACCGAACGACGGTGGCCGCGGTGGCTCAACGTCGCCGGGTTCACCGGGTGCGTCGTCCTCGCGCTGACACTGCCGATCGTGTCCGTGCTGGTCGGCGCCGGGGTGCTGGCCATCGGGCTGGCCGGGCGGGCGGCTATTCGGTCGTGACCTGGTTGAACGGCAGCTTCGGCTCCAGCCACGGGAACACGATGAACATCAACAGCGCGACGACGCCCGCGACCAGCAGCAGCGCGGTGATCGCGCGCACCGCGGTCGGGCCGGGCAGGTGCCGCCAGATCCACCCGTACATCAGGCCGTCTCCTTCAACTCGGGCGGCCGCACGTCGGCGTGCGCCGGGTCCTTCGCCCACTGCTTGACCATGACCGCGTGCACGATGAGCCGCTCGCGGTCGGAGAACCTGGGGTGGCACGTCGTCAGCGTCATCAGTGTGACCTGCTCGCCGACGCTGGTCTCCGCGCCCGGCATGCCCGGGATCGGCGCGATCGGCGCGCTGTTCTTCGGGCTGACGATCTCCTGGCCGACGACCTCGTTGTACGGCGCGCCCAGCGGGGCGACCCCCGCGCAGCGCGGGTCGGCGGCCTTGCCGGTCGACCAGGCGCCGACCTCTTCCTTCTTCGGCAGCACCCGGTAGACGAACCAGCTGAACCGCGTCTCGACGACGATCGCGTCGCACGAGTTCAGCAGGTCGATGTCGTTGAACGGGGCGCCCTTGCCGACCCGGTGCCCGGCGACGGCGAAATTGCCGGGCTGACCTGGGTACGCCGTGGTCGGATAGTGGCCGGGGCCGATCTCCAGGGTCTTCTCCGTCGTGCCCTCGAGGATCGTGAACGAGTAGTCCGCCCCCAGCACGGGGACGTACATCTTCGCGAAGCCCTTGCCCTCGGTCAGGCCGTCGAAATGCTCGACCCGCTCCTGTTCACCCTGCTCGGGGGTGTTCCAGGTGTTCTCGAGGGCGGCGGTGGCCTCGCGCTGCTTGCCCGCGGACATCAGGTCGGTGACGTAAACCTCGTAGACCACGAAAAGCAGGACGACGAGTCCGGCGGTGATGAGCAGCTCGCCGAGCCCGCGCACAACCGCCCGAACCCGGTCGGAATCACCTGGGTTGGGGCTCTGACCTGGGGATTCCACAGGTCGGCCGCCTGTGTCGACCGTGCTCACGACGGCTCCTTCCGCGTAACTGGCGAACGCTGTCGAGCAGCCGAAGTTCAGATCGTTGGCGACTGGTGATTCGGCGACGTGCTCAGCTACGTTAACGTGTTGCACCGGCGGGGGTTGCGCCCATGCCGGCCACCGCACCCAACGCTCCACGTCAGGCGAGGACAGCATGCCCAAGTCCAAGGTCCGCAAGAAGGACGTCTACACCGCGCCGGCCGATCGCCGCACGCCGGTTAAGGTCAAGTCGGCCGGACCGTCCCACCCCATTTACGTCGCGGTGATGCTCGGCGTGATGCTGATCGGCCTCGCGTGGCTGGTCGTCAACTACATCGCGGGCCCGAAGATCGGCTTCATGGCCGACCTCGGCAACTGGAACTTCGCCATCGGCTTCGCCCTGATGATCGCGGGCCTGCTGATGACGATGCGGTGGCGCTGACCACGCACGCTGAGTCGCACCTCGTCACCTGGTCGTGTTCCGGGCGATACATCCATTCAGCCCACAGGACTGAACCACATGGATGTAAGTCATCCCCAGTGTGGATAACTACTGTGGATAACTGTGCTTAACGATGAGGTCATGACCTGGGCCCCCAAGCCCGCCGCTGTCGGCGTGGCCTGGGGGCTGGCTGCGTTGGCCACGTTCACCGCTGTGCTGCTGGACGACGTCCGGGGCGCGATCCTGCTGGGTATCGCGGCCCTGACCTTGGGTTTGGCGGCTTTGTTCGGCACCGTGGCCCGCCCGCGGCTCGCCGCGGACAACACGGGCGTGACCGTTCGCGGTCTGGGGAGCACGCGCCGCTGGACGTGGGCGGAGGTCAACGTCCGGGTGACCCACACGCGCCGGTTCGGCCGCGAGAGTGTCGCCCTTGAGATCGACGCGGAGAACGCCGAGAACCCCGACCTGGTGGTGCTCGGCATGCTCGACCTGGGCGTCGACCCGCGGGATGTGGCCGACGCCCTGGTCAAGCTGCGCACCTAGACCTTGAAGTAGCAGTCCAGCTTCGTCGCGTTCGTGCAGAAGACCTCTTCGTTGACCTGCACCGTCCTGGTCACGAAGATCGCGGCCAGCGCCACGACGATCACACCGATCACCACGCCCTGCCACAGCGTCCGGCGCGCGGCGGGGGCGTAGATCAGCGCCGCCGTCACGATCAGCCCGACCGCGAGGCCGCCGAGGTGGGCCGACAGCGAGATGTTCGGGACCCGCAGGCTGAAGGCGATGTTGATGGCAAGGATGCCGAGCACGACCATCAGCGTGTGCCGGTCGCGCTTGAGTCGGATGACCGCGACGAGCAGCGCGCCCAACAGCCCGTAGACCGCGCCGGACGCGCCCGCGCTGCGGGTGCCGAGGTCGTCGAACAGGTAGCCCGCCGCGTCGCCGCCGAGCATCGACAGGAAGTACAGGATCGCGAACCTGGCCCGGCCGAGCAGCAGCTCGATGTCGCGCAGGAACCACAGCGACACCATGTTGAGCAACAGGTGCACCGGGCCGTAGTGCAGGAACCCGCTGGTGATGGGCCGCCACCACTGGCCGTCGGCGGTCGAGGGGATGTAGGAGACGAGCGCCTGGAAGAAGTCGGAGCGTTCGTTGTTGAACAGGTCCTGGGCGAGCGCGACGGTGATGACGAACATCGCGACGTTGACCGCGATGAGCGCGGGCACCAGCACGACCTTGTCGGACACCTCGGCGCCCGCGACCGTCGTCGGGCGGCGCACCTCGCGCGTGCCTTGGCGCACGCAGTCGACGCACTGGAAGCCAACCGCGGCCTCGACCAGGCACTCCGGGCA
Source organism: Actinokineospora sp. HUAS TT18 (assembly GCF_051364635.1). Lineage (GTDB taxonomy): Bacteria > Actinomycetota > Actinomycetes > Mycobacteriales > Pseudonocardiaceae > Actinokineospora. Next base: position 5,068,408 of record NZ_CP195645.1, on the reverse strand, counting down.
GGCAGGCCGGTCGCATCGGGTGCAGCGCAGCCCGGTCGGTCGGCCAGGATGGCGCACGCAGGCGGGCAGGCCCGCCTGCGTGCCGATCGGTTCTTGCGGCGTGGACACTCAGCCCTCGCGCTCGATGGTGACCTTTTCGATGACGACGTCGGTCAGCGGCTTGTCGTTCGGCCCGGTCGCGAGGTGGCCGATCGTGTCGACGACCGTGCGCGAGTCCTGGTCGGCGACCTCGCCGAAGATGGTGTGCTTGAAGTTCAGCCAGGTCGTCGGGCCCACCGTGATGAAGAACTGCGAGCCGTTCGTGTTGGCCCCCGCGTTGGCCATGGCCAGCAGGTAGGGCTTGTTGAACTGCAGCTCCGGGTGGAACTCGTCGGCGAACTCGTAGCCGGGGCCGCCGCGGCCGGTGCCGGTCGGGTCACCGCCCTGGAGCATGAAGCCGTCGATCACCCGGTGGAAGATCGACCCGTCGTAGAAGGGGCCGCTGGCCCCGCCCTGGGCGTTCTTCTGGGTGTAGTCCTTGGTGCCTTCGGCGAGGCCAACGAAGTTGGCCACCGTCTTGGGTGCGTGGTCGGGGAAAAGCGTCAACCGGATGTCACCCTGCGAGGTGTGCAGGATGGCCTTGACCTTCGTCCCAACGAGGGATGCGTTGCTGTCTGCCACCGCCCCATCGTGCCATCTTCGGCGGGATCTGTCGGGAAGGGGCAGGATTGAGTAGTCGGACGAGTCCATTGACGAACGAGGTGAAGACCATGACCCGGGCCGGAGAGACGGTGGGTAAGGCCGTCGGCACCGGCTGGCGCGCGGTGCGCCAGGGTGCCGCCCGCGCCGGTGAGGCGGCCCAGGCCGCCGAACAGAAGCTGGCCGCGAAGGGCGTCGCGCCGCACCAGGTGGCCGAGGCGCTCACCGAGTCGGCTCACGTCGCGCGCGACGAGATGGCCGAGACGACCCGCCGCGCCCGCAAGCAGTTGGCGAAGGCGGCGAAGAAGGCGGGCAAGGGCCTGGCCGAAGCCCGCGCGGAGCTGATTTCCAAGCCGGTCGTCGCCAACGCCAAGCAGCTGAAGAAGGACCTGAAGCCGCAGGTAAAGGCATACAAGAGCGAGCTGCGCGACCAGATCAAGGCCGCCAAGGCAGCGGCGAAGGAATCGGCGAAGGAAGGCCGAGGCCGCCGCAAGTGGCCCCTGCTGATCCTGCTCGCCGCGGCTGGCGCCGCGGCGGCCGTGGTGCTGCGCAACCGCACCCAGGAGAGCACACCCGCGCCGGTGACCCCGAAGCCCGAGCCGGTCCCCGCCCCGCGTCCCGCGGAGAAGGCGGAATCGGCCGAGCGCAACGGCCAGACCAAGCCGGTCGAGCCGATCAGCACCGAGAAGAACTAGTCAGTTCGCCGAAAGGGGTGGCCTCCGGGCCACCCCTTTTCGCGTGTTCTAGAGCCCCAGCTTCCCGACCACGGCCTCAACGATCCGCCGAGCCTTGATGGTCTGCGCCTGGTTGGTCGTGACCACCACGGCGGTCCCTTCCTTTGCCACGGCGTAGACGGCCCCCTTTTCACCCGAAAGGGACCCGCCCTTCCACCCCTGGGGTGACTTGGCCGGATCGGACGTCGCCACGGGTGCGGCCTCGTCGACGATCGCCTTGGCCACCGCGGGCTCCCCTGCGTAGATCCGCACGGTCAACTGCACACTGCCGTCGGGCCGGTAGAAGAAACACGCCGGATGCGGCTTGTCCGCCGAGATCCGCACCTTCGTGACCCGCTGCCCGTTGGCCTCAGCCACGTCGCCACTCTCGAGGTACGGACACGGCCCATCCGCCACCGCCTCCGGCACAGCCGGGGCCACCACAGCCGTACTAACCGGCGACGGCACCGAACTAACCCCACCCACCGTCTGATCGGGCGTGGTCGACGACGGCACAGCCTTAACCGTGCACCCACTGAGCACCAAAAGCCCAGCCACAAAGATCCCAAGTCGTTTCATAGCCGCGCCAGTCAACCAGACAGTCACCACCCGACCACACCCGCCATGTTCCACGTGGAACATCCGCCCCACCGAGCAAAGCTAGGGAGAGCAAGGAGAGCAAGATGGGAAGAACGCAAGGAAAGAGAGAAGGCCCCGGGGTCGCGGCAGGTTCCGCCTACGGACACCGGGCACGGCCGGAATGGCCACCGCTCGCACCGTGGGGGTCTGGGGGGTCGCCCCCCAGAACAAGGACGGACGACCAGGTCTGCGCATTCCGCAGACACGGGTCGCCCGAGTCCGTGGAGACGAGGGGAATCGAACCCCTAACCCCTGCCTTGCAAAGGCAGTGCTCTGCCAATTGAGCTACGTCCCCGAACCGTCGCGGAACTTGTCCGCGCCGGGAAGCTGTCAGGCCTTCTTGGCGCCGTTGTTGGCGGCGGGCGTGGTGGCTTCGCGCCACAGGTCGGCTTCGGCCTTGGCCGAGCTCTTGCGACGCACGACCAGGAGGACGCCACCAGCGATAGCGGCGAGCGCGAGAAGCTTCTTCACGTCCTATGCCTCCTTAGGCACATCGGGTTTACCTACGCCTCATCAGTCTGCCACAGACGGCGGGTTGACCTTCGTTCGCCCTGTGCGCTCGTACAGTGGGGTTGACCAGGAGAGGTGGCCCCGCATGAGTGATTCCGACATGGCGGCCCTGCGGGCCAGGGAGGCCGCTGGCGACCGTGACGCGGTCGACGAGTTGATCGAGCTCGCTGGTGAACTGGGTGACATGGCGGAGTTGCGCAGGCTCGCGGACGCGGGCTACTCCGACGCCGCCGACCAGCTCATCGAGGTGGCCACCGAGCGCGAGGACTTGGCCGAACTCCGTCGGCTCGCGGACGGTGGCAACCGCACCGCCGCTGAGCAACTGGCCGAACTCACCGGCGAATAAGACTCAGGCCCGGTACGCGATGCGTACCGGGCCTGGGTTCCAAGGGTGGGCCTGGGAGGACTTGAACCTCCGACCCCTTCATTATCAGTGAAGTGCTCTAACCGCCTGAGCCACAGGCCCTGGGAACGTTGAGAAGGTTACAACACCCCTCTCAGCCCGCCCAAATCGGTATCCCTACTCGCGTTCCGCCAGCGTGACCTCGAGGCCACCGGCCAGATCCGCGGACACGTTGTAGATGAACGCGCCGACGGTCGCCAGGGCGCTGAACAGCACGATGTTGATCGCGCCGATGATCGCGGCGATGCCGAACACCCGGCCCGCGCTGATCAGTGGGCCGCCGGAGCCGCCCTCGGCGTTGGCGTTGAGGAGTTCGCTGGAGATGCCGTTGAGCTTGTCCCAGACGCCCATGCCGTCGAGTACCGCGTAGAGGGCGCCGACTGCGACCAGCCACACGAAGAACAGGGCGACCCCCAGAACCAGGGACAGTTTCAGCACCGACCACGGGTCGAAGCGCTTGATCTGCAGGTTCGCCCGCCGCGGGCCGCGGCCGGGCCTGCGCAGGGCGCTGGGCGGCGGGGTGGTGCGCACGCTCGCTGGCGGGTCAAGGTGGACCGCGGTGCGGGCGGGCGACTCGGGCTCCAGGTTCCCGAACAGCCGCGACGCCGCGGTTCCCGTCACCACCGGGTGTTCCGTGGCCTGCGTCGTCTCGGCGAAGCCGTTGACGGGCAGTGCCTGGGTGACGTCGCCGTCCTTGGGCAGGTTGACCGTGGTGTCGCCGTAGGCCTCGTCGGCTGTGACGCGCTGCCACGGCGGCGGGGTGACCGAGGTCGTCGCCGCCGTGGCGTTCTGGTCGGGATCCGGGGCGGCCACCTCGGCAGTCTCGGGTTGGCTCGTCGCCACCGTCGCGTCGGCGTCGGTCGGCTCCGGTCCGGTGTTCTCCGGCTTGTCGGGTGGTGTCACGAGCGGAATCCCCTACGTCTGCGCGTTCACTCTTGGTCGGTCGGCGTCGCGGTCTGGTCGTCCTCGGCCCCGTCGGGGTCGGCGACGTCCTCCGCGCTTCGTGCGATGGCTACCAGGGTGGTCCCTTCACCCAGGTTCATCAAACGGACGCCCTTGGTCTGCCTGCCAGCCTTGCGTACCTCGGCCGCCGTGGTGCGGATCACACCACCGGCCGAGGTGATCGCGTACAGCTCGTCGTCGATGTCGACGATCACCGCACCGACCAGCCTGCCACGACGCGAGTCGTGCTGGATGGTCAGCACGCCCTTGCCGCCGCGGCCCTGCACCGAGTAGTCCTCGATCGGCGTCCTCTTGGCGTACCCGCCGTCGGTGGCCACCAAAACGAACACGTCCTCGCGCACGACGCCGAGCGTCAGCAGTTCGTCGCCCGCGTTGAAGCGCATACCGAGGACGCCGGAGGTGGCCCGGCCCATCGGGCGCAGTGCCTCGTCGCTGGCGTGGAAGCGGATGGACTGGCCGCCCGCGGACACCAGCAGCAGGTCGTCGTCGGCCGAGCACAGGACCGCGCCGACGAGTTCGTCGTCCTCGCGCAGGTTGATGCCGATGAGGCCGCCCGCGCGGTTGCTGTCGAAGTCGCTCAGCTTGGACTTCTTGACCAGGCCGTCGCGGGTCGCGAGCACCAGGTACGGCGCGACCTCGTAGTCCTTGATCTCGATGACCTGGGCGATCTGCTCGTCGGGCTGGAAGGCGAGCAGGTTGGCCACGTGCTGGCCGCGCGCCGCGCGGTTCGCCTCGGGCAGCTCGTAGGCCTTCGCGCGGTAGACGCGGCCCTTGTTGGTGAAGAACAGGATCCAGTCGTGGGTGGAGCACACGAAGAAGTGCGCCACGATGTCGTCCTGTTTGAGCGCCGCGCCCTGCACGCCCTTGCCGCCGCGTTTCTGCGCGCGGTACAGGTCGGTCTTGGTGCGCTTCGCGTAGCCGGTGCGGGTGATCGTGACGACGACGTCCTCGACGGCGATCAGGTCCTCCACCGACACCTCGCCGTCGAACGGCAGGATGCGGGTGCGGCGGTCGTCGCCGTGCTTGTCGACGATCTCGGAGAGCTCGTCGCGGATGATCCGCCGCTGGCGGGCCGGGTCGGCGAGGATGGCTTCGAGGTCGGCGATGGTGCGCTCGATCTCAGCCAGCTCGTCGAGGATCTTCTGCCGCTCCAGGGCCGCGAGGCGGCGCAGCTGCAGTTCGAGGATCGCGGTGGCCTGGATCTCGTCGACGTCGAGCAGCGTGATCAGCCCGCTCTTGGCCTCGTCGGCCGATGGCGAGCGGCGGATCAGCGCGATGACCTCATCGAGCATGTCGAGGGCCTTGGCGTAGCCGCGCAGGATGTGGGCGCGCTCCTCGGCCTTGCGCAGCCGGTACTTCGTGCGCCGGACGATGACCTCGACCTGGTGCTTCACGTAGTGCCGGATGATCTGGTCGAGGCGCAGCGTGCGCGGCACGCCGTCGACCAGGGCGAGCATGTTGACGCCGAAATTGTGCTGCAGCTGGGTGTGCTTGTAGAGGTTGTTCAGCACGACCTTCGCCACGGCGTCGCGCTTGAGGCCGATGACGATGCGCTGGCCGCTGCGCTTGTTCGACTCGTCGGCGATCTCGGAGATGCCGGTGAGCTTCCCGTCGCGCACGAGCTGCGCCATGTTCTCGATCAGGTTGTCCGGGTTGACCTGGTAGGGCAACTCCGTGACGACGAGGATCGTGCGGCCGCGCGCGTCCTCCTCGACCTCGACGACCGCGCGCATGCGGATCGAGCCGCGGCCGGTGCGGTAGGCGTCCTCGATGCCTTGCGTGCCAAGGATGAGCGCGTTGGTCGGGAAGTCCGGGCCCTTGATCCTGGTCAGCAGCGCGGCGAGCGTCTCGTCCTCGGACGCTTCCGGGTTGTCCAGCGCCCAGAACACACCCTGCGCGACCTCACGCAGGTTGTGCGGCGGGATGTTCGTCGCCATGCCGACGGCGATACCGCTGCCGCCGTTGACAAGCAGGTTCGGGATGCGCGACGGGACGACGACCGGCTCTTCGGTCTTGCCGTCGTAGTTCGGCACGAAGTCGACGGTGTCCTCGCCGATGTCGCGCAGCATCTCCATGGCCAGCGGCGTGAGCCGGGCCTCGGTGTTGTGGCTGACGAAACCGTTGGTGATGAAGGCGTGGTCGTCAGTGTCGACGCGCAGACTGAACACGGGGCGCACCCCGGCGTCCACGATCGACTTCACTTCGGCGTAGTAGAAGCGCCCGTCCACCAACGGCTCAACGACGTCGAGCACCTCGGTGTTGGTGATCCGCTCGGAAATCTCGTCGCGGCGGGTCTCCCACCGGCCGATCCGGTCTACGTTGTTGCGCCGCAGCCAGTCCCGCTCGGTCCACCGAGTGGCGCCGTTCGCACGGATGAAGTCGGCGACGAACGGGACGTGGTCACTCGACATCGCCCTGCTGTCGGCCGGGATGGCGTCGAGGATCGCGACCAGCTTCTCCTGCTTCGCCTGCAGGAACCCGACATTGACGGCGAAAAGGCGGGCATCCCGGCGGTTGGTGATGACCACCTTGAACTCGCCGTCGGGGTAGCTGACCTGCTTGCTGACGACGCCGAACTCCAGCAGGAGTTGCTGGACGTCACCCGCCAGGCGAGCGCTGCGCGTCGAGTAGGAGATCTGAACGGTGTTACGCGGAAGCGCCGAGCAGGAGCCGTCTCCGGTGAACAGCGAGCTGAGGAACGCCCGCTTCAAGGTGACCCCGCTGCGCCAGATGAAGTCCGGAACGTGCTTGTCCACGCTGCGCACGCCGATCATGTCCGCGAGGACTGACGCGCGCAGATGGGTCAGGTTGTGGATGTCCAGCTCGTGGAGCAGCGACCCGGAAGCGATCACCCTCGACGAGACGTACCGCGCGCCGCCGACGACTTCGTCGTAGGCATCGAGCACGAAACGGAAGTAGCTCTCATCCAGATTGTTGAACCCAGCACGGTTCTCTGAGACGTAGCCTTCGCTGACGAACGCTCCTGCCAGAATCGCCGCCGCATAGTCGCGAACCAGGGTGGAGGTGTCCTCCGCCTGCGCGATCCGCTGCATGACGACTCGGTCGCCTGGCGCGATCTCCTCCAGCAGCTTCCACAGCAGCGTCGGTACACCCAGCACATTCACCAGGCACAGCACCGGGTGGTTGCGGGTCCCCGTCAGCTCGTAACCCTCGCGGGTGGTGACCTTGAGGGTCTCGTGGTCGCCCGAGTGGAACAGCATGGACGCGTGGACCGGGTTGCCGTGCTGGTCCAGGACCTTGAGGTCGATCGGGTTGTCGCTGTTCGGCTTGGCGTTCGGGACGATGTCGCCGATCTGCCGCGTGGTGCCGTCCGCGAGCCGGACATTACTCTCCGCTACGACGCAGTAACGCATCGCGGCGGCCGGATCGTTGCCGGGGGAACCGAAGTTGCCCTGGCCGTCGACCAGCGGGTAGCGCATCGACCACGGCTGGGCGAGGCGGACCAGAGTGTCGTAAATGGACGAGTCGCCGTGGGGGTGATAGTTACCCATGACGTCGCCGACCACGCGCGAGCACTTGACGTAGCTGCGGTCGGGGCGCAAACCGGTGTCGTACATGGAGTACAGCACGCGGCGGTGCACCGGCTTGAGGCCGTCGCGCACGTCCGGGAGCGCGCGGCTGACGATCACGCTCATCGCGTAATCGATGTAGGAGCTTTGCATCTCCTGCTGGATGTCGACCGGCTCGATCCGGTCGCCGGCCGGCGGCAGGGTCTCAGTCACGATGCAATGGTCCTTTCCTGGCTGGCGCCCGATGTGTACATAGTGGACTGGTTACACATCGAGGAAGCGCACGTCCTTGGCGTTTCGGGTGATGAAGGAGCGTCGGGCTTCGACGTCTTCACCCATCAGGACGCTGAACAACTCGTCGGCGGTGGCCGCGTCGTCCAAAGTGACCTGGAGGAGCAGACGGTGCGCCGGGTCCATTGTGGTCTCCCACAGTTCGTCGGCGTTCATCTCGCCGAGACCCTTGTAGCGCTGGATGCCGTCTTCCTTGTTGATTTTCTTGCCCGCGGCGAGACCCGCTTCGAGCAGGCCGTCGCGCTCGCGGTCGGAGTAGGCGTACTCCGGGTCGGTGCGCTGCCACTTGATCTTGTAGAGCGGCGGCTGCGACAGGTACACGTGGCCGTGCTCGATCAGGCCGCGCATGAAGCGGAACAGCAGCGTCAGCAGCAGCGTGGTGATGTGCTTGCCGTCGACATCGGCGTCGGCCATCAGCACGACCTTGTGGTAGCGCAGCTTGGAGACGTCGAAGTCCTCCTGGATGCCGGTGCCCAGCGCGGTGATCAGGCTCTGCACCTCGGTGTTCTTCAGCACCCGGTCGATCCGGGCCTTCTCCACGTTGATGATCTTGCCACGAATCGGCAGGATGGCCTGGAAGCGGGACTCGCGGCCTTCCTTGGCCGAGCCGCCCGCGGAGTCGCCCTCGACGATGTAGAGCTCGCACTCCTCGGGGTTGGTCGAGCGGCAGTCCTTGAGCTTGCCGGGCAGACCGCCGATGTCGAGCGCGCCCTTGCGGCGGACCAACTCGCGGGCCTTGCGCGCGGCCATGCGGGCCTGCGCCGAGGACACCGACTTGGTGACGATGGTCTTCGCGTCGGCCGGGTTGCGCTCGAACCAGTCGGCCAGCCACTCGTTGCAGGTCTGCTGCACGAAGGTCTTGGCCTCGGTGTTGCCGAGCTTCTGCTTGGTCTGGCCCTCGAACTGCGGCTCGGCCAGCTTGATCGACACGATCGCGGCCAGGCCCTCGCGCACGTCCTCGCCGCTGAGGTTGGCGTCCTTCTCCTTGAGCAGCTTCTTGTCGCGCGCGTAGACGTTGACCACCCGGGTCAGCGCGGCGCGGAAGCCCTCCTCGTGGGTGCCGCCCTCGGGAGTGTTGATCGTGTTGGCGAAGGTGTAGACCGACTCGCTGTAGCCGGTGTTCCACTGCATCGCGACCTCGACCTCGATGCCCTTGCCCTTGGCCTCGAAGGCGATGACGCTCTTGTGGATCGGCTCGCGCGCGTGGTTGATGTGCTTGACGAAGTCCTCAAGGCCGCCCGGGTAGTGATAGGTGCGTTCTTTGACCCTGGCCGCCAGGCCGCTGGCGTCCTCCTCGGTCTCCTCGTCGGAGACGCGCTCGTCGCGCAGGACGATCGTCAGGCCCTTGTTGAGGAACGCCATCTCCTGCAGGCGGCGGGCGACGGTCTCGGCGTTGTACTCGACGGTCTCGAAGATCGTCGGGTCGGCCCAGAAGGTGATCGTCGTGCCGGTCTCGCGCGTGGCCGCGCCCTGCTGGACCGGGGTGACGGGCTTGGAGTCCTCGTAGCGCTGGTTCCAGGTGTGGCCGTCGCGCTTGATCTCGGCCTCGAGTGCCGTCGACAGCGCGTTGACCACCGAGATGCCGACGCCGTGCAGGCCGCCGGAGACCGCGTAGCTGTCGCTGTCGAACTTGCCGCCCGCGTGCAGCACGGTCATGACGACTTCCAGCGCCGACCGCTTCTCCTCGGGGTGCTCCTCGACGGGGATGCCGCGGCCGTCGTCGACGACGCGCACGCCGCCGTCGGCGAGCAGGGTGACCTCGACCTTGGTCGCGTGGCCCGCCATCGCCTCGTCGACCGAGTTGTCGACGACTTCCCAGATCAGGTGGTGCAGGCCGCGCTCACCGGTCGAGCCGATGTACATGCCGGGACGCAGGCGGACCGCTTCGAGCCCCTTGAGAACACCGATCGATCCGGCACCGTACGAGTTTTCCTGCTTGTTCGCTGCCACGTGTTCGGTGTCTCCTCGTGCATTAAGAAATCGACTCCCGGACGGTGCGCGGCCCCTCGTCACCCGCACCCTCGTACATACTACCGGTGCGGTCGCCCAGAACCGGGTCAAGGACACCCCTGGCTGGTTCGCAGAGCGTCGGATGTGAACGACCACGAGTCCCGACGCCAGACAGGCGATCTCGACCCGCGAAAATCAACCGTAGGTGTCCCGTGGACCGCGGCCGGGGACGTGGAAGTGACCGTGCCGCCAGCTCGGCGCCGTCGGGCCTTGGACCTTGAGTCGTTTGACCACGCCCTTGCCGACACCTGCGGCTATCTGGCCTAACAATTGTCGCTGAAGCAGCCGCAGTTGGGTGGCCCAGGCGGTGGACTCGGCGGCGACGGTCAGCTCGCCGTCCTTCAGCGCGACCGGCTTGGCGTGCTTGGCCACCTCGGCGCCGACCAGCGCTGCCCACTTGCCGAACACCTGGCCGCCCGCGAGCTGCTCGTTCCACCCGCGGTCCATCGCGATCCGCGAGGCGAGCCTGCCCAGCGGCTGCGGGTCGCGCTCGTCGGCACCCGGCCCGGACCAGCGCCGCCGGGACCGCGAACCGGTCGATGTTCCACGTGGAACACGGCGTTTTCGCTGGGCGCGCTTCGCGTCGGCGGACTGCCGTGCGGCCTCCAGGGCGGCTCTGGCAAGATCCGGTCCACGCAACTGTGGGGCGTCACTCTGCGTGGCACCTGTGGATGAATTCGTCTCACGACCACTCTGAAGTGTGTATTCATCCCCAGTAGCCGGCCGCTTCGTTGGTCCGGACGGACGCTGAGTCACAGTGTTATCCACACTATCCACAGGTTTGTCCCCAGATGTGCGACCAGTCACATCCCGGGCAGTCACCGATCGTGAAAGATCGTTAGGCCGAATGGTGCCGCCGAAAAGATCGTCAGACACGTCGCACCTCCCCGTCGGCCACCGCGTACCGCGCACCCGCCAACTCGCTGGGCACATCCTCCTCCACCGCGGCCGTAACCAGCACTTGTTCGGCCCCGACGGCCACTTCGGCGAGTCGCTGCCTGCGCCGCCGGTCGAGCTCGGCGAACACGTCGTCGAGCACGAGCACCGGCTCGCTGCCCTCCGCTCGCAGCAGCTCATAGGACGCGAGCCGCAGCGAGAGCGCGAACGACCACGACTCGCCGTGGCTCGCGTACCCCTTGGCCGGCGCCTCGCCGAGCACCAGTTCCAGCTCGTCGCGGTGCGGCCCGACCAGGCTGACGCCGCGGTCGAGCTCCTGGTCCCGACGCACCGCGAGCTCGGCGAGCAGCGCCTCGGCGACGACCTCGACGTCCGCGCGCTCGCCATCGGCCTTGCCATACCCGTCGGGCAGGCCCGGCACGCTGGGCCGATACCCGATCAGCGCGGGCCGCGACTCCGGCGCCACCCCGGCGTACGCGGCGCCGACCAGCGGACCGAGGTCGGCGACCAGGTCGAGGCGCGCGGCCAGCAGCTGCGCGCCGTGCGTGGCGAGGTGCCCGTCCCACACGACCAGCGTCGACAGCGCGTCCGGGTCGGCGCGGCGCGAGCGGCGGTTGGTCGCCGCGCTCTTGAGCAGGGCGTTGCGCTGGCGCAGCACCTTGTCATAGTCGGCGCGCACCCCGGCGTACCGCGGCGCGCGCAGTACTAAGAGGTCGTCGAGGAACCGGCGGCGCTCGCCGGGGTCGCCCCGGACGAGCGCGAGGTCCTCCGGCGCGAACAACACTGTGCGCAGGATCCCGAGGACATCGCGCGTGCGGGGTACCGGTCCGCGGTTGACCCGCGCCCGGTTCGCCTTGCCCGGCGTGATCTCCAACTCGACGGTCAGCTCGCGGCCGTCGTTGACCACGGCCGTGCGGATGATCGCGCGCTGACACCCGTGCCGCACCAGCGGCGCGTCCGAGGCGACCCGGTGCGACGACAGTGTCGCCACGTACCCGATCGCCTCGACCAAGTTGGTCTTGCCCTGGCCGTTCGCGCCGACCAGTACCGCCGGGCCCGGCTCCAGTTCCAGATCGGCGAGCTTCCACGAGCGGAAGTCGGCGACCTGCAGGTGCCGGACGTGCACTACTTCACTTCGCCTGCCCCGGACGTCGGTCCGGCCTTGTGCACAGCGTGTCCACCGAACTGGTTGCGCAGCGCCGCGACCGCCTTCATCGCGGGCGAGTCGTCCTGCCGCGAGGCGAACCGCGCGAACAGCGCCGCGGTGATCACCGGCGCGGGCACCGCGTGGTTGATCGCCTCCTCGACGGTCCACCGGCCCTCGCCGGAGTCCTCGACGTAGCCGGTCAGCTCGGCCAGGCCCGGGTCCTCGTCGAGTGCCTTGACCAGCAGGTCCAGCAGCCAGGACCGCACGACCGTGCCGCGGGTCCACGCCTTCAGGACCGCGGGCACGTCGTTGACGGCCTCGGCCGCGACCAGCAGTTCGTAGCCCTCGGCGTACGCCTGCATCAGGCCGTACTCGATGCCGTTGTGCACCATCTTCGCGAAGTGGCCAGCGCCGACGTCGCCCGCGTGGGCGAAGCCTTCCTCGCGCGGACCCTCGGGACGCAGCGCGTCGAAGATCGGCATGGCCCGCTCGACGTCGGCGGCCGACCCGCCGACCATCAGGCCGTATCCGTTCTCCCGACCCCAGACGCCGCCGGACACACCGCAGTCGGCGTAGCCGATGCCCTTGGCCGCGAGCAGCTCGGCGTTGATCTTGTCGTCGGTGAAGCGGGAGTTGCCGCCGTCGATCACCAGGTCGCCCTCGCCCAGCAGCTCACCGAGTTCGGCGACGGTCTGCCTGGTCGGCTCCCCGGACGGGACCATGACCCACACCACGCGCGGGGCGTCGAGCTTGGCGGCGAGGTCGGCGAGCGACTCGGTGTCGCTGACCTCGGGGTTGCGGTCGTAGCCGACCACGTCGTGCCCGGCGGCGCGCAGCCGCTCGCGCATGTTGAAGCCCATCTTGCCCAGGCCGACCAGTCCGAGCTGCACGATCGATGTCCTCTCGTTCGGATCAGCCGGGAAGGCGGACCGGCATCAGCAGGTAGAGGTAGCCGGGGGTGACCTCGCCGTCCTCGCCGACCGGCTTGATCAGCGCGGGGCGGTTGGGCGTGGTGAACGACAGCTCGGCGCGGTCGGCGTGCAGCGCGGCGAGACCGTCCTGGAGGTAGCCGGGGTTGAACGCGATCGTCACCGGCTCGCCGGTGAACTCGACCGGCAGCTCTTCCTCGGCGCTGCCCTCGTCGTCGCCACCGGCGGTCAGCCGCAGGCTGCCGTCGGCGAACTCGAGCCGGACCTGGGTGCCGCGCTCGGCGACGAGCGACACGCGCTTGATCGCCTCGACCAGCGGCGCGACGGCGATCACCGCGGCCGAGGTCTGCTCGGAGGGGAGCAGCTGGCGGTAGCGCGGGAACTCCGCGTCGAGCAGCCGGGTGGTCGCGCGGCGGCCCGAGCCGGACAGGCCGAGCAGGCCGTCGCCCGGGGAGAGCGCGAGTTCGACCGTGCGCCCGGAGCTGCCCAGCGCCTTGGCCGCCTCGGCCAGGGTGCGGGCGGGCACGAGCACCGCGGCGTCGTCGACGTCGCCGGAGGGCTTCCACTCGAACTCGCGCATCGCCAGCCGGAACCGGTCGGTGGCCACGAGCGTGAGCTTGTCGCCCGCGATCTCCACCCGGACACCGGTCAGCATCGGCAGGGTGTCGTCCTTACCGGCGGCCACCGCGACCTGGCTGACCGCCTGGCCGAAGACCTCACCGGCGAGCTCACCGGCGTGCTGCGGCATCGCGGGCAGCTGCGGATAGTCCTCGACCGGCATGGTCGGCAGGCTGAACTTCGCGTTGCCACACGTGATCGCGACCCGGGAGCCGTCGACGGAGATCTCGACCGGCTGGGCGGGAAGCGATTTGGTGATGTCGGCGAGCAGCCGACCCGACACCAGGGTGCGACCGCCGTCGGCCACCGTCGCCGGGATGCCGACCGTGGCCGACACCTCGTAGTCGAAACCGGAAACGGTGAGTCCTTCGGCGCCGTCCGCAGAACCGGCATCGAGCAGAACCCCGCCAAGGACGGGAACGGGAGGCCGGGACGGGAGGCTGCGCGCGACCCAGGCGACGGCGTCGGCAAGGCCGTCGCGCTCGACGCGGATCTTCATGGGAGTCCTTTCCAGGCACGACCGGTCCCCCTCGCTGAACGTGCGAGGCGGGTCCGTCGAGCTGTCCACGCTGTAGGACCCAACCGTAGAGCGTGATCGGCGTGCCCGTCATCTGGGGCACCGTGCGCCGGGACGGCGTCGAGGCGAGCTGTCCCCAGATTCGGCGATCCCCTGTTTCTGCTCTTTTCTTCTTCTTAGAGAGAACAAGAACAGCAGTAGTAATAGGGGCTGTGGATTGTGTGGACAAGCCTCGTTCGCGCAGGTCACCGGTCGTGCGTACCTGTGGAAGACCGGTGGGTCTCGTCGGTGGACAACTCGGGCCGTCGGTGGATGGTTTCGGGGCTCCTCCGTTTGGTCCACAGACGGGCCGAGTTGTCCACAGCGGCATCCCCAGATGTGGGTCGAGTAGCCCCCAGGCGCGGCTCCCGCCACCCACAGGGTTATACACAGGCGAATCCCCCGTACCGGTGACGCAGGACACGCCAAATCCCGGGGTTCGAAGCTTTCTGTGGGTGTGGACGGACCCTCCACGGGCCCAGAAAAGATGCAAAAGGGCGATCCGGCGGGTCCATCCGGGTGGGCCGCGCCGCACGCGGGGGTCCGATCCCACCGGCCGACCCGGGCACGTACGAACTTTTCTGGCGGTGTGGGCGGCCGTCCACCGTCGCAATAAAAGGTGCGACTCGGCGATCGGGCGCGGCAGAACCGCCCGGGCGTCAGCGTTCGACGCTCCGGGCGGTGGGGTTGGGGAGAAGGAGTGTGGCGGCCGGTCTAGCCGCGGGCGCGCTGCTTGATGCGGGAGGTCAGTTCCTGCACCTGGTCGTAGACCCGGCGGCGCTCAGCCATCTCTTTGCGGATCTTCTTGTCCGCGTGCATGACCGTGGTGTGGTCGCGGCCGCCGAAGGTCTGGCCGATCTTGGGCAGCGACAGGTCCGTCAGCTCGCGGCACAGATACATGGAGATCTGCCTGGCCTGCGCAAGCGCTTTCGTCTTGCCGGGGCCGCACAGGTCGTCCATCGTGACGCCGAAGTACTCGGCGGTGACGGCCATGATCGTGGCGGCGCTGATCTCCGGGGCCTGCGAGTCGGGGATCAGGTCGCGCAGGACGATCTCGGCGAGGCCGACGTCGACCGGCTGGCGGTTGAGCGAGGCGAACGCCGTCACCCGGATCAGGGCGCCCTCGAGTTCGCGGATGTTCGCCTCGACCCTGGCCGCGATGAACTCCAGCACCTCGGCGGGCGCGGCGAGCCTGTCCTGCGCGGCCTTCTTGCGCAGGATGGCGATGCGCGTCTCCAGCTCGGGCGGCTGGATGTCGGTGATCAGGCCCCACTCGAACCGGGTGCGCAGCCGGTCCTCCAGTGTCTCCAGCCGCTTGGGCGGCCGGTCGGAGGAGACCACGATCTGCTTGTTCGCGTTGTGGAGCGTGTTGAAGGTGTGGAAGAACTCTTCCTGAGTTCCTTCCTTGCCTTCCAGGAACTGGATGTCGTCGACCAGCAGCACGTCGATGTCGCGGTAGCGGCGTTGGAACGCCACCTTCCTATCGTCGCGCAGCGAGTTGATGAAGTCGTTGGTGAACTCCTCGGTCGACACGTACCGCACGCGCATCCCGGGGAACAGGCGCTGGGCGTAGTGGCCGACCGCGTGCAGCAGGTGGGTCTTGCCCAGTCCCGACTCGCCCCAGATGAACAGCGGGTTGTACGCGCGGGCCGGTGCCTCGGCGACCGCGACCGACGCCGCGTGGGCGAACCGGTTGGACGCGCCGATGACGAAGGTGTCGAAGGTGTACTTCTCGTTCAGCCGCGTCTTCGACGTCTGCGGCTGGGCGGGAGCGGTGAACGGCTGGCCGCTGGCGGGCTGCTGGCCGGTGAAGGTCGGCCAGATCTCGTGGACCGTGGCGAGCGCGTCGCCCTCCTCGTCCACTTCCTCGCCGTCGTCGTCGACCTCGGCCAGCGGGGGCGCCTCGACCGCGATGGCGGCGGGCTGCTCCTCACCGAGCATCGCGTCGTCGACCTTGACCTGCACCGGCGGCGCGGGCTTGGGCGGGGCGAGCGCGACGTCGACCTTGACCGCGAGGGAGACCACGCGGCCGAGCCTGCGGGAGAGCGCGTCGGTGATCGGCTCGCGCAGGGCGCGCTCGATCGCTTCCTTCGCGAAGTCGCTGGGGGCCGACAGCAGTGCGGTGCCGTCGAGCAGGCCGATCGGCCGGGTCATCCGCATCCACGCGCGCTGCGAGGGGGACAGTGTCCCCGCGGAGAGCTCCCGGACCACCTGCTCCCAGACCACAGCCAGATTCAGCTGGTCGTCCGTCATCGGCGCCGCTCCCCTCCCCTCGTCGGCATGTCTGCGGTGTTCAGGCTGGTCCTCGGCCCGGGTGCCGTCAAACCTGCATCCACAGGGTTGTCCACAACTGTGCACGAAGGTACGGCGAACCGCAGAGGAAACCCCGCCTGAGGGGTCAACGGTACTCAGTGGTCCGGCGACGACGGCTCGGCAGGGCTCCCATCCCTTGACCGCCAGCCAAGGGATCGCACGCTAACAAGGCTCGCCGGATGCCACAAGACGCAAGACTGGGCAAGGATGTGGGGGTGCTCGGCGTGTCGCCGAGCGGTCGCGGCGGGCAGGCGATAGGGACCCGGGTTTGGTGCCCGCGCGCCGGGTGCGTACCCTCATAAGGTCTCCCGCTTGCGGCGGGCGAGTTCTGCGTGCCCGTCACTGGTTGTCGCGCGATCTTGTCCTGGCCGCGCCCGGCAGGGGGCGGCAGAGACAGCACTACCTCGCCAGAACCACCTGGCCAGCCAGTATCGGGAGAACGAGCCGTGAGCAAGCGCACCTTCCAGCCGAACAACCGTCGTCGGGCCAAGACCCACGGCTTCCGTCTGCGCATGCGGACCCGCGCGGGCCGCGCGATCCTGGCAGCCCGTCGCCGCCAGGGCCGCAAAGAGCTGTCGGCCTGATTCCAGGCCGCCGTGCTTCCTGCGGCCGCTCGGCTGACCAGCAGCGCGGACTTCCAGAGGGTGACCCGCAAGGGACGCCGTGCCGGACGTCCCCGACTGGTGGTGCACGCCGTGACCGAGCGGAAGCAAGCGACTACCGAAGCCGACCCTCGCGCGACGTGGAGCACCGTGTCGCCGAGGGTCGGTTTCGTCGTGAGTAAGGCTGTGGGCAACGCGGTGGTCCGCCATCGGGTGGCCCGCCGCCTCCGGCACCTGGCCGCGGCCCGGCTCGGAACTCTGCGACCCGGCACCGCGTTGGTCGTTCGGGCGCTCCCCGCCGCGGCGGATGCCACGAGCGCCGAACTCGGCCAGGACCTCGACGCGGCGTTGCGCAGACTGCACCTGGCTGTCGATGACAACGGTGGTGAGGCGTGAACGAGTCGACCGCGGTCCGTGACCGCGAGGCTTCCGCTGCCGCCGGCCCGGTCGCCAGGGTGCTGCTCGTGCCCGTGCGGATCTACCGGCGGTGGATCTCGCCGGTGCTGCCGCCCGCGTGCCGGTTCTACCCCAGCTGCAGCGAGTACGCCGTGACCGCGCTGACCACGCACGGCGCCGGACGCGGGAGCTGGCTCGCGCTGCGCAGGCTGTTGCGCTGCGGGCCGTGGCACCCCGGTGGCTACGACCCGGTCCCGCCCAGAAACCCCAAGAACCAGTCCGGGACCTCCACCCCGGCCGACCCGATCGCTGCCGAGGAGTAGTCAGTGCTCGATTTCATCTACTACCCGGTGTCCTTCATCCTCTGGTGTTGGCACTGGGTCTTCGGCCACGTGTTCGGCGACGCCAGTGCGGTGTCGTGGGCGCTGGGCATCGTCTTCCTGGTCTTCACCCTGCGCGGCATCCTCTACAAGCCGACCGTCAAGCAGGTCCGGTCGATGCGCAAGATGCAGGAGTTCGCCCCGGAGATCAAGAAGCTCCAGGCGAAGTACAAGAACGACAAGCAGAAGCTCCAGCAGGAGATGGCCAAGCTGCAGCAGCAGCACGGCGTCAACCCGCTCGGCGGCTGCCTGCCCATGCTGCTGCAGATCCCGGTGTTCCTCGGCCTGTTCCACGTGCTGCGTGAGTTCAAGCCCGGCAAGACCGAGAACTACTTCTTCGACGAGCAGGGTGTCGCGTCCTACATCGACGCCGACCTGTTCGGCGCCCGGCTCGGCAACTGGATCACCCAGCCCGCCGTCGAGCTCGGCCAGTTCGACGTCTCCCGCGGCGCCATCATCGCCGTCGCCGTGCCGCTGATGATCGCCGCGAGCATCCTGACCCACCTGACCGCGCGCCACTCGGTCGCCCGGCAGAACCCGGAGCAGGCCACGCCGCAGACCGCGATCATGAACAAGCTGACGCTGTACATGTTCCCGCTGGGCGTGCTGATCGGTGGCTTCTTCTTCCCGATCGGTCTGCTCCTCTACTGGCTGAGCAACAACGGCTGGACGCTCGCGCAGCAGCACTTCGTGTACCGCAAGATCGACGCGGAAGAGGCCGAGAAGAAGGCCGCCGTCGTCGAGAAGCGCAACGCGACCGCGCCCAAGCCGGGACAGAAGCCCGTGCAGAAGCCGGTCCAGCGGAAGGGCCCGACCCCGGCCAAGCCGGTCGCGCCCGTCGAGGGTGCCGACAACGCCGCCACCGCCGAGCCCGCCGCCGACGCGAAGGGCACCACCGCGCCCACGCCGAACGGCGAGGCAGGCACCGAGATTCCCGGTCTGATCTCAGACCGATCCCGTAAGAAGTCAGGTCGCAAGAACCGCTGAGGCGTGGCTGGACCTGGAGAGGAGAAACCGTGCCGGAGACGGTGCAGGAGTCCGAGAAGACCACCGCTGAGGTCGTGGGCGGCGACGAGGCGGCGGAGGGTGCGAGCGAGAACGGCCGCGGGTCGACCGAGGAGCTGTTGGTCCAGGAGGGCGACATCGCGGGCGACTACCTGGAGCGCCTGCTGGACATCCTCGACTACGACGGTGACATCGACCTCGACGTCGAGGCCAGCCGCGCGGTGGTGAGCATCGATGGCGGCGAGGACCTGGAGAAGCTGGTGGGTCCGCGCGGCACTGTGCTGGAGGCGCTGCAGGAGCTGACCCGGCTCGCGGTGCAGCAGGAGACCGGCACCCGCAGCAGGCTGATGCTCGACATCGCGGGCTGGCGGTCCGACCGTCGCGAGGAGCTGCGCGACCTCGGCCGCGCGACGGCGCAGAAGGTGCTGTCGAGTGGCGAGCGCGTGCGGCTCCAGCCGATGACGCCGTTCGAGCGCAAGGTCGTGCACGACGCCGTGGCCGCGGTGAAGGGCGTGCACAGTGAGAGTGAGGGCGAGGACCCCCGTCGCCGGGTGGTCGTCTTCCCCCAGTAGTACCTGTACGACAAGAGGCGCGGTCCGTCGATGACGGGCCGCGCCTCTTGTGTTTCACGTGAAACATCGATCCGCTCACCGCGCCGATGTGATGTTTCACGTGAAACACCGGTGCGCCTGTCCGACGGGTCGAGTGCATCAGCGACAATCAACCAAGCCACGTTTCACGTGAAACATCGGGATGGGACCAGCATGACCAACGCCGACCGAACCACGGCGGCGGCCGCTGTGTTCGGAGACCGACTCCCCCTCGCAGAGCAGTTCACCGAGCTGCTCGCTGAGCATGGGGTCGAGCGCGGACTCATCGGGCCGCGCGAGGTGGACCGCCTCTGGGAGCGGCACATCCTCAACTCCGCGGTCGTGGCCGAACAGATCGAGCCGAACGCCCGCCTGGTCGACATCGGGTCGGGTGCCGGGCTGCCCGGCGTGCCACTGGCCATCGCTCGGCCGGATCTCCAGGTCGTTTTGGTCGAACCTATGGCTCGACGGGTGGCGTGGCTGGACGAGGTCGTGAAGACTCTCGGATTGACGTCGGTGACGGTCCTGCGCGGCAGGGCCGAGGAGCCGACCATCAAAGACGATGTCGCGGGTGCCGACGTGGTGACCGCACGGGCCGTCGCCCCGCTCGCCAAGCTGTGTGGGTGGTGTCTGCCGCTGCTGCGTGTCGGCGGACGGGTGGTCGCGCTCAAGGGGGCCAGTGCCGCCGAGGAGATCGAGCGCGACCGAACGGCGGTCGCCCGGCTTGGCGGTGGCGAGCCGCGAGTCGAGCTTTGCGGTGCCGACGTGCTCGACGTGCCGACGACGGTGGTCGTGGTCGACCGGGTCGGCGGCGCGGGCAGGCCGCGCGGGCGGGCAAGGAAGGATCAGGGTGCACAGCGTGCATGAGAACGGAGCGAGGATGTTCCACGTGAAACATCGGCTTTCGGGTCGACCCCGAACTGGAGGAAACCGATGAACCAGCCGTCCCCCGCGTCCGTCGCAGGCTGGACGCCGATCGCCGAAGAGGCGGCTCGGGCGACCAGGATGAAGCACCCGGAAGCGCCGTTCCCCCGTCCCACCCACCGCCGCGTGCTGACCGTCGCCAACCAGAAGGGCGGCGTCGGCAAGACCACGAGCACCGTGAACCTGGCCGCCGCGCTCGCGCTGCACGGGCTGCGCGTCCTCGTCATCGACCTCGACCCGCAGGGCAACGCCAGCACCGCGCTCGGCGTCGACCACCGCTCCGGCACCCCCTCGGTCTACGAGGTGCTGCTCGGCGAGGTCACCCTGGCCGACGCCGCGCAGACGAGCGACCAGTCGGACCTGCTGTTCTGCGTGCCCGCCACGATCGACCTCGCGGGCGCGGAGATCGAGCTGGTCTCGATGAGCGGCCGGGAGGGGCGACTCAAGGAGGCGCTGTCCGACGAGGCGCTCAACGCGATCAACCCCGACTACGTCTTCATCGACTGCCCGCCCTCGCTCGGCCTGCTGACGGTCAACGCGATGGTCGCCGCGCAGGAGGTGCTCATCCCGATCCAGTGCGAGTACTACGCGCTGGAGGGGCTCAGCCAGCTGCTGCGCAATATCGAGCTGGTGCAGGCGCACCTCAACCGCTCGCTGTCGGTCTCCACGATCCTGCTGACGATGTACGACGGCCGGACCAAGCTCGCCGACCAGGTCACCGCCGAGGTCCGCCACCACTTCGGCGACACGGTGCTCAAGACCGTCATCCCGCGCAGCGTGAAGGTGTCTGAGGCGCCCGGCTACGGCCAGACCGTCCTCGCCTACGACCCGGGTTCCCGGGGTGCGATGAGCTACCTCGACGCGGGCCGCGAGATCGCCTTCCGCGGCGCGGCCGGAGCCAACTCATGACCGGCCCCGCTGGCCGCAAGGGCGGGCTCGGCCGCGGCCTGGCCGCGCTCATCCCCCAGGGTCCGGCCACCGGTCCGGCCGCCGCGGTCGACACCTACAAGCCGCTGTCGACGATCCGCGTGGAGGACAACCGGCCGTCGCACGACGCCAAGCCGGTGCACACCGGCACGGTCGCGGGCGCGGTCTACCGGGAGGTCCCGATCGCGTCGATCGTGGCGAACCCGAAGCAGCCGCGGCAGGTGTTCGACGAGGAGGCGCTCGCCGAACTGGAGCACTCGATCCGCGAGTTCGGGCTCATGCAGCCGATCGTGGTCCGGGAGCTGACCGAGGACAGCTACGAGCTCGTCATGGGCGAGCGCCGCCTGCGCGCCTCCCAGCGCGCGGGCCTCGACCGCATTCCCGCGATCGTTCGCCAGACCGCCGACGACGCGATGCTGCGCGACGCGCTGTTGGAGAACATCCATCGGGTCCAGCTGAACCCGCTCGAAGAGGCGGCGGCCTACCAGCAGCTGCTCGACGAGTTCGACGTGACGCACGAGGACCTGGCGAGCCGCATCGGGCGCAGCAGGCCGGTCATCACCAACACCATCCGCCTGCTGAAGCTGCCCCTTCCGGTGCAGCGGCGGGTCGCGGCCGGTGTCCTCTCGGCGGGCCACGCGCGTGCGCTGCTCGGCTTGGAGGACCCGGGCGCCCAGGAGGAGCTCGCCACCCGCATCGTCGCCGAGGGCCTGTCGGTACGGGCGACGGAAGAAGCGGTGACGCTCATGAAGGGCGCTCCCCCGGCCAAGGCGAAGCCCGCGCCGCGCAAGCCGATGCACGCGCCGGGGCTGCAGGACGTCGCCGAGCGCCTGTCCGACAAGTTCGACACCCGGGTCCGGGTCGAGCTGGGCAAGCGAAAAGGGCGGATCGTCGTCGAATTCGGCTCCGTTGACGACCTTGAGCGGATCGTCGGCATGATGGCCGAAAATGGGATAAATCAGACATGAGAATCCCGCAAGGGATCACCCAGGGGCCTTACGTCACGGTGACGATGGCACAAAGTAAAGAAAGGGCCACCCACAGCAACGGTGTGGGTGGCCCTCGTGAGACTCAGCGTCAGCGCGAAATGGCCCGGTCGACAAGCTCGGCGTAGATCGCGCCGAGCGACCGGCCCGCCGCTTCGATGGCCATCGGGACGAGCGAGGTCTCGGTCAGCCCCGGCGACAGGTTCACTTCGAGGAAGTGCACCTGACCGTCGGCGTCGACCACCGCGTCGGTGCGCGAGATGTCGCGCAGCCCGAGCAGCTTGTGCGCGGTGACCGCCAGCTCGGCCACCGCGGCGGTCGCCTTCGGGTCGAGCCGGGCGGGAGTGTGGAAGTCGGTCAGCCCGGCGGTGTAGCGGGCGGTGTAGTCGTAGACCCCGCTCTCCGGAACGATCTCGACCGCGGGCAGCGCCTCCGGCCCGTCCGCGCCGTCGATGACCGTCACCGCGACCTCGACCCCGTCGACGAACTTCTCGGCGAGCACCGCGTCGCTGTAGGCCAGGCACCCGACCATCGCCGTCGGCAGGTCGGCCGCGTCGCGCACGACCTGGGCGCCGAGCGCCGAGCCACCCTTGTCCGGCTTGAGCATCAGCGGCAGCCCGAGCCGCTGCACCATCGACTCCAGCACCGGCGCGGCACCCAACTCGCGGAACGTGCTGTGCGGCAGCACGACCCAGTCCGGCGTCAGCACCCCCGACCGGGCCAGCTCGGCCTTCGCGGTCGGCTTGTCCCACGCGCGCCTGCAGGCGTCCGGGTCGGTGCCGACGTACGGGATCGCCAGCAGGTCGAGGATCGTCTGGATGGACCCGTTCTCCCCCTCGCCGCCGTGCAGCGCGACGACCACGGCGTCGGGCCGGTTCTCCCGAAGCCGGCGCAGCAGGCTGGCGTCGGCGTCCCACTCCTCGACCGCGACCCCGACCGAGCGCAGCGCGGCCGACACCCGTCGGCCGGACCGGATCGAGACGTCGCGCTCGTGTGACAGGCCACCGGCGAGGACGGCTACCCAGCGATCGGACACGAAAGGCTCCTGACTACAAGATCGATGATCACGCGGTGTCGGGCGCTGGGGTCTGCGGCCCGGACAGGGAACGGCTCGTCGACGGGCCGAAGGTGTTGAGCAGGTCGATCTCGTCGGTCAGCACGCCGGCGAGCCTGCGCACGCCCTCGGTGATCCGCTCCGGCGGCGGGTAGCAGAACGACAGGCGCATCTGCCTGCTGCCGAACCCGTCGGCGTAGAAGCCGGTGCCGGGCACGTACGCGACCCGGGCGGTGACCGCGCGGGGCTGCATCGCCTTGGTGTCGACGCCCTCGGGAACCGTCAGCCAGACGAAGAAGCCGCCATCGGGCTTGGTCCACGTGCAGCCCGCGGGCATGTGCTGCTCCAGCCCGGCCAGCAGCGCGTCGCGGCGCTCGCGGTACATCGACTGGAAGGACTTGATCTGGCCCTTCCAGTCGTGCGTGGCGAGGTAGCGGGACACGATCAGCTGGTTGAGCGTCGGGGCGCACAGCGCGGCCGACTCCGCGGCCAGGACCAGCTTCTCGCGCACCGCGTGCGGCGCCAGCGCCCAGCCGACACGAAGGCCGGAGGCGAAGGTCTTGGAGAACGAGCCGAGGTAGATGACGTTGTCGTGGTCCATCGACCGCAGCGCCGGGTAGATCTGTCCGTCGAAGCCCAGCAGGCCGTACGGGTTGTCCTCGATGACCAGCACGTCGTGGCGGGCGCAGATGTCGAGCACCTCGGCGCGGCGGGCGACCGCCATCGTCACGCCCGCGGGGTTCTGGAAGTTCGGGATCGTGTAGAGGAACTTGACCCGCCTGCCCGCCTTGGCCGCACCTTCGAGCGCGGCGCGCAGCGCGGCCGGGATCAGGCCGTGCTCGTCCATCGCGACGTGGCGCACGTCGGCCTGGTAGGAGGCGAAGGTGCCCAGGGCGCCGACGTAGGACGGGCCCTCGGCCAGCACGATGTCGCCCGGGTCGCAGAAGATGCGGGTGACCAGGTCGAGCGCCATCTGGGAGCCGACGGTGACGACGAGGTCGTCGGGGTGGCCGGTGACGCCCTCCAAGGCCATCACCTCGCAGATCTGCTCACGCAGCTGCGGCACCCCGTGCGCCGAGCCGTACTGCAGCGCGGTGAGTCCGTCATCGGTGATGATCGAGGCGACCTGGTCGGAGATGAAGTCCAGCGGCAGGGCGGCCAGATTGGGCATGCCACCGGCCAGCGACACCACCTCGGGCCTGCTGGCTACCGCGAACAGTGCGCGCACCTCGGATGCCGTCATCCCGGTCGCTCGCGCGGCGTAGCGCTGCAGGTGTGGGTCGAGGCTGCGCGCACCTGGTCTTTCAGGTGGCTGTCCAGGCGTCATCGTCGCTCCGTTGCAGGTAGATCACATCGAGTGTAACCGGACAGGTGACTTAGCCCCCGATTATCGCCGCAACGGTTCCCGCGTAGGGATACTCGTCCTATTCTGGGTTCGGTATCACCCCGTCCACCTGCGGACGGTAGGTCCGCGAGGCATGGGCATGGGTGCGGGAGGTTGGGTGTCGCGACGCGTCGTGGGCGTCACGTTGGACAACCTGGAGCATCTGCCGAAGCACTGTCGCGGCTGCGTGTACTGGGAACTAGCGCCACACCTCAAGGAACAGGCCGAGGAGTTCGGGACCACCGAACTGGAGAAAGAGGCCTGGGTCTCCAACGTCCTGCTCGACTGGGGCTCGTGCGGCCGGGTTGTCTACAGCGACAAGCTGCCCGTCGGCTTCGTCCTCTACGCCCCGCCGAACGCCGTGCCCAGGGCGTCGGCCTTCCCGACGTCGCCGGTCAGCGCGGACGCCGTCGTGCTCACCGGGTTCCACGTCGTGCCGGAGTTCCGCGAGGGCGGCCTCGGCCGGATGCTGGTGCAGGCGGTCGCCAAGGACCTGACCCGGCGCGGCGTCAAGGCCATCGAGGCGTTCGGCGACGCCCGGCCCGATGAGGAACGGTCCTGCGTCGTGCCGGTCGAGTTCCTGACCGCGGTCGGCTTCAAGACCGTCCGACCCCACCCGCGGTGGCCTCGGCTGCGCCTTGAGCTGCGTTCGGCCATCACGTGGAAGGAAGACGTCGAAGCCGCCCTGGAGCGGCTCCTCGGCACGGTGTCGGTCAGCACCGCGAGCCCGGTGCTGCAGCGTTAGTTATTCGGCCTTGGCGAGTTCGTGGGCCAGCACGTCGGCGAAGGTGAAGCTGCCGGTGGGCTGGTCGTTCTCGCCGAGCAGGTAGAGCCGCTTGACCGCCACGAGGATGCCCTCGGCGACGACGTCGCGGAAACCCGGGTCGGACAGGCGGGCGCGGTCGTCGGCGTTGGTCAGGTAGCCGATCTCGATGCGCACCGCCGGGCAGCGGGTGAGGCGCAGGATGTCCCACGTCTTCGGGTGCGAGCCGCAGTCCTTCAGGCCCGTGCGCATCGCCAGCTCACGCTGGATCAGCCCGGCCATCGCCTCGCCCAGCGTGGACGTGGAGCCGTTGCCGGTGCCGAAGTGGAAGCTCGCCACGCCCTGGGCGTGCGGGGACGCGTTGGAGTCGGTGTGCAGCGACAGGACGAGGTCGGCGCCCGCCTCGTTGGCGAAGGTGGCGCGCTCCTCGTCGGTGGGGCACTGGTCGGGGCCACGGGACAGCAGCGACTCCATGCCGGTGGCCACCATGCGGCCCTCCAGCCGGGTGGCCAGATCCCACATCAGGTCCGACTCGTTGACCCCGCCGACGGACAGGCCGGTGTCGGCGCCGCCGTGGCCCGGGTCGATGACGATGCGCTTGCCGCGCAGGCGCGGACCGGCCTTGCGTACCCGCTCCTGCTCGCGCAGCAGCACCGGGCGGCCGCCGCGGGCGCGCGGGGACAGCTGGCGCAGGGCGCGGACGGTCTCGGGGCCGCAGATGCCGTCGACGGTGAGGCCGTAGTCGCGCTGGAAGTTGCGCAGCGCGGCCTCGGTCTGGGCGCCGAACAGGCCGTTGGGCCTGCCCGCGTCGTAGCCGAGCTCCAGCAGGCGTTCCTGCAGCGTCAGCACGTCGTCGCCGGAGATGGGGGCCGACACCATGAACGCCAGCGGGCGGCCGCCGAGCTGGTGGGTGGCGTCGCGCAGCGCGCGGTAGGTGGCGGGGCCGACGAGGCCGTCGGTGATCAGCCCCCGCTGCTGCTGGAAGGAACGGACGGCGTGCTCCATGGGCTGGTCGAACAGCCCAGCATCCGTCGTGCCGATGACCGGAGGGAGCAGGCCCAACGCGGTGAGCGTGGCCCGAACCTCGGCTACGGCAGGTCCCCCATCACCGCGGCGGAGTACCCGCATGCACCCTCGCTCTCCGATTGGGCTCCGATGCAGCCGGAGCGGTTCCTGACAGCTCATCATTGTGCCTTGTCGGCCTGGCCACTTCGCGGAAGGGGCGGGGTGGGTTTCACGTGAAACGCCGAACCCGGGGGCCTGCGTCCTTAACGAGACGCTCGGACCCCGGGTTCGGGTTGCCTTGACCACACCTACTTCTCGGCGGGCACTCAGCCGAGGATGTCCTCCAGGTCCTTGAGGATGATCGCCTTGGGCTTGGCGCCCACGATCGTCTTCACCGGTTTGCCGTTCTGGAACACGACCATCGTCGGCACCGACATGATCTGGTAGTCGCGGGCGATGCCCGGGTTCGCGTCGATGTCGAGCTTGGCGACGGTGATCTTCTCCGGGTGGTCGCGCGCGATCTCCTCGAGTACCGGGGCGACCATCTTGCACGGGCCGCACCAGGTCGCCCAGAAGTCGACGAGCACGGGCTTGTCGCTCATCAGCACGTCGTCGGCGAACGACTTGTCGGTCACGATGACGGTGTTACCGGCCATGGTCTCTCCCTGCGGTGATTCGGTTGTAGGTCAGTTGGCGGTGGCGGCGTACCCGCCGCCCACGAACTGGGCGGCGCTCTCGGCGTGCGCTTCGCCGTGCTCGGCGAGCCAGCGCTCGGCGTCGATCGCGGCGGCGCAGCCCGAGCCCGCGGCGGTGATCGCCTGACGGTACTCGTGGTCGACCAGGTCGCCCGCGGCGAACACGCCGTCGAGGTTGGTGAAGGTGCTCTGGCCCTTGACCAGCACATATCCCTCGCTGTCGACGTCGACCTGGCCCTTGACCAGCGCGCTGCGCGGGTCGTGGCCGATGGCGACGAAGAAGCCGGTGACCGGCAGCTCGGATGCCTCGCCGGTGACGGTGTCGCGGATCTTCAGCCCGGTCACGCTCGTCTCGCCCAGCACCTCGGTGACCTCGGTGTTGAGCTGCCAGCGGATCTTCTCGTTGGCCTTGGCCCGCTCCAGCATGATCTTCGACGCCCGGAACTCCTCGCGCCGGTGGATGATCGTCACCGACTTGGCGAACCGGGTCAGGAAGGTGGCCTCCTCCATCGCCGAGTCGCCGCCGCCGAGCACGGCGATGTCCTGGTCGCGGAAGAAGAACCCGTCACACGTGGCACACGCCGACACACCGCGGCCGAGCAGCTCCTGCTCGCCGGGCACGTTGAGGTAGCGGGCGGCGGCACCCATCGCCAGCACGACGGCCTTGGCCGCGTAGCGCGTGCCGTTGGCCTCGACGTACTTGACCGGGCCGGTCAGGTCGACGGACTCGACGTCCTCCGGCCGCAGCTCGGCGCCGAAGCGCTCGGCCTGGGCCCGCATCTGCTCCATCAGGTCCGGGCCCATGATGCCGTCGCGGAATCCCGGGAAGTTCTCCACCTCGGTGGTCGTCATCAGCGCGCCACCGAACTGCGAGCCCTCGAAGACCAGCGGGTCGAGCTGGGCGCGCGCGGCGTAGACCGCCGCGGTGTACCCGGCGGGGCCCGATCCGATGATGATCAGGTTCCGGAGCTGCTCGTCCGCAGGCATCTGCCCTCCATGACCTTCGCCGGACGCTTGCCCGTCCGGTCGCATTGGTGTCAACGCGATCGTAGGGTGCGGATGTTCCGGCGCCGTCAGTGATGGGCCACACGAGATGAACCGCAGTCGGCGAGTAGCCGGTCAGCGGCCGATCGTGTTGTTGAACAGCACCGAGCAGTCGGGCTTGACGACCAAGACCCGCAGCTTGGTGATGTCGCCGGTCGTGAGCAGGGCCATCACGCCTTCGGTGCCGTCGAGGTTCACCGGGTGCACGCCGATGGTCTGCGACTTGGCGTCCAGCCCGGCGGACTCGATGCACTTGTCCAGCCCGGCCTGGTTCTTGAGCGGCCCGTACTCCTTGGAGTCGCCGATCTTGCCGACCGCGCCGCCGATGTCGGAGCTGGTGACCGCGAGCGGCTTGACCTGTGCCCCGTCCGAGGCGCCCGGAGCCGGGGCCGTCGTGGTGGCGGGCGCCGCGACGCCGCCGGTGGTCGGCTGGCCACCGGGGAGCACCGCGAAGGTGATCGCGACGGCGGCGGCCGCGGCGGTCAGCAGACCACCGCCCCACGCCATCCGGCGCGAACGCTTGCGCCGCGCCTCGGCCAGGTCGACCACGGGCGCCACGGACTGCTGAGCGGGGCCGCCGAACGAGCGGCGGGCCTCGGCGTCGAGTGCCGCGTCGAGCCGGGCGGCGAAGTGTGCGGGCATGGGTGGCGCCGGAGCGTCACCGAGTCCGCCGAGGTCGGCGCTGACCGCGTCGAGTGCGTCGATGACCGCGCGGGCACCCGGGTCGGCGTTGACCTGGGACCACAGGCGCGCGCTCTGGGCGGGCTCGAGGACGCCCGCGTGCAGGTCGGCGAGCAGGTCGACCGACCACGGGGTCCCCGGGACCCCGGTGCCCCGAAGCTCGTCCGTCATCGTCCCTCCAAGTGGCGCCGCGTCGACGGCACGTCGCGCCGTTCATGAGCGTCACCTGGGACGTTCGCATCTGCATCGGGGTTCCGCAGATGCCCGAGAACTTTCGCGAGCTTCGCGCGACCCCGCGCACACCGGCTCTTGACCGTGCCCTCGGCGATGCCCAGGAGCTGGGCCGTCTCGGCCACGGAGTAGCCCTCGACGTCGACGAGCACGATCGGCACGCGCTGTTCCTCCGACAGTTCTTCCAGCGCGCGGCGCACCACCAGCGACGTCTCGCGGTCGGCCATGGCGTCGCGCGGAGTGACGGGTTCGCCTGGTCCGGCCTCGGGCAGCGGGACGGTGGGCCGGGCCTGGCGCCTGCGGACGCGGTCCAGGCAGGCGTTGACCACGATGCGGTGCAGCCAGGTGGTCACCTGCGACTCGGCGCGGAAGGAACCGGCGGCGCGGAAGGCGGAGATGAACGCCTCCTGCAGCGCGTCGGCGGCTTCCTCCGGATCGCGCAGCGTGCGCAGCGCGACGGCCCAGAGTCTGTCCCGGTGCCGGTGGACTAGCTCGGAGAAGGCGCGCGGATCCCCAGCGGCATGGGCCGCGATGAGGTCAGCGTCCGAACTGGCGGCTGCGGTCACGCTCGACAGCCTAACGGTCACCGCTGATGCGCTCGCAGCCAATCCGACCTGCGGTTTGACGCCGCGCGAAACCGCGGCCAAGGGGACCGTGACGTCGCTGAACCACGGTGCCCGCACGACCGGACAAAATCACGAAACGGGACCAAGACCAAGAAATTCGGGGAGGCGGGGCAGCTTCAGCGTGCGCGGACGAAGCTGACGTCGGTCAGTTCCGAAACGTTGCCCTCACCCAAAGTGGTGATCCAGATCAGCAGGTGCTGGGTGGGTTCGGCCTTGGCGAGCTGGATCTTGGTCTGCCCGGCCTTGAGTGGTTCGGACTTGCCGATGACCTTGGTCTCGTCGAGGCTGCCCGGCCGGTCGGTGGGCGCGGTGCGGATCTCGATGACGGTGCCGTCGCTCGGGGAGTCGATGACGACCTCGGCGAAGGTGACCGGCTCGGCGAAGGAGGCCATGATCCCCACGCCCGGCTTCAGCGCGGGGAACTGCTCCTTGTAGACGTCGGTCTTCCACGCGGTCTTCGGATCGCCGTCGACCGCCCGGTTGGCGCGCTTGGCGTTGTCCGGGGTGCCCTTGCCGGGCAGGTTGAACACGCGCACCCCGGCCGACTGGATCGGGTCGCCCGCCTGCGGGGGCGGCGCGCCGCCGTTGTCGCCCGCGGGCGCGGTGGCGACCACGGTCGGGCCGCCCGCGCTGGGGGCGGTGTCGCCGAAGAAGCTGATCAGCTGCATGCCGACCCAGGCGAGCACGCCGACGGTGGCCACGGCCAGGGCGGTGACGCCTATGGCGAGCTTGCGCCGCTTCGCGCGGTCGTTGCTCGGCCTGCGGGTGGTCCAGACGGTGCCGTCGTCCTCGTAGTCGGGTTCGTCGTCGGTGATCGCCTGGAGCTGCTGGGTCTCCTCCTCCAGCGCCTTCACGCGGTCGAGGACCCGGATCAGGCCCGCGCTGGTCTGGATGCCGCCGATGGCGTCGCCGGACAGGCAGCGCAGGGCGGCTGCGGACAGCTCGTGCGGGATGTACGGGAACAGCGCGCGCGGGGCGACCACGCTGCCGTCGGGGTTGACCGGGGCCGTCGGCACGCCTGCGGGGCCGCCGCGCAGCGGCCAGCGGCCGGTGAGCAGCAGGTACAGGATCGCGCCGAGGCCGCGCACGTCGTCCTGCAGCGACGCCTCCGCCGACGGGCCGGGGAAGGCGAGCCGCAGCGCGCCGTCCGGGGTGACCCGGATTCGCTGCGGATGGTCGACGCCCAGGACCAGGCCGGTGTGGTGGGCCAGTTCGGTGGCCGCGGCGAGCGGCTCGAGCAGCCGGGCGGCCACGGCGGGCGGCAGCGGGTGCTCGGCGATCAGGTCGACGAGGTCGGTGCCCGGGGTCCAGTCGGCGACGATGATGCCGATCAGGCCCTCGCCCGCGCCGATGCCGCTGCCCTGGCCGAGCACGTCGAGCACCCTGGTCTTGCCGGGGTGGGTGAGCGCGGCGGCGTGCGCGGCGCGTTCGAGGGTGCGGCGGGCCGCGGCGCACGCCTGGGCGTCGCCCGGGTCGCCGACGAGCAGGGTCAGCGCGACGTCGCGGCGGAGCTGGCCGTCCTGGGCGCGCCACAGGTGGGCGTTGATGCGCTGATCGACGCCGAACTGCGCGGTCAGCCGGTAGCGGCCGTCGCCGACGACGCCGCCGGGCACCAGGGAACCGCCGTCGGACATCGCGCCCGCCGCCGCTTCCCCACCCGTCAGGTACTCGGTTCGCCTCGTGGTCACCCTGGTCTCCGCATGCCGGTCGCCGCCGAGAGTACGGGAAATCCGACGCCCGCCGGTGATCCCCGCCTCACCCTCGGCGCACGAGTCGGCGGATTCGGGTGGTCGCCGGCTTGAGTTCGGGGACCTTCAGCATGATCAGCACGCCCACCGCGATACCGCCCGCGACCAGGCCCTGGACGATGAGCACGAGCCACGCCCGGCCCATCGACGTGATGGGCGCGGGGAACAGCAATCGGGTGACGAGCCAGGCGGCGAGAATCCCCGCGACACCCGCCGCGACGCTCTTGGCGATCACCGCGACGACCTTCTTGCTGTGCAGGTTCCCCAGCCGCACCCACAGCCACATCTGCCCGAGGACCGCGCCGACGACGAACGTCAGCGAGTTGACGAGCATCACGCCGACGACCACCTGTGCGGGTGACACCAGCGCGCCGCACATGTAGAGCAGCGGGACCTTGACCGCGGTCATCACGACCATGATCAGCGTCGGGGTGCGGGCGTCCTTCATCGCGTAGAACACGCGGAGTTGGAGCATGACCAGCGCGTACGGCAGCAGGCCGAAGGCGGAGAACGCCAGCGCCGTGCCCAGCCGCTGCGCCTCGGCCAGCTCTACTTCGCCCGCGAAGAACAGCGCGATGCCCAGCGCCACGCCGCAGATGGTGAGCAGTGCGCTGATCGGGACCAGCATCACCGCCGAGAGCCTGCTGCCGGTGGACAGGTCGTCTACCAGCTTGGGGATGTCGTTGTCGGCCGCGGCGCGGCTCATCCTGGGCAGGATCGCGGTGAGCAGCGAGACGCCGATGACGCCGTACGGCAGCTGGAAGAGCAGCCACGCGTTGCTGTAGATGGTGACGCCGCCGGGGTCGGCCGCGGTGAGGACGCGCTGGGTGATCACCATGCCGACCTGGCTGATCAGCACGTAGCCCAGGATCCACAGGGCGAGCCCGCCGAACTCGCGCAGCCGGTCGTCGAGGCCCCACGTCCACTTGAAGCGGAACCCGATCCGCTTCAGCGCGGGGAACAGGATCACCGCCTGCACCACGATGCCCAGCGTCACGCCGATGCCCAGGACCAGCAGCTTCGCGTCGCCCATCGTCACCGGGTCGAGGGAGATCTTGCCGGGGACGATCGCGTAGACGACCAGGGTGACCATGACGACCAGGTTGTTGACCACCGGCGCCCACGCCGTCGGGCCGAACACGTGCTTGGCCTGCAGGATCGCCGAGAGCAGCGCGAACAGGCCGTAGAAGAGGATCTCGGGCAGCAGCAGATAGGCGAATGCGGTGGCCAGCTCCGGGTTGGCCTTGCCGGTCGAGTCGTCGATGTAGATCGACGTGAACACCGGCGCGAGCGCGACCGCGATGACGGTGGCGACCGCCAGCCCGGTCAGGCCGACGGTGAGCAGCCGGTTCATGTAGCTCTGGCCGCCGTCGGGATCGTCGTGCGAGCGGACCAGCAGCGGGACGACGACGCTGGCCAGCACCCCGCCGAGCAGCAGCTCGAAGATGATGTTGGGCAGCGTGTTGGCGATGGTGAACGAGTCCTGGACGACGTTGATGCCGACGATCCAGCCGAGCATGAGCTTCCAGCCGAAGCCGGTGATCCGGCTGACCATCGTGGCGATCGCCATCGACCCGGTCGCCCTGGCCAGGGACGGCACCGCCCGCTTCTGTCCGCCCTGCTCCACGGTCGCCCTCGTTCCTAAAGCTCGTTCTCCGCCGCGGCCGCCGCCCGCCGGGAGCGGATGCGCCGGACCACCCGCAGGCCCACCAACAGCACCAACGCGCCCGCGGCGACGCCGGTGACCGCGACGGTGATGCTTCCGTACGAGGTCGAGTTGAGTTTCACCCGGGAGGTCTCCCCGAGGACGGTGCCGTTCTCGGTGGTCAGCCAGACGTCGACGGTGAACCGGCCCGCCCTGCTCACCTCGACCGGCACGTAGTGGCTGCTCGGGTGCCTTGCCGGGATACGCACGTAGATCGTCTGCTGCGGGCGCAGGCCGGGCGTGTCGCCGACGTTGATCCTGGCGCGGACCGTCACCGGCAGGCCGTTGGTGACGAACACCGGGATCGGGCTCTCCGACGACGCCAGCGCCAGCGGGATACCGGGATCGCTGATCGTCACCCGCGACAGCAGGGCCGTGAGCTGCTCGTTGGCCGCGCTGACCGCCGTCGACGCGCGCGCGGGCGTCGGCCGCCACGCCGTGGACGTGGCCCGGAGCAGGCTGTTGGTGATCGGGTCGAGCAGGACCGCCGGGTCGAGCCCGACCGTGTCGTCCTCGCTGAAGACGTTCTTGATCAGCTCGCGCTGGACGGTGTTGATCCGCGCGACCTCGGCGGTGACCACGGGCGGGATCTCGTTGGCGCTGTCCTGCGGCGAATAGTCCAGGCCCGCCGCGGTGCCCAGGGTGGTGCCCCCGACGATCGTGTCGAGGCGCTCAGGCTCGGCGTAGCCGGACTCGTAGAGCTTGTGCAGCGTCTCCAGGAACACGCGCAGGTCGGCGACGGACACCGACCAGCGGCGCGGCGGGGCGATCAGCACGGTGGAGGCGGGCGGCGACTGGAACGCGGCGCGGAAGACCAGGGTGGCCAGGCCGTTCTGCACCGTCGCGGTTCGCACGCCGGACTCGACGGCGGCCTTGGGCGCCAGCGACGACTCGATGAGCGGGTCGTATCCGACGGCGCGCAGCGCGTCGGAGCCCAGGCTGTAGGGCGCGCTCCCGTCGACGCGCTGCAGCCTGCTCGCGTCGGCGACGACGGTGGTGCGGCGGGCGTTGGCCAGGTCGGCCAAGGTGCGCTGGTCGAGCGTGCCGTGTTCGGGCCAGACCACCCCGGGCAGCGGCTTGACCCCGAGCTGCTGCTCGATGACCGCCGCCGCCGACATCGCCACGGTCTGCAGGTCGACGGTGTCGGAGCGGGACAGCGCGACCAGGTCGGCGTCGGCGAACGGCATGGCGATCACGCAGCGGCCCTTGACCAGCTCGCGCAGCCGCGACAGCCACAGCCCCGCCGCCTCTTGGCCGCCGCCCTTGCCGAACGAGCCGTCCGGCCCGACCACCTGGTAGCCGTCGGCCATCGTCTTGGCGGTGGCGATCAGATCGGGGTCGATGGCGAAGCACAGGGAGTTGAGCACGTCGGCGCCCGCGGACTCGGCGGTGCCGAGCAGGCCGAGGAGCCTGCCGCGCGACAGCGACTCGGCGAGGCCGTCCTCGGCGAAGACCGGCTGGCCGCCGTCGATCGGGACGGTGATCTGCCGGGGCTGGTCGTCGACCAGCGGCCACAGCAGCCCGACGCGCGACGGCGTCGCGGGCGGGGGCGGCGGCGTGCTGCCGGGGACGGACAGCACCGGCAGCAGGGCGCTCAGGGCGCCGATGCGCTCGGTGGTGCCGTAGTCGGGCACGCCGTTGAAGTTCACCGCGACCGGGTAGACGCCCGCCCGGTCGATCTTGAGCACGCTCAGCGGCACGGTCATCGCGAAGCTGACGGTCTCGCCGGAGCGCAGGTCGGCGGCGACGTCCTGGAAGGAGGACTGCCACGCCGTGGGCTTGGTGACCGCCGTGGTCTGCTGCGGCTCGTCGAGCGCGCCGCGCAGGGCGGGTTCGGCGGCCAGCGCGTCGCCGCGCTGCAGCCGGACGGTGATCCGGTCGATCCGCCGGTCACCCGTGTTGGTGATCTTCCCGGTGACGGTGATCGTCTGGGTGGTCGTGTCGACCACGCGCGGGGTGAGCTGGTCGAGGTCGATCCGGATGCGCCCGGAGGCCTGGGCCGCGGCGGTGCCGAGCGGGACACCGAGCACGACCAGCACCGCGACGAGCACAGCGAGGCCCGCACGGTGCAGACGAGTGATCAAGACAAGCTCTCCAGCCATCGGGTCAGCCTCGGCCGACTTCGTCTCGTTCGACCGGACCGGGTGAGAGTGGATGCTCGGAGAGTAGTTGCCGCGCTTTGCGGACCAGACGGCGCTCGTCGGCATAGGCGAGCCGGGTCTCCAGCTCGTCGATGGCCACCCACGCCACCTCGGTGACTTCCACGTCCTCGTCGGAGAGCTCGTAGGTGTGGGCGACCAGCAGGAAGTGGTGGACCGTCTTGTGGATGCGCTTGGCGCCGTCGGCGATGAACCAGTAGTCGATCGTGCCGAGGGGGCGGACCACCTCGCCGTCGATCCCGGTCTCCTCGGCGATCTCGCGGACCGCGGTCTGCTCCGGGGTCTCGCCGGGCTCGATGTGGCCCTTGGGCAGCGACCACAGCAGCCTGCCGCGCCGGTCGAGCCTGCCGATGAGGGCGACGCGGTCGGTGGCCTGGTCGATGACCAGGCCACCCGCCGAGGTCTCGTCGACCGTGGTCAGCTTCGGGCCGCGGCGCCGGAACCGGCGCCCGGACCGGGCGCCTCGAGACCTTCCGGACGACGGGGGCATGTTCGCGATGGTAATGCGATTCGCGATTCGGGGGACGGCCCTCGGCTCGGGCCTGTGGATAACCAGATACGCTCGTCCATCGTGTCCAAAACGTCGGCCGCCCAGAACGTGGTGGTGGAGCTCCTGCGGGTGTCCCCCATCGCCGATGACCTCGCCGCCCGGTTCGCCCGGGCAGGCCACCAGCTCTACCTCGTCGGCGGCCCGGTCCGCGACGCGATGCTGGGCAGGCTGGGCAACGACCTCGACTTCACCACCGACGCCCGGCCTGAGCAGATCATGAAGCTCGTCACGGGATGGGCGGACGCGGTCTGGGACACCGGGATCGCCTTCGGCACGGTCGGCGCGGCCAAGTCCGGCACGCAGTGCGAGATCACCACGTTCCGCTCCGACGCCTACGACCGGGTGAGCCGCAATCCGGAGGTCCGCTTCGGCGACTCGATCGAGGCCGACCTGGTCCGGCGCGACTTCACGGTCAACGCGATGGCCATCGACTTGTCGACAAAGCGGTTCATCGATCCGCACGACGGCATGTCCGCGCTGGCCGCGCGTGTCCTCGACACCCCGGCCACTCCGCAGGAGTCGTTCGCCGACGACCCGCTGCGGATGATGCGCGCCGCCCGGTTCGTCAGCCAGCTCGGCTTCACGTGCGCCCCGCGCGTGCTCGACGCGCTCGGCGACATGTCCGGCGAGATCCAGCGGATCACCCCGGAGCGCGTGCAGGCCGAGCTGTCGAAGCTGGTCTGCGGCGCGTTCCCCCGCGACGGCGTCCGGCTGCTTGTCGACAGCGGGCTGGCCGACCACATGCTGCCCGAGCTGCCCGCGATGAAGCTGGAGATCGACGAGCACCACCAGCACAAGGACGTCTACGAGCACTCGCTGGTCGTGCTCGACCAGGCGATCGGGCTGGAGGAGCCGGGCACCCCGCCCGACCTGGTGCTGCGCCTGGCCGCGCTGTTGCACGACATCGGCAAGCCGGACACCCGGCGGCACATCCCCGGCGGCGGCGTGAGCTTCCACCACCACGAGGTCGTCGGCGCCAAGATGGTCCGCAAGCGCTTGCGCGCGCTGCGGTACTCGAAGGAGATCACCGAGGACGTCGCGAAGCTGGTGTTCCTGCACCTGCGGTTCCACGGCTACGGCAACGGCGAGTGGACCGACTCCGCGGTCCGCCGCTACGTGACCGACGCGGGCGACCTGCTCCCCCGGCTGCACAAGCTCGTGCGCGCCGACTGCACCACCCGCAACCGCCGCAAGGCCAACGCGCTGCAGCGCACCTACGACGGGCTGGAAGAGCGCATCGCGCGCATCGCCGCCGACGAGGACCTGGCCAGGGTCCGGCCCGACCTCGACGGCAACGAGATCATGCGGCTGCTCGGCCTGCCGCCGGGCCCGCTGGTCGGCAAGGCGTGGAAGTTCCTCAAGGAACTGCGGCTCGACCGCGGCCCGATGGAACACGACGAAGCCGTAGCGGCGCTGCGCGAGTGGGCCGCCGAGCAGGGGCTACCCGCGCCGGGTGAGGCTGACGAAGCCGATCAGCCCGACCAGGAAGCAGACCCCGGCGGCGACAAGTAGCTCCGGCGACGCCCCGTCCGGCGCGACCACGAGCGCCGCGAGGCTGATCGAGATCACCTGGGTCACGTTGAACAACGTGTCGTAGAGGGCGAACACGCGCCCGCGCACCTCGTCGCCGATGTCGCGCTGGACCGCGGCGTCGACGCACAGCTTGACCAGCTGGCCGACGAAGGTCATCACCAGCACGGCGGCGAGCGTGGTGACCAGCGTCATCGGCAGGCCGAGCCCGATCACGGCCACACAGCCGACGGCGAGCGCGGCCACCACCGACCGGCGCCTGCCGAACCGGGCCACGATGCGCGGCGTGGTCAGCCCGGCGATCAGGATGCCGACGCCGCCCATGCCCGCGACCTCGCCGAGCCCGCCCATCCCGGCGTCCAGCTTGAACCGGATGAGCAGCACCGTCAGCAGCAGCGCGATCCCGAACGCGGCGCGGTGGGCCAGCAGCCCGACGAACCCGGCGATGACGCTGGGCGTGCGGAGCGCCGCGCGGCCGCCGTCGAACAGGCCACGCGCGATGGCCACCAGCGTCTGCGGCGGCTCGTCGACCTTGTCCGGCCCGAGCGCCCCCCTGGCGAACCGGGCGGCGAACACCGCGGCCAGCACCGAGCCGACCACGGCGACCGCGGTCGTGATCCCGGAGCCGAAGTCGTCGTCACCGGTCATCGCGCGCAGCCCGACCGCGCAGCCCGCGCCGATCACCGCGATCACCGCGCCGAGGGTGGTGGCCAGCGCGTTCGCCTCGACCAGGTTGCGCGTGGGCACCACATGCGGCAGCGACGCCGAGAGCCCCGACCCGACGAACCGGCTGATCCCGATGACCACCAGCGCCAGGGTGAACAGCGTCGTCCCGCTCGCCCCGGCCATCACGCCGCCCGCGGTGACCAGGATCAGCGTGCCGCGCAGCAGGTTCGCCACGAGCAGCACGCGGCGGCGGTCCCAGCGGTCGAGCAGGGCGCCCGCGAACGGGCCGATCAGCGAATACGGGAGCAGCAGCGCGGTGAAGCCCGCCGCGATGGCCATGGGGTCGGCCTCGCGCTCGGGGTTGAACAGCACCGCGCCCGCGAGCCCGGCCTGGAACAGGCCGTCGCCCCACTGCGCGGCGAACCGGCTGTAGAGCAGGCGGCGGAAGCCGGTGATGGCAAGCAGCTTGCGCAGACCGATGCGGACGTGGTGGGCCTCATGGTCGACATCGCTGGTGCCTGTGGTGCTCACGGTCGCTGAGCCTACGACCCCGGCGAAGCCCACTGAACGGCCGAATGGGCGGCCCCACGAGGGGACCGCCCATCCACCGGCACCGGGTCGCCTCACGGCGGGTCGCGCGACGTGGCTCCAGCCGAGCGGTATTCCACGAAGGCGTTTCTAGTTGAGCCCGGGGGACACGCGGTGCCGACTCCATCTTCAACGACATGCCCCCGGGTTGAGTTCCCCCCATCCGGGTGAGTCCATCCGGACTCCGGGTACACCGGCCCATCCGTGTCCGCGCCCCGGATGGGATCATGGCCCAGTGTCTTCCGACGCCTCCGTCGAGCCAGGGACGCTGCTGGTAGCGGCGCCCAGCCTGCTCGACGCCAACTTTCGCCGCACGGTGGTCTACATCATCGACCACCGGGGCGAAGGCACGCTCGGCGTCGTCCTCAACCGCCCCAGCGACGTGCCGGTCGACGACGTGCTGCCCACCTGGGGTCCGCACGTCTCCGAGCCGAGCGCGGTGTTCGTCGGCGGCCCGGTCGAGCAGAAGACGGCGCTGTGCCTTGCCGCGATGCGCACTGGCGAGCAGGTCGACGGCGTGTCCGGGCTGATCGGGGTGCGCGGCCCGGTCGCGCTGGTCGATCTCGACGCGGACCCGGACGTGCTGGTGCCGAAGTTCCGTGGCATGCGCGTGTTCGCGGGCTATGCGGGCTGGGACGTCGGCCAACTCGCGGGCGAGATCGACCGCGGCGACTGGATCGTGGTCCCTGCCCTGCCCAACGACGTGCTGGCCCCGGCGGAGGAAGACCTGTGGGGCCGCGTCCTGCGCCGCCAGGGCATGCCGCTCGCCCTGCTCGCGACACATCCAGGTGATGTGAAAGGCAATTGACCTAAGCGACTGTTAGGTCTGCGCTGTCGATCTTGCTCGGCCGTGCGCTCGACCCCCACCGTGAGGCAGGTCACGAGGAGGTCGAATGTCAGCACAGACGACGGTGTCTGCCCAGTCCAGTCCCCCGAGCGAGCGCCGCGTGGTCGGCAACGTCATCCGGGGATCCATCGGCAACCTGATCGAGTGGTACGACTGGTACGCCTACGCGGCGTTCAGCATCTACTTCTCCGCCACGTTCTTCCCGGCGAGCGACCAGACCGCGCAGTGGTTCAACTCCGCGGCCGTGTTCGCCGTCGGGTTCCTGATGCGCCCGCTGGGCGGCTGGCTCCTCGGCCGCTTCGCCGACCGGTACGGCCGCCGCAACGCGCTCACGCTGTCGGTGACGATGATGGCGCTCGGCTCGCTGCTGATCGCCGTGACACCCGGCTATTCGACGATCGGCCTTGCCGCCCCGGTCGTGTTGGTGCTGGCCAGGCTGCTGCAAGGGCTGTCGGTCGGCGGTGAGTACGCCACCTCGGCGACCTATCTGTCCGAGGTGGCCACGCCAGGAAAGCGTGGCTTCTACTCCAGCTTCCAGTACGTGACCTTGACCGCGGGCCAGCTGACCGCACTGGGGCTGCAGATCGTGCTCCAGCAGTTCCTCAGCCACGAGCAGCTGATGTCGTGGGGCTGGCGGATCGCCTTCGGTGTCGGCGCGCTCGGCGCCGTCGCGGTGATGTACCTGCGGCGCGGCATGGACGAGTCGGCGGCGTTCGAGTCGGAGAAGGGCACCGAGTCGCGCGGGACGCTGCGCGCGCTGGCGAAGTACCCGAGGGAGGTGCTGCTCGTGGTCGGCCTGACCCTCGGCGGCACGGTCGCGTTCTACACCTACACGACGTACCTGCAGAAGTTCATGGTCGGCACCAGCAAGATCGACGTGAAGACGGTGACCTGGATCAACTTCTTCGCGCTGCTGGTCTTCGTCGTCCTGCAGCCGGTCGCGGGCAGGCTCTCCGACCGGATCGGGCGACGGCCGCTGCTGATGTGGTTCGGCGTCGCAGGGGCGCTGCTGACGGTGCCGATCCTCACTTTGCTGGCGGCGACGAAGAACCCGGTCTACGCCTTCGCGCTGATGACGGTCGCGCTGCTGATCGTCACCGGCTACACCTCGATCAACGCCATCGTGAAGGCCGAGCTGTTCCCGACGCGGATCCGCGCGCTGGGCGTCGGCCTGCCGTACGCGCTCACCGTGGCGATCTTCGGCGGCACCGCGGAGATGATCGCGCTGGGCCTGAAGCGGGCCGGTCACGAGTCGCTCTTCTTCTGGTACGTGTCAGGGTGTGTGCTGATCTCCCTGGTCGTGTACCTGCGCATGCGTGAGACATCCAAGGACTCGGCGCTGGATTAGAGGGTGGTGGCCATGCGGGTGCTGCTCGTCGAGGACGACGACGGTGTCGCCAACGCGCTGGTCGACGCGCTGCGCGCGCATGGCCACACCCCGACCAGGGTCGGCCGCGGCGCCGACGCGCTGCTTTCCCACCGCGACGCCGACATCCTGCTGCTCGACCTCGGCCTGCCGGACGAGGACGGCCTGGACGTGCTGCGCAAGCTGCGGCAGGTGACGGCCGTCCCGGTTCTGGTGCTCACCGCGCGCGGCGACGAGCGGACCGTCGTGCGCGGGTTGCGGCTCGGTGCGGACGACTACCTGGTGAAGCCGGTCCGGCTGGCCGAGTTGCTGGCCAGGATCGACGCCGTCGCCCGGCGCGGGGCGGCCCGGCACGCCGCCCGGCAGGTGGTGCGGGTCGGCGATGTGGAGATCGACCTGGCGAGCCGGGAAGTCGCGGTCGGCGGCCGGTCGGTGCCGCTGACCACCAAGGAGTTCGACGTGCTGGCGGTCCTCGCGCGCAGGCCGGGGACGGCGGTGAGCCGCCAGCAGCTGATGGACGAGGTGTGGGGCGACGCGTTCGTCGCGGTGTCGCGGTCGCTGGACGTGCACCTCACCCAGCTGCGCGCGAAACTCGACCGGCCCGGTCTTCTCACCACGATCCGCGGCTTCGGCTACCGGCTGGGCGCGTAGATGCGCCGCCGACTCCTGCTTGTGCTGCTGCTGTTCTCCACGGCGGCCGTCGCGGCGTTCGCGGTCCCGCTGCTGTTCAGCACCGCTGAGGAGCGCACTCAGCGGTTCGTGATCAGCCGCACCGCCGACCTCGACCGGTTCGCCACCCTGTCCGGCGACGCGCTGCGCGCCGAGGTCGTCCGCTACACCGAGCTCTACGGCGAAGAGGTGGTGGTGGTCGACGCGCGGCGCGCCCCGGTGGTCGAGTCGGGGCTGCGGGCCGCGGACCCGGCGCTGGCCCCGGTGATCGACGCCGCCCTGCGCAACCAGCCCGCCGCGCCCGTGGCGACTGTGCTCCCGTGGACCGGCGGCGACGTGCTGTTCGCCCGGCCGGTCGGCACCGGGACCAAGGTCGCGGGCGCGGTGGTGGTGCGTGCGTCGACCGCGGCCGTGGCCGCCGACGTGACCCGCGGCTGGGCGTGGGTCCTGACCGGAGCGCTGGCCGCCGCCGCGCTCGGCGTGGCCGTGACGTTCGTGGTGGCGAGGTGGCTGCTGCGGCCGCTGCGCGAGCTGGAGCGCGGGGTCCTCGCCGTCACCGCCGGGGAGCGCGGGGCGCACGTGGCGGGCGGCGGTCCGACGGAGCTGCGGGCGCTGGCCGAGTCGTTCAACCGGATGTCCGACGCGGTCACCGAGGCCGCCGACCAGCAGCGCAGGCTCATCGCCGACACCTCCCACCAGCTGCGCAACCCGCTGGCCGCGCTGCGCCTGCGGGTGGACCTCCGCGCCGACGACGAGGCGACCGCCGCCGAGGTCGACCGGCTGGAGACCCTGCTCGACGGCATGCTCGCGCTGGCCACCGCCGAGCACAAGGCCACCGAACGCGCTGCCGGGGCCGAGGTGCGGCGCGCCGACCTGGGCGCGATGCTGCTCGACCGGGTCGACGCGTGGCGGCCCGCAGCGGACCGCGCGGGCGTGCGGCTGTCGGTCGAGACCGGTGAGCCTGTGTCGGTGGCCGCCGACTTGGCGCAGGTGCTGGACGTGCTGCTCGACAACGGGATCAAGTACGGCGCCCAGACCGTCCACATCAGACAGGAAGGCGGGTCGGTGGTGGTCAGCGATGACGGTCCGGGCATCGCCGAGGCCGATCTTGGCCGGGCGACCGACCGGTTCTGGCGTGGCTCAGCAGGCAAGGGCACCGGGCTCGGCCTCGCCATCGCCGACCGGCTGGTCGCCGCCCACGGCGGCACCCTGCGGCTGGCGTCGGTACGACCGCACGGCCTGGCCGTACACCTGGACCTGCGATGAGGCGGCGGACCTTCCTCCTCGGCGCCCTCGCCCTCACCGCGTGCGGCGCCCCGCAGGTCAGCGGCGACCTGGCCGTCGCGGCGGGCGAGCGCGGCGGCCTGTACCTCGACTTCGCCGAACTCCTCGCGAACAACGCCCCACCGGGCCTGCGTCTGACAGCCGTGCCGACCGAAGGCAGCCTCGACAACCTGGAGCGGCTGCGGGCGCGCCGGGTTGATCTGGCACTCGTGCTGAGCGACACCGTGGCGACCGATCTCGTGGCCCTCGGCCGCGTCTACGAGAACTACCTGCAGCTCGTGGTGCGGGCCGACTCCCCCGTGCGGTCGGTCGCCGACCTCGCGGGCCGGGTCGTGTCGCTCGGCGCGGAAGGCTCCGGCGCCGCGTTCGTCGGCGCCCGGCTCGACCTCGGCGCCCAGGTCCGACACCTGCCGTTGGCCGACGCCACGGCCGCGTTGGTGGCCGGCGAGATCGACGCCCTGCTTTGGTCCGGCGGCGTGCCGACGCCCCGCCTGGCCGAACTGCCGGGCATCCGCCTGATCCCGCTCGACGAGGTCCGCGCGCGGCTGCGTGCCGCCCACGGTCCGGTGTACGACCTGGTGACGGTGCCCGCGGGCGTCTACGGCGCCGACGCGGAGGTGCCGACCGTCGGCGTGGCGAACCTGCTGGTCAGCCGACCTGACCTGGCCGACGATCTCGCCGGGGCGGTGGTCCGGCTGCTGACTGAGCGGGCCGCGCGGCTCGTGCCCGAGCAGGCGCTGGGCACCCAGTTCCTCGACGCGCGGAGCCTGATCGCGACCGAGCCGCTACCCCTGCACCCAGGCGCCGCCGCGGCGTACCGCGACCTGCACGGTTAGGCCTTGCTGAGCGCGCCGCAGCCGCCCGCGCCGCACTG
Organism: Actinokineospora sp. HUAS TT18; assembly: GCF_051364635.1. Lineage (GTDB taxonomy): Bacteria > Actinomycetota > Actinomycetes > Mycobacteriales > Pseudonocardiaceae > Actinokineospora. Next base: position 5,024,932 of record NZ_CP195645.1, on the reverse strand, counting down.
GCAGCCCGCGCAACCCGGGGGCAGCTCCGGGGCGGGTTCCGGCACGGCCGAGGCCGCCCGGTGGCCGAGGACGCCCGCGCCGAGGGTGATGGCCAGCAGGCCGACCGTGGCGATCAAGACCACCATCAGCGCGCCGGTGTGCAGGGTGAGGCCGATGACGCCGCCGATGACACCGACGGAGCCCGCCACCATGTTCGGCAGGCCCGCGACCTTGTTGCCGACGCGGAACGCCTCGTCGCTGCGCAGGGTCGCGGGGGTGCGGACCCCGCCGAAGCGGTTGCGCGGCAGCCGCTCGGTGAGGCCGAGGAAGCCGACCACCAGGAGAGGCAGACCGACGATGAGGGGCAGCAGCGACACGAGGTTCACCCCACCGATGGTAGGAGGTGTCGCAGGTCGCACGCCTACCCGGTCGACACCGTGCGCTATCCTCGACCCATGAGGACGGCCCGCCTGCTCCTTAGTTGGCCGTGCTGACCGAGACGACTCGGTTGGTGCGGCAACCCTCCATGCCCTTGGGCTGGGGGGTTTTCTCATTCCGGAGCAGGACCGAAAGGAAACCCCGATGAGCGACGCCGAGTCGATGCCGAGCCACCGCTACACCGCAGAGCTGGCCGGTCGGATCGAGAAGCGCTGGCAGGACCACTGGGAGGAGCGCGGCACCTACCACGCGCCGAACCCGGTCGGACCGCTCAAGGGCGACGTCCCCGCCGACAAGCTGTTCGTGCAGGACATGTTCCCGTACCCGTCGGGCGCGGGCCTGCACGTCGGCCACCCGTTGGGCTTCATCGGCACCGACGTCTTCGCGCGCTACCACCGGATGAACGGGCGCAACGTCCTGCACACGATGGGCTTCGACGCCTTCGGCCTGCCCGCCGAGCAGTACGCGGTGCAGACCGGGCAGCACCCGCGCAAGACCACCGAGGACAACATCCAGACCTACCTGCGGCAGATCCGCCGCCTGGGCCTGGGCCACGACGAGCGCCGCCGGATCTCCACGATCGACCCCGAGTACTACCGGTGGACGCAGTGGATCTTCCTGCAGATCTTCAACTCCTGGTTCGACGCCGACGCGGGCAAGGCGCGGCCGATCGTCGAACTGGAGACCCAGTTCGCGCAGGGCAAGCGCGCCACCCCCGACGGCCGCGGCTGGTGTGAGCTGACCCGCGCCGAGCAGCAGGCCGTGCTGAACGACTACCGCCTGGTCTACCTGTCCGAGGCCCCGGTCAACTGGGTGCCCGGCCTGGGCACGGTGGTGGCCAACGAGGAGGTCACCGCCGACGGCCGCAGCGAGCGCGGCAACTTCCCCGTGTTCCGCAAGAGCCTGCGCCAGTGGATGATGCGGATCACCGCATACTCCGACCGCCTGATCGACGACCTGGACCGCCTGGACTGGCCGGAGAAGGTCAAGGCGATGCAGCGCAACTGGATCGGCCGCTCGAACGGCGCGCGGGTCCGGTTCCCGGTCGGCGAGCACGAGATCGAGGTGTTCACCACCCGCCCCGACACCCTGTTCGGCGCGACGTACATGGTCCTGGCGCCCGAACACCCGCTGGTCGACGTGATCACGACGGCCGAGCACGCCGACGCCGTCGCCGAGTACCGGCGGGTCGCGGCCAACAAGTCCGACCTGGACCGCCAGGAGAACAAGGAGAAGACCGGCGTCTTCACCGGCGCGTCCGCGACCAACCCGGTCAACGGCGCCGAGATCCCGGTCTACGTCGCCGACTACGTGCTGATGGGTTACGGCACCGGCGCGATCATGGCTGTGCCCGGCCAGGACCAGCGTGACTGGGACTTCGCCACCGCGTTCGACCTGCCGATCATCCGGACGGTCCAGCCGAGCGAGGGCTTCGAGGGCGAGGCGTTCACCGGTGAGGGTCCCGCGATCAACTCCGGCTTCCTGGACGGCATGGAGATCGCCGAGGCGAAGGCGTCGATGATCGCCTGGCTGGAGGAGCACGGCCGCGGCCGCGGCACCGTCCAGTACAAGCTGCGCGACTGGCTGTTCTCCCGCCAGCGATACTGGGGCGAACCCTTCCCGATCGTCTACGACGAGGACGGCCTGCCGGTCGCGGTGCCCGAGTCGATGCTGCCGATCGAGCTGCCCGAGGTCGAGGACTACTCGCCCAAGACCTACGACCCGATGGACGCCGACACCGAGCCGTCGCCACCGCTGTCGCGCGCGAGCGAGTGGGTCGAGGTCGAGCTGGACCTGGGTGACGGCAAGAAGAAATACCGTCGCGACACCAACACCATGCCCAACTGGGCGGGTTCCTGCTGGTACCAGCTGCGCTACGTCGACCCGACCGACGGCGAACGCTTCTGCGAGCCGGAGAACGAGGCGTACTGGCTGGGCCCGCGCCCGACCGAACACGGCGCCACCGACCCCGGCGGCGTCGACCTGTACATCGGCGGCGTCGAGCACGCGGTGCTGCACCTGCTGTACTCGCGGTTCTGGCAGAAGGTGCTGTTCGACCTGGGCCACGTGACCGGCGAGGAGCCGTACCGCAGGCTGTTCAACCAGGGCATGATCCAGGCCTACGCCTACACCGACGAACGCGGCGTCTACGTCAACGCCAACGAGGTCGTCGAGCGCGGCGGCAAGTTCTTCCACGGTGACCAGGAGGTCAAGCAGGAGTACGGGAAGATGGGCAAGTCCCTGCGCAACGTGGTCACGCCGGACGAGATGTGCGAGACCTACGGCGCGGACACCTTCCGCCTGTACGAGATGTCGATGGGCCCCATGGACGTCTCCCGCCCGTGGGCCACCAAGGACGTCGTCGGCGCCCAGCGCTTCCTGCAGCGCCTGTGGCGCAATGTGGTCGACGAGGAAACCGGCGAGGTCCGCGTCAGCGACGCCGAGCCCGACGAGGAAACCCTGCGCGCCCTGCACAAGGCCATCGCGGGGGTCCACGAGGACTACGCGAACCTGCGCTACAACACCGCGGGCGCGAAGCTGATCGAGCTGAACAACCACATCACCAAGAAGTTCGCCGACGGCGCGCCACGCGTGGTGGCCGAGGCGATGGTGCAACTGCTGGCGCCTCTGTGCCCGCACGTCGCCGAGGAACTGTGGTCGAAGCTGGGCGGCACCGAGTCCCTGGCCCACGGCCCGTTCCCGACGGCGGACGAGCGCTACCTGGTCGAGGACACCGTGGAGTACCCGATCCAGGTCAACGGCAAGGTCCGCAGCCGCATCACCGTCCCGGCGGACGCCGACCAGGAAACGGTGAAGGCGGCGGCCCTGGCTGAGGAGAAGGTGGCCGCCCTGGTCGACGGCGGCACCCCGCGCAAGGTGATCGTGGTTCCGGGCAGGCTGGTCAACATCGTTCTCTAAGCGGGGCCGAACTCGTCTACGAGGTCACGCAGCATGGCCTCGAAGACGGGTTCGGTGTCGCGGACGGGGAACGGGAACTGGCCGAACACCTCCAGTGCCACCTGCCCATACAGCCGCGCCCAGAACTGCAACATCGCGTACGCGGTGCCCACCGTGATCGCCATGCCCAACGACCCCAGCGTGTCGAGGAACGCGGCCAGGTCGGCCTCGATCTCCGGCGGCGCCTGGGCAGGCGTGGGGGTGTCGACCGCTCCAGGGGCCATGATCGCCCCGACCACACCGAGAAACACCCCAGCGAACGAAGCGCTGGTCGACTCGCGTGCGGGGGTGGCGAAGACCAGCACGAACTCCTGCGGGTGGGCCAGCGCCCAGCGGCGGAACGAGCGGCACACCGCGAGCACCTGTGCCCGCGCGCCCGCGTCCGGCAGGGCGTGGCTGAGTTCGGTGGCCAGGTCGGCGCATACGTCGGCGCGCACCTGATCAAGCAGGTCGGAATGCGACGAGTAGTACCGATAGAGCGCAGGCGCCGTCACCCCAAGCTCCCGCGCGATCCCCCGCAGCGAAACCGCCTGCGGCCCATCGCGCACCAGCAGCTCCCGCGCGGTGCGCCGGATCTCCCGGTCGGTGTCCGCGCGGGCTTGTTCCCGGCGGGTAACCTGCGTCATCCGGTCTCCAGGGCCTGTGTGAACGGCGTTAGCGGACTGTAGCTCCCCAGGGGGACAGATGCTCGCATCGTGGGGCGCGGTCGTGTACCGCGCTCGCTGGGCGGTGTTCGCCGTGACACTGGTCGCCGCCCTCGGTGCGGGGATTTGGGGCCTCGGCGTCTTCGCGAAGCTGACCCAGGGCGGCTTCGACGATCCGGCCAGCGAGTCCGTCCAGGTCAAGGAGATCGTCACCGGACACTTCGGCCAACGCCCACCGGACGTCGTGGTCGTCTACACCGCGCCGGGCGCGATCGACGAGCCCGGTTTCGCCGAGCGAGTCCAGGCGTCCCTCCGCGAACTCCCCCGCGACAAGGTCGCCTCAACCGTCGACTACTGGTCGACCAAGCACCCGGCCCTGGCCAACGACTACCGCCACCAGGTACTCGCCCTGATCACCCTCACCGGCACCGACCCCGACACCCGCCGGGCCGCGTTCGAGGCGATCGAGGACCGACTCCCGATCGACGGTGTCCCGACGATGGTCGGCGGCGCCGTGCCGACCGAGGTCGCGATGAACCAGCGGTCCGCATCGGACCTGGCCATCGCCGAGGCGGTGTCGTTGCCTATCACGCTGATCCTGCTCGTTGTCATCTTCGGCAGCGTGCTCGCCGCGTCCATGCCGGTGCTGGTCGGCGTCCTGTCGATCCTCGGCTCGCTCGGTGTCCTGCGTGCGCTGACCGGCTTGTTCGAGGTCAACGCCTTCGCGGTGAACGTGGCCGTCCTGCTCGGACTGGGCATGGCCATCGACTACGGCCTGTTCATGGTCGGAAGGTTCCGCGAGGAGGTCACCGCGGGCGCGCCGACCTGGCTCGCGGTCCCGAGGACGGTCGCCACCGCCGGTCGCACGGTCGCGTTCTCGGCGACGCTGCTGGTGATCGCGCTGTCCGGGCTGCTCGTGTTCCCCATGGACTACCTGCGGTCGATGGCCTACGGCGGCATGGCGGCGGTGGCGATCGCCGCGGTCATCTCGCTGACGCTGCTGCCCGCGCTGCTCGCCATCGCCGGGCCGCGGGTGGAGATCCCGCTGCGCGGCCGCCACCGGGTACGCCGCTCGCTGCCGCTGGCCAAGATCGCCGACGCGGTCATGCGGCACCCGGTGCTGGTCGCCGGGCCGATCGTGGCCGCGCTGGTGGTGCTCGCGCTCCCGTTGGGCGGCTTGACGTTCGGCGGCGCCGACGAGAAGCAGCTGCCGCCCGGCGATCCGAGCCGGACCACGGCGGAGGCCATCGCGGCGACCTTCCCCGCCGCGGTCGGCAACCAGGCCAAGATCGTCCTACGTGGCGCGGACACCGACACCCAGCAGCGGTTCATCGACGACGCCCACAACGTCGACGGCGTGCTCGGAGTGCAGCTCAGCGGCGTCAAGGACGGCGACGTGCTGCTGACGGCGTCCCTGGCGGGCGAGGCCAACACCGAGCGCGCCGCGTCGATCATCCACGCGTTGCGCGAGGTGCCGTCCGACGCGGAGGTGCTGGTCGGCGGCTACCCAGCCGAGATCACCGACACCATCGAGTCCATTGTGGACCGAATTCCGTGGATGATCGCCGTCCTCGTTCTCGCGACACTCGTGCTGATGTTCCTGGCGTTCGGCTCGGTGCTGCTGCCGGTCAAGGCCGTGCTGATGAGCGCGCTGAGTCTGTCGGCCACGTTCGGCGTGCTGGTCTGGGTCTTCCAGGACGGGAACGGCGCCGAACTGTTCGGCGTGACACCGCAGCCGGTGCAGGCCGGGCTGATGGTGCTCATCGTGGCGCTGGTGTTCGGGCTGTCGACGGACTACGAGACGTTCCTGCTCTCCCGCATGGTCGAGGCCCGCCACGAAGGCGCGTCCACCGCCGAGGCCGTGCGCACCGGCCTACTCAGGACCGGCCGGATGATCACCGCCGCCGCGGTCCTGCTGTGTGTGGTCACCGGCGCGTTCGGACTGTCGGCGCTGGCCAGCATGCGGTTCCTGGGCGTGGGCATGATCGTGGCCCTGGTGATCGACGCGACCGTCGTGCGGATGCTGCTCGTCCCCGCCGTGATGCGCCTGTTCGGCGACGCCGCCTGGTGGGCTCCGGCCGGGCTGCGCAGGCTGCAGCAGCGGATCGGCTTGTCGGAGACGTAGACCGCGCCACCGGTGTCGGTCGCTCGGGGGGCTACACGACCGGCACCGGTGACGCGAAAACCGGCCGTGGCCGGTACAACCGCCACGCACCCGCCGGTAATTCGCCCGAGGAGTACGAAAACAGTCGACGCATAGTGTCGCACTGTGGAGCCGATCCACTACCCAATCGTTCACACTTGCGCACGTTCGGAACCGACCAAACTTTCGGGGGTTGATCAAGTGTCAGTCGTTGTGCTGGGTTCAGCGAACGCCGATCTCGTCGTCGAGGTGGCCCGCAGGCCCGCCGCCGGGGAGACCGTCCTGGGCTCCGACACGCGCATAATGCCTGGTGGGAAGGGTGCGAACACCGCGGTGGCCGCGGCCCGCGCGGGCGCCGAGGTGGCACTGGTCGCCGCTGTCGGGACCGACGACTACGGCACTTTCCTGCTCGACGCCCTCCGCGAGGCGGGGGTCGACACAACAGGGGTTCGCCGGGTGCCAACCCCTACTGGGCTGGCCTACATCACCCTCACCCCCGACGGCGAGAACTCGATCATCGTCTCGCCCGGCGCCAACTCGCGGCTCACGGCGGCCGATGTGGACCTCGGTGAAGCCGCCGTGCTGGTCGCCTCGCTGGAGGTCCCCATCCCGGTCGTCGAGCACGCCGTCGCTCTCGCGGTGCGGGAGGGCGTGCGGCCGGTGGTGAACCTGTCGCCGGTGGCGGAACTTTCCGCGGCCACCATCGCCGCGCTCGACCCACTCGTCGTCAACGAGCACGAGGCCAAGGTGCTCGCCGACTACTCCCACGGCGACGGCCCTCGGTCGACGGTGATCACCCTCGGCGCCCGGGGCGCACTGGTGATCACCGCCGACGGTTCGGAACACATCCCCGCGCCCCAGGTCGAGGCCGTCGACACGACCGGCGCGGGCGACGCCTTCACCGGCGCCTTGGCCGCCAGGCTGGCCGACGGCGCCACCCTCGCCGAAGCCACCCGCCACGCGATCACCCACGCGGCGGAGTCGGTGACGAGGCACGGCGCTCAGGGCTGAGTCCGCACCGCGTTCGCCCGGTTCACGTACTCCATCAGCTCCGGGGTGAGCCCGGTGTCGTACTGCTGGTTGAGCTTGTCGCCCTGCTCGGCCCACAGCTTGCCGAGCGACTCGCGCACGCCCGCGTTGCCGCCGGTGAACGCCTCGATCATGCCGAACCAGCGCTCGGTGAGGGCCTGGACGTCGGCGTCGTCGACCGGGGTTCCGGCCGCCTGGTGGGCCGACATCGCCGCGATCACCTCCGGCCACGCCCGCTCCACCTCCTTGATCGCGTCCTCGCCGAGCTCCTCGCGGCGCTTGGCCAGGTAGTCGAGCTGGTCAGGGGTGTAGTAGCTCTCGATCATGTTCATCGTCTCCAGAATCGCCAGCACCTCGCCGGGCTCGGCGTCGGTGGTCATCCGCTCGAGCAAGCCGCGGACCTGGGTGCGCAGGTCGGACATCTGCCGGACCTGCGCGTCGAGGTGGGCCAACTGATCGGTCAGCACGGATCGGAGGGTTTCCCGGTCGCCCTGGGCCAGGGTCGCCGCGATCGCCTCCAGGCCGACGCCGATCGACCGCAGCGCCCGCACCCGGTACAGCCTGCGGATGTCGGACTCGGTGTACCTGCGGTGCCCGGCGTGGGTCCGCTCACTGGGGCTGACCAGGCCGATCCGGTCGTAGTGGTGCAGCGTTCGCACCGTCAGCCCGGTCGCCCTGGCCAGTTCCCCGACCGCCCATCGCCGCTCGCTCATGGAACCGACGCTAGGACCTGACGTCGGGTCAGGTGCAAGCGCGAACGAACAATCGGGTGAGCCCGGTGCCGTAGTCGGACGGGTCGACGCCGGACCGGTCGGCGCCCTCGATGGCGCTGGAGATCGCCGTGGCCATGACGGCGGGGTCGAACTCGCCGAAGGTGCCCGCCCGCTGGCCCTGCCTCAGCTGCCGCTCCAGCCGCCCGACCCGGAAGTCGTGCAGCACCGGGGCGAAGTCGCGGCGGTGCTCAGCGACCTCGGCGATCGCGCGCAGCTGCTGCGGGTGGGTCCGCAGCAGGTCGACCCTGGTCTGGATGTAGATGCCCAGCAGGGCGACCCGGTCGGTCTGGTCGGCGATCCGGGACTCCAGCACCTCGTCGGCGGCGCCGAGCGCGGTGACGAGCACCGCCATCATCAGGTCGTCCTTGTCGCGGAAGTGATACGAGATCAGCCGGGTGCTGCTCAGCCCGGCGTGCTCGACGATCCGGGCGTAGGACGCCTTGGCGTAGCCCACCTCGGCGATGACCTCGATCGCCGCTTCCACGATCTGCGTCCGGCGTGCCGCCTCAGTCACCGTTACCTGCATGAGTAAATATTAACACGGCTGAGTAATGACCGCCCGGAGCGCCGACAGCACGGCCACGATCAGCGGATGGGTCTCCCGGCCACGCCGCACCGCGGCGAACACCCGGCGGGTCGGCGGATCGGCCACGGGGTGGACACGGTCGACGCCGCGCAGCGCGGTGCGCGGGATCAGCGCGACCCCGCCGCCCGCCGCGACCAGCGCGGCCTCGGCGTGGAAGTCGTCGGAAGTGTGGGCGATGCGCGGGGTGAACCCGGCCGCCTCGCACGCCTTGACCAGCACATCCCGGCACGGATTGCCGGGCAGCGGTGCCACCCAGTCGTCCGCGGCGAGGTCGGACAGGTCGACCTCGGCCAGGTCCGCCAGCCGGTGGCCAGGGGGTAGCACCGCGTCGAACGGCTCGGCGTAGAGCGGGGTGTGGATGATCCGCTGGTCGTGTTCGCGCGGCCGGTACTGCACGGTGATCGCCAGGTCGATCTCCCCGTCGAGCAGCATGGGGAGGCTGTGCTCGGCGTCGTGCACCAACACCGTCACCCCGGGCGCCGTCTCGCGCATGACCGCCAGGGCGGGCGCCACGACCTGGGTGATCGCCGAGGCGAACGCGGCCACCCGCACCCGCCCGGTCCGCCCGGCGGCGAACTCGGCCAGCCGCGCCTCGGCCCGGTCCAGCTCCGCGATCACCGCCGTCGCGTGCTCCACGAGCAGTTCGCCCGCCGCGGTCAGCCACACCCGCCGCCCCTTGCGGTGCAGCAACTCCTGGCCGACCTCGCTCTCCAGGGCCGCGAGCTGCTGCGACACCGCCGACGGGGTCAGGTGCAGCGCCTGCCCGGCCGCGGTCACCGTGCCGTGGTCGGCCAGCGCCCGCAGCACCCGCAGGCGCCGGGGGTCGATCACTTGGACCCGCACAGGCCGCCGTTGGTGAGCACGACGAGTTGCTCGGTGCCCGGCGGCGCGTCCGCGGCCTGGTCCTTCAGCCGCTCGAACTCCTCGGCCGACAGCGGGACGCACTCCGGCAGCGGCGGCGTGACCAGCAGTCCGACCGTGATCCCGCCCGCGACAACGGCCAGCGCCACCGCGACGATCGCGAGCAGCCGCCTGCGGGCGCGGCGCGGGTCGACCGGTGGCGGCTCGTCGTCGCTGAGTCGGTCGAGCCAGTCGTTCCCCTCAGTCATGGCTTCACGCTAGCTGGAACGGAGCATTGACAACTTTGAGACCGATCGGTTTCTATGTTGGCATGACCTGGGACACCGTGATTCGCCGCGGCCGCTGGTTCGACGGGACCGGGGCGCCCTCCGCCATCCGGGACCTGGGCATCCGGGACGGCCGGGTCGAGAAGGTGTCCGAGGCGCCGCTGGACACCGCGGGCGCCCAGGTGATCGAGGCCGACGGCCAGTGGGTCATGCCCGGGTTCATCGACATCCACACGCACTACGACGCCGAGGTCCTCATGGCGCCCGGGCTCGGCGAGTCGGTGCGGCACGGCGTCACGACTGTCCTCTTCGGATCGTGCTCGCTCGGCACCGTGCACGTCGAACCGCTCGACGCCGCCGACCTGTTCAGCCGGGTCGAGGCGATCCCGCACGAGTACGTGGTCAGCGCGCTGACCGAGCACAAGACCTGGTCCACCGCCGCGGAGTACGTCACCGCGCTGGAAACGCTGCCGCTCGGCCCGAACGTGACGACGTTCCTCGGCCACTCCGACATGCGCGCCGCCGCGATGGGGCTCGGCCGGTCGACGGACCGCGCGGTCACCCCGAGCGCCGCCGAACTGGCCCGGATGCGCGAGATGCTGGAGGACGCGCTGGCGGCGGGCTTCGTCGGCCTGTCGGAGATGCGCAACCCCTGGGACAAGCTCGACGGCGACCGCTACCGCTCCCGGACCCTGCCGTCGACCTACGCGCGGTGGAGCGAGTACCGCGCGCTGCACCGGATCCTGCGCCGCGCGGGCCGGGTGCTGCAGTCGATCCCGAACCTGACCACGCCGGTCAGCCTGGTCCCGTACCTGGCCGCGTCCACCGGGTTCGGCCGCAAGCCGCTGAAGACCAGCTTCCTGACCGCCGCCGACGTCAAGTCCAATCCGGCGCTGTGCCGGGTCATGGGCCCGATCGCCCGGGTGACCAACAAGCTCGGCCGCGGCGATTTCCGCTGGCAGCACCTGCCGGTGCCGTTCGACATCTTCGCCGACGGCATCGACCTGGTCGTGTTCGAGGAACTCAGCTCGGGCGCCGCCGCGCTGCACCTGAAGGACGAGGCGCGCAACGAGTTGATGCGCGACGAGTCCTACCGGCGGAGGTTCCGCAAGGAGTACGACCGCAGGTGGACGCCGCGGGTGTGGAACCGCGACTTCTACGACGCGCACATCCTGGCCTGCCCGGACGAGTCGGTCGTCGGCAAGACGTTCGGCCAGGTCGGCGACGAGCGCGGGCTGCACCCGGTCGACGCCTTCCTCGACCTCGTCGTCGAACACGGCACGAGAGTCCGCTGGTACACCACGATCTCCAACCACCGGCCGAAGGTGCTCGACAAGCTCAGCTCGCTGCCCGAGGTGCAGATGGGCTTCTCCGACGCGGGCGCCCACCTGCGCAACATGGCGTTCTACAACTTCCCGCTCCGCATGCTGCGCCGCGCGCACACCACCGGGTTCATGTCCGTCGAACGCGCCGTGCACCGGCTCACCGGCGAACTCGGCGCCTGGTACGGCATCGACGCGGGCACGATCCGCGAGGGCGACCGCGCCGACCTCGTCGTGGTCGACCCGGCCGGGCTCGACGAATCCGTCGATCAGCACAGCGAGGAGCCGGTGGAGGTGTTCGGTAACCTCAGCCGCATGGTGAACCGCAACGACCGGGCCGTCACCGCGACCCTCGTCGCGGGCAACCGGGTGTTCGGCGCGGGCGAGTTCGACCCGGCGTTCGGCACGCGGCGCACCGGCCGGTTCCTGCGCGCGGGCGAGCCGCGCGGCACGGTCGACCCGGCGACGCGGCGGGCGGCCGTCGCGGGTTCGTGAGCACACCGCGCCGCACCCAGCAGGAGCGTCGGGAGACCACCATCGGGCTCTTGGTCGAGGCCACCATCGCCACGATCGCCGAGTCCGGCTACGCCAAGGCGTCGCTCGGTGCGATCTGCGAGCGGTCCGGGGTTTCCCGCGGGGGCCTGTTCCGGCACTTCGACTCGCGGCAGGACCTCATGGTCGCCGCGGCGGCCGAGGTCGCCGCCCGGCACTTCGCCAGCGTCGAGGAGCGGATCAAGGAATCGCTCACGGTGCTCGAAGCGATCCACTTGCTCCGCGAGCGCCACCGGGCGATCGACAATGTGGTCTGGTTCGAGCTGATGGTCGCCGCGCGCACGGACCCTGAACTGCGGGAGCGGTTGAAGGACACCACTAAGCGGTTCCTCGACCAGATCGTCGTGGTCGCCCGGCGGGTCCTCGGCGCCGAGATGTTCGATGACGACGAGTTCGCGCTGCTGGTCAACACGTTGGAACACACCTTCGACGGCGAGACGATCCGTCGCGAACTCGCGCCCGACCCGGCGGCCGAGGACCGCCGGGTCGAGCTGATGGCCGAGTTCGTCGAGTTCCTCGTCGAACGCCGATCTACATCTTCGCCCTAGCGGCGATGAACGCGTCGACCGCGCGGTTGACGTCGTCGGTCGAGTGGGCCGCCGACATCTGGGTGCGGATGCGGGCCTTGCCGTGCGGCACCACCGGGTAGGAGAACCCGATCACGTAGACGCCCTCTTCGAGCAGCAGGTCGGCCAGGCGGGCCGCCTCGGCCGCGTCGCCGATCATCACCGGGATGATCGGGTGCTCGCCGGGCAGCAGGTCGAAGCCCGCCTCGGTCATCCGCGCGCGGAACAGCGCGCTGTTGTCCCGCAGCCTGGTCAGCAGCTCGGCCGAAGAGTCGAGCAGATCGAGCGTGGACAGGGCGGCCGCGGTGATCGACGGGGCCAGCGAGTTGGAGAACAGGTACGGCCGGGAGCGCTGGCGCAGCATCTCGACGATCTCGGCGTGGCCGGAGACGTAGCCGCCGCTCGCGCCGCCGAGCGCCTTGCCCAGGGTGCCGGTGTAGATGTCGATCTTGTCGCCGACGCCGAAGTGCTCCGGGGTGCCGCGGCCGGTCGCGCCCATGAAGCCCACGGCGTGCGAGTCGTCGACCATGACCAGCGCGTCGTACTTCTCCGCCAGCGCGACGATCTCGTCCAGCGGGGCGAGGTAGCCGTCCATGGAGAACACGCCGTCGGTGGCGATCAGGCGGTAGCGCGCACCCGCGGCCTCCTGCAGCTTGGCCTCCAGGTCGGCCATGTCGCGGTTGCGGTACCGGGCGCGCTGCGCCTTGCACAGCCGGATGCCATCGATGATCGACGCGTGGTTGAGCTCGTCGGAGATCACCACGTCCTGGTCGGTCAGCAGCGTCTCGAACAGGCCGCCGTTGGCGTCGAAGCAGGAGCTGTAGAGGATGGTGTCCTCGGTGCCGAGGAACCGCGACAGCCGCTCCTCCAGCTCCTTGTGCGGGGCCTGCGTGCCACAGATGAACCGCACCGACGCCATCCCGAAGCCCCACGTGTCCAGCGCGGCCTGCGCGGACTTGATCAGCGTCGGGTGGTCGGCCAGGCCGAGGTAGTTGTTCGCGCAGAAGTTCAGCACCGGGGCCGAACCGTTGACCTGGACCGCGGCCTGCTGCGGGGTGGTGATCACCCGCTCGGACTTGTAGAGCCCCGCCGCCCGGATCTCGTCCAGGCCGGTCCGCAGGTCCTCGCGCATCGCGCCGAACATCTCAGCTCTCCCAATCCATGATGACCTTGCCGCAGTTGCCGCCGCGGGCGGTGGCGAAGGCGGCCTGGTGTTCGGTGTGGTGGAACCGGTGGGTGATCACCGGGGAAAGGTCGAGGCCCGCCTGCAGCAGGACCGACATCGCGTACCAGGTCTCGAACATCTCGCGGCCGTAGATGCCCTTGATCGTGATCATCTTGAGCACGACCGCGCTCCAGTCGATCGCGATCTCCCTGGCGGGCAGGCCCAGCATGGCGATGCGGCCGCCGTGGGTCATGTTGCTGATCATCTCGCGCAGCGCCGACGGCTGGCCGGACATCTCCATGCCGACGTCGAAGCCCTCGCTCATGTTCAGCTCGCCGTAGACCGCCGAGACCGGCGTCTCGCTGACGTTGAGCGCGACGTTGACGCCCAGCTTGCGCGCCAGGTCCAGCCGGGCCTCGCTGATGTCGGTGATCACCACGTGCCGGGCGCCCGCGTGCTTGGCGACCGCGGCGGCCATCAGCCCGATCGGGCCCGCGCCGGTGATCAGCACGTCCTCGCCGAGGACCGGGAACGACAGCGCGGTGTGCACGGCGTTGCCGAACGGGTCGAAGATCGCGGCCACGTCCAGGTCGACGTGGTGGTTGTGCACCCACGCGTTGGACTCGGGCAGCACCGCGTACTCGGCGAACGCGCCGTTGGTGTGCACGCCGAGGCCGACGGTGTTGGCGCACAGGTGGCGGCGGCCCGCCCGGCAGTTGCGGCACGTGCCGCACACCAGGTGGCCCTCGCCGCTGACCAGGTCGCCGACCTTGACCTTGGTGACCGCGGCGCCGACCTCGACGACCTCGCCGACGAACTCGTGGCCCAGGGTGAGCGGGGCCTTGATCGTCTTGGCCGCCCACTCGTCCCAGGAGTCGATGTGCAGGTCGGTCCCGCAGATGCCGGTGCGCAGCACGCGCAGCAGGACGTCGCCCGGACCGGGTGTCGGGTCCGGGACCTCGATCAGTTCGAGGCCGGGGCCCGGGGCGACTTTGACCAGAGCCTTCAAGGGTTCCTCCGATGGTGCGGGCTGTCCTCCCCGCGCGGAGTCTGCTGCCGAGCCGCTGTGAAGTCCATCTGGACTTTCTGCACTGCCTTGTCAGCAGATCTTCACAGCCAAGACTACGCGTCCCAGCTGATCCTCCACGGCCTGCGGATGGTCAGCGACCCGATCCGCACATAGGTCGGCCGCCGGATCGTCAGCGAGCCAGCCCTGACCGAGCCGGTGACCACGAAATGCGGCCCCGACCCGCGCGGCGCGCCACTGACCTTGTCCTCCACGCTGCCCGCGGTGACCTCGACCCCGTGCGCGTCGACCGTGGCGCGCTCGGGCATCAGCAGGTCGACCGAGCCGCCCGCGACGTCGACCTCGATCCGGATCTCCGGGAACCGGATGACGGCCTCGGTGAAGTCCAACTCGGTGGACCCCATCCGGTTGCGGACCAGGATGTCGCGCGGCACCACCCACTCGCCCTCGCGCTTGACCGAGGACATCGTCGACCGGAACTCCACCGGCTTGGCGGGCTCGACGCCGGAGTCCGGGTGCACCACGCCGGGCAGGTCGACCAGCACGCCGTTGAGCTCGCCGCGTGTGCGGGAGGCCAGCGCGATGTCCATGCGCGCGGTGAACTCGTCGAGGTTGATCAGCCCGAGCCCGATGGCGCGCTGCAGGATGCCGACCACATGGTTGCGTTCGGCGTCGGAGACGCGCAGCTCACGGGGGCTGAAGGGAACGGCTTCATTCACCCCACCAAGAGTAGCTATTCCGGCTCCGTGTCGAGGCCGTGTTCGATCGCGTATCTGGCCAGCTCGACGCGGTTGTGCAGCTGCAGCTTCCGCAGCGTCGACTGCACGTGGTTCTCCACGGTCCGGTGCGACAGCACCAGCCGGTCGGCGATCTGCCGCGCGGTCAGCCCCTTCGCGACGAGCCGAAGCACCTCGGTCTCCCGCTCGGTCAGCTTCGGCGCGTCGTCCTCCGGCCCCGATGCCATCCGCCGGTACTCCCCGAGGACCAGCCCGGCCAGCCCGGCGGTGAACACCGCGTCGCCCGCCGACGTGCGGCGCACGGCCGACACCAGCTCGTCGGCCGACGCCGACTTCACCAGATAGCCCGACGCGCCCGCCTTGACCGCCTCCAGCACGTCGTTGTGCTCCCCGCTCGCCGACAGCACCAGCACCCGGGTGTTCGCCAGCTCGCCGGTGATCTTGCGGGTGGCCTCGACCCCGGACTCCTCGCCCAGGTTGAGGTCCATCAGCACGACGTCGGGCCGCACGGCGCGGGCGATGCGCACCGCCGCGGCGGCGTCGCCCGCGGTCGCGCGCACGTCGAACCCGCGCTCGGCGAGGTCGCGCGCCACGCCGTCGCGCCAGATCGGGTGGTCGTCGACGACCATCACCGAGATCGGCTGTTCGGTCATCTCGCTCCCTTTGCTGTGGGCACCCGGATCTCCCATTCGGTGCCCATGTTGGGCGCGGTCTCCAGCGTGATGGTTCCGCCGAGATCGCTGACCCGGCCGCGGATCGAGCGGGCGATCCCCATCCGGCCCTCGACCTCGGCCGCGGCGATCCGGCCCGAGGGGATGCCGACACCGTCGTCGCGGATGCTCAGCACGACCTCGTCGCCGAGGTCCTCCAGCAGCACCCATGCCTTCGCGCCGCGGCCCGCGTGCCGGTCGACGTTGTGCAGTGCTTCCTGAACCAGGTACGCCAGTTCGCCCGCGGCGGCCTCGGTGACCATCACCGGGGTGGCCGGGACCGACACCTGGTAGCGGTCGGTGGCCAGCACCTGCAGCCGGGGTCGCAGGTCGGCCGAGCCGTCCTCGGTGGACTCCAGCGGCGCCGCGGCGACCAGCGCGCGCAGCGCCACCTCCTGCCTGCCCGCCAGCTCGGCCAGTTCCGCGGCCTCGCCGCCCAGCTCCCGGCCGCGCTTGCCGACCCGGGCCAGGACCTGCAGGACGCTGTCGTGGATCGTGCGCGCCAGCCGCTCGCGCTCGGCGGTGGCCGCCTCGACCCGCAGCGCCTTGGCCAGCCGCTCGGCCGACTGCCGCGACGTGGTCGCGGCCAAGCCGAGCACCGCGCCGATGCCGACGAGCAGCACCAGGTCGCGGGTCAGGTCGGTGTCGATGTAGCCGCGCACGCCGTAGTTGAACAAGGCCACGACCAGCCCGAACGCGGTCCCGCCGGTCAACCCGGCCCGCACCGCGCCGACCGCGACCACCGCGGTGACCCACACCGTGGGCACGAGCGGGACGGCCAGTTCAGTGAGCTGCTCGTGGGTGAGCACGATCCGGGACATGGACATCGCGCCGCAGCAGATCGCTAGGTCGAGCAGCATGAACCAGACCGCGCGGTTGTTCTCGCGCAGGTAGTAGACCGAGGTGACGGCCGTCCACACAGCCATCACGCCGACGGTCACCCAGCCCGCCGTCGCGTTCGCGTACTCGTCGCGGTGGTTGAACACCACGCCCGCGGCGAAGAAGAAGGTGATTATCCGCAGCAGTACCGCGGACAGCCACAGCGGTGCCGCCGGGTCCTTCGGCTCGGGCCGGTCCGGGCCCCGATAGCGCTCCCCGGGCAGCCGAACCCGTCCCGTCATGGCCTGCTCGACTCCGGTTCCGGCTCTTCCTCGACCCCGGGCACCGAGCCCTCGTCCTCGAGCACCGGCACCTCCTCGGGGTCGACGTCGCCCTCCTCGCTGACCAGCGACCGGATGCCCGCGTTCAGCACGGCCAGCAGCGGCACCGACAGCAGCGCGCCCGCGATGCCCGCGGCGATCAAGCCGACCGCGATCGCCAGCACCACGGCCAGCGGGTGCAGCTTCACCGCGCGGCCAAGCAGCCACGGCTGCAGCACGTGGCTCTCGATCTGCATGACGCCCACGACCACCGCCAGCACGATGAGCGCGGCGATGAACCCGTTGGCGACCAGCGCGACCAGCACCGCGACCGTGCCCGCGATGAGCGCACCGATGATCGGGATGAACGCGGTGAGGAACACCAGCGCGGCCAGCGGGATCGCCAGCGGCACGCCGATGATCGCCAGGCCGACACCGATACCGACCGCGTCGAACACCGCGACCGCCGCGGTCGCCCGCACGTAGCTGACCAGCGACGAGAAGCCGCGGCGACCGGCGACGTCGACCCGGGTGCGCACCGGGGCGGGGACACCGCGCATCACGAACCGCCACATCGCGGCGCCGTCGAACAGCAGGAAGATGAGGATGAACAGGGTCAGCAGCAGCCCGGTCAGC
Organism: Actinokineospora sp. HUAS TT18; assembly: GCF_051364635.1. Lineage (GTDB taxonomy): Bacteria > Actinomycetota > Actinomycetes > Mycobacteriales > Pseudonocardiaceae > Actinokineospora. Next base: position 5,007,400 of record NZ_CP195645.1, on the reverse strand, counting down.
ACCTCGCCGATGGTGGCCGCGGTGGTGATCGCGCCCGACGTGATCGCCGACTGGTTGGCCTTGATCGCGTCGATCGCGTTGCCGATGAAGGTCTGGATCTGGTCGGCACGCAGGTGCAGCGGGCCGGTGACCAGCCAGTCCTCGATGGTGTTGAGGCTCTCGTTCACCTGGCTCTGCAGCTCGGGCAGGCCGTTGCTGAACTCGGTGATCACGAACGTGAGCACACCGCCGACCACCGCGAGACCGGCGACCATGACGATCGCCGTGGCCAGCGCCCTCGGCACGCGCCACTGGACGAGCTTGCCGACCCCGGGCGCCATCAGCGCGGCCAACAGCAGCGCGATCGCCATCGGGATCACCACGTGGGCGAAATAGCCCAGGACGTAGATGATGACGTAGAGCGCCCCGATGATCATGAGGAAGCGCCAGGAGAGCGCCGCGGCGACCCGCAGGCCCTTTGGCACGAGCGGGGTGACGTCCGGTGGCGCCGGGGCGCGGTTGCTGGTCATCACGATCACGGTATCCGGCGAACCGTCCCAGGGCGACCAGTCCATCTGATGTGATGGGCCTGTGATCGAAGTCGGAGAGTCCTATGTGCCGCTCGCCGCGCTGACGGCGACCGAGCAGCGGGTCCGCGCGGCGTTCTCCACCGGCACTCCGATCGACCTCGACGGCCAGGAGGTGCGCGGCCCCGTGCTCGCCGGGCTGCTCACCGGCGCCTACCCGCTCGACCCCGGCGCCATGCCCGCGCTGCGCCTGGACAACGCCGTGGTCACCGGCGTGTTCGACATCGAGGGCCGGGTCGTCGGCCACGTCGTGGCGCTGCGCCGCTGCGAGTTCCGCCGCCCGCCGATCCTGCGGATGGCCCGGCTCGTCGCGCTGACCATGCCCGGCTGCCGGGTGCCCGGGGTCAAGGCCCGCAACCTGCGCGTCGGCAGCGACCTCGTCCTCGAACCGGGCTTCACCTGCACCGGCGTGCTCGACCTGACCGACGCCACGATCGAGGGCACCCTGCGGCTGGCGGGCGCGGTGCTGCGCAACCCCGGCGCCGCCGCCCTGCTCGCCGCCCGGCTGCGCGTGTCGGGGTCCATCCAGGCCGTGGCCGCCCGCGCCTACGGCGAGGTGCGGCTGCGCGGCGCCAACATCGGCGGCAGCGTGCACCTCACCGGCGCCCGCCTCGACCACCCGACCGGCCCCGTGCTCGAAGGCACCGGCCTCGTCGTCGAGGGCAACCTGCTGTGCGACTCCGGCGGCGGCCGCTTCCACGCCGTCGGCACCGTGCTGCTCACCGGCGCCCGCGTCGGCGGCGACGCCGCGTTCTCCGGCGCCCACCTGCGCGACGGCAACGGCGGCGGCTCCGACAGCCACGTGCTCGTGCTGCCGCGCGGCAGCGTCGAGGACCACGCCGTGCTCGACGCCGACCGGTTGCGCGTCGAGGGCGACCTGAAGCTCGACGCCGGGTTCACCGCGCTCGGCGCGGTCGGCCTGCGTGGCGCCCGCATCGGCGGCCACCTCCTGCTGTCCGGCGCCACCATCGGCCGCCCCGAGGTCGTGGCCCGGCTCGCCGCCTGCTTCGCCGAGGGCAAGCCGGTCGACCGAGTGCCGGTCGCGCTGGTCGCCGACGGCATCGAGGTCCAGGGCGACGTGGAGGGTCGAGGAGCGATCCGCGGCAAGATCGACTCCGACGGCGACCAGCGGTACGCCTTCCGCGCCCACGGCCAGGTCCGGCTGGTCGACGCGCAGGTGCACGGCAGCGCCAGCCTCGCCCGCGCCCGGCTGCGCGGCCCCGGCATCGACGTGCTGTTCGCCGACCGGCTCCGCGTCGGCGGCACGCTGTTCCTGCGCAAGGTCCGGGTCAGCGGCTCGGTGCGGCTGCAGAACGCCGCCATCGGGTCGAGCCTCGACTGCTCCGGCGCCCGGTTCATCAAGCCGCGATTACGCCCCAACGGCACGGTGAAGCCGTCACTGGACGCGCGCGTCGCATCGATCGGCAAAGACCTTCTCTGTAGTTATGGCTTCCGCGCGGTCGGCGGCGTGCGGGTGCGGCTCGTCGAGGTCGGCAAGATGGCCACCTTCGGCGGCGCCCGGCTCGGCGGCCGGACCGGCCCAGGCCAGCCGGTCACCGACAAGTCGCTGTCGGCCTACGGGCTCACCGCGCAGGAGCTGGTGCTGTCGTTTCCCCCGTCGTTCCCGCCGCGCGGGCAGGTGGTGCTGACCCGCGCGTCGGTCGTGTCGGTGATCGACGGACCCGGCCTGTGGGCCGCGCGCGGCGGGGTCGACCTGGAGGACTTCACCTTCACCGCGATCACCGCCCACCCCGAGGTGCCGGTGCGCACCCGCCTCGCCTGGCTGCGCCACGTCCAGCCCGACTTCGCCCCCGGCCCGTACGAGCAGCTCGCCGCGGTCTACTCCGGCGGCGGCGACGAGGAACGCGCCCAGCAGGTCCAGCTCGAACGGCAGCGGCGGCGCTACGCCGAGCTGAACGTCGCCGGCCGCGCGTGGGGACGCCTGCAGGAGTGGACCGTGGGCTACGGCTACCGGCCGTGGCTCGCGATGGTGTGGCTGCTGGCGTTCTGGCTGTTCGGCACCATCTGGTTCAGCCACAACGTGATGGACAAGCTCGACGCCGACGTCAACCCGGTGTGGAACCCGCCGCTGCTGGCCACCGACCTGCTGCTGCCGATCATCGACCTCGGCCAGGACAACCGGTGGCGGATGGTCGGCGCGTCGCAGTGGATCCAGGGCGCGCTGATCGCCGTCGGCTGGATCCTGGCGACCACCGCCGCCGCGGGCGCGACCCGGGTGCTCAAGCGCAGCTGATCCACACCTGTGGACAGGTTCCGACATTCTTGCCCTGGAGCAGGGTTACTACTCAACGTGATCTGTGGAGACACTCTGTGTTCGTCACACGATCAGGTGGGCATCCTGTGTCACGCGTGCATAACGACGGCTCGTGATGCCAATGTCTGCGGTGCACGGTGATCGCCGTGCGGCCACATCTCGGACGTAGGCAGGTATCCGCACGTGAACCAGGCGAAGAGGGAGACGACCGCAGTCATGCGGCGCGTGGTCTCTCGCACGCTGATGGTTCTCGGCGGCGCCATCGCCACGACCGCGGCGGCGTGGGCCATCTCCGGCTCCACCGCCACCGCGGACACGCTCGACCTGCCCACCCCGGGCATCGAGCGCATCGACTCCGTCCTGCCCGCCGACGCCCCGGTCCGGATCAAGGATCTGACCGACGCCATCGGCCGGATCATCGGCGAACCGGACCCAGCGTTCGGCGAGCGGGCGAAGGCGGCGTTCGACGAGGTCGGCCGCGAGATCACCGAGCGCTTCGACGTCACCCCCACGCTGCCGATCGACCAGATCGACGACGTGGCCGACGTCGAGCTTCCGAGCACGACGCTGCCCGGTGACACCGCGGACCACGGCCCAGCCGTTGGGGTCGTCACCGCGCAGCCGATCGCATCGGCCACCACTCTTGTCGGGGTGCGGCCGGGCGCGATCGACCAGAACACCGTCGCGGGCGCGCAGGAGCGCGCCCTTTCCGACGGGATGTCCCGGCGTGGATCGCCGGAGACCTCGGACGAGGCTCCGGCTCAGCCCACCGGCCCCAGCCCGCTGGCGCCGCTGAGCTTCCCCGCCCCCGTTGGTTCCGGACACACCGGAACCGGCTCCGTGGATGCGCCGAGCTTCGGCCTGCTGTCCTCGGTTCCGTCGGGCACCGACCTGAACACCGCCGACGCCCCGCGCTCGGCCCAGGTCCACCTGCCCGTCGCCGTCGGCGCGCAGCCCGGCGTAACTCCCGACTGATTCCCGCGCGGCCGCGAAGGGTCTGACCTTCGCACGGTCATGCGCGCAAGTCGGCATGCCCAGGCCGCGCCAGCAGTCCTGCGGGCTTTATCCCGCAATCCCTGAGTACCGGGTGGCCGCAGAGCCCCGACGCGTCTTCCGCGTCCGGCCACCCGCTCATCCCCCGTAATGGGAAACCGAGAAGGAGAACACCAGATGCAGACCTGGGCGAAGCGCGGCTTGCAGACCGCGCTGGTCACGGGTGGTTTGTTGATGCTGGGTACCGGCATCGCCGCCGCTGACGACGTTGTTAGCCCCGACCAGCCGCCGTCGGCGCTGGACGGGTCGGTCAAGATCCCGGTCAAGATCGACAACAACGCCCTCGGCACCCCGTTCGGCCAGAAGGACCTGCCCGGCGTCAACCGCGAGGTCGCGGTGTCGCCGAGCAGCCTCACCAAGGCACTGCCCACCCCCGGTGGCGCCACCCCGGCCCTGCCCACCTCGGGCCTGGCCACCCCGGCCCTGCCCACCTCGGGCCTGGCCACTCCGGCCCTGCCCACCACCGGCACCCTGCCGACCCCGGCCGTGCCCGCCGCGGGCATGCCGACCCCCGGCCTGCCCACCTCGGGCCTGCCCACCTCGGGTCTGGCCACCCCGGCGCTGCCGACCGGCAACGTCGGCCCGGTCGCCGGTCCGGCCTCCGGCCCGCTGGCCCCGGTCCAGGGCCTCACCTCGGCGACCAGCGCGCTGAACCCGGCCTCGGCCGCCGCCCCGCGGCACGCCACCCACGACGGTGACCCGCTGCGCGGCAACAAGATCGTCGGCGACCTGGTCATCCCGGTCGACATCTCGGGCAACGCCATCGCCCTGCTCGGCAACGCCTCGGTGGAGAACAGCTCCGAGCAGCACGTCGCGCACACCCAGCCGATCATCACCTCGGGCACCGACAGCGGCCTCGCGGGCAACGTCGTGGCCCTGAACTGGGCGGCCCCCGTCCAGATCACCGGCAACGCGCTGGCCGTGCTCGGCAACGCCGACACCTACAACACCGCCTCGCAGTCGGCCGTCTCCGGCGGCGACATCGAGACCGACGGAACCCACGGCTCCATCGCGGGCAACGTCCTCGCGGGCCACCTGGCCACCCCGGTCCAGGTCAACGGCAACGCGGGCGCGGCGGGCGGCAACGCCACCGCAGACTCGGCCAGCTCCTCGGAGGCCACCTCCGGCGGCAGCATCTGGACCAGCGGCCAGGACGGCTCCATCGCGGGCAACGCCGCCGCGCTGCCCATCGGCTCCCCGGTGCAGGGCAACGGCAACTCCGTCGCCGTCGCGGGCATCTCCGAGACCTACAGCAGCAGCGACGCCGTCGCCAAGGCGGGCGAAGAGGTCGAAGGCATCTTCGGCTCGCAGAACTACATCACCACCAACGGCGACCCGGCCACCGCCTCCGGCAACGTCGTGCAGCCCGCGCTGGCCGGCCCGGTCGCGCTGACCTGCAACGCCGCCGCGGGTGTCGGCAACAGCGACGCCGCGTGCACCAGCAGCGGCGACGCCGAGGCCGGTGGCGGCAACCTGACCACCGGTGAGGGCTCCACCCTGTCCGGCACCGTCGCGCACGCCCCGGTCGCCATCCCGACCCAGGGCGCGGGCAACGCCGCGGGCGCCATCGGCAACGCGTTCACCGACTCGGCCACCGCGGTCGACTCGTCGGCGGGCGGCCACTCCTACACCAAGGCCGACGGCAGCGTGCTGTCCGGCACCGTGCTGGAGCCGTCGGTCGGCGCGCCGATCGACGCGTGCGGCAACACCGGTGCGGGCGGCGGCCAGGCGGGCGCGGTCTGCGACAACACCAGCAACACCGAGTCCGGCGGCGACGCGGGCACCACCGGCAACGACAGCGTCGGCGGCGGCAACGCGGGCACCGTGCCCGTTGCCCTCCCCGGCGAGGTGCTGGGCAACACCGTCGGCGCGGCGGGCTCCTCGGAGACCACCACCGTCGAGAACAAGGTCACCTCCTCGGGTGGCGACAACAACACCGTCGACGACGCGGGCACCCTGGCCTCCAACCTGGTGACCGTCCCCGTCTCCGGCCCGGCCCAGGTCACCGGCAACGGCGCGGGCGCCATCGCCGACACCGACGCCACCACCGACACCGCGAGCGACATCACCGCGGGCGGCTACTCCCGCGCCAAGGGCGACGGCGGCTCGCTGGCGGGCAACATCGTCCAGGCCCCGGTCGCCGTGCCGACCCAGGTGTTCTCCGAAGGCGCGACCGCGGTCGGCCACGGCAACACCCTCGGCACCAACGACGTCCAGTCGACCTCCGGCGGCTACGCCGAGAGCACCGGCGCGGGCGGCGCGGGCGCGGGCAACATCGTCTCGGCCCCGGTCGGCTCGGCCGTCCAGGCATACGGCGAGTCGGTCGCGGCCCTCGGCATCAACGAGGCGGCCGCCGAGAGCATGACCGAGTCGACCGCGGGCGGCACCGCGGAGACCACCGGTGAAGACGGCACCGTCTCGGGCAACGTGGTCAGCGCCCAGGCGCTGCCGATCGTCCAGACCTTCGGCGCCGCGGCGACCGGTGTCGGCGGTCAGGGCGACGCCGCCGCGACCAACAACACCACCGGCGCCTCCGGTGGCGACATCGCCACCAACGGCGACAACGGATTCCTGTCCGGCAACCTGCTCGACGTGCCCGCCGCGGCCGTCGCGCAGCCGCACGGCGACGCCGTCGCCGCGGTCGCCAGCGACTCGCTGGCCGCGTCCGACAGCGCCACCCAGGGCACTGCCGGTGGCACCTCCACCACCAGCGGCCAGGGCGGCAGCCTCAACGGCCTCGACCTGACCGCGCCGGTCGGCGTCGACGCCCCGGTCTACGACGTGCCCGTCGAGGTCCTCGCCGAGGCCATGACGTACTCCACCGACACCCGCGACATCACTGTCGGTGAGGACGGCCCGCAGCTCGAACTGCCGCAGGCCGGTGGCATGGAAGCCGCCGCCCTGCCGAAGCTGCCGAAGCTGGGCTCCCTGCCCGGCCGCGGCACCGCCCGTGCCGACTCGGCCAACCCGCTGGGTGGCCTGCTGGGCGGGCTTGGCGGCCTCAACACGGTGTCCGGCCTGCTGGGCGGCAACACCCTCGGTGGCGGCCTGCCCATCCCGAGCCAGACCGCTCCGCGCTTCGCTGCCCCGGCCATGCCCGGCCTGGACAACCTGCGCGGCGTGTTCTCGGGGAACCTGTTCCAGGCTCCGTCCCTGGACCGCCTGCCGGTGCAGACGCCCGCCCTCGCGGGTCTGAACGCCCCGGCACTCCCGGCTGACGTCGACGGCGAGCGTTCGCTGGCCGACACGCAGTCGCAGCTGGCCGGTGCCTTCGGCCACTTCCCGATCGGCTGACCACTGATCGGTTAGGGCGGGTCCGGCCCCGGACCCGCCCTGCACTACCTCCCTGAATACGGAAAGCCCCGCCTGCCAGGCGGGGCTTTCCGTGTCTCAGGCCAGGCGGGACTCGGCCTCGGAGATCATCTGGTGCACGGTCGCCGCGCCGTCGCTGCTGACCCAGCCGATCCGCAGCCGCGGGTGCACCAGGTGCCGGTTCACCCGTGTCGGCACCTCGGCGGCGGCCCGCACCTGGTCGGCGATCACCTCGCCAGACCCGCCCGGGTGGTCGGTGACCACGGCGAACGTGCCGCCGGTGTAGCGGGCGACGGTCTGGTCCTCGCGCAGGTCGCGCCGCAGGCGGGTGGCCAGGCGGGTGAGCAGTTCGTCGCCGTGGTCGAAGCCGTGTTCGGTGTTGATCTCCCCGAGTCCCCGCACGTCGGCCAGCACCAGCGTCGTGCGTCCGCCGTGCACCCTGGCCCTGGCGAGGCTCTGCTCGATCCGGTCGAACAGCAAGGCACGGTTCGGCAGTCCGGTGGTCGGGTCGAGCAGCCCGCGCAGTGGTTCGTCGATCACCGGCCGCACCACGAGCAGCGCCATGCGTTGGCCGCGGCACGTCACCGGGTGCAGGTCGACCCACAGCCGCCGAAACGCGCGCCCACCTCGGGCCACAACGAAGGGGACGGTGGTCGGCGCGTCGGCGCGAGCCGTCTGACCAGCCAGTTCAGCCATGCGCGGCAGCGGCGCGCCCGCGTCGTCGCACAGCCGCCAGTCCGCCGGGTGGGTGCCCGCGCGAAGGTGGTCGACGGGCAGATCGAGCAGATCAGCCGCTTTCGTGTTGGTCGCGATGACCGCGCCGAGGTGGTCGTGCAGCACCAGGCCGAACGGGATCTCCTCGACGAGCTCGTCCCAACTGGTGGCGAGGGCGGTCGGGTTGGCGAGGTGGACAGCGCTCATCGGCCCGCCCCTTCCGTCGCTGAGAGCTTTCGCAGAACCCTTCCTTGTCGACCCCGGCCAGTTCAAGCACCGAATACCACCCGTACCGGTGATCTTTGGTCAGTCGAATTGCCAGGATCGCTTCGCCAGCCCGAACCAGAACCCGTCGATGACGGACTTCTGATTGCTCAAAGTGTCCACACTGGCACCGAGAGAGACGAACAGCGGCGCGAAGTGCTCGGTGCGCGGGTGCGCCAGCCTCGCGGCAGGTGCCTTCCGCTCGAAGTCGATCAGCGCGTCGACGTCGTTCGCCACGATCGCCCGGTCACCCCAGTCGTCGAACTCCGACGACCACGCGGGCGGCGCGTGCCCGGCCCCGAGTTCCGGCGTCATCGCGCTGAGGTTGTGGGTGAAGAACCCGCTGCCGACGATCAGCACACCCTCGTCCCGCAACGGCGCGAGCTTGCGCCCGATCTCGAACAGCGCGGCCGGGTCCAGCGTCGGCATGGAGATCTGCAGCACCGGGATGTCGGCCTCGGGATACATCTCGACCATCGGCACATAGGCGCCATGGTCGAGCCCGCGCGCCGGATCGTCGGCGATGGGGGTGGCCGCGGACCGCAGCAGCGACCGCACCCGCCCGGCCAGCGCCGGTGCGCCGGGGGCGGGGTATTTGACCTGGTAGTAGTGGTCGGGGAAGCCCCAGAAGTCGTAGACCAGCGGCACCGTCTCGGTCGCGCCGATGGTGAGCGGGGCTTCCTCCCAGTGCGCGGACACGATGAGAATCGCGGTGGGCCGCTCGATGGAGGTCGACCAGTCGCGAAGCTGCTGTGTCCACAGGGGGTCGTCGGCCAGCGGTGGGGCGCCGTGGCTGAGGTAGAGGACGGACTGTCGGGTCATGCCTGTCACCCCTCGGTGGTTGAACCTTAAACAAGGTAGCACACAAGCGAGGGTTGTTGAATGTTCCAACTACTTTTCGGAGATCAGCCCTGGGCGAGGTCGGCGAACCGGCTGTAGTGCAGCTGGTGGGCGACGACCACCGTCGCGGTCGGGCCCGCACGGTGCTTGGCGATGATCAAGTCCGCCTCACCCGCCCGCGGGTCGTCCCGTTCCCAGGCGTCCGGCCGGTTCACCAGCAGCACGATGTCCGCGTCCTGCTCTAGGGAGCCGGACTCACGCAGGTCGGACAGCATCGGCCGCTTGTCCGTACGCTGTTCGGGGCCACGGTTCAGCTGACTGATCGCGACCACTGGCACCTCGATCTCCTTCGCCAGCAGCTTGAGCTGGCGGGAGAACTCCGAGACTTCCTGCTGCCGCGACTCGACGCGCTTGCCCGAGGTCATCAGCTGGAGATAGTCGACGATCACGAGCTTCAGGTCGTGCCGCTGCTTGAGCCGCCGCGCCTTCGCCCGGATCTCCATCATCGTCATGTTGGGCGAGTCGTCGATGAAGATCGGGGCCTCGCTGATCTCGCTCATCCGGCGGGCCAGGCGAGTCCAGTCGTCGTCGTTCATCTTGCCGCCGCGCATGTCGCCGAGGCGGATTCGGGCCTCGGCGGAGAGCATGCGCATGACGATCTCCGTCTTGCTCATTTCGAGCGAGAAGATGACGCTGCTCATCCCATGCTTGATGGAGCACGACCGCGCGAAATCCAGCCCCAGGGTGGAGTTGTGGGTCGGGATCATCGACCGGCTCGCCAGATACAGATGGTCGGCGTTGTCCACTTCCACGCATCGGACCGGGACACTCGGCACCGGGCGGACATCGACGATGTAGCGGACGGTGGGCCGGGCGGGGCGATCCGCGAGACGGTCCTTCTGCAGAAGGTGCTTGCGCTCCAGACGGAAGACGCGGTCCTGCGTGGTGAAGGTCATCGTGTACGCCGTGGACCGCTCTTCGTTTCGGCCCTTCACGCGCTTGGTGCGCATCCGACACCGGTAGCCGAGGCCGACGATCAGCTCATGGATGTCCTCCGCGAGCCGACGATCGGTCACCGAGATCTGCGCGGCGCCACTTGCGGTGACAGTTCCGTCGGTGTCCAACAGTCCAGCCAGCAGTGCGCGCCGCTGGGACTCGGCGCCACGCTGGTATCCGACGGGGATGTGCTTGGCGTTGAGCACGCCCAGCTTCCTCAGCACACCTTGCAGCGAACCGCGCTCGTGTCGGCAGGCTTGGCAGAGTGCGAGTCCGCACGACGGCTTGCCGCATGCGGGGCAAGCCGGTCGCGGGACCGGCGCTGAAACGAACCGCGCCTTGCCACCGCAACTGCGGCCGCAGGTCTTTACCTCGCTGGTCTTCGGTGTGAAAACGGCGCCGCAAACGACGCACTCCTTGATCGCGGGATCGTTGGAGCCCGCAGGCAACCGCAGGAAATAGCGAAGCCCGGCCCGGGGCACGGCTTCAATACCCTCGGTCTCGATGTGACAGATGATCTCTGGGTCGGCCGTCGTGAATCGGGAGGACGCGGAGTCGCCGTCGCCGAGCCAGGCGCCCAGGGTGTACGGCGGGACCGGGAGTTCGGCGGCGTCCGCCACCAGTGGCGCGGTGTTGGCGACAGCGTGGTTCGCACGACTGTCGGATGTCGAGCAGCGCACGGTCTCGGCAAGGTCCGCTGTCGTTCGGACACCGGACCTTGGACCGCGGGCGGCACGGCGAGAGGCGCGTGTGCTTGTCAGCCATTGGTGTTCCGCGTCGGCGACGATGGTCGTTCCGTCGCTGAACTCGACCTCGTAACACGGCCGGTCGAGCATCACATCTGTCGCGGCGACAACCCGAGTCGGGCGTCCGTCCGCGTCGAAGAGAAGGTCACCGACCTGGACCTCGCCCATGGTGGTCCACCCGCTCGGAGTTGGCAGCGGTGTGTCCAGCGCGAGCGCCTTGCCGACGCCGGGGCGGGCGGCGACGATGATCATCTGGCCGGGGTGCAGGCCGTTGGTGACCTCGTCCAGGTCAGTGAACCCTGTCGGGATACCCAGCGAATTGCCGCCGCGGGAGGCGATGGCGTCGATCTCGTCCATCGTCGGCTGCAGCAGTTCCTCGAGCGCGACGTAGTCCTCGCTCATGCTGCGCTCGGTGACCTCATAGATCGACGACTGCGCGCGGTCCACGATCTCGGCGACGTCCGCGCCCTCGGCGCCCTGATAGCCGAGCTGCACGATGCGCGTCCCCGCCTCGACCAGCCTGCGCAAGATGGCCTTCTCGGCGACGATTTCCGCGTAGTACCCGGCGTTCGCGGCCGTCGGCACGGTGGCGATCAGCGTGTGCAGGTACGGCGCTCCGCCGACGCGGCGGAGTTCGCTGCGTCGTTCCAGTTCGGCGGAGACCATGATCGGGTCGGCGGGTTCGCCGCGGCCGTAGAGGTCGAGGATGCAGTCGTAGATCATCTGGTGCGCGGGGCGGTAGAAGTCGCCGGGGCGCAGGGCTTCGATGACGTCGGCGATGGCGTCCTTCGACAGCATCATGCCGCCGAGGACGCTCTGTTCGGCGGCGAGGTCCTGGGGTGGCTGGCGGTCCATGCCGGACTCGGGGCCACTGGGCATGGGCGGCACCCGGTCGTCGGTCAGCGCCATGCGCCCCCCTTCCCCTCGTACATCTGTTCGCCAAACGGTACGTGCACGCACCCACAAAACGCGGCAATTCCGTGGGTGTGGCGCCGACGCTAGATCCCCCGGACGGCCGCTTGCAAACGACCTTGGGGATGCCGCTGTGGACAACTTGGGGATGGCTGCGGACACCTGAGCACAGCTCGGTCGGCGGCTGTGGACAACTTGGGGACAAGTAGCTCGGTCTGTAACGAACCTGCTGGTCAGAGCCTGTGCACAAGGTGTGGAGAAACCCGTTCGGCGTGTCGCGGGAAGTGGACACGCCGGGCGTGTCGCCGCAGCCGTCACCTCACCGGGTGACCCCTACCTGTGGACAACTTGTGGACAACCCGGCGACATGCGAACCGCCCCTCCCGCGGGTGGCGGAAGGGGCGGTTCGACGACCCGATCGGGTCTAGCTTGCGGCCTTGACCTCAACGGTGAAGGCAGCGGTCACGTCCGGGTGCAGCCGCACGTTGACCGGGTGCTTGCCCACGGTCTTGATGTGGCCGGACACCTCGACGGAGCGCTTGTCGAGCACCGGGCCGCCCGCGGCCTTGACGGCGGCGACGATGTCGGCGGTGGTGATCGAGCCGAACAGCTTGCCCGAGTTGGCGGCCGCCTTGGCGGTCAGCGGCACGCTGCCGAGCTGGGCCAGCGTGTTCTTGACCTCCTTGGCGTGGTCGAGGTCGCGGATCCGGCTGGCCTCCTGGGCCCGGCGGATGACCTGGACCTGCTTCTCGGCGCCCTTGGTGGCGACGATGGCGAAGCCGCGCGGCAGCAGGTAGTTGCGGCCGTAGCCGTTCTTGACCTCGACGACGTCGCCGGGGCCACCCAGGCCGGTCACGTCAGTGGTGAGGATGAGCTTCATGATGCTGTCTCCTCCTGATCAGCGAGCGGTCGAGGTGTAGGGAAGCAGCGCGACCTCACGGGCGTTCTTCACCGCGATGGCGACGTCACGCTGGTGCTGGCTGCAGTTGCCGGTCACCCGACGCGCGCGGATCTTGCCGCGGTCGGAGATGTACTTGCGCAGCAGCGTGGTGTCCTTGTAGTCGATGTTCACAGGACGGTCCTTCTTGACGTCCTTGCAGAACACGCAGACTTTCTTCTTCGGCTTGCGAATGGGTGGCTTGGCCACGGTCTTACTCCTGGTCTTCTTCTGAGTGATATGAGTCTGGGGCGATCAGTCGACTGATCAGAAGGGGGGCTCGTCGTTGAAGCCGCCGCCGCCACCGCCGCCTGACGGAGGAGCGGAGCCCCACGGGTCGTCGGCGGGCGCGCCCGATGGGCCGCCGTATCCGCCGCCGCCACCACCGGTGCCTCGACTGACCTTGTTGACCTTCGCCGTCGCGTACTTCAGCGACGGGCCGACCTCGTCGACCTCGAGCTCGATGACGGTGCGCTTCTCGCCCTCACGGGTCTCGAAGGACCGCTGCTTGAGCCGTCCGCTCACGATCACCCGCGCGCCGCGGGTCAGCGACTCGGCCACGTTCTCCGCGGCCTGCCGCCAGATGTTGCATCGCAGGAACAGCGCTTCGCCGTCTTTCCACTCGCCGCTCGCCTTGTCGAACGTGCGAGGGGTGGACGCGACGGTGAAACTCGCCACGGCCGCACCCGACGGGGTGAAGCGCAGTTCCGGATCGGCGGTCAGGTTGCCGATCACCGTGATCGTCGTGTCACCAGCCATCGTTGCCTCCGGCCCGTCAGGCGTTCTCGCGGCGCATGACCTTGGTCCGCAGAACGGACTCTTGCAGCGAGAGCTGGCGGTCGAGTTCCTTGACCGCGGCGGGCTCGGAGATGATGTCGAGCACGGCGTAGATGCCTTCGGCGTGCTTCTTGATCTCGAAGGAGAGGCGACGCTTGCCCCAGATCTCGACCTTCTCGACGTTGCCACCCGACGTGCGGATCACGTTGAGGAACGTGTCGAGTGACGGAGCGACAGTTCGCTCATCGAGTGTGGGGTCGAGGATGACCATAACCTCGTAATGACGCATGAAGACCACTCACCTCCTGTGGACTCGGCGGCCACGGACGATCCGTGGCAGGAGGGTCTGCCGAAGAAGCGTAACAGCGTGCGATTACGCCTTGCGCAGCACCCAGGTGCGGACAAGTGCACCAGTCACCACCGACAGCGCCAACACCGCCACCAGGATCGGCACGCCGATCGTGTCGGCGGGGGCCGCGGGCAGCGCCTTGGCCGCGCCCGCGCCGCGGATCTCCTGGTTGTCGCTGAGCAGGCCGAACTCGGGCGCGAACCCGGGGACGCTGCCGTACCGGGCGTTGGGCGACGGGGTGAACAGGCCCGCCTTGGCGAACGGGATCGTGCCGTAGTCGCGTGGCGCGGTGGCGAACATGGCCGCGTCGTACAGGCGGACCGGTTCGGTGCTTGTCGAGCCGCCGACCGGCTGGGCGTTGGGCGCCGTCGGGCTGCCCGGCTTGGGCGCCGGGGTGCTGCCGGGCTTGGGCTTGGACGCGTCGAGCGCGCGCACGGTCATGCCGCACTTCTCGGTCACCAGCTGCTTGACCTTGGCGACGGCGGCGTCGGTGTGCGGGACCAGCTCCCCCATCGGCCTGACGGCCTCGGCCACGACGTCGGCGATGGCCGCGGCGGGGATCTCCCCGGTGCCGTCGGGCACCACGCCCACGGGCAGCGGCCCGCCGAGCGGGAAGGTCAGGGTGACCGCGGCGGCGCGCAGCGTGCCGAGGCCCGGGGTGTCGTTGACCGCTTGGGACACCAGCCCGACGACAGCCAGCCGGGCCAGGTAGACCGGCTGGCCCTTGAACGCGGTGACGTTCTGATGGCAGTCGACGGCGAGGAACGGCAGTGGCGCGGCGGCGGCCGGACTCGCGCCGAGGAAAGCGGTGGCGCAGGCAGCGAGCATTACGAGAGTCGAGCCAATCAGTCGCCGCACCCATTCACCCTTTCGTGGTGATCGCCACTAGCGGATGAACGATAGCCGCTGGATCAGGTCACGCCACGGTGCGACGGAGTACCCAAGTCCGCACCAGGGCGGCGGTGACGCCGGACAGCGCGAGAACCGCGAGCAGCACCGGGAAGGCGATCTTGCCGCCGCCGACCGGGGTCAGCGCGTCCGCGTGGCCCGCCTGCTGCACGCCGTCGGTGTCGTTGTTGGCGCCGAGGATGCCGAACTGCGGGGTGTAGCCGGGGACCGCGCCGCCGTAGCGCACGCCGGGCGACGGGGCGAACAGCCCGGCCTTGGCGAAGGGCAGGTTCGAGTAGTCGGCCATCGGGGAGCGGCCGAAGTCGTAGCCGCCGAGGACGGAGGAGTTGCTGGTCGGCACGCCGCCGAGCACGGGCTGGTTGGACCCGGGCAGGGTGACCCCGCCGCCGGTCGCCGGGGCCGAGCCGCCGCCAGGGGTGCCCGCCGGGGGCTTGTTGGTACCGGGCGCGGGCGAGGTCCCGCCGCCGCCGGGCAGCGGCAGGGCGGCGACACCCTGCTCGATGACGCCGCCGACGGTCTTAGCGCCCTCCTGGACCGGCGCCACGGCGGTGTTCACAACGGTCACGACGATGGCGCAGCCCGAGGTCAGCGCGCCTTGGACGCTGCCGATCAGGGTGGTGAGCACGCCGCCGATGAGCGGGATCTTCTCGATCGCGGCCTTGATTCGCGGGACGGCGGTCGAGGCGATGGTGCCGCCAGAGATGGTCGTGTTCGCGTTGGGGATGGCGCCGAGCGGGATGTTGCCCATCCCGTTGATCGCCTTCGTGATGGCTGGCCCGAGCAGCGGCACCGCGTTCACGATGTCCGTGATCGGGCTGAGCACCGCGCTCGGGCTCAGCGAGATCGGGGTGCCGGGGGCGCCCTGGATGCTGGTGGAGCAGTCGCCGACCACGATGGGCTGGGCGGCCTGCGCACTGGAGGACATGGCGAGGCTCGCCGTCGCCGTGCCCATCACGAGCACGAGGCCGGTCGCGAACGTCTTCACACGGCGTCGCATGCTCATCCTCCGCGGTACTGACAAGTAGCTTACGTAGAAGAAACGACGATAACCCCTCGCTGTGACGCCAACCAGGTCCGAATGTGCCTAATTCACCCTCACCTGGGGGCCGCGAACGCCGTCTTGACGCCACCGCCGACTACGCTCGCGAGTCATGAGCATCGGCGCCCACGTCCGTGACGACGACCCGGTTGGCGCCGCGCGCGAGCGCGACGCCGAGGTCGTCCAGTTCTTCCTGGCCGATCCGCAGAGCTTCAAGGCCCCGAAGCCGCACCCGCAGACCGAGCAGCTGCTCGCCTCCGACCTCACGGTGTTCGTGCATTCGCCGTATCGGGTGAACATCGCCTCGACCAACAACCGCATCCGCATCCCGTCGCGGAAGCTCGTCGTGCAGCACGCCGAAGGCGCGGCCACGGTGGGCGCCAAGGGTTTGGTCGTGCACGGCGGCCACCTCGGCGCCGACGAGGATCCGGCGATCGGCATCGACAACTGGCGCAAGTTCTTCGAGCGCCAGCAGGCCGACGGCGGCTTCGCGGTGCCGATCCTCATCGAGAACACCGCGGGCGGCGACAACGCCATGGCCCGCCGGTTCGACATGCTCGCCCGGCTGTGGGACGCGGTCGGCGAGTTCGGCGCCGGGTTCTGCCTCGACACCTGCCACGCGTTCGCCGCGGGCGAGGACCTGATCGGCATCGTCGACCGAGTGATGGAGATCACAGGCCGAATCGACCTCGTCCACCTCAACAGCTCGCGCGACGAGTTCGGCTCCACGCGCGACCGGCACGACAACATCAGGACTGGCACGATCGACGCGAAGCAGCTCGTCGACGTGGTGGCCGCCGCGGGGGCGCCCGTGGTGGTGGAGACCCCGGCCGACGGCCAGGCGGAGGACATCGCGTTCCTGCGCGACGCCCTCGGGCGGTGAGTGACATGCCCGTGACGGCAGGGACGGAGAGCGCGTTGCTCGAAGCGCGGCAGGAGCGGTCGTCGACCGTCGCCCGCCTCAGTCGCACCGCGCTCGCCGGGCTCGTGCTGCTCTGCGGGATCACGCTGCTCATCGGCTTCGCCAACAAGGACCGCTGCGCGGGCCCCGAGTTCGACCAGTGGGGCCGCAGCCAGCCCGACTTCCACGAGCGCAAGTACGCCGACGTCTGCTACTCCGACATCCAGTACCTGTGGATCGGCCGCGACATCGACCGGCACGTCTTCCCGTACGTCGACGGCGGGATGAACGAGAACGGCGACCTGGTCGGCGGCAGCGTCGAGTACCCGGTGCTCACCGGCCTGCTGATCTGGGCGGGGGCGATCTTCGCCAACACCGACGCCGAGTTCCTGCTGTTCTCCGCGCTGATCATGGCCCCGTTCGGCCTGGCCACCGCGTGGCTGCTCGGCAGGCTGTCCCGGTGGCGCGCGCTGATCTGGGCGCTGTCGCCGCCGCTGATCCTCTACGCCTTCCACAACTGGGAGCTCCCGGTCGTGGCGTGCGCGGTCGCCGCCGTCTACGTCGTGCACCGCGGTTGGGGCAAGCGCGGGGTCGACCGGCCGCTGATAGACCGCGCCCTGGTCGCGGCGATGCTGCTCGGACTCGGTTTCGCGTTCAAGCTCTATCCGGCGATTTTCGTCCTGCCACTGATGTTCTATGTGCTCACCGGCGGCCGTGGTGGCGCGGAGCTGCCGGAGGGCAAGCGCCGCGACGTCGCGGGCATGGTCCGGGTCGCGCTCGTGTCGATGGCCACGGCGGTCGCGGTCAACATCCCGTTCGCGGTCGCGGGCTGGGACGGCTGGCTCGCGTCGTTCGTCTTCCAGGGCCAGCGCAAGGCCGACATCACGGCCAACTCGATCTGGTTCTGGGCGTTCCGGCCCGATTCCGACCCGGGCAACGAGGCCGTCCAGGGCTTCATCAGCTTCGCATCGCCGCTGCTGGTCGTGGCGTCGTTCCTCGCCGCGGTGGTCGTCGGCTGGGTGCGCTACCAGCGCGAAGGCACCTATCCGTGGGTCGCGGTGTCGGCGGCGATGCTGTGCGGGTTCCTGCTGCTGCACAAGGTCCACTCGCCGCAGTACACGCTGTGGCTGGTGCCGATGTTCGTGCTGCTCAAGATCCGGTGGGGCTGGATCGCGGCCTACTTCGCCGCCGACTTCGCGATGGGTGTCGGGATCTTCCTGTGGTTCGCCAGGATCGCGGCCAGGCAGCCGTCGGGCATGTACGACAGCTTCAGCGCCCAACTCGTCATGATCGGCGTGTGGGGCCGGGCGGCGCTGCTGGTCGGGTTGTTCGTGGCGTTCCTGTCGGCGCGGTCGACGTTCGAGGAAGAACGGGCGCCACTACCGTCATCGGTGTGACGACCGGGTATTCGGGCAAGCCGCTGCCGGACAAGCTCGGCGTGCAGCCGGGGTCGCGGGTGCTGGTCACCGCCGCGCCCGCCGGGTTCGTCCTCGGCGTCCCCCACCACTCGCGCGCGGGCCGGGAGCCCTACGACGTCATCCTGTTGTTCTGCCCGTGGTTCGCCGACCTCGACCGCGCGTGGGAGACGGCCGTCGCGCGCACCGCGATCAACGGCGCGCTGTGGGTGGCGTGGCCGAAGAAGGCCGCGAAGGTGCCGACCGACCTCGACGAGAACCGGGTGCGGGAGCACGCGCTCGCCAACGGGCTGGTCGACGTGAAGGTGTGCGCGATCGACGAGAAGTGGTCGGGCCTGAAGCTGGTCCGCAGGCTAAAGAACCGCTAGACCAGCTCGACCTCACGCTCCAGTTCGCGCAGCGCCGCGGCCTTGCGGCGGGTCAGCAGCGACTCGGTGGTGATCACCACGAGCGCCAGCCACACCAGGCCGAAGCCGACCCAGCGGGCGGTGGTCATGGTCTCGTGGAAGACGATGATCCCGCAGAGGAACTGCACGGTGGGCGCGGTGTATTGGAGCAGGCCCAGGGTCGTCAGCGACACCTTGGTCGCCGCCGCGCCGAACATGAGCAGCGGGATCGCGGTGAGCACGCCGGTGCCCGCGAGCAGTACCGCGTTGAGCCAGCCCGCGTTGCCGAACGTGCCGCCGCCGCCCGCGAATAGGAACGTGAGCGCGATCGGGGCCAGCAGCAGCGTCTCCAGGGCCAGGCCCTCGGTCGAGCCGACGTCGGCCTTCTTCTTCATCAGCGCGTACGTGCCAAACGAGAACGCCAGGGTCAGCGCGATCCACGGCAGCCTGCCGTAGTCGAACGTCAGCTCGACGACCGCGGCCAGCGCGATCGCCAGGCCCGCCCACTGGCCCGGTCGCAGCCGCTCCTCGAGCACGACGACGCCGAGCAGGATCGTGACCAGCGGGTTGATGAAGTAGCCGAGCGAGGTCTCCACGACCTGGCCGCTGTTGACGCCGTAGATGTAGACGCCCCAGTTCATCCCGATCGTGACCGCGCCCGCGCTGATGAACAGCAGCCTGCGGCGGTCCGCCAGCACGGCCCGCAGCTGGGTCCAGCGGCGGGCCACGACGATCAGGACCAGCACCGCGAGCAGCGACCAGACGATGCGGTGGGCCAGGATCTCGACCGGCCCGGCCGGGCGGAGCAGCGGCCAGTAGAGCGGGAAGAAGCCCCACATGAGGTAGGCGCCGAAGCCGAGGAGGAACCCACGTCGCTGCCCGGCCACTGGCCCTCCGATCATCCCACCATTGCGTCTCGCGCTCAGTCTCACATGGACAGCGCGAATCGCCTACCTGCTTATTCCGCCGCGACCGGGGTTCGCCGGGGCAGAACGAACTTGTCCGGCGCGCCGTCGAGCACCCCGCCCGCCGGGTCGTCCACGCCCCACTTGCGGACCAGGTCGCGCGCCGGGTGGTAGATCTCGTAGATCACCAGCGCGCACAGCGCCAGCACCGCGACGTCGCGCGCGACGACGAAGCCGAGGAACCAGTCCTCCGGCAGCCCGCGGTTGCCTTCGCCCAGGTAGTAGGCCATGCGCGGCGCCCAGACCAGCGCGTCGATCGTCATCCAGGCCAGCAGCGGTTTCCACCGCGGGATCGCCAGCACCGCGATCGGCACCAGCCACAGCGAGTACTGCGGACTCCACACCTTGTTGGTGATCAGGAACGCCGCGACGACGAGGAACGCCAACTGCGCCACCCGCGGCCGCGTCGGCGCGTGCCAGGCGATGAACGCCACACCCAGGCAGGCGACGATGAACAGCGCCGCCGTCACGAAGTTGAGGACCGACGGCGACTCGCCGAAGGCCAGCGGACCGTCGAACCCCGGCCAGTCGGCCCAGTGCATGATCACGTTGTAGAGCGAGTCCGGGTCGGCGCCGCGATCGGAGTTCCGCCGGAAGAACTCACCCCACCCCTTGCGCAGTGGCTCGTAGAGCACGAACGGCGCGTTGATCGCCGCCCAGGTCAACACCGCGGCGACCGCCGAGCGCGTCCACACCTTCAAGTGGCCGGACCGGATGCAGAGCACCAGCAGCGGCCCGAGCAGGAACAGCGGATACAGCTTCGCCGCGCCACCGAGCCCCAGCAGGATGCCCGCGAGCACCGGCCGCTTGCGCGCCCAGGCGAGCAGGCCGACCGCCGCGCACGCCGTGGCCAGCGTGTCGAAGTTGGTGAACGCGTGCACGATCACCAGCGGCGACAGCGCGATGAACGCCGCGTCCCACGGTCTGCGCCGCGCTGTCCGCGCGACCGCCCAGATCGTCACCAGCCACGCCAGGGCCAGCCAGAACGCGCTGATGTCGAAGTACACGACGACGGGCAGACCGGTCGGCAGCCAGCCCTGTTTCGCCAGGGCCTGCCAGCCGTCGGTGAGTTTGGCGTTGAACCACTGGAACATCCCGGTGATCACCGGGTACTCCATGTACCGCTCGTGCTGAGTCGGCTTGCCCTCGTCGTCGTACCACATGGTCAGGTACGGGAAGCCGCCCTTGTCCAGCCGCTCGGCCGAGTACAGGGGGACGATGTCGGAGTAGCACATCGCGGTGAACTGGCGGCTG
This sequence comes from Actinokineospora sp. HUAS TT18, assembly GCF_051364635.1. Lineage (GTDB taxonomy): Bacteria > Actinomycetota > Actinomycetes > Mycobacteriales > Pseudonocardiaceae > Actinokineospora. The sequence goes on along the minus strand of NZ_CP195645.1, from coordinate 4,986,790 downwards.
GACCGCCAGTCGAGTTCCAGCTGCCCCTGCCCCGCGTCGTACTGCTGGATGCACGGCGACTTCTGGAACCACCCCAGCGCCAGCGTCACCACCGCGATCAGCAGCGTCACCCGCAGTGGCGTCCAGAACCAGTGCCTGCCGACGGCGGCGTGCCTGCCGGTGATCCCGCCGAACGGCGCGCTGGCGTGCTTGGCCAGCGACTCCGTCCACGTCGGCCGGTCCCGCTCCCGCGGCCCGAGACTGGCGGTGTCGTCCACACGCTGCTCGCCGCCCACCGGACTGGACGAAGACGAGTCGACCTCTTCGGTCCGACCGGGATCAACAGACACGCGCGCGATGCTACGGCCTGGCGCCCCGGTGCGGGGTGGACCCGCGGAGAAATGCCGAAGGCGGCGCTCACCTGGGGGTGAACGCCGCCTTCGGGACTAGCGGATCGCGCTAATTGTTGCCGGGAAGCGGGATGATCGGCTCCGTCGTCGTCGGACCAGGGCGGGTCGGCCGGGTCTGCTTCGTCGTGGTCGTCGGTTCCGGGTCGGTCGTCTTCGTCGGCTTGCCGTCGGTGGTGGTCGTCGGCTGCGAGTCCGTCGTCGTGGTCGTCGGCGGCACGCTGGCGACGCTTGACGGTGGCTTGGGCTCGGCCTTGCCGATGGGCTCGAACTTGCCGAAGTTCTCCTGCTTGAGCTTCAGCGTCTGGTGATAGCTGTTCATGAACTTCTGCCAGATCTTGCCGGGCAGACCGGAGCCATAGATGATCTTGCCCTTGGCGTCCTTGAGTCGCAGCTCGGTCTTGTCACCGCTGAGGGAGACCGCTGTGGACAACTGCGGGGTGTAGCCGACCATCCACGCCTTGGCGTTGTCCGGCGTGTCGCCGTACTGGTGGGTGCCGGTCTTGCCCGCGCAGAGCCTGCCACCCGCGCACTCGATGCCAGACGACTTCGGGATCGGCAGCAGCGTCTCGGTGACGTTGCGCGCGATCTTGGCGCTGACCTCTGGGTTCTCGTCGAAGGCGGGCCGCTCCTGGTAGTCGGCCTGCGTGGCCTCTTCGAGGACGACCTGGCCGTCCGGCTTCTCCACCTTCGAGACGAATCGTGGCATCCGGTAGATGCCGCCCGCGGCGAAGGTCGCGTAGGCCGAGGCCATGTCTGTGGTGGTCACCTGGGTGTTACCACCACCGATGGCGATGTTGATGTCGCCCGCGGCCTTGTCGAGCGGCGAGAGCACGCCCGCTTCCTTCGCGGCCTCGGCCACCCCGCCGGGCTTGACGTCGTTGTAGACCATGTCGCTGAACACGACGTTCAGCGATTCCTTCATGGCCTGCGCGACGGTGCACTCACCACAGCCGGGCTTGGACGCGTTCTTGACGATGTGCTTGGAGCCAGGCGGGAACGCCTTCGGGGCGCTGTCGTAGGTCTCGTAGATCCCCTTGCCCTTCTTCAGCAGCCCGACGAGGTCGAACGGCTTGAAGGCCGAACCAGGTTCCTGCGGGGCCGAGGCGAAGTCGGTTCCGATGCCGTTGGCGCTGGGGTAGTAGGCCAGGATGTGGCCGGACTTCGGGTCTATCGCGACCAAACCGGGGTGCAGATTGGCGGGTTGACCGGTCATGACCTCGTTGACGGCGGTCTCCGCGAGTTGCTGGGCGGTCTTGTCGATCGTGAGGGTGATCTTGTAGCCGTTCTGCTTGATCATTTCCTCGGTGATGCCGCGGTCCTTGAGCTCGCTGTAGACCAGGTCGGGGAGGCCGGTCAGCGTCGCGGGCAGGCCCGCCCCCTTGGTCTCCTCCGGTGGGACCGGGGGAACGAACGGCTGCGCGGCGAGTTCGGCCTGGGTCATCCAGTTGTTGGCGATCATCCGGCCGGTCACGTAAGTCCACCGGGACTTCTGATACTCGACGTCCTTGTGCCGCGACGGGGTTTGGATCATGCCCGCGAGCAGCGCGGCCTGCGATTTGGAGAGCGCGTTGAGATCGTCGACGCCGTAGTACGCCTTCGCCGCCGCCGCGATGCCGTAGGCGCCGCGGCCGAAGTAGATGGTGTTGAGGTACGCGGTGATGATCTCTTCTTTGTTGTAGGTCTCGTTCATCTTGTACGACTTGACGACCTCGACCCACTTGCGGGTGAGGGTGGCGTCATCGTGGCCGCTGGCCTTCTTGATGTACTGCTGGGAGATCGTCGAGCCACCGCCACCGCCGCCGGTGACGTTGTTCCAGGCGGCGCGCATGATGCCCGTGAGGTCGAAGCCGGAGTTGGTCTCGAAGCTGGCATCCTCGGCGGCGTACACCGCGTGCAGGACGTCCTTGGGGATCTGGTTGTAGCTCAGCATGATCCGGTTGCCGCCGGACTTGGCCAGCTTCGCCATGTCCGTGCCGTCGCGCCACGCGAGCGTGACGACCTTGTCCTGCTGGTTGGCGACGTCCTCGGGGCTCTCGACCTCGACCAACTGATAGGTGATGAAGAACGCCAGCACCGGCAGGATGATCATGAGGGCGGTGCCGACGTAGGCCGTGCGCCGAACCCGGCGCCAGATCTTCTTCCGCCGGAGCCGCTTGCTCTCCTCGTCGGACACCGGCTCGTCGTCGTCGGGACCGTAGTCGTCGTCGGCGTAGCTGTCCTCGTAGTCGGGCTCGCGGTGGGTGAGCAGCGCGGGCTCGGCCCGGCTCTGGCCGGGGTTCTGCGGGAGGTACACGGTCGGGTCCTCGGCTGGATCGTGCATGGGCCTGCCCGGCGGCACGTGCGGCGGCCGCAGCCCGCCCTGCGGGAGCGCCACCGTCTCACCGCCACCGGGAATGGCACGGGTCGCGTCCGCACCGGGGCCGTTCATCCCGGGGCGGGGCGCGTTGAAGCCGCCGAGTCCGCCGGGACCCGCGTTGAAGCCACCAGGGCCACCAGGATTGCCAGGTCCACCGGGCCCGCCAGGGCCACCAGGGTTGCCAGGTCCGCCGGGGCCACCAGGTCCGCCGGGGCCACCAGGTCCGCCGGGGTTGCCGGGGTTGCCGCCGCTGGGGCCACCTGGCCCGCCCGCCGCGCCGAATCCGCCCGCGCCCGCGGGTCCGCCACCCATGCCGGGCGCGCCGCCCACAGCCTGTCCACCAGGCGCACCCGCGCCATCAGCACCGAAGCCGCGCGGCCCACCCGGGCCGCCAAAACCGGCGGGGCCGCCGGGCCGACCGGCACCAGCCGCGAAATCCTGTCCACCGGGGCCACCAGCGCCGAAGCCAGGCTCCCCGCCCGGCCCGCCCGCCGCCCTGCCCGCGCCTCCGTTGCCTGCCGCACCCGCGAAGCCGCCCGCGGCCGCCGCGCCCGCTTTGGCTGCGAAGCCCGCGCCATTCGCGCCTGCCGCCGCGCCCGCGCCACCCGCCGCGGCCGCGCCAAGTCCGCCCAGGCCAGGGGCGCCGGGTCCACCAGGACCGCGCCCACCAGGCCGGTTCACCCCACCCGAGCCAGGCGCGCTCTGCCGCGCCTGCCGCCCCGGTGGCTGCGCGCGCAATGTCTCGCCGTCGACGGACTCGACGGCGCCGGGCGCGCCGGGGTCGTCGTCCTCCTCCCACAGCGGGCTCCAGAACCCGGTGCGTTCGACGGGCTCGCCCCGCTGGGTCTTGTCCGCGTCCGGGTCGGCGCCGGAGGGCCACTCGGGCTCGCGTCGGCGGTGGTCACTGTGGTCGTTCACTTAAAAAGCCTCCCAAACCGGCGCCCCGATCTGGGGCGCCGTTCGGTGGTCATCCGCAGCGGATCCGCGAGGCGGCCTGCTTGACCGCCTCGGTAACAACCGTTTCACTCCGCTGCCGTCCTCCTTCGGGACCGGGGCGTGCGCACGCCCCCTGTCCCCAGGACGTATGACTGCACCAGGTGGTTCCACGAACAGGTACGGCAAACTTCAACGGTGTAGACGTTGAACTCCTCGAACAGCGTCGCCATCCGGGCCAGCTCCTCGGGAGCCCGCGCCGATCCGGACGCGTGTTTGAGCGCTTCGCCGTAGACCCAGTGGACATGGGTCAGTTGTTCTTTCCGGCAGACCGGGCAGGTCACCTCGGTCGGCTGGCCGTGGAACTTGGCGGCACGCAGCAGGTACGGGTTCGCGTCGCACACCTCGAAGGTGCCGACACGGCCCGAGTAGACCTCCGCCAGCAGCGCCCTGCGCTGCAACGCGTAGTCGACCACCTGCCGTTGCGTTCGCACGGCAACAGCGTACGCGGGCCCGTTACCACGGCGATGCGCCGTTCGGTGCAGCGGACATGCACCGCGCGTCACAGTTGTGATGTCGGGGTGTCCTGACCGGCGGAATCGTTCCACCGGCCGCCACCTGCGACGTTGACGTGTCGATGAACACAGAGGGTCGCGCAGCCCTGCGACGGATGTATCGGCGCGATATAGTGGACGAGTAGGACAGGTCGGTATCCGAAAAGGGGGTGCCTCATGCTCGAGTTCGCGATTCTCGGGTTGCTCCACGAGGCCCCGATGCACGGGTACGAGCTGCGCAAGCGGCTGCACGACCTGCTGGGCACCCTGCGGGCGTTCTCCTACGGCTCCCTCTACCCGACCCTGCGGCGCCTGCTGCGGGAAGGGTGGATCGCCGAGGAGGCCCCGGACGACGAGCTCAGGTCGTGGGGCAGGCGCGCCAAGCGCGTCTACAAGCTCACCGCCGAAGGCAAGGAGCGCTTCGCCGCGCTGCTGGCCGACGCGGGCCCGCAGACGTGGGACGACGAGGGGTTCGGCGTCCACATGGCGTTCTTCTCGCGGACGCCCGCCGAGGTCAGGATGCGAATCCTGGAGGGTCGGCGGCGTCGGGTCGAGGAGCGGCGCGAGGGGCTGCGCTCGTCGATGGCCAGGGCTGGTGAGCAGATCGACAGGTACACCAGAGAACTTCATCGCCTCGGTCTGGAATCCAGCGAGCGCGAAGTGCGTTGGCTCAACGAGTTGATCGCGCACGAACAGCAGGAGCAACGCGGGACCGAGTAACCCCGCGGAACGGCTGTCAGGACAACCGCGTCGAGGACGCGGCGGGAAACGAGAAGGAGAACCGGCATGGGCGAGAACCGCCACAGCGTGCGGGTGGCCATCGTCGGCGTCGGCAACTGTGCGGCGTCGCTGGTGCAAGGTGTGCACTACTACCGTGACGCCGATCCGGCCTCCCGCGTGCCAGGCCTGATGCACGTGCAGTTCGGCGACTACCACGTGCGCGACATCGAGTTCGTCGCCGCGTTCGACGTCGACGCCAAGAAGGTCGGCCGCGACCTCTCCGAGGCGATCGTGGCCAGCGAGAACAACACGATCAAGATCTGCGACGTGCCGCCGACCGGGGTGACCGTCCAGCGCGGCCACACCATGGACGGCCTCGGCGAGTTCTACCGCGAGATCATCACCGAGTCCGACGAGGAGCCGGTCGACGTCGTCGCCGCGCTGCGCGAGGCCGAGGTCGACGTGCTCGTGTCGTACCTGCCGGTTGGCTCCGAGGACGCCGACCGCTTCTACGCCCAGTGCGCCATCGACGCGGGCGTCGCCTTCGTCAACGCGCTGCCGGTGTTCATCGCGTCGGACCCGGAGTGGGCGGCCAAGTTCACCGAGGCCGGTGTCCCGATCGTCGGCGACGACATCAAGTCCCAGGTCGGCGCCACCATCACCCACCGCGTCATGGCGAAGCTGTTCGAGGACCGCGGCGTCGAGCTGCAGCGGACCTACCAGCTGAACTTCGGCGGCAACATGGACTTCATGAACATGCTGGAGCGCAAGCGCCTGCAGTCCAAGAAGATCTCCAAGACCCAGTCGGTCACCTCGCAGATCCCGCACGAGATGGCGAAGGCCGATGTCCACATCGGCCCGTCCGACCACGTGCCGTGGCTCGACGACCGCAAGTGGGCCTACGTGCGCCTGGAGGGCCGCTCCTTCGGCGACACCCCGCTCAACCTGGAGTACAAGCTCGAGGTCTGGGACTCCCCGAACTCGGCGGGCGTCATCATCGACGCGGTGCGCGCGGCGAAGATCGCGCTCGACCGCGGCATCGGCGGCCCGATCCTGTCGGCCTCCTCGTACTTCATGAAGTCCCCGCCGGAGCAGTACGCCGACGACGACGCCTTCGACGCCGTCGAGGCCTTCATCAGGGGCGACGTAGAGCGCTAACCGCAGTTAGAGTGGAGCCACCATCGGGGGAATTCGATCTCCGGATGGTGGCTTTCGCTCATGCGTTCGACATACTGGAGCGGTGGTAGCCGAGATGGTCGCGCACGACGACAACTTCGATCCGCTGGCCGATCTTTATGGCCGGTGGACGACCGAGCTCGCCGATGTGTACCTGCCGATCCCCCAGGCGGCTCCAGGAACGTCGTTCGAGTGCGTGGATGGTCGCCTGATCATGAGCCCATACGAGGGCAGTGCCAACGTCAACGCAGCGTATGAGCTGCACTCCCTGTTTCGTGGACCCGCACGTGCCGCGGGCTATCGGGCGTACGGCACGCTGAACATCGTCATCAGGTCGGACAGGTGGATCCAGCCTGATCTGGTGATCTTGCGAGAGCCGATCCGCGATCTGACCTGGGTGCCGATCGAGAACGTGCTGATGGCTGTCGAGATCATCTCGAAGTCCAGCCGCCGCCGGGACATGGTTGACAAGCCGAAACTCTGCGCCGATGCCGGTGTGCCCTTCCTCATGCGAGTCGACATGAGTCGAGGCGCGTGGGTGGATCTGCTCGAGTTGATCGCGGGCGAGTATGTGGTGCGGGCGCGGGCTGTCGAGGGCCAGATGTTGGAATCGATGGTGCCGTTCGCCATGAAGTTCGACCCCGCGGATCTCACCGAGTTCTGATCGCGAGCCGTGTCCGGGCCGCGACCTGCGGTAATGATTGATCTGTTCGCCTCCTGTTCACTTCGATGTCCGCTCCGGCCCGCTTGCGCCTCCTACCGTCACGGCGTTCCCACTGACCGCTTTGCCCTGTCCTGCATGGACAGACATCAGGAGGCCCCCGTGTCCGACGGCCGGATCAACCTGCCGCTGCTGCCGCCGAACCATCCCCTCGGCAGGCAGGCAGTCACCTGTGAGTACCGCTGTGGCAACGCCTGTTCCCACGAGGCGCCGAACACTTCGGACAACGCGTACTTCGGTGACGTGGTGCGCAACATCGTCAGCCGCCGCGGCATGCTCAAGGCCGGTGCGGTGCTCGCCGTCGCGGGTGCGGGGGTCGCGGGCATCGGGTCCGGTTCCGCCGCCGCCGGCCAGGAGGAGCGCGGGCCGAAGCCGAAGAAGACCAAGGGTCTGAACTTCGAGCCGGTCGCGCCCAACACCGCCGACGCGCTCACCGTGCCGCCGGGCTACGTCTCGTCCGTCGTGATCCGCTGGGGCGACCCGGTGCTCCCGGGCGCGCCCGCGTTCGACTTCGACAACCAGACCGCCGCCGCGCAGGCCAAGCAGTTCGGTTACAACAACGACTTCTGCGGTCTCGTCGAGCTGTGCGACGACCGCTACCTGATGGTGTCGAACCACGAGTACACCAGCGAGACGTTCCTGTTCAAGGGCTACGACGCCGCGAACCCGACCGAGGAGCAGGTCAAGATCGGCTGGGCCGCGCACGGCCTGTCGGTCGTCGTGGTGGAGCGCGAGGGCCGCACCGGCAAGCTGGTGCCGAAGCTCGACCGCTTCTACAACCGCCGCATCACCGCCACCTCCGAGTTCGCTGTCGACGGTCCGGCCGCGGGCAGCGACCTCCTCAAGACCAAGGCCGACCCGACCGGCACAAAGGTCCTCGGCACGCTGAACAACTGCGCCGGTGGCGTCACCCCGTGGGGCACGATCCTCACCGGCGAGGAGAACTTCAACCAGTACTTCGGCAACGCCGGTTCCGTCACCGACCCGGTGGCCAAGGCCCGCCTGTCGCGCTACGGCCTGTCGGGTGGGGCCTCCGGCCGCAAGTGGGAGCGCTTCGACGAGCGCTTCGACGTGGCCAAGGAGCCCAACGAGGTCAACCGCTTCGGCTGGATCGTCGAGGTCGACCCGCACGACCCGAAGTCGGCGCCGGTGAAGCACACCGCGCTGGGCCGCTTCAAGCACGAGGGCGCCAACGTCATCGTCGCCGACAACGGCCACGTGGTCGCCTACATGGGTGACGACGAGCGCTTCGACTACATCTACAAGTTCGTCTCGGCCGACCGCATCCGCCACGGCCGCAGCCGCTGGGCCCGCGAGCACAACAAGAAGCTGCTCTCCGAGGGCACGCTCTACGTCGCCAAGTTCACCGGCGACAGCCCCGACTTCACCGGCGGCACCCTCCCGGCCGACGGCGAGTTCGACGGCACCGGTCAGTGGATCAAGCTGGTGTCCGGTGACGAGTCGTTCGTCGACGGCTTCACCGCCGAAGAGGTCCTCGTCTTCACCCGTCTCGCCGCCGACAAGGTGGGCGCCACGAAGATGGACCGCCCCGAGGACGTCGAGCCGAGCCTGAAGTCGGGCCGCGTGTACGCCGCGCTCACCAACAACACCGACCGCGGCAAGCCGGGCAAGGAAGGCCCGACCGAGATCAACCCGCGCAACGGCAACAAGCACGGCCACGTGCTGGAGTGGGAAGAGGCGGGCGGCGACAACACCGCGCTCACCTTCTCGTGGCGCCTGCTGCTCGTCTGCGGTGACCCGGCCAGCGCCGACACCTACTTCGGCGGCTACGACAAGACCCAGGTCAGCCCGATCTCGTGCCCGGACAACCTGGCGTTCGACAAGCACGGCAACCTGTGGATCTCCACCGATGGCAACCAGCTGGGCTCCAACGACGGCCTGTTCGCCACCGCCGTCGACGGCCCGGAGCGCGGCCACCTCAAGCAGTTCCTCACCGTGTCGGTCGGCGCGGAGACCTGTGGCCCGGTGGTGGAGGACAAGTTCGTCCTCGTCTCGGTGCAGCACCCGGGTGAGCTCGACGGCGCCAGCGCCGACACCCCGAAGGCCCACTGGCCCGACGGCGGCACCTCGCAGCCGCGCCCCGCGGTCGCGGTCGTCTGGAAGCCGGGCTCCAAGATCGGCGAGTGAGTAAGTGATCTCGTAGTGCACCCGTCGCCCCCCAGGGCGGCGGGTGCACTACTTTCGGGACATGACTGAGCGTCCACTCGCGTTGATCACCGGCGCGTCGCGCGGCATCGGGGCGGCCATCGCCCGCGCGCTGGCCCCGACCCACCGGCTGCTGCTCGGCGGCCGCGACGCCGACGCGCTCGCCAAGGTCGCCGCCGGGCTCGACGGCGCGACCGCGTGGCCGGTCGACCTCACCGACGCGGGCGCGCTCGCCGCCGCCACCAAGGACCTGACCAGCCTCGACGTGCTCGTGCACTCGGCGGGCGTGGCGCGGGTCGGTCCGCTGACCGAGGCCCCGGCCGAGCTGTGGCGGTCGATGTACGAGCTGAACGTGGTGGCCGTCGCCGAGCTGACCCGGCTGCTGCTGCCCGCGCTGCGTGCCGCGCGCGGCCAGGTCGTGCTGATCAACTCCGGCGCGGGCCGCAACGCCAACCCCGGCTGGGGTCCTTACGCGGCGAGCAAGTTCGCCCTGCGCGCCTACGCCGACGTGCTGCGCGCCGAGGAGGAGACCAACGGCCTTCGCGTCACGTCGGTCTACCCCGGCCGTACCGACACCGACATGCAGCGCACCGTCCGCGCCGACGAGGGCGGCGAGTACGAGCCGGAGCGCTACCTGGCGCCGGACTCGGTGGCCGCGGCGGTCGCGTCGGCCGTGCTGGCCACGCCCGACGCGCATCTCACCGATGTGATCGTCCGGTCCCGCCCCGTTCGGTAGCCTGCCCCGCGTGATGGGGGAAACCAGGAAGCGTCCGAAGGTCCTGCGCTGGTTCGTGCTGTGGATCGTGTTCAGCGCGCTAGCCGCGGTGTCGGCGCTGGTCGTGTCGCCGATCCTGTTGACGGCCAAGCTCGCCGAGGCCGGTGAGGTGGTGATCGACCCGACCACCCGGTTCGCGGCTGACTCCGGCGACTACTTCGGCCTGGAGACCGACGACGGCACCTTCTCCTGCACGGTCCGGCCGGACTCCGGGGAGGAACGCGAACTCCCCGTCTCCGAAGGCCACGGGCGCCACCGCATGCGCGAAACCACCTTCACGGCGTGGTTCTCGGGCTCGGCGACGGTGACGTGCGAGCGCCGGGCGGAGCTGATCCTGCCCTCGGTCTACCAGTGGGACAGGGCGATCGGCGTCGCGCCCGGCGTGCTGCTCGGCCTCGGCGGTGCGTCGCTGCTGTTCGGCTTCTTCCGGCTCTGGCAGCGCTCTAGGCGAGCAGGCGCGTAGTCACCTTCCCGGCCATCGCCTGGGCCTCGGCCCGGTCGACGCGCGTGGGCTCGCGGTCGGCGACGACCTGCTCGCCCGCCACCCACACGTCGGTCACCGTCCGGGATCCCGCCGCCCACACCAGGTTCGCGATCAGGTGCGAGTCGGGGACGTCCAGTCCAGCGGCGAACGCCGGGTCGTCGACGCCCATGTGCACGACGTCGGCCCAGCGCCCCGCTTCGAGCACGCCGATGTCGTCGCGGTGCAGCGCGTCGGCGCCGCCGCGGGTGGCCAGCAGCAGCGCGTCCGCCGCGCCGAGCGCCGTGGAGTCCATAGTGGACACACGAGCCAGCTGGGCGGCCAGGCGCATGTCCTCCCACAGGTCGAGGTCGTCGTTGCTGGCCGGGCCGTCGGTGCCCAGGCCGACCGGAACCCGCGCCTTGCGCAGGTCGGTCAGCCGCGCGATGCCGGAGGCCAGCTTGGTGTTGGACCCCGGGCAGTGCGCTACGCCGACCTGGTGGGTGGCGTAGAGCGCGATGTCGGCGTCGGACAGGTGGACCGAGTGCGCGGTGAGGACGCGGCCGCCGAAGAACGCCGACTTGGCCAGCAGCGCTGGGACCGACCCGTGCTCGGCGCGCTGCGCCTGGTCCTCGGGCAGTGACTCGGCCACGTGGATCTGGATGAGCGCGTCGCGCTGCCTGGCCGCCTCGGCGACCTTGGTCAGCGCCTCGGGCGGCAGCGTGTAGGCCGAGTGCGGCCCGTAGCTCAGCTCGACGCGCTCGCCGGGGCCGAAGCGCAGGCCGTCGGCGTCGATCCAGGCGTCGATGTCGGCGAGCATCCGCCGCCAGTCCATGCCGAGCCCGTCGAGGACGGCGGAGGCGATCACGCCGCGCGCTCCGGTGTCGATGACCGCGCGGGCGACGTCCTCACCGAAGAAGTACATCTCGGCGCTGGTGGTGACGCCCGCCCGCAGCATCTCCACCGAGCCGAGCACCATGCCCGCGTACACGTCCTCGCCGGTCAGCTTGCCCTCGGCGGGCCAGATGACCTCGGTGAGCCAGCGGATCAGCGGCAGGTTGTCGCCCATGCCGCGCAGGACCGTCATCGGGCTGTGGGCGTGGGTGTTGATCAGGCCGGGCAGCAGGACGCCGGTCAGCTCGCGCACCGGGCCGTCGAACGCGGGCGCGTCGGCCGCCGGTCCACAGTGGAGGATCCGGCCGTCGGCACCGATGTCGACCACCGCGTCGCGCAGCACCGAGCACTCGGCATCGCAGGGCAGGACGATCGGGGCACGCAGACGCAAGCTCATGGTTGGAAACTTTAACGCTGGCGCAGGAAGCCCGGTCTGCCCTGGGACGCGGTCGGCGGCTCGTATGCCTCCGCCGAGTGCTCGACCGTGACCCCGGCCGCGTCGAACGAGTGCAGGACCGCGCGGTTGCACTCGACGGCCACCCGGTCGCGCCACAGCGTGCGCTCGTTCGACGTGTCCAGGCCGAGCCGAGCCGCGATGACCCTGGCCAGCCCGTAGGCCGACTCGTCGGCGATGACGTCCTCGCCGATCGCGCGGCACAGGTACACCCCGTTGTACGGCGCCGCCGGGTAGTCGATGCCGCCGATGCGCAGCCGCTGGTTGCTGATCACCGGCACCGCGTGCCAGCGCAGGCCCAGGTCGGCGAACCACGGCAGCGCGGGGTGGACCAGCCGTACCTCGCGGACCACCTCGGCGGGCAGGGTGTGCAGCGTGATGCCCTCGTCGTCGGTCTCGATGACCAGCGGCAGCCGGTCGAACGCGCCGCGGGTCAGCGGCGGGCGCCAGCCGAGCTTGCCGACGACGGTGGTGAAGTCGGTGTAGCGGCGGTCGCCGATGACACCGCCGGGGACGCCGTGATAGCCCGCGTAGCGCACGAGCTGATCGTTGCGGATGCGCGGGCCGCGCCGCCACGGCGTGTCGGGGGCGAAGACGGTGACGGTCGGCCGCACCGCGCCGCCCAGGCCCGCGGTGCGCAGGTGCTTGCCGCACTCGTCGGCGACCGTGGCCGCGTCGCGCACCGTGCGCAGGTCGCGCACGAGCAGGCCGCGCCACGGCACGGAGCTGGGGCACCAGCCGCTGTCGCGCAGCGCCATCCGGGCGCCGAACGCGAGCTCGGCCTGGGTGTGCCGGTAGGTGCCGGTGGCCGCGATCTCCGCGCGCACCTTCGCCATGCGCTGGTGCACGGCTCCGGCCTTGGGGCGGGCGGCGTGGAACAGCCGCAGGAACTGGGCGGCTTCTTGTTCGAGATCGGCAACGCTGTCGAGCGAGTGCAGGGGCAGGACGTCATCGCGCAGTGCGGTCACATCACTGATATCGGTACTTCAGGACCGTGACTCGACTACTCGGACGAGTGGTCTACCCCATCCGGCAGTCACCGTCGGTCAATCATTCACTCGTTCGAAGATGAGATCCCGGCTGATGCGTCCTTCTTCGCGCGCCCGCGACTCGAACTTCGTCACCGGCCGCCAGTCCGGCCGCGGCGCCCAGCCGTCGTAGCGGTTGCGCAGCGTCGGCTCGCCGGAGAGCACCTCGAGCATCTGCTCGGCGTAGTTCTCCCAGTCGGTGGCCAGGTGGATCGTCGCGCCGGGCGCGAGCCGGGAGGCGACCAGCGCGATGAAGTCGGGCTGGACCAGGCGGCGCTTGTGGTGCTTCTTCTTCGGCCACGGATCGGGGAAGAAGATCCGCACCCCCGCCAGCGACCCCGCCGGGATGTGCTCCTTGAGGAGCACGACCGCGTCGCCGCGCAGCAGCCGCAGGTTCGTCAGCTCCAGCGCCTCGGCGCGCAGCATCAGCTGGGCGAGACCGGGCTGGTAGACCTCGACGGCGAGGTAGTTCAGCTCGGGCGCGGCCTTGGCCAGCTGCGAGGTGGTCTCGCCCATGCCGGAGCCGATCTCCAGCAGCACCGGCGCGGACCGGCCGAACCAGGTGTCGAGGTCGACCGGGCCGGGCGGCAGCTCCGGGACTTGCTTGCCGAGCTCGTCCCAGCGGCGCTCCCACGCCTTCGCCTGGCCCACCGTCATCCGCCCGCCGCGGTGGACGAAGCTCACCACGGCGCGCTTGCGCGGCTGCTGTTCTGTCGGTGTCACGCCGACCAGCCTGCCAGGTCAGGGGGTCAGCGACTCCAGCCGGGCGAGGTTGGCGCGCAGGTCGGCCAGTCCCTCGACGGCGATCGGCGGCGGCGTCGGACCGGCGTGGACCGGCACGACGTCGATCCAGCCGGAGTGCCGGTCGGTGTGGGCCAGGGTGGTCGGCATGCCAGGGCTGCTCAGCCTGCGCTCGGAGGGCATGTACTCCCAGTAGCCCGGTTCGCCCTCCTCGCCCCACGGCACGAACACCCAGCCCGGCCGCGCGTCGAGCAGCTTGGCGACCCGGTCCTCGATGAGGAAGCCCTCCAGTCTGCTGGCGAGCGCCCCGGCCGTGACCGCGCGCAGCCACCACGGCGCGGGCACCGACGGATCGGCTTGGCGCGCGGCCCGGTAGAGCGCGATCACCTGGACCTCGGGCGCGCGGTGGACCCAGGACAGCCGGGCCTCGGACGGCAACCCGGGCTGGGCCCCGAACGGCTGCTCCAGCGCCTCCGACCACTCCAGGCTGATCATGGGCTCGACGTGCAGACCGCTGCGGCGCGGCGTACCGGCGTCAACCACCGTCAAGGTCCACCTCCATGGGCTCCGAGACGGGACTGTGAACCATGATCAGACCCCGTACGGGTACCCCCCGTCCGCACGATGTGCCCAACATCACAGCCTCTTAACGTGGTCTTAATCCGAGTGCTTGTTGTAAGCAACCGGCTGATCGTCCACAAGGGCCCAACGGCCCTACGACCTGCGCGAACGCGGAACGGGCCCGGTCCACCCCCCGAAAGGTGAACCGAGCCCGCTTCCCTACGGTCCCCGCCGTCCCCCGACGACGGCGACCAGCTCTACGCGTCGCGCTTCGACGCGACCACCAGCGCGGTCGTCAGCAGCGCCGCGGCCACCGCCGCGAAGTACGCCAGGCCGACCCACGGGCTGAACGCGGCACCAGGCGTCGGCCCCGCGAGGAACTCCGAGGCGTTGGTGAACGGCATCCGCCACGCGATCTTCTCGCCGATCCTGGGGATCAGCTGGACCAGCGACTCCACCAGCAGCGGCCAGATCAGCAGCACCGAGATGGCGCCCGCCGACTGCCGGATCAGGATGCCGACCGAGACCGCGATGACCGCGGCCAGCCCGTAGATCAGGCCGGTGCCCGCGATCAGCCGCCAGTCGGCCGCCGAGTCGATCGCCAGGTCGGCGCCGGGTGCCAGCAGTCGGGCGATGCCCCACGAGCCGAACGAGGTGACCAGGCCGACCAGCGTCGCCAGCCCGGCCACGACCGCGGTCTTGGCCAGCAGCGGCGCGCTGCGCTTGGGCACGGCCTGGAACGTCGTGCGGATCGTGGAGAACCGGTACTCGGTGGTGATGGCCAGCGCGGCCATCACCATGATCACCATGAGGCCGAACATCCGGCCGAACTGCGTCTGGGTCATCGTCAGCGGGAAGTCCGCGGGCTTGGTGGCCACGGTGAGCGCGGTGAAGCCGATGGTCAGGCCCAGTGCCCCGGCGATGCTCCACCAGGACGAGCGGGTGCTGAACAGCTTGATGCGCTCGACGGCGAGCAGCGTCATCAGGCGTCCCTCCGGTTCGCGACCACCAGCGACCCGACCAGCAGAACCGCGGCGAACCCGGCGAAGTAGGCCAGCGCGGCCCACGGGCTGAGGGTCACGTCCGGCGGCGGGCCCATGGAGATGACGCCACCCGAGTCGGGGTTGCCGGTGAGGAAGTGGTTGGCCATGTTGAACGGCATCCACTTGTGGATGTCGTCGCCGACGCGCGGGATCAGCAGGATCAGGCTCTCGATGAGCTGGGTGTAGATCAGCAGCACCGAGATGGCGCCCGCCGAGTGGCGGATCATGATGCCGACGGCGACCGAGACCACCGCGGCGATGGCGTAGACCAGACCGACGCCCGCGACCGCACGCCACTCGAAGGCGGTGTTGATCCCCATCTCGCTGGTGCTGATGAGCGCCGACACACCCCAGGAGCTGAACGCGGCCAGCTCGCCGATGAGGCCCGCGAGCAGCGCCACGACCGCGGTCTTGGCCAGCAGGGCCGCGGTGCGGTTCGGGATCGCCTGGAACGTCGCGCGGATCGTGGAGAAGCGGTACTCGGTGGTGACGGCCAGCGCGGCCATCACCATGACCACGACGAGGCCGAAGCTGTACCCGAACTGGGAGGCCGCGACCGTCATCGCGTCCTCGGCGTTGGACTCGCCCGCGATCAGCGCGGCGATGCCCGCGGTGACGCCGAGGGCGATCAGGGTGCACCACCACGGCGAGCGGGTGGTGAAGAGCTTGATGCGTTCGACAGCGAGAAGAGTCATGACGTCACTTCCCCGCGCTGACGAGAGCGTTGTCGGTCAGGTCGGTGTGGTACTCGACGGAGTCGCCGGTGAGCTGGATGAACGCCTCTTCCAGCGAGCCGCGCTGCGGGCTCAGCTCGTGCAGCACGACCCCGTTGGACGCGGCCAGCTCGCCGATGTCGGCGCTGTCCATCCCGGACACGATCAGGCTGTCGCCCTCGTCGCGCAGCGCGACCCCGGTGCGGCCGAGCGCGGTGCGCAGGGCGGCCAGGTGGGGGCTGCGGACGCGGACGGTGTTCTCGGTGGCCTGGGCGACGAAGTCCTCGGTGGAGGTCTGCGCGATGAGCTTGCCGCGGCCGATGACCACGAGTTCCTGCGCGGTGAGCGCCATCTCCGAAAGCAGGTGGCTGGAGACGAAGACCGTGCGGCCCTCCTCCGCGAGGCGGTGCATGAAGCGGCGGATCCAGAGGATGCCCTCGGGGTCGAGGCCGTTGACCGGCTCGTCGAACAGCAGCACCTGCGGGTCGCCGAGCAGCGCGGCGGCGATGCCCAGGCGCTGGGACATGCCGAGCGAGAAGCCGCCCGCGCGCTTGTTGGCCACCGACGTCAGGCCGACGATCTCCAGGACCTCGTCGACGCGCTTGGGCGAGATCTTGTTGGACTTGGCCATCCACTGCAGGTGCGCCCGCGCGGAGCGGTTGGGGTGCACCCACTTGGCGTCGAGCAGGGCGCCGACGGTGCGCAGCGGGTTGTGCAGGTCGCGGTAGTGCTTGCCGTCGATCAGCGCCGAACCCCCGGTCGGCGCGTCGAGGCCCAGGATCATCCGCATCGTCGTGGACTTCCCCGCGCCGTTCGGGCCGAGGAAGCCGGTGACCCGGCCCGCGGGCACCGAGAACGACAGGTTGTCCACGGCGAGGGTCTTCCCATACCGCTTGGTGAGGCCGACTGCCTCGATCATGGTCTCTCCTCAAGTCCGGTGCCGCTGCGCTCGGGTTGGCGACGGCTCCCCCATCGAGAACCATCTTGTGCTCCGCGCATGGGCGCCCGCGTCGTCCTGTGGTCCCCCGACCGGGTCACCTTGCGGGACTAGCCTCCATCAACCCGCAGGCTGACCTCATCGGTGACGACCCTGACCCCACCCTGATCCTCTTCGGACCGCCGGTCGGGGTGACAGAGTTAATGAACTGTGGTTCACTAATGGCGTGGCCCGGCCGAGAACCATCACTGACCAGCGGTTACTCGACGCGGCGGGTGAGGTCATCGGGCGGGTTGGCCCCGGCTTCACCCTGGCCCAGGTCGCCGCGGCGGCCCAGGTGTCGGTGGGCACGGTGGCCCAGCGGTTCGGCTCGAAGGCGGGCCTGCTGCGCGCGCTGACGACACATTGGACAGCCCGCGTCGCCGACGAGATGCGCGCCACGGCGCTGGCCGAGGGGTCGCCTGTGGACGGTCTGCGGGCAGCGGCGGTCGTGACCCACCTGGGTCTGGGCGACGCGGAGACGGCGGCCAACCACCTCGGCCAACTCGGGATGGACCTGGTCGACCCGGTGCTGCGCGGACTCCTGGGCGAGCACTACGCGGCGATGGAGGCCGAGCTGTGCGCGGCGGTCGAGCGCGCTCTGCCCGACCTGCCCCGCGCGCCGTTGCCCGAGCGGGCGGCCCGGGTGCTGCTGGCGGTGGTCAACGGCGTGTCGATGGACTGGTCGATCCGCCCGGTCGGCGCGCTGGGCGACCGGCTGACCGAAGACGTGGACGCGGTAATCGATGGCTGGAGGGAACGATGAAGGACAAGATCGCGGTGGTGACCGGCGCGACGCGCGGGTGCGGCCGAGGGATCGCGGTGGAACTGGGCGCGGCCGGGGCGACGGTGTACGTCACCGGGCGCACGACCCGGGACTCCGCGTCCCCGATGGGCCGCAAGGAAACCATCGAGGAGACCGCCGAACTGGTGGACGCCGCGGGCGGCCGCGGCATCCCGGTCCGCTGCGACTACTCGAAGCCGTCCGATGTGGACGCCCTGCGCGACCGGATCAAGGCCGACCACGGCACGATCGACCTGCTGGTGGACGACATCTGGGGCGGCGACCCGTTCGTCGAGTTCGGCACCCCGTTCTGGGAGTCCGATCTGGACAAAGCGCTGGGCGTGGTCCGCAACGGCCTTGAGACCCACCTGATCGCCCTGCACCGCCTGCTGCCACTCGTGGTCGCCAAGCCCGGCGGCCTGGTCATCGAGGTCACCGACGGCGACGTCGACGACTACCCCGGCCCGGTCGGCATCCCGTACCACCTGGTCAAGTCCGGCGTCCGCGCGATCGGCCGGGCGCTCGGTGCCGACCTGACCGCCCACGGCTGCACGGGCATGGCTGTCACCCCTGGCTATCTGCGCTCGGAGATGATGATGGAGCACTTCGGCGTCACCGAGGAAACCTGGCAGCAGACCACCGAACCGGATTACCTCCTGTCGGAGACCCCGCGCTATCTCGGCCGCGGCGTAGTCGCCCTGGCCACCGACCCGAACGTCCAGCGCCATGCCGGGAAGACCCTGGCCAGCTGGACCCTCATGCGCGAATACGGCTTCACCGACGTCGACGGCAGCAAGCCCGACTGGGGCCGCTGGTTCGCCGACGTCCACCAGCGCGGCCTCAACCCGGCGAACGTCGACCCCGCGCCGTATCGCTAGGCGTCGCCGGGGCGGACCAGGCCGGTCTCGTAGGCGAGGACGACGGCCTGGACGCGGTCGCGCAGTTCCAGCTTCGCCAGCACCCGCCCGACGTGGGTCTTCACGGTGGCCTCCGAAAGGAACAGCTTCCGCGCGATCTCGGTGTTCGACAGGCCGTGGGCGATCAGCACGAGCACCTCCCGCTCGCGCTCCGTCAACGCCTCCAGCACCGTCGCGTCCCGCGGCTCCCCGCCACCAGGGCCGAGGAAGCGGTCCAGCAGCCGCCGCGTCACGCTCGGGGACACCACCGCGTCGCCGCTGGCCACCGACCGCAGGGCCGAGACCAGATGCGAAGGCGGGGTGTCCTTGAGCAGGAAGCCGCTGGCGCCGCAGCGTAGGGCCGACAGCGCGTACTCATCGAGGTCGAAAGTGGTCATGACCAGCACCTTCGACGTGCCCGCCTCGGTGATCACCCTGGTCGCCTCGACGCCGTCCATCACCGGCATGCGCACGTCCATGAGCACCACGTCGGGCCGCAGCTTCTCGGCGAGTTCGATGGCGGCCTTGCCGTCTCCCGCCTCGCCGACGACCTCCATGTCCTCCTGGGCGCCGAGCACCATGCGGAAACCGACACGCATCAGCTCTTGATCATCGACGAGCACGACCCTGATCACGCGTCCCAACGTAGCCCTTTCGCGTCAGCCGCCGGAGACCGGCAGGATCGCGCGGACCCGCCAGCCGCCCTCGGGCTCCGGACCGGCGCGCAGCGAGCCGCCGAAGACGTTGGCGCGCTCGCGCATGCCGATCAGGCCGTTGCCGCCGACGACGTTGGCCAGCGCCTTGCCGGTGCCGCGGTCGGTGATGTCCAGCTCGACCCGGTCGCCGACCCGCGCCACCTTCACCGACGCCGTGGCGCCGGGGCCCGCGTGCTTGATCGTGTTGGTCAGCGCCTCCTGGACGATCCGGTAGATGCCCAGGCCGACACCGGCCGGCAGGTCGTCGAGTTCGCCGGTCAGGTCGAGCCGCACCGGCACGCCCACCGCGCGGACGCGTTCAGCCAGCTCCGAGATGGACTGGGTGCCCGGCTGCGGGGCCATGTCGGAGTCGGCGCCGTCGTCGCGCAGGACACCGAGGAGGCGGCGCAGCTCGGTCAGCGCCTCGCGGCCGGTGGCGGAGATGGTGGCCACCGCCCGCTCGGCCATCTCCGGGTTGGAGCGCACCGCGTAGGCAGCGCCGTCGGCCTGCACGACGATGACGCTGACCGCGTGCGCCACGACGTCGTGCAGCTCGCGGGCGATGCGGGCGCGTTCCTCGCCGACGGCGATACGGGCCTGCTGGTCGCGTTCGGTCTCCAGCAAGGCGAGTCGCGCCTCGACCTCGACGTGGTACGCCTTGCGCGCGCCGGTGAACTCGCCGAGCACCCAGCACAGCGCGAAGATCACCACGATGACCAACAGCGGCAGGATCGCGTCCGGGAACGTGATGCGCCAGAACGCCCACACCGTGGTCCCGATGCCGAGCCACAGCAGGTAGAGCAGCGCCTGCCTGCGGCCGACGTAGGTGACCAGCGTGTAGAGCGAGATGCCGAGCGCGAAGTCGATCATGCGCACGCTCGCGTTGGGACCCGGGCCGTGGGTCACGAGCTGGGCGAGGCCCGCGATCAGGATGACGTACGCGCTGAGCATCGGGTTGAGCCTGCGGATCACCAGCCCGCCGATCATGGCGACGGCGACCAGTGTGAACGCGACCGGGTTGACGAACGACGGGATCTCGAAGAACAGCGGCAGCTCCATCAGGGCGAACAGGAACGCGATGATGATGTCCCCCGCCAGGGGATGCCGTTTCATCCACATACTCAGTCGCCGCACGTCACCAGCGTAAGCAGCCCGACCAAACGCGGACGTCAGCCTCGCGGCGGATTCACCCCTCCACCCCCAGGTTGAGTTGCCCGGACCTCGCACGCGGTCGGCCGTGACCATGACAGGATTCGTGCTGTGTCCGAGCAGCAGCATCTCGCCGGGCCGCTGTCGGCGGCGGTCGCCAACCTGTGTCAGCGGCTGCAGCCCCAGGTTTCCGCGCGCACGGCGGCGGGGTTCCGCGAGGTACTGCGCAGGCTGTCGGCGCCGCTGCAGGTCGCGGTCGCGGGCCGGATCAAGTCTGGCAAGTCCACACTGGTCAACGCCCTGATCGGCCGCCGCGTCGCGCCCACCGACGTCGGCGAGTGCACCCGGCTGGTCACCCGGTTCCAGTACGGCACGGTCGACCGGGTCGAGCTGGTGTTCTTCGACGGCACCAAGCAGGTGCTCCCGTTCGACGTCGGCGGCATGATCCCCAACGACCTCGACGTCGACTTCGACAAGGTCTCCCACCTGGAGGCCTACCTGACCAACGCCGTCCTGCGCGACCTGACCGTCATCGACACCCCCGGCCTCGGCTCGCTCGACGCCGCCTCGGTCAAGCGCACCGAGCAGCTCCTCGGCGCGGCGAAGGACAACGAGGAAGAAAGCGAAGAGGGCTCCGACGACCTCGACGACACCTCGCGCAACGCCGTCGCGGGCGCCGAGGCCGTCCTCTATGTCGTCACCCAGGGCGTGCGCGCCGACGACCAGCAGGCCCTCGCCGCGTTCACCGCCGCCACCGCCAGCCGCGAGGCCGGCCCGGTCAACGCCATCGCCGTGCTGAACAAGGCCGACACGATCACGCCGGAGTCGGTGACCGGAAGCGACGGCGACGTGTGGAAGGCCGCCACGCTGCTCGCCGAGAAGCAGGCCGCCACGCTCAAGCCGCGGGTCGCCGACGTCATCCCGGTCATCGGCCTGCTCGCCGAGTCCGCCGAGTCGGGCGGCTTCACCTCCGCCGACGCCGACGCCCTGCGCGCGCTCGCCGCCCTCGACGACGCCACCTGGGAGACGATGCTGCTGTCGGCGGACATCTTCACCAGCTGGGAGTGCGACGTCGCCACCGGCACCCGGGTGAAGCTGCTGGAGAAGCTCGACCTCTACGGCATCCGCACCGCCGTCGACGCGCTCAAAGCCGAGCCCGAACTCACCGCGGGCGCCCTGCGCCGCAAGCTGCTCGACGCCTCCGGCCTAGCCGGTGTCCGCAGCAGGCTCGACGCCGTCTTCCGCGCCCGCGCCGACGGCATCAAGGCCGCCGCCGCGCTCGCCTCGGTCACCGCCCTGGCCCACGCCTCCGGCGACCCCGGCGAACGCCAGCGCGTGCACGACGCCATCGAGGTCCTCCTCGCCAAGCCCGAGGCCCACCAGCTGCGCCTGCTCGAAGCCCTGACCCTGGTCACCTCCGGCGCCGTCGACATGCCGGAGGACCTGGCCGAGGAGGTCCTGCGCGTCGGCAGCAGCGCCATCGTCGGCGAGCAACTGGGCATGAAGGGCAGGCCGCACAAGGAGCTGTCGGCGTACGCGCTGGAACGCGCGGGCTGGTGGCGCTCGTTCGCCTCCTTCGGCGCCACCCCCGCGCAGAGCCGGGTCGCGCACGTGGTGCACCGCTCTTATTTCCTTATCTGGCAACAACTTCGCGAACAGGCTGGGTGACATCGTGGCGTCCTGGTTCAAGGGCAAGCGCAAAGACGAAGAGTCGACCATCCAGGTGACCGCCCAGGTGATCGCCGCGGCCGACCAGGCCCCGGAGCCGGAGCCCGCGCCGGTCGAGCTGTCCGACGACTTCCGGGTCGAGCCCGCGCTGGTCAGCATCGCCCCCGAGCTGTACGACCAAGCGCTCGACGAACGTCGGTCGCTGGTCACCCTGTGCCTCTACGCCCACGACCGCGCCCGCAGTTCGGGGGTGGCCGAGCGGATCGAGGAGGGCCTGGCCGCGGTCGGGGTCGACGCGGTGCGCCCGGACGGCGCCAGGTTCGACCCGGCGCTGCACGAGGCGGGCGGCACCGTGGCCACCGCCGACGACTCGCTCGACGGGACCGTCGCCGAGACCGAGGTCGTCGGGTTCAGCGACCGCGGCCAGGTGCTGCGCCCGCCGATCGTGACCGTCTACACCAGCAAGGCGACCACGGCATGACCAAGCCGCTGACGCTGCCCCAGCAGGTCGCGCAGGCCAGGGAGAAGCTGCTCGCGCTGCTCAAGGAGACCGAGCCGGAGGCCGCGCAGTGGGTCGAGGAGGTCAGGGCCAAGCGGCGGAAGAAGCCGTCGGTCGTGGTCGTCGGTGAGACCAACCGCGGCAAGAGTTCGCTGGTCAACGCCCTGATCGACACCCCGGGCCTGTCCCCGGTCGACGCCGACGTCGCCACCGCGACCTACCTGGTCTTCGGCCACGCCGACGAGTGGCAGGCCCGCGCCTGCTACCCCGGCCAGCTCGCGCCGGTGCCGGTCGACCTGGCCAAGCTGGTCAACTGGGTGTCCGCCGCGCACGACCTGCCCGACGGCGAGCTGCCGCCGCGCTACGTCGAGGTCGACGGGCCGTCCGACCTGCTCGACAAGCTGATCATCGTCGACACCCCGGGCGTCGGCGGGCTCGACTCGGTGCACGGCGAGTTGGCCATCGAGGCCGCCGCGTCGGCCACCGCGCTGCTGTTCGTCGTGGACGCGTCCGCGCCGTTCACCCTGGGCGAGCTGAACTTCCTCGCCAACGTCGGCGAGCGCGTCGAGACCGTGGTCTTCGCGCTGTCCAAAGTGGATCAGTTCCGCGGCTGGCGGCAGGTGCTGGAGGCCAACCAGGCGCTGCTGGCCGAGCACGCGCCGCGCTTCGCCGGGGCGGCGTTCCACCCGGTGTCGTCGCGGATGTACGAGATGGCGGGCAAGGCGCCCAGCCCCGAGGCCGCCGCGATGCTCAAGGAGAAGTCCGGCGTCAACGAGCTGCAGGAGGCGCTGCGCGGTCTGCTGGTCGGGCGCTCGATGATGCTGTCGGAGGCCAACACCCTGCGCGCGCTGTCCTCCGCCCTGGGCGAGCTGAAGGTCAAGCTCGACAACGAGCGCCGCGCGCTGACCACCGGCGAGGCCGAGGCCGAGGCGCTGCGCGCCCGCAAGGACGAGCTGACCTCCGAGCGCCGCTCGTCCACCCGCGGCTGGCAGGTCAAGCTGCGCAGCGAGGTGCAGCGCGCCCGGCTGGAGAACGCGCACGAGGTCAGCCGCCAGATGCGTGACCTGCAGTCGTGGTTCCGCCAGGCGATCGACACCGCCGACCGCGAGAAGCTCAAGGAACTGCCCGGCCAGGTCGACGCCGCCATGCAGATGGTGTCGGGCCGGATCAGCCAGTCGGTGAGCGTGCGGCTCAACCAGGTCGCCGACACCGTGCTCAGCGACCTGTTCAGCGCCGAGGAGCTCGAGGTCATCCGCTCCCAGTTCGCCCGGTCCGGCCAGTCGCAGGTCGTGCTGCGCGCCGCGGAGAAGCGCATGCCGACCGCCGAGGACAAGCTGCTGATCTTCATGGGCGTGTCCGGCGGCTTCGGTGCGGGCAAGATGGCCGTGCTGCCGATCGCGGGCGCCGTCGCCGCGCCGATCCTGCTGGTGCCCACGATCATCATCGGACTCGGCGCGGGCTGGTGGATCGCGCGCACCCGCAAGCACACCGCGGACAAGCAGCACATGAAGCAGTGGCTCAACGAATCGATCGCCGACTCCCGGTCCACATTGGATCAACTGGTGTCCGAGCAGCTGATCGACGCCGAGTCGCAGCTGTCGCTCGCGCT
Source organism: Actinokineospora sp. HUAS TT18 (assembly GCF_051364635.1). GTDB lineage: Bacteria > Actinomycetota > Actinomycetes > Mycobacteriales > Pseudonocardiaceae > Actinokineospora. Next base: position 4,962,830 of record NZ_CP195645.1, on the reverse strand, counting down.
CGACGAGGCGCTCGGCAAGCGCATCGCCGGGATCGAGGAGCAGCTGCGCGAGGTGGACAAGGCATTACGACTTGACGTGAGTGAGCGCCAGAAGCTTGTGACCGTGGTAAACAAGCGGCTGACCGATGTGGTCGCCGGACGTGACCGCGCGGAGAAGCTGCTCGCCAGCATTCGGTCCGTGCGCGACAAGAATTGACCCGAACAGCGGTACCGAGGTTACTTGGCGCCGTAGGGAACCGGACCGACGAGCCGTCAGTCATACCTCACAACTTGGATGGATTGAAGGGGGTTCCCGTGTACGTGGACGAGACCGGCGCCGACACGGCCGACGACACCACCGCGGACGACACCGCGGGCCACGACGAGCTGACCGTCGAGGTGGGTGGCGAGGAGTACGAGGTCGAGGAGAACTACGACTACGACGGCGACAAGCAGAACGACACCGCCGTCGTGCAGACCGAGGACGGCTACATGGCGTTCACGGACACCGACGGCGACGGCACCGCGGACACCATGGTCCAGCTCGACGAGGAAGGCAACGTCACCGGCGCCGCCGAGTACGACGAGGCCTCCGGCGAGTGGACCGAGGCCGACCCCGACTCCGTCGAGGCCCCCAGCGGCGACGGCGCCGACGACTCCGGCTCGGCCAAGCCGTCCTCGAACGACGATGACGACGACAAGACCGCCAAGAAGCCCACCGACGACGACAGCGACCAGCCGTCCTCGAAGGACTCCGACGGCAGCGAGACCATCACCGTCGACACCAAGGACGGCGACATCACCGCGGGCGCCGCGGAGTACGACGCCGACGGCGACGGCACCAACGACACCGCGGTCGTCACCGACGACGAGGGCAACACCTACGCCTTCACCGACGCCGACGGCGACGGCGAGGCCGACCAGTCGATCATCGTCGAGGCTGACGGCGACGTGACCATCGCCGAGCACACCGGCGAGGACGAGTGGACCACCGTCGAGACCGGCCACATCAACTCCGACGGCTCCTACGAGTCCGACGGCGCGGGCAAGACCAGCGGCTCCGACGCCGCCTGGAACTCCTCCGCGGGCGTCCCGGACGACTCGGTCTGACCGCATGATCGTCACCCAAGGTGACGAACCAGCACGAAGAGAAGATCCCGGCACGCGCCCGCGTGCCGGGATCTTTTCTTGATCGCCCCGCTTGACGTGGGAAGACTCACGTTTCGTCACGCCTGTTCGCAAATCGGACACCTGGATCCCCAGGTTGTGACTACGCATCCGTGTACTGAATCGATTCCCTTATCGTTCTTGTGAGAGAACCGACAGGACAGGTCTCGGTTACCTGGCGGTCACTTCGCTAGCCTCAATGCATTCCATCCAGCACGCACCCGCTCCACCCAGAGCGGGCGCGGAGCTATTCGATGAGGACGCCGTCAGTCCACCAGGGCCCGGTGGCGTCCTGATCGGCATTTCGGCGTTCAGTCAGGAGACGAGGCGGAGATGACGGCAGTGACAATCCCTGGTGTCGACCAGGCACCGACGACGCACCAGCGGCTCCTGTCCTGGGTGCGCGAGGTTGCAGAGCTGACCGTTCCGGACGAGGTTGTCTGGGTCGACGGCTCCGAGGCGGAATGGACCCGGCTGACCGACAAGCTGGTCGCCGCGGGCACCTTCACCAGGCTGGCGAAGAAGCCGAACTCCTTCTACGCGGCTTCGGACCCCAACGACGTCGCCCGCGTCGAAGAGCGCACCTACATCTGTTCGGCCGACCCGGCTGACTGCGGTCCCACCAACAACTGGATGGACCCGGCCGAGATGAAGGCCATCATGACCGAGCTCTACCGGGGCTCGATGCGTGGCCGCACCATGTACGTCATCCCGTTCTGCATGGGCCCGCTCGACGCGGAGAACCCGATGCTGGGCGTGGAGATCACCGACTCCGAGTACGTCGTGGTCTCGATGAAGATCATGACCCGGATGGGCACCAAGGCCCTGGAGTGCTTCGTCGACGCCGACGGCACCGAGCGCGACTTCGTGCCCGCGCTGCACTCGATCGGCGCCCCGCTCGAGCAGGGCCAGGCCGACGTCGCGTGGCCGTGCAACGACACCAAGTACATCGTGCACTTCCCCGAGGAGCGCGTGATCTGGAGCTACGGCTCCGGCTACGGCGGCAACGCGCTGCTGGGCAAGAAGTGCTACTCGCTGCGCATCGCCTCGGTGATGGGCCGCGACGAGGGCTGGCTGGCCGAGCACATGCTGATCCTCAAGCTGACCTCGCCGGAGAACAAGGTCTACTTCGTCGCCGCGGCCTTCCCGAGCGCGTGCGGCAAGACCAACCTGGCGATGCTGGAGCCGACCGTCCCGGGCTGGAAGGTCGAGACCATCGGCGACGACATCGCCTGGATGCGCTTCGGCGAGGACGGCCGCCTCTACGCGGTGAACCCGGAGAACGGCTTCTTCGGCGTGGCGCCGGGCACCGACTTCCACACCAACCCCAACGCGATGCGCACCATCGCCAAGGGCAACTCGCTGTTCACCAACGTCGCGCTGACCGACGACGGCGACATCTGGTGGGAGGGCATGGGCGAGGCGCCCGCGCACCTGACCTCGTGGAAGAAGAACGACTGGGCGCCGGGCTCCGAGGAGAAGGCCGCGCACCCGAACTCGCGCTACTGCACCCCGATCGAGCAGTGCGACACCAAGGCCCCCGAGTGGGACGACCCGAAGGGCGTGCCGATCTCGGCGATCTTCTTCGGCGGCCGCCGCGCCACCACGATCCCGCTGGTCACCGAGTCGCGCAGCTGGCAGCACGGCACCTTCATGGGCGCCACCCTGTCGAGCGAGACCACGGCCGCGGCCGTCGGCCAGGTCGGTGTCGTGCGCCGCGACCCGATGGCGATGCTGCCGTTCATCGGCTACCACGCCGGTGACTACTTCAACCACTGGATCGAGACCGGCAAGCGCGCCGACGCCGACAAGCTGCCGAAGATCTTCTACGTCAACTGGTTCCGCCGCGGCGACGAGAAGCAGTTCCTGTGGCCTGGATTCGGTGAGAACTCCCGCGTGCTGAAGTGGGCCATCGAGCGCATCGAGGGCAAGGCCGCCGCCGTCGAGACCCCGATCGGCTACGTGCCGACGATCGACGACCTCGACTTGTCTGGTTTGGCTGACGGCGACAGTGCTGTCCACGCCGACATCGAGGCCGCGCTGCAGGTCGACGCCGACGAGTGGCGCGCCGAGCTGCCGCTGATCGAGGAGTGGTTCGACAAGATCGGCGACAAGCTCCCCACGCCGCTGCGCGACGAGCTCGAAGCCCTTAAGCAGCGTTTGGGCTGATCAGCCACTTGACACTGGAAGGCCACCACAGGTTTTGTGGTGGCCTTCCAGCTTTCTGGCGTCACCAATCCCTGATGGGCGCGTCTTCGGAGTATGGAAGGGCGGACCGAAGCAGGAGGTTGAGGACGGTGGGCGAGGCAGACAGATGGCGCTGGAAGATGTCCGGTTACGACGACCGGGTGCACGCGTTCCCCAGCGACGAGCGGCCCGCGAGCTTCGTCGAGGCGGCGTGCACGCACAGCGTCCCGTTCGGCAAGGTGCGCAGCACCCATGAAGGCCCCCGCTGCCTGCCGTGTCTGCTGATCATCGGCGACCGGCTGGCCGAGCAGCACAGCATCTCCGCGTTCGACCTGTAGTTGCCCACAGCCTGTGGACAAACCTATCCACAAACTGTGGACAAACTTGTGCACAGCCTGTGGACTAACTGCCGGACTGGTGGGTGAATCGCGGCATCGATTCGTTATCGGTGAGGCCGTGACGTGACCGGCGTCGCACTCTAGTGTTCTGCGGCATCACGTCACCGATGACGAGCGAGGTGTGCCGATGCCCCGACCTGGGAAAACGGGCTCCAACTTCCGCTGGAGCCCCTGGAACCTGCTGCTCGCGGTTCCGCTGCTCTGGTTGATCACGCCGATCTACAACCGGACCGGTCCCGAGTTGTTCGGGATGCCGTTCTACTACTGGTTCCAGTTCCTGGGGATCATCGTCGGCGTCCTGTGCACAACCCTGGTCTTCATCAAGACGAAGGACAGTCCGAGCGCGCCCCCACCCGGCGCGGGCCTCGACGTCGACGACCTCGATGAGGGGACCGGTCGCCGATGAACGACCTGCACTGGACCGAGCTGATCGTCTTCGCCCTGCTGTTCGGCGTCGTCACCGTCATGGGCTTCGTCGCGGCGAAGTGGAAGGCGGGCGACACCCTCGAACACCTCGACGAGTGGGGCCTCGGCGGGCGCAAGTTCGGCTCGTGGATCACCTGGTTCCTCATCGGCGGCGACCTCTACACCGCCTACACCTTCGTCGCGGTCCCGGCGCTGATGTTCAGCGCGGGCGCGGCCGGGTTCTTCGCGCTGCCGTACACGGTGATCGTCTACCCGATCGTCTTCATGCCGCTGCTGCGCATGTGGTCGGTGTCGCGGGTGCACGGCTACGTGACCCCGGCCGACTTCGTCCGCGGCCGCTACGGCTCCTCCGGGCTCGCGCTGCTGGTGGCGATCACCGGGATCGTGGCGACGATGCCCTACATCGCGCTGCAGCTCGTCGGCCTGGAGGCGGTGCTGCGCACGCTCGGGTTCAACGGCTCCGGGATCGTCGGGCACCTGCCGCTGCTGATCGCGTTCGTGATCCTCGCGGTCTACACGTATCAGTCCGGCCTGCGGGCGCCCGCGCTCATCGCGTTCGTCAAGGACATCCTCATCTACGTGGTGATCATCGTCGCGGTGATCTACCTGCCGATCAAGCTCGGCGGCTGGAGCGAGATCTTCGGCGCCGCCGAGGCCAAGTTCAACGCCACCCCGGCGCCCGGCGACGGCATCCTGCTCAACGGCAACAACCAGCTCCAGTACGCCACGCTGGCGCTGGGCTCGGCGCTCGCGCTGTTCCTGTACCCGCACTCGATCACTGGCGTTCTCGCCTCGCGCGGCCGCACGGTCATCAAGCGGAACATGTCGGCGCTGCCCGCGTACTCGCTGCTGCTGGGCCTGCTCGCGCTGCTGGGCTTCATGGCGATCGCGGCGGGCACGAAGCCGCTGGTCAACCAGGCGACCGGCAACCCGGACACCAACACGATCGTGCCCAACCTGTTCGAGCAGATGTTCCCGTCGTGGTTCGCGGGCATCGCCTTCGCCGCCATCGGCATCGGCGCGCTCGTGCCCGCGGCGATCATGTCGATCGCCGCGGCGAACCTGTGGACCCGCAACGTCTACAAGGAGTTCATCCGCAAGGACGCCACCCCCGCCGCGGAGGCCAAGCAGGCGAAGCTGGCCTCACTGGTGGTGAAGTTCGGCGCCGTCGCGTTCATCCTGTTCATCGACCCGCAGTTCTCCATCGACCTGCAGCTCATCGGCGGGGTGATGATCCTGCAGACGCTGCCCGCGGTGGCCATCGCGCTCTACACGCGCTGGTTCCACGTGCACGGTCTGATCGCGGGCTGGTTCGCGGGCATGGCGTGGGGCATGTGGCTGCTCTACAACATCCCGAGCGCGGACGGGAAGCGCGCGCACTTCGGGGCCTCGGCGCTCAAGCTCAACGACCTGAGCGTCTTCGGCTGGCACCCGTTCGCGGGCTCGACCATGCAGATCTACGTCGGCGTGCTCGCGCTGGCGCTCAACCTGGTGGTCGCGATCCTGGTGACGGTGGTGTCGCGGCGGCTGCGGGCGTTCAACGGCACCGACGAGACCAACCCCGGCGACTACCACGTCGACGAGGGCGACAAGCGGGTCAAGAAGGTGGCCGCGCACTAGATCGCCTGCGAGGTGAGGGGTGCGCGGGCACCCCTCACCTCGGGCGGCTGATGTAGGCCAGTAGGACGACCAAGCCCAGCACGGCGGGCATGATCCCCAGGGTGAACGCGACGACGACCAGGGCGGCCACGGTCACCGCCACCATGGTCAACGCGAGGTGCAGTGTCGGCGCCAGCCCACCCAGCACCCGCTCGGCGGCGAGCATGAAGCGCTCGCCCCTGGTCCGCTTGGGGCGCCCCGCCGAGCGCGGCGCCGGGACGGTCGGCGGCTTCTCGGTCGGGACATGGCGCAGGTGCACCGCGCGGCGGCGCCTGCTCTCTGGTCCTTTCACGGCCAAAGCGACGAACTCCTTAGATCTGTCCGGTCGCCGTCGAGTGTGCCGCCATTCGGCCGAAGATCAGTGCCCTACTTTCGAGTAGACGATGAGCGGAGCGTGGCCAGCGCCGAACGGATGCCCACTGTTCCCGCTCACCAATCGAGTGAATTCGCTGACCGGGTGCGACCGTCGATTCGTCCGGTTGGCCTATTCGAGTGGCCGTGCCACAAGCGAGGCCGCGCCGACGATCCCGGCGTCCTTGGTGTGCTCGGCCGGGACCACCCGCAGGTCGCGGACGTAGTCGAGCTTGGCGTGGGTGGCCACGGCCGCGCGGATCGGGTCGAACAGCAGGTCACCGGCCTGCGCGAGCCCGCCGCCGACGATCGCCAGATCCAGGTCGAACAGCACCGCGGTCGCCGCGATCGCCATGCCCACGGCCTGCCCGCTGCGCTCGAACGCGGCCAGCGCGATCTCGTCGCCCGCCTTGGCCGCGTCGGCCAGCGCCTTGCCGTCGGCGTCGGCGGGCGCGGCCCAGCCCTGGGCCTTCGCCCACGCCACGATGTTCGGCCCGCTGGCCCGCACCTCGACGCAGCCGAGCCCGCCGCACGGGCAGGGCGGCTCGGTGTCCACCGCGATGTGCCCGATGTGCCCGGCGTTGCCGCTTCGCCCCGCGTAGCCGCGCCCGCCGAGCACGAGCCCGCCGCCGACACCGGTCGAGACGACGAGGCCGAGCATGTCGTCGAACCCGCGGCCTGCGCCGGTCCAGTGTTCGCCCAGCGCCATGCACACGCCGTCGCCCGCGAGCTTGACCGGGACGTCCGGGAACAGCTCCCGCACCCGGTCGCGCAGCGGGAAGCCCCGCCACTCGGGGATGTTGATCGGCGACACGGTGCCCGCCCGCAGGTCGATCGGCCCGGCGCTGGCCACGCCGACGCCCTCGACCTCGGCGTCCAGCTCGCGCACGCACTCGGCGACCGCGGCGAACACCGCGTCCGCGGTGCCCTCGGGGGTTGGGACCTGCAGCCGCTTGAGGACGCTGCCGTCGCTGTCGACCACTCCGGCGGCGACCTTCGTCCCGCCCACATCGATGCCCAGGTATGCCACGGGGAGAAGTATGCGGGTGCGGATGATCTGCGCCTGTCTTCTGCTGTATAGGAAATCTGCTAGATCAAACTATGGTCGGGTAGCGGCCATCGCCCGCGGTCGGTTTCGTGTTACTCCCGTGTCCGCCGGATCACACTTCGGGCCGGACAGCAGCCGGAATTAAGGTCCTGTTGACCGATGATTCGCCGGTGTGTGCGCCAGTTCACCGGACAATCGCGTGCATTTGCCCGGTCGGAGGTGCATACTTGAGTCATGCCGGTCAGCCAGACAGGCAAAAGACTTCAGAAGGAGATGGCACCCGCCATGAACATCGCTGCGAAGATCCGCGCCCGCCGAGTCGAGGCCCGTACTCGCAAGGCGGTGAACCGCGCCATCGAAAACGCCGCGACTCCCTCGATGCGGCACGAGCTGATCGCCCTCGCGCAGATCCACTCCATGCGCTGAGACCTCGAAACACGGAATCAAAATGTGATGCAGGGCACAGTTTGATTCCGTGTAACAAGACCGGGACCAAGCACGATGTTCCGGTTGACCCCGTAGTGCTGGCGGACCCCCGACCTGGCAGCACTACGGGGTTTCCTTATTCCTGCTCAACGCTTCGCGTTTTCGCAGGAACCCCTCCGTCTTCGCCTTGGGGGCCGAGCCCCCCAAACCCCCACGGCGCGTTCTCTCGCGATCCAGCGTGGTCATCCGCCGTTTGGCGTCAGCAAGACGCCCGGATTCAAGATCCCGGCCGGGTCCAGCGCCGCCTTCGTGGCCCGCAGCGCTTCCGCGAACACCTCCGGCCGCTGCCGCTCATAGCCAGGCTGATGATCCCGGCCCACCGCGTGATGGTGCGTAATAGTCCCACCGTTGCCGACGATCGCCTCGGACACCGCCGCCTTGATCTCATCCCACTGCTCGACCGTGCTTCCCCACCGCCCCGGCGCGTAGACGCCGTAGTACGGCGCCGGGCCGTCCGGGTAGACGTGGGTGAAGCGGCAGCTCACCAGCCCCACCCCGCACACCCGCTTGATCGCGTCCTGCGCCGCGGCCATCACCGCGCCGTGGAAGGCGTCGAAGCGGTCCCAGGTGCACGCGGTCTCGAACGTCTCCACGATCATGCTCCGCCGCGCGAGCGCGTCCCGCTGGTACGGCATCCGCAGGAACGATGACCGCCACGTCCGCTCCTTGCGCTCCCCGGCCACACCCCCGTGGTCCGCGGCGATCTCCAGCGCCCGGTCCAGGCTCGCGGCCACCGGGTGGTCGGCCGACTCGAAGCCCAGGATCAGCACCGACCCGGTCCCGCCCGCGTTGAGGAACGCCTCGGTCGGGTCGAGCAGCCTGCAGTTGGTTGGGTAGAGCCCGGCCTGCGCGATGGCCCGGGTCGCGGCGACGGCGTCGGCGTAGTCCTGGAAGGTGACCGAGGCCGTCAGCTGCCATTTCGGCCGGTCCTGCAGGCGCACCCACGCCTCGGTGATCACCCCGAGCGTTCCCTCCGACCCGAGGAACAGCCGGTCCGGCGACGGCCCGGCGCCCGACCCCGGCAGTCGCCGCGACTCGCTGACGCCGATCGGCGTGACCACCCGCAGCGACTCGGTCAGGTCGTCGATGTGGGTGTAGAGCGTGGCGAAGTGCCCACCCGCGCGCGTCGCCAGCCAGCCGCCGAGGGTGGAGAAGGCGAAGGACTGCGGGAAGTGGCGCAGGGTGAGGTCGTGCGGGCGCAGTTGGTCCTCCAGGTGCGGGCCGAACACCCCGGCCTGCACGCGCGCTGCCCGGCTGGTCCGGTCGAGCTCCAGCACCTGGTCGAGCCGGGATAGGTCCATGGTCACCGCGGGTCCGTCGAACCGCGGCTCGACCCCGCCGACCACCGAGCTGCCGCCGCCGAACGGGATCACCGGGATGCCCGCGCCCGCGCACCAGTCGAGCACGTCGACCACATCCTGCTCGGACGCCGGCCGCGCGACCAGGTCAGGCACGTGGTCGAGCCTGCCGAGCAGGTTCCGCACGACGTCCCGGAACGCCTTCCCGTGCGCGTGTGCGGCCCGGTCCACGACGTCGTCCGAGCACAGCGCGGCGAGCGAGGCGGGTGGCGTCACGCGCGAGGGCGCGATCCCGAGATCCTCCGGCGCGGGCGGCGCGTGGTCGGTGAAGTCGTGCTCGGGCAGCACCGCGCGGACCCGGGTGACCAGGTCGGCGGCCTCCGCGTCGGTGACGGCGTCCTCGACCGTTCCCCAGCCCCACCACGAGCGCATCGCGTCCTCCTCGAATTGACTACTAGGTAAGTTACCCCAGGGTCAATTGCTCGGCTAGGCTGCGGGCATGACATCGCGCGGTGGCACCAAGGGGGTGCCCAGGGGAGACCGCGAACAGCAGATCCTCGACATCGCCGCCGACGAGTTCGGCCGCACCGGCTACGCCCACGCCTCGATAGCCACCATCGCCCGCCGGGCCGGGATCTCCAAGCCGCTCATCTACGGCTACTTCGAGTCCAAGGACGGCCTGTACCTCGCCTGCCTCCACCGTGCCGGTCAGGCGCTGGTCGACGCCGTCGGCGCGGCCCAACACGGCACCACCCCAGCCCGCGGTGTGGCCACCCTGTCGGCCATCTTCACCGCACTCGACCAGCGCAGACACGACTGGGCGCTGCTCTACGACCCGACCCTGCCGCCGGACTCCCCCGTCCTCGCCGCCGCCCGCCCGTACCGCCGAACCCTGGCCGACTATGGCTCCGCCGGCGTAGCCGAGATCCTGGGCGACGCGGATCCGCTGGACCGCTCCCTGCTGACCCGCCTCTGGTACAGCGCGGTCAGCGCCGCCGTCGAGTGGTGGCAGGACCACCCGGACGAGTCGGCCGCAGCCATGGCGGACAGGTGCACCCGGATCGCGGGGCTGCTCATTCGTCCATCCAGATAGTCGACGCAGCGTAGGGAGGAGCGCGCCGCCGCGGGGTCGCGGAAGTTGGCGGTCAGGTTGCTCGACGCCGGTCTGACGGGGCGGGACGTCGCGGCTGTGTTGGGGGTCTCGCCCCAGCGGGTGTCCCAGTTGGTCGGAGTTCGGTCTACTCGTCCATCCCCAGCAGATACCGGCCGAAGTGGGGCACGGTGAAGGCGATCCGGCCGCGCTCGGCCGAGTAGATCAAACCCTTCTTGATCAACGAGTCCCGCGCGGGCGACAGCGACGACGGCTTCCGTCCCAAGTAGACAGCCACGTCCGACGTGCCCGCGCCCTCGTCCTTCCCCTCTGTCAACTCCGCCATGGCCCGCAGGTATTCGCGCTCGGCAGGCGTCGCCCGCTCGTACCGCGACCCGAAGAACCCCACCGTCAGCTCCGCCTCGGCCTCCGGCGCCGCCACGGCGACGTCCTCGACGGTGATCGGGTCGTCCGGCGCCGCGTCCCACGCGGCCTTGCCGTACGCCTGGATGAAGTACGGATATCCGCCCGAGCGCTCGAAAAGCGCGTCCAGGGCGGCCGGGGTGATCCCGGCTTCCTCCCGGTCGACCGGCGCGAGCACCGCCTGGTCGGCGTCCGCCCGGTCCAGCCGGTCGATCCGCACGTACCGGAACAGCCGCTCCGAGTACGACTTGCTCGCCGACAGCAGCGCGGGCAGGTGCGGCAGCCCCGCCCCGACCACGACCAGCGGCGCCCCCGACTGGGACAGTTCGTGGCACGCGGCACACAGCGCGGAGATGTCGTCGGCGCCGATGTCCTGCATCTCGTCGATCAGCACGGCCACGCCCGTGCCGACGTCCTGGGCCAATTCGGCGACGTCGGTGAACAGCTCCACCAGGTCGATCTCGATGTCGCCGGAGTCGGCGCGGCCCTGGGTGGCGGGCACGTCGATGCCCGGCTGCCAGCGCTCGCGCAGCTTCGCGTTGTCCGGATTCGCCCGCAGCGCGAACGCCTTCAGCACGCCCAGCACCTGCTCGACGCGATCCGGCGCGCGATGCCGCACCGCCAGGTCGCGCACCGCGCGGTGCAGTGCGGCGGACAGCGGTCGGCGCAGGTCGGCGTCCGGTCGGGCCTCGATCTTGCCCGCGCCCCAGCCCCGGCGGACCGCCATCGACCGCAGTTCGCCCAGCAGCACTGTCTTCCCGACTCCACGCAGGCCGGTCAGCACCAGGCTGCGCTCGGGCCTGCCGCGGGCGACGCGTTCCAGGACCACCTCGAAGGCCTGCAACTCCTTCTCGCGGCCTGCCAGCTCCGGCGGGCGCTGGCCTGCGCCGGGGGCGAACGGGTTGCGGACCGGGTCCATCATCCGAAGGTATCGGCGTCTCTAGCGCCAGCCCGATATTTGGCGAGAAACCACTACGGCGTGTCGACGGTAGAAACGTCTACGGCTCTCTAGTCCAAAGACTAGAGAGCCGTAGACGTCGACAGTTACTTCTCCAGGATCGCCGTGACGCCCTGGCCGCCCGCCGCGCAGACCGAGATCAGGCCGCGGCCCGACCCCTTCTCGTCCAGCAGCTTCGCCAGCGTCGCCACGATGCGGCCGCCGGTCGCGGCGAACGGGTGGCCCGCGGCCAGCGACGAGCCGTTGACGTTGAGCTTCGACCGGTCGATCGAGCCGAGCGGCTCGGTCAGGCCCAGCTTCTCCTTGGCGAACGCGACGTCCTCCCACGCGGCCAGCGTCGACAGCACCTGCGACGCGAAGGCCTCGTGGATCTCGTAGAAGTCGAAGTCCTGCAGCGTCAGCCCGGCCCGCGCCAGCATCCGCGGCACCGCGTAGGCGGGGGCCATGAGCAGGCCCTCGCCGCCGTGGATGTAGTCGACGGCCGCGGTCTCGTGGAAGGTCAGGTACGCCAGGACCGGCAGCTTGTGGTCCTTGGCCCACTGCTCGGAGGCCAGCAGCACCGCCGACGCGCCGTCGGTGAGCGGGGTCGAGTTGCCCGCGGTCATGGTGCCGTCGGGGCCGCCGAACGCGGGCTTGAGCTTGGCCAGCTTCTCCGCGGTCGAGTCCGCCCGCAGGTTCTGGTCGCGGGCCAGGCCCTGGAACGGCGTGACCAGGTCGTCGAAGAAGCCCCGCTCGTACGCGGCGGCGAGCTTCTGGTGGCTCGCGGCCGCCAACTCGTCCTGCGCCTCGCGGGTGATGCCCCATTCCTTGGCCGTCAGGGCCTGGTGGGCGCCCATCGACAGCCCGGTGCGCGGCTCGGCGTTCTCCGGCCGCTCCGGCATCAGGTGCGAGGGGCGGATCTTGGCCAGCAGGGCGAGGCGCTGGCCGACCGTCTTCGCGTTGTTGACCGCGATGAGGATGTGCCGCAGGTCGTCGTTCAGCGCCAGCGGCGCGTCGCTGGTGGTGTCGACGCCGCCCGCGATCGCCGAGTCGATCTGCCCGAGGGCGATCTTGTTCGCCACCTGGATGATCGCCTGCAGGCCGGTGCCACACGCCTGCTGGATGTCGTAGGCGGGCGTCTCCGGCGAGAGCTTGCTGCCCAGGACGCACTCGCGGGCCAGGTTGAAGTCGCGGCTGTGCTTGAGCACCGCACCCGCGGCGACCTCGCCGATCCGCTCGCCCTGCAGGCTGAACCGGGCCACGAGCCCGTCGAGGGCCGCGGTGAACATGTCCTGGTTCGACGCCTGGGCGTACGGGCCGTTGGATCGCGCGAACGGGATGCGGTTCCCGCCAAGGACCGCGACACGGCGCACGCGAGTGGGAGCCATCTCATCCTCCTGAGCACAGGTTTACATCTGCGGTAGCATTCTAACCTACTCATGAGTAAGATTACTAGCGAGTAGGGAGGCGCAAACGAATGACTGACCGCTACCAACAGTTCAGCACTTCCGGCGTCGGACGGCTTCTCGTGAAGCGTCTCGGACTGCCGAACCCCGAGCCGCTGCGGCGGTACAAGCCGGGCGAGCCCGCGCTGCCTGGTCCCGCCCTCGTCGGCGGCGCCGGACGCCTGGCCGACGGGCTCGGGCCGGTCCTCAAGTCCGCCGGGATCGAGGTGCTGACGTCCGCGGGTGCCGACACCCAAAAGTACGGCGCCCTGGTGTTCGACGCGACCGGGATCACCAGCCCAGAGCAGCTGCGCGGGCTGTACGACTTCTTCCACCCGGTCATGCGCTCAGTCGCCGCCTCGGGTCGGGTCGTCGTCCTCGGCACGCCGCCGGAGGCCGCCAAGGAACAAGGTGAACTGATCGCCCAGCGGGCGCTTGAAGGATTCACCCGCTCGGTGGGCAAGGAACTCAAGCGCGGCGCGACGGCGCAGCTCGTCTACGTGCAGCCGGGCGCCGAGGACAAGGTCGAGTCGACCCTGCGCTTCCTGCTCTCCGGCAAGTCCGCATACGTCGACGGCCAGGTCATCCGCGTTGGCACGCACGGCGGCCAGGCCACCGAGCCGGAGAGCTGGACCGCCCCGCTCGCGGGCAAGGTCGCGCTGGTCACCGGCGCCTCCCGCGGCATCGGCGCGGCCATCGCCGACGTGCTGGCCCGCGACGGCGCGCACGTGATCGCCCTCGACATCCCCGCCCAGGGCGCCGACCTCGCCAAGGTCGCCAACCGGGTGGGCGGCTCGACCCTGCAGCTCGACATCACCGCCGCCGACGCCCCGGCCAAGCTGGTCGAGCACCTCAAGACCCGCCACGGCGGCGTCGACATCGTCGTGCACAACGCGGGCATCACCCGCGACAAGACGCTGGCCAACATGAAGGAAGGCGCGTGGGACTCGGTCCTCGCGGTCAACCTGACGAGCCAGCTCAAGGTCAACGACGCGCTGCTCGCCGCAGGTGTCCTGCGTGACGGCGGCCGGATCATCGGCGTGTCGTCGATCGCGGGCATCGCGGGCAACCTCGGCCAGACCAACTACGGCGCCAGCAAGGCCGGTGTCATCGGCATGGTCAACGCCTACGCCGACGAGTACGCCGCCAAGGGCATCACGATCAACGCCGTCGCCCCCGGCTTCATCGAGACCAAGATGACCGCCGCGGTCCCGCTGTTCATCCGCGAGGCCGGTCGCCGGATGAACTCGATGTCGCAGGGCGGCCTGCCGGTCGACGTCGCCGAGACGATCGCCTGGTACGCCAGCCCGGCGTCGGGCGCGGTCAACGGCAACGTGGTCCGGGTGTGCGGCCAGAGCCTGCTGGGGGCGTGATGGAGCTCAAGGAGTCGCCGAACCTGGGGTTGCTGTTCCCCAAGGCGGTACTCGCGGGCTTCACCAAGAAGGGTGGCGCACTGCCGGAGCGCGACTACGTGCGCACCGGCGTGTCGGTCGATCCGGTGCACCTCGCCGCCTACAACAGGGTGTGCGAGTTCCGGCTGACCGACGAGCTGCCCGCCACCTACCCGCACATGCTGACCTTCCCCATGCAGGTCAAGCTGATGACCGACGCCGACTTCCCGTTCCCGCTGGTCGGCTCGGTGCACGTGGCGAACCGGATCACCCAGACCAGGGCACTGCGCGTCGACGAGAAGTTCGACCTGCGGGTGCACGTGGAGAACCTGCGTGACCACCCCAAGGGCCGCCAGTTCGACATGGTCAGCGAGGCGTCGGTCGACGGCGAGGTCATCTGGCACGACGTCAGCACCTACCTGCGCCGCGGCGGCGGCTCGGGCGAGGCGGAGTCGGCCGAGCGGCCCGAGCTGCCGGAGCCGACGTCGTTCTGGAAGGTCCCGGAGGACATCGGCAGGCGCTACGCGGAGGTCTCGGGCGACCGCAACCCGATCCACCTGCACCCGCTGACCGCCAAGCTCTTCGGCTTCCCCCGCGCCATCGCCCACGGCATGTGGACGAAGGCGCGCTGCCTGGCCGCGTTCGAGGGCAGGCTGCCGGAGGCGTACTCGGTGGACGTCCGGTTCAAGCTGCCGGTGCTGCTGCCCGCCAAGGTGGGCTTCGCCGCCCGCGAGCACGGCGGCGGGTGGAAGTTCGACCTGATCAACGCGCGGAAGCCGCAGCCGCACGTCGACGGGATCATCACCCCGCTGTGAGCCCTCCGGGTGGCCACCTGCGCAGGTGGCCACCCGGCTAGGCTCCCGCCCCGTGTCGCGAGTCCTGGCCTTCGTCGCCGCGGTGGCGTACCTGCTGTTCACTCCCGCAGGCATGTCCCACCTGACCCACGTCTGGGCCGAGGACGGCGCCCGCTTCCTGCTCGACGCCGTCCAGCGTCCCTTGTGGACAAACCTGGCCGAGCCCTACGGCGGCTACCTCCACGTCATCCCCCGCCTTGGCGCGGAACTCGTCTCGCTCCTGCCGCTGGACTGGGCACCCATCGGCTTCGCGGTCCTGGCCGCGCTTGTCCGCGCGGGCATCGCGCTGCTGACCTTCGCCGCGTCGGCCCACCACCTGCGGTCGCTGCCGGTCCGCATCGGACTCGCCGCCATGGTCGTGCTGCTCCCGGTCGGCAACTCGGAGCCGCTGGGCAACCTGTCGAACCTCCACTGGTTCCTGCTCTACGGCGCGTTCTGGGCCATCCTGTGGCGCACGACGACGCGAGCGCAGACCATCACAGCCGCGGTCGTGGTCGTCATCTCGGTCCTGTCGAGCCCGCTGACGTTCCTGCTCGTCCCCCTGGCGATCTACCGCCTGGCCACCGGCGCTCGCGCGGTCCCGATCGCCTACCTCGCCGCGCAAGCACTCCAGGCCGTCGCGGTCACGCTGGCCGAGCGGGTCCCGTATTCCAACCAGGCCGTCGATCCCGTGCAGGTCCTGCTGGCCGCGCTGCTGCGTGGTCCGGTGGCCGCGTTCATCGGGTCGGAGCAGGTCGTGGACGTCTATCCGCACCTCGGCAACCTGCTGATCCTCGCCGCACTCGCCCTGGCCGCGGTCCCGATAGCCCTCGGCGCTTGGTACGGCGACCGCTTCCTCACCATCACCGCCGCGACCTACGCGGCGGTGATCATCGGTGTCGTCCTGGTCGCGAACTGGACCGTCGGCCTGCAAATCCAACAGCCCGACATCGTGATGGCCGCCCAGCGCTACAGCGTCGCCCCCGGGCTGTTCCTGCTGACGGCCGTCGCCGCGGGCCTTGACCGCCTGCCGGAACCGCGCTGGGCCCGCGCCACCGTCCAAGCCGCCCGCGTGGTCATCCCCACCGTGCTGCTTGCCGGCGTCGGCCTGCACCTGTGGACGGGCGAGCGCCTCGACGGCATCCCCTGGACCGACGCCGTCGCCAGGGCCCGGGCGTCCTGCGGCGAAGTCGCCCGAATCGACCACGAACCGGACGGCTGGTTCTTCGACCTGCCCTGCGCGCGCCTCTAGGCGGTCGGCGTCCAGATCGTGCCGTCGACGAGGTCGCCGAAGCCCATCCAGACCAGGTTCATCAGCCACGACGCGACCGTCGTGTCCGGGACCTCCGGGTGGTCCAGCCACCAGTCCGCCAGCGACTCGCTCGCGCCGACCAGTGCCGCCGCCATCGCCTCGGTGGACTTCGCGGGGGACTCGCCGCGGGTCGTGGCCGAGCGGACCAGCAGGGCGTCGACCAGGTTGATCGCGCGGCCGCGCATGGCGAGGAGTTCCTCGCTGAACGGGCCGCCCTGGGACGTCGCCTGCCGGTGGAGTACCCGCCAGCTCTGTTTCTGTTCCCCGACGAACTGGAAGAACGCGCGCAGGCCGTGCCACAGCTGCATGTCGGGGGCCAGGTCGCTGCTGACCCCGGCCGCGATGGCCTCCATCAGCAGGGTGGCCTCGCGCCGGATGCAGGCGGCGAACAGGTCTTCCTTGTGGCCGAGGTAGGCGTAGATCATCGGCTTGGAGACGCCCGCGACCTCGGAGATCTCGTCCATCGACGCGTTGTGGTAGCCGTACTGGGAGAAAACGCGCACGGCGGCGTCGAGGATTTGGCGCTCGCGTACCTCGCGGGGCAGGCGCTTCACGCGCGCCGGCTTGCGCTCTTCTTCGACGCTCACCTCGTAGCCTCCAGCTCCTACTTGCACGTTAATCTACTCGCCCGTAGCCTACTCGTCAGTAGGTAAGGAGGCTGACCCGATGACCGAGACCCGCCGGACGCTCGACGGCTTGAAGCCGCGCGAGCTGGTGGAGCTGCTTGATCGGTTGACCGCCGCGGAAGTGGCCACGATGGACATAGATGTCGATGCTATCGGGCGGGCGATCGATCCGAGGAAAGTCGGGCGGACCGACCTGTCCAAGCTGCTGGGCGCGTTCAGCAGGCTGGCCGCCGAGGGCGCCGAGATCTCGCTGTCGAAGTTCTCGGCCGACACCTTCGCCAAGCTGATCACCCACGCGTCCAAGGACCAGCTCCAGTCGGTCATGGTCGACCCGGCGCTGCGCGCGACCATCCTCGACGAGGTCTACCGGCGCATGGGCACCCACCTGCGCCAGGACCGCGCCAAGGGCCTGCACGCGGTCGTGCACTGGCGGCTCAGCGGCGGCTCGGGCGAAGGCGGCTACGACCGCTACGAGACGCTGATCGACAACGGCGTCTGCACCGTCAGCCGCGCGATGGAGGGCCAGCCGAGGGCCACCATCACCGTGTCCCCGGTCGACTTCCTCAAGCTCATCACCAACAACGCCTCCGCCCCGGTGCTGTTCATGACCGGCAAGCTCAAGGTCCGCGGCGACCTGGCCTTCGCGGCCGGGCTGACCGGCCTGTTCGACCTCCCGCGCGCTTGACGGGGCAGACTGCCGGCATGCCCGAGAGACGCGAGCGGTCATGGCGGCGCAAACCGAAGTGGCACCGGATCGAGCCGCGCACGATCCACGACCTGGACGGCTTCGCCGAGGCCATCGACCCGGCGAAGCTGACCCCGGCGCAGTTCGTCCGGCTGATCGAGGTGCTCGACGACCTCGGCCAGTCGGGCACCGGCCTGGAGTTCGCCGGGATGAGCACGCACGTGTTCATCCGCTTCCTCAGCCGCTGCTCGCGTGACCACCTCGAAGCCCTCATGGAGCAGCCCCGCCTGCGCCAAGTGGTGTTCGAGGAGGTCTTCAGCCGGATGACCGACCACCTCGACCGCCAACGCGCCGCGAACCTCCAAGCGGTGGTCCACTGGCGGTTCACCGGAGGCACTGGCGACGGCGGCTTCGACCGATTCGAGACGGTGATCGACAACGGCACCTGCGAGTCCGCCGACCACCCGACCGCCGACGCGCGCGTCACCATCACCATCGCCCCGGCCGACTTCCTGCGCGCGGTCGCGGGCACGGTGAGCCTGCCGATGCTGTTCCTGTCGGCGAAGGTGAAGGTCAAGGGCGACATCGCGTTCGCGGCCACCCTGATCTCCTACTTCGACCTGCCCAAGAACTAGAGCAGAGCCAGCACCGCCGCGCCGACCGGGCCGAGCCACTGCGCGATCCGGGTGATCGCGTCGGTCAGCGAGGTGCCCGCCTGCGCGACGGCGCCCGCGTTGACCAGGACCCGGGTGAACCGCTGCAGGTGACCGCCGGTGGCCTGCTGGTCCTGCCCCGCCGCCTGCCTGACCTGCCCCAACGCCGCCGTCGCCGCCGAGCGTTCCTGGTCGGTCAGCCGCAGCGAGCCGAGGACCGCGTCGAGGTGGTCGAGGTCGCGCAGCAGGCCGGGCGGGAGCTGCACGACCATGTCGCGTCCGGCGTACATCCCGCCACGGTTGTCGATGTTCTGCCGGTAGGAGCGGTTGTCCTGGTGGTAGTTGCCGCCGACGTTGATGTTGCCGCTGCCGCCGTAGTTGTTCTGGCTCACCGGTAGTACTCCCGTCGCCGCCGGTCGCGTTCCCGCTGCTCGTGGCGGCGCAGCGCCGCCTTCGACATCGAGCGGCCCGCGCTCGCGATGAGTCCGCCCACCAGGAAGGCGCCGAACGCGATCGGGATGACCGGGAGCCCGTTGAACTCCTTGCTGAACAGGTCCGGCACGCCGCCGTCGTCGATGCTGGCGCCGAAACTGAAGATCGTCCACGCGAACGCCGCGAACCCGGCCAGCGCGATGACCATGCCGATGAACGCGATGAGCCTGCCGATGCCCCGCCCGCTGCCGCGGCCGATGCCCATGTCCTGACCAGTGTCGACGTGGTACTGGTCGCCCTCGTAGTACATGCGGTTGCGCTGCTCGACGTAGTCGCGCCCCGCGTACCTGCCGCCCCGGTTGTCGATGTTCTGCTGCCAGGACCGATTGTCTTCGTGGTAGTTGCCGCCCACGTTGCGGTTGCCGTATCCGCCCACATTCCTCTGATGCGGGCGCCTGCGGTCCTGATACGGGTCGTAGACCATGTCGCGCTGCCTTTTCACGCGTGCGGAATCAAGCCGACTGCTCCAGATGTCGTCACCCGCGGCTGGGGTGTGACGGGGTTCACGCGATCGGTCTACAGCGGATCGAGCACGATCCACCGCACGTGGACGTCGATGCCCGCCTGCGCCGCGGCCACGTTGATCACGGACGAGTAGTCGGCGTTCATGTCGAGGTACGCCAACACGTTGAGCCAGCGCGGAGCGCCCGCGGGAACGTCGAACACGACTTCCGTGTGCGTCGACATCCCGTCGTCCCAGCCGTCGTTCTCGCTGCCGAAGCCCGACTCGCTGTGATCCTGATTGAACAGCTCGTGCTGGGCCAGATCGCTGACCGGGCCGTGCTCGTCGTATGCCTGCAGTTGGACCCCGCCGCGCGCCGACGCCCGGGGGCTGCCGATCCCGGCGGTCCACAGCGTCCACCCGGCCTTCCAGCTGATCACCGGCGCCGCGCGCACGGTCTGGGCCGACTGCGGGAACCACAGGGTGGTGCCGACCCACGCGATCCCGGACACCCGGCCGGACAGCCCGCCGTCGACGTGGCCGGACTTGCCGCCGATGCTGATCTTGCCGGTGCCGTGGTCCGGCCAGATGTTCGCGTTGCCGTTGTTGCGGCCCGAGTAGTCATACGGCGCGACCCGGATTCGCAGCGCGTCTTCTGCCACGGCGGGCGGGTCGGGCATGGCCCGCTCCGCCAGCCGGGCGGCCGCTCGGTCGGCTCGCGGCGCATGGCCCGCCGCGGTGGCGGTCGCCTCGGACATGGTGGTCAGCGGGGGTGCGTGCTGGGTGTAGGTCATCGTCCCTCCTTGGTCGATGACCTACAGAGGACGTTCGCGGCCAACTGATACGGCCCCCCGGCTCTGGAAAGCCGAGGGGCCGTGATCAGGACAGCGTCAGTACGTGATCGCCAGTGCCGGGTCCGCGAGGAGCGCGCCCACGTCGGCCAGGAACTCCGAGCCCTGCTGCCCGTCCACCAACCGGTGGTCGAAGCTCAGCGCCAGCTGGCAGACCTTGCGGATCTTGATCTCCCCGTCGACCACCCACGGCGTGTCCCGGATCGCGCCGAAGGCGAGGATCGCCGATTCGCCCGGGTTGATGATCGGGGTGCCGGTGTCGACGCCGAAGACGCCGACGTTGGTGATCGTGATGGTGCCGTTGACCATGTCCGACGGCGGCGTCTTGCCGTCGCGGGCGGTGGTGGTCAGCAGGTCCAGCGCCTCGGCCAGTTCCCGCAGCGACAGGGTGTCGGCGTCGCGGATCTTCGGCACGATCAGGCCGCGCGGCGTGGCCGCCGCGATGCCCAGGTGCACGTAGTCCTTGTAGACGATCTCCTGTGCGGCCTCGTCCCACGACGAGTTGACCTCCGGCGTGCGCCGGACGGCCATCGCGACGGCCTTGGCGCAGAACGCCAGCGGGGTCAGCTTGACGCCCCGGAAGTCCGGGTGGTTCTTCAGCTTCGCCCGCAGGTCCATCATCGGCGTGACGTCGAGGGTCAGGAACTCCGTGACGTGCGGCGCGGTGAAGGCGCTGGCGACCATGGCCTGTGCGGTGACCTTGCGGATGCCCTTGATCGGCACCCGCCGCTCGCCGCGCGGGGCCACCGCTCGGTGTTCCACGGTCTCGGCCGGGCCGGACGCGGCGCGCTCGACGTCGGCGCGGGTGATCACGCCGCCGTCACCGCTGCCGGTCAGCGACCGGATGTCGACGCCGAGGTCCTTGGCCAGCTTGCGCACCGGCGGCTTGGCCAGCGGCACGTACCCGCCGGGCAGGTCGAGCAGCGCGGCCGGGCTGTCCGGCACGACCGGCTCCGGGTCGGGCACCGGGCCCTGGTGGTGCTCGAACGCGGCGGCCACCGTGCTCTGCGCCGCCTCAGCCGCCGCCGTCGCCGGGACGGCCGGGCCGCTGCGCGCGCGCCGCTTGGCGGTGACGGTCTTGGAGCCGTAGCCGACCAGCGGCTTCATCTCCTCCTCCGCCGGAGCGGCGGCGGGCGCGGAACCGTTGGTCGCCGCGGCCTTGCCACCCGGGTCGACGTCGATGGTCAGGATCGGCGTCCCGACATCCACGGTCTGCCCGGGCTGGACGTGCAGCTCAGTGACCACACCCGCCCACGGGCAGGGCAGCTCGACGGCGGCCTTGGCCGTCTCGATCTCGACGATGATCTGGTTGACCGTGACCGTGTCGCCCGGCTTGACGTGCCAGGACAGGATCTCTGCCTCGGTCAGCCCCTCGGCCGTGTCTGGCAGGGGGAAGGACTTGTACTCAGGCATCGGGCTACCACCCCAGCGAGCGGTCGACGGCGTCGAGCACTCGGTCGAGGTCGGGCAGGAAGTGCTCTTCGAGCTTCGCGGGCGGGTACGGCACGTCGAAGCCGTTGACCCGCAGCACCGGCGCCTCCAGCGAGTAGAAGCACTCCTGCTGCACCCTGGCCGCGATCTCGGAGGTCAGCGACGCCTCGGACGGCGACTCCGACACCACGATGAGCCGACCGGTGCGCCGCACCGAGTCGTACACCGGGGCGAGGTCGAGCGGCGACAGCGTCCGGAGGTCGATGACCTCCAGCGACTTGCCCTCCTCGGCCGCGGCGGTGGCCGCGTCCATCGCGACCTTCACCGACGGCCCGTAGGCCACGACGGTCGCCGTCGTCCCGGTCCGCAGCACGCGCGAGGCGAACAGCGGGTCGGGCGTGGCGGAGGTGTCGACCTCGGCCTTCATGTTCGCCGAGTGGTAGTAGCGCTTCGGCTCGAAGAACAGCACAGGGTCGTCGCACTGAATGGCCTGCTGGATCATCCAGTAGGCGTCCACCGCGTTCGAGCAGGTGACGACCTTGAGGCCCGCGGTGTGCGCGAAGTAGGACTCGGGGGACTCGGAGTGGTGCTCGACCGCGCCGATGCCGCCGCCGAAGGGCACGCGGATGACCATGGGCATCTTGACCCGGCCCTGCGTGCGCGCGTGCAGCTTGGCGACCTGCGAGACGATCTGGTCGAAGCCGGGGAAGATGAACCCGTCGAACTGGATCTCGCACACCGGCCGGAAGCCGCGCACGGCAAGGCCGACCGCGGTGCCGATGATGCCGGACTCGGCCAGCGGCGTGTCGAGCACGCGGTGCTCGCCGAAGTCCTTCTGCAGGCCGTCGGTGATGCGGAAGACGCCGCCGAGCTTGCCGACGTCCTCGCCCATGACGATGACCTTGGGGTCGGCCTCCATCGCGGTGCGCAGACCGAGGTTGAGCGCCTTGCCCAGGGTGAGCGACTGGGTGGTCGACTCAGTAGTAGCGGGCTTGTTGATCGCGGGTGCGGCCATCAGTGCTCACCTCCGAAGCTGGCGTGGTAGGAGAGGAACTCGTCGCGCTGCGCGTCGAGGACCGGGCTCGCCTCGGCGTAGACGTTGTTGAACATCTGCTCGATGGGCGGTTCGGGCATGTTGAAGCAGAAGTCGCGCAGCTCGACGGCGAGCGCGTCGGCGTCGGCCTGCACGGAGTCGAAGAACGCCTGGTCGGCGTCGTGGTGGCGGACCAGGTTGACCCGCAGCCGCTCGATCGGGTCCTTGAGCTTCCAGGCTTCCAGTTCGTCGGACAGCCGGTAGCGCGTCGGGTCGTCGGTCGTCGTGTGGGCGTCCATCCGGTAGGTGAACGCCTCGATGAGGACCGGCCCGTTGCCGTGGCGGCAGGCGTCGAGCGCCCACCGGGTGACGGCGAGGGTCGCGAGGACGTCGTTGCCGTCGACGCGGATGCCGGGGAAGCCGTAGCCGCGGGCGCGCTGGTACAGCGGCAGGCGGGTCTGGCGTTCGGTGGGCTCGGAGATCGCCCACTGGTTGTTCTGGCAGAAGAAGACCAGAGGAGCGTCGTAGACCGAGGCCCAGACGAAGCCTTCGTGGACGTCACCCTGCGAGGTCGCGCCATCGCCGAAGAAGACCATGGTGGCTTCCCCGTCGTCGTCTCCGACCTTGCCCTCAAAGCGCTGGCCCATCGCGTAACCGGCGGCGTTGAGCACCTGGTTGCCGATCACGATGGTGTACGGGTGGAAGCGCGTGGCGACCGAGTCCCAGCTGCCGTTGTCGGTGCCGCGGAAGATGCCCAGGAGTTCCTTGGGGTGGATTCCCCGGCACCACGCGATGCCGTGCTCGCGGTAGCTCGGGAACGCCATGTCGGTGGCCCGCATGGCGCGGCCCGCGCCGATCTGCGCGGCCTCCTGGCCCAACAGCGGCACCCAGATGCCCAGTTGGCCCTGGCGCTGCAGCGCGTTGGCCTCCCGGTCGGCCCGCCGGACCAGGACCATGTCGCGGTACAGCCCGCGCAGGTCCTCGGCGGTCACATCGGCGACGTAGCGGTCGAACTCCGGGTTCTCGACCCGTTCACCCTCGGGCGTGAGGAGCTGCACCAGCTCCGGTCCGCCTTCGCTTGTCGCTCGCAAACCCGCGATCACCTGCTCTGCTGTGGGGGCAGCGGCGGTGGCGGCGGGACCCTCACGGGGCTCCGGGTGCGTCCACGTTTCTGGGGACGACATGTGCGTTCTCCTCGTGTCTGGGCCGCACAGTCGCTCGTGGCGACGGCATGCAGCCGCGCCGCCGGTCACCCCGCCCACCCGGTCTTGGATGGTTGGCCACCGTCGGCGCTGACGGTTCTCTCCCACATCCTGACATGCCGGGGGCGGCAGTGGTGAGGCCCGGATGGCCCCACGGGTCCGGGACTGACCCGCTGATCAGCGAAAACGCTCGGATTCCCGACGATAGGGGCTCAAAGGGGAACGCGGTCGCGGCTGTTCAGGAGAGTCGGTCGAGCGACGTGGAAGAACTTTCATGTCCGCTCGTGAGCTGCGTCACTCGAAGTTGACCAGCATGTCGAGATCGCCCCGGTTGAGCGCGGAGAACACCAGGCCGGGGGTCTCGCTCTTGGCCGTGATCCGCACGGTGTCGCCGACCGCCTCGACGGTCGGGTTCGGCAGGATCTTCGACCACGGCGTGCCGGACACGGTCTTGGCGCCTTTGAGTGTCGCTTCGATCTGCTTGCGCAACTCACCCGCGTCCTCGTTGGACTTGGCGCGCAGACAGACGACATCGGTGGTGTCGTCGGCGATCTCGACCCCGGCGGCGACGGCGGGCCGCTTCTCGACAGCGGCTTGGAGGATCGCGGCGGACACGTCGTCGAGGCACGTGGCGAGGGACTTGATCGCCGGGTCGTCGAGCAGGCTGCCCTTGTCGAACCAGGCCAGGCGCTCGCCGGACGCGGAGTGCGCCAACTCGGTCGGGCTGGTGCGGATCGCGTTGAACTGGTTGAGCGGCCCGACATCGCGCATCGGCCCGTCGAGCTGGATCTTGTCGTCCTCACCGGTGCGCCAGACGGTGTAGCCGCCGGACTTGGACTCGGTCGCCTTGCGCTCTCCCAACTTGGCGTTGAGCGCGGCGTTGTCGTAGGCACCCCGGAAACGCGCGGAGACGGTGGGCGGCATGCCGACGGTCACGGCCTCCTTGAAGGCGGTGAGGTCGACGGCGAGCTCTTCCTTGATCTTGACGCGGAAGTTCCCGATCCCGGAGTAGCCAACGGGTTCCAGCATCCGCGCTTTCTGCTTGTCCTTGTCCCGGAGAGCCGCGACCTTGGTGAGATCGGCGTACTCGACATAGGTCCGCGACTCGTCGTTGTTCGCGATGGACGACAGCGCCTCAGCCAGCCCACCGACGGTCGGGTTGACGGCCGGGGCCGACGGTTCATCGCCGCAACCGGCCAGCGTGAGACCGGCGGCGAGGATCAGGCATACGCGCTTCATGGGGGAAGGGTATTGGTGAGACCGTGGCCTTGTGCGGGAACTTGGCAAGACCACGGTCTCAAGGACGAGGGTGCCCGAGCGCACCTGAAGATGATCTCAGCACGTTCCTGAAATGCCCCGATGAGTTGAGCCGTTTCGCCTACCGGAACAGCGAAAACAGCGGTATGGCCAGCCCCTTTCCCCTGCTAGCCTTCCCGCGACAAACTGGGGTTTGGGAACTGGGGAAACATGTCTCGATCAACACTGTCCAGATACGCGCGCGCCCTCGTCGCGGTGTCCGTCGGCGTCGCGGGCCTCGTCTCGACCGCCGGAACCGCGGTCGCCGCCCCCCACTACACGGCGGCACCCACGGTGCAGGCGGGTCACACCGACTCCGCACTGCCCGACACTCCCTTCGACGCGGCGGGGGCCATGCCGCTCGGCGCCTGGGCCGACGAGGCCGGGCGCGTCCACGTCTCCCGGGTATACGTCACCTACGACCTCGCCCAGTTCGCGGGCAAGCGCATCACCAAGTCAGTTGTGTCCTTCACCGAGCGGGAGACCGCGGACTGCTCGAAGCGCGCGATCGAACTGTGGAAGACCGAGACGGTCACGCGCACACCCAGCTGGGCCACCGCCCCTGCCGAGGACGACAAGCTCGGTGAGGACCGCTCGGCCCAGTACTGCCCGGGAACCCTCTCCTACGACGTCAAGGGCGAGGTCGAGCGCGCGGTCGCCAAGGGCAAGTCGCGCATCACCTTCGAGATCCGCGTCCCCGCCGACGTCGAGAACGACCCCAGCTACTTCCGTAAGGTCTCGTACTACGGCGTCCAGCTCTCGATCGGCTACAACTCCCCGCCGTCGATCGCGACGCAGGACCTTGTCAGCAGCGGCTTCGCCTGCGCCACCAGCACGCCGTACCCAAGGATGAACCCGGCCAGGGTGCAGGCCCGTGCCGTCGACGCCGATCAGGAGCACGACCTCCGCTACGACTTCGCGGTGTGGCCGCGGGACGAGCCGTCCGCGCGGGCCGAGCGAACCTACGAACACATCAGCAGCACCCCGTTCGTCACCCACCAGCTCGCCCCGGAGTCCCTTGCCGACGGGCGCACCTACCTGTGGCAGGCGCGGGTCAGCGACGGCGTCGACACGTCGCCGTGGTCGGCCACCTGCGGGTTCACCGTCGACAAGTCCGCACCCGCCGCGCCAACGGTCACCTCGGCGAACTACCCGCGCGACGAGTGGGGGCCGGTCGGTGAGTCCGCCGTCTTCACCGTCGCCGCGAACGGCGACACCGACACCGTCGCGTTCGAATACAGCTGGGGTGACGTGTTCTCGGTGCCCGCGTGCGAGATCAGGGACTACGGCCGCTTCGTGTGCCCCGACCCGCTCGCGGGCCGGGACATCGTCCGCGCCGGCGCCCCTGGCGGATCGGTCACGCTGACGCTCGACCCGCCGCACACCTTCCGGAACCGCCTCCAGGTCCGGTCGGTCGACGCTGCGGGCAACCGGTCCCAGGCCGTCGAGTACTCGATCCTGGTGTGGCCGAGCGGGCCCGCCATCACGCGCGTCAGCGGGGAGCCCGAGTGGGGCAAGCCGGTGACCGTTCAGTTCGCGCCCGCCGAACGCGTGACCGGCACCGTCTCCTTCGAGGTGCGGCTCGACGGCGTTGCGGCCCAGGTGGTGCCCGCCGGACCGGACGGCACGGCGACCTTCACCTTCACCGCCGACAAGCTGCCGGGCAACGAGGTGCGGGTGCGCAGCCGCAGCGCGAGCGGGTGGGTCTCGCACGAGTCGAGTTGGCGGCACTACTTCTCGCCGTTCACCACCATCGCCTCCGACCTCTACACCGAGGCCGGTCCAGCGGGCGGCGTCGGCGTGCCGGGCACCTTCACTTTCACCCCGCCGCCCGGGGAGACCGACATCGAGGGCTACCTCTACTCCTTCGACGTCTTCGGTGAGTCGAGCTTCGTCCCGGCCGGTCCGGACGGAACGGCCACGATCACGTGGACCCCGGATGCGAGCGGCTGGTACTACCTCGACGCGCAGGCCATGCACCCGAACGGTGAGCGTGCCGGGTTCTCGGGGAACCTGTCGTTCGAGGTCGCCTGACCTGGCACCTGGGATGTCCCGCTTCGACGGGGCATCCCAGGTGGCAGTATCGGGGCGTGGACAAGACAGCAACGACGCGCACCGTCCAGCACCTCTGGCAGGCAGAGATCCTGCCCAGCCTGCAGGACTTCGTCGCCATCCCCGCCCTCTCCCCTTCCTTCGACGCCGCCTGGGCGGCCAACGGCAACCTTGACGCCGCCGTCGAGCACCTGCGGGCCTGGATCACCAAGCGCAACCTGCCGGGGGCGACCGTCGAGGTCGTCCGGCTGCCGGAGCGCACGCCGCTGCTGCTGGTCGACATCCCCGGCACGGTCGACGCGGGCACCGTCCTGCTCTACGGCCACCTCGACAAGCAGCCCCCGGTCGGCGGCTGGGCCGAGGGCCTCGGGCCGTGGTCGCCGGTGCTGCGCGACGGCAAGCTCTTCGGCCGCGGTGCCGCCGACGACGGGTACGCGGGCTACGCCGCGACGGCCGCCGTCGAGGCCGTGCGCGCCAACGGTGGGCAGCACAGCCGGTGCGTGATCCTGCTGGAGACGTGCGAGGAGTCCGGCAGCTACGACCTGCCCGCCTACCTCGAACACCTCGACGACCGCCTCGGCGCGGTGTCGCTGGTCGTGTGCCTCGACTCCGGTGGCATGGACTACGACCGCATGTGGCTGACCATGTCGCTGCGCGGGCTGGTGTCGGTCACCGCGACCGCGCGCGTACTCACCGGCGGGCAGCACTCCGGCACCGTCAGCGGCGTCGTGACCAGCTCGTTCCGCGTCCTGCGGCAGCTGATCGACCGGATCGAGGACTCGTCGACCGGCGAGATCAAGCTGTCGGCGATGAACGTCGAGATCCCCGCCGAGCGTGCCGCGGAGGCCCGCGCGACCGTCGAGTCCGCGCCCGGCACGGTGATCACGGCGATCCCGTTCGCCGACGGCGTGCGGCCGGTTGTGGACGACGAGGTCGAGCTGGTGCTCAACAGCAGCTGGCGCCCGACGCTGTCGATCATCGGCGCGTCCGGGCTGCCCGAGCCGGAGGACGCGGGCAACGTCCTGCGCCCCTTCACCACGCTGACCCTGAGCTTCCGCCTGCCCCCGACGGCCGACGCGGACGCGGCGCTGGAGCAGGTCAAGCAGGCGCTGACCACCGACGTCCCCTACGGCGCCCAGATCGAGTTGACCCGCCTGGAAGCCGCGGGCGGCTGGAACGCGCCCGCGCTCGCCCCCTGGCTGCGGTCCACTTTGGACACCGTGTCGGACACGGTCTTCGGCGCCCCGTGGCGGACCATGGGCATGGGCGGCTCGATCCCGTTCATGGGCCTGCTCGCCGAGCGCTACCCCGACGCCCAGTTCGTCATCACCGGCGCCGTCGGGCCCGACAGCAACATCCACGTCCCGGACGAGTCGCTCGACATCGCCCAGGCCACCCGCGTCACCGAGGCGGTCGCCCACATCCTCGACGCGCACGCCAACGCCTGACCAGGTGGGCGGGAGCGCCTCCCGCCCACCTGGCAAGTCACGCGGGGAAGATGAAGCCGCCTTCCATGGACACGCCGTTCTGCGGTGAAGTCGGCGGGCGCCTTGCCACTGCTCGCCGCGTGGATCCGGAGCACGCTGCTGTTGATCTTGCGTTAGCCCTTGCCCGACTTCTCGCTGAGCACCCCGATCTCCGGGTGCCCGCTATCGGCTGAGCGGGTGATCATCAAGTTGCCGTCGGTGGGTGTTCTTGTGCCGCAACGATGTTTTGCGCTGTTGGGAAACCTTGTCACCCACGTCGGCTGAGTTGGTCCGCCAGGCGGGTTGTCTCCGGCAGCCGGTACCTCGGGGTGAGCCGCAGGACCAAGTCGGTGGCGGTGTCGATGTCGACGCGGTGGCCCACCGACACGAACACCGGCTTCACGTTCTCGCGGGTCCGCAGGGCCCGGCCGAGGGGCCACCGGTCGTCCTCGATCCGCGTCCAGTCGCCGCGGTTGGGGCCGGGGGCGAGGTAGCCGCCGAACGCGCTCTTGCTGACGCCGATGGACGGGATGCCGGTCAGCACGCCCGCATGACACGCCAGCCCGAACCGCCGCGGATGCGCGATTCCCTGGCCGTCGCACACGAGGACGTCGGGCTTGACGGTCAGCCGGTCGAGGGCCGGGAGCAGCAGCGGCAGCTCCCGAAAGGCGAAAAGGCCCGGGACGTAAGGGAAATCGACCGTTCCGCGAACCACGGCCTGGTCGACCACTTCCAGCGTCGCCAACTCCAGCACGACGACCGCGGCGGTGCCGACATCGGTGTAATGCACGTCGAGCCCAGCCACGGTCCTGGGCGCGAAGCCGTCAGGGACCTGGTCTTCGACGAGATCCCGCAACCGCAACTGCTCCGCGACCGCTTCGTCCTCAGTGGACGGCCAACTCACCGGCCGGATCCGGGGGGCGTCACCCGGCGGCCCACGCCGGGAACAGCAAGTCCGTGTGGCGCTCGCGGTATCGGGACACCTCGCCGATCTCCACGTTCTTCGCCCAGGTGCCCGGGTCGATCTGCACGAACCCGTCCGCCGCGGCGTCGGCCTTGTGCGGACCCACGTAGTACAGCCCGACCGTGCCGTCGTCGCCGATGCCGATCACCTGGCATTCGTGGCCGCGGTAGTTGACCAGCGTGGTGACCTCGTCGACACGATCGCACTCCGACAACGGGACCACTCGTCCGCCCCGCAGGGTGACCACACCGTTCTCGGGGTAGGACACGGCTTCGAGTTCCTGCCCCGCCACCGTCGCGTAGACCCCGGTCCGGGGACGCGGATAGGTCATCGTGTGGCCTCCCACCCTGTGTCGGCTCCGCGGTACACCGCGGTGACCGCGCCGTCGACGACGATCCGTGAACCCATGGGCACGATGCCCGGCCGCTTCCACCACTCCGGGACCGCCAGGTCGCCGCC
Organism: Actinokineospora sp. HUAS TT18; assembly: GCF_051364635.1. Lineage (GTDB taxonomy): Bacteria > Actinomycetota > Actinomycetes > Mycobacteriales > Pseudonocardiaceae > Actinokineospora. Next base: position 4,932,748 of record NZ_CP195645.1, on the reverse strand, counting down.
GCCGGTCAAGCCGGTGCCGGTGAACGGCCATGGCGCGATCTCAAGGCGGTAGGTGTTCGGATCGACACCCGCGAGCTTCACCCCGTCGAGCATCGCCTGGGCGGCGATACTCACGTCCGCACGCGCGACGTTCGGGATCCACGGGGCGCCGAACGGCACCAAGAACTGGTGCGGGTCCAGGACCGGGAATTCCAGCACGCACAGTGGTTGGTTCGCCGCGAACGGGCTGCCGGGGTAGTCCAGTCGGAAAGCGTGGATCGCCTCGCCCGCCGACCGGAGGTTCGCGCAGTCCTGGTGCCGGGCGACGGTGCCGCCGACCAGGCGGTAGTCGAACGGCGGCACCGAGCCTGGCCGCCCCGCGGACACCTCCCCGGCCAGGTAGCGGCGCACCACCGGTGGAGGCAGGACCTTGACCATCCAAGTGCCGGGTGTGAGCGCGACCGCGGTGTGCACTCGCGCGGTCAGCACACGTTCCTGGGGGCTCAGCGCTCCCGAGCCGGGGATGGTCATGACTGCCCTCGGAAACTGTCGTTCGCGTGCTCGCGGGCGAAGAGCAAGTCGGTTTGGATCTCGTGCACGTCGACGAGTTCCCGGGCGGGGACCACGCGGAAGAACTCGTACTTGTTCTCCTGAACGAAGTCGTTCGCCTCCGCCCAGCCGCCGTCGTTGCCCGCGGAGCGCACTCGCAGGCCCTCCGGCGTCACGGCTTCGATCGCGACGAGTCCGCCGCGCCACGTGCCGTAGGACTGGGCCTGGTAGACCCGTTCGCACTGGCTGAGCGGGATCTCGGTGACCCATGCCTTGTAGAACTCCGCCCACGTGTAGCGCGCGGGATCGGGGTTGTCGGCCTGGGCGACGCGGAGCACGACGCGCTCGGAGTTCGGCGCGAAGATCACCGGGTAGGTCGTTCCGTCGATCACCGCGAACGAGCCGAACCGCACACCTGCGTAGGTCACGGGCGCACCCATCCGCTCGCGCTGTTGTAGGTGGCCACGAGGACCTTGCTGCCCGCCGCGTCATAGGCGTAGATCGCGGAGCCGTCGGGCAGGTTCATTCGGCCGCTCATCTCGAACTCGGGCACACCCATCGTGGGGTGCGCGGTGACACCCGCACCAGAGTACGGCCAGGCGTAGCTCTGCGAGGTGTACCGGCTCGGGTCCACGCCCGCGTCCCTGGCGGCCTGGATCATCTCCTCCTGCGCCCGGATGACCTGCGGCGACGAGGCGGGCAGGTCCGGGGTGTGCGGCGCGCCGACGGGGGTCGGGAACATCCCGGGATCCGTCGCCGGGAACTCCAGTACGTGGATGTTGCTCTGGCTCGGGCTGTACGGCGAGTCCACGTAGTCCAGCCGGTTGCCGGTGATGAGGTCGGCCGGGGTCTGCAGTACACCCGCGTCCTGGTTGCGCGCGACGAAGCCGCCCACCTGCGGGCCGTACGTGCCGTCGAGGTACTTCGTGACGGTGTCCTCGGGGATCACCTTCTGCATCAGGGTGTCCGGCTTGACGGTCACCTCGTTCATCGCGCGGGCCATGAGGTCGCGCTCGTGCGGCGTCAGCTGGCCGGAACCGGGGACCTCGGGGGTGCCCGGGACCGGGTCGGTGCCGAGCTTGTCCATCGCGCGCTCGAAGTCGGCGTACTCCTCCGGCGTGAACTTGCCGCGTACCTCGTCGCGCCAGTGCGGGCCGCTGCCGGGGCTGGTGGGCGTCGGGGTGCGGGGCGTCGGCGGGGTGGGACTGCCGGTGCCGGGGGTCGGGGTCGCCGAGCCGGTGGGGGTGGCCGTGGTGCTCGGGGTGCTCGGCGTGGCCGACGACGGGGTGGTCGGGGTCGCGGAGCCGGACGGGGTGGTCGACGCGCTCGGGGTGCTCGGGGTCGCCGAGGACGGGGTCGTCGGCGTGGCGGAGCCCGATGGGGTGGTCGACGTGCTGGGGGTGCTCGGCGTGGCCGAGGACGGGGTCGTCGGCGTGGCCGAGCCGGACGGCGTCGTGGTCGGGGTGGCGGAGCGGACCATGTCCGGGGCGTCCGGGGACTCGGCGCCGCGGGAGGCGGTGCGCAGGCGCTGGAGGCCGCGCTTCACCGCTTCCCAGATCTCGCCGAGCTTGTTCATGAGCGGGCGGAGCTTCTCCAGCGACCGCGTCAGCTTGGCGATGATGTCGGTGACCCGGCCGACCCACTTCGACACCAGCGCCGCCACCGAGGCCACCACGTGCGGTGTCGCGAGGCCCAGGGTCAGGCCCAGTTCCGCCAGCCACTGGGGCAGGCGGATCAGCAGCGTCGAGATGCACTCGGCCACCAGGTCGCGCACGATTCCGCGCACAACGCCGACCAGGACGCCGACGACCTCGACGACCGTGCCGATCGTGTCGGCGCCCGTGCCCGCGGCGGTGATGTGCTCGCCCTGCTGGGACGCGTTGGTCCGGTAGGCGTCGGCCGCCGGGCCGGACCAGCCCGCGGTGCCGTTGGTGATCTCCGTCTGATAGTCCGCCGCGACACCCGCCACGGCCTGCGACACGTTCTTCCACGTCTGCGAGTACGCCGCGATCTGGTCGGCGTCCCCGGCCAGCCAGTTCAGCGCGTCGCGCAGCGGGGCGACGTGTTCGATGACCCACGACACCGCGTACTGGCCGAGGGTGCCGAGCGGGTCGAGCACCAGCGACAGCACTTCCAGGCCGCCGCCGAGGGCGCCGATGCCGCCCTCGACCCACGAGCCGTTCTGCACGCCGTTGTAGATGTCGACCGCGGACTCGGCGATGCCGATGCCGGTGACCGCGGTGGTCGAGTCCTGGCGTTCGGCGATCAGCGGGTTCGTCACTGGGCACCGCCCGCGAAGGGCCGGGTGTTGGCCTGCTCGACGTTGTCGTACGACGAGGTGTTGTCGCGCACGCCCTGGGCGGAGTCGGCCATCGACTCGGTCGCCTGGCGGATCGCCTCGACGCCCGGCCCGCTGACCATGTGCACCACCGGGACGAAGAACTGGCAGATCACGCCGTAGGCGCTGTCGCCGAGGTGGACCTGGTTGGCCGCCTGGAGGGCCTGGTCGAGCCGGTCGTGCAGGGCGTCGAGCCTGCTCGCGTGACCGCCTAACTCGCCGGTCAAGACTCCGTATCCGTTGGGCACGGCGGGGACTCCGTTTCGATCAGGTCAGAATGGGGGGTCCGCCCCAGTCGTCTTCGTCGTCGTCACGTGGTGGGCGGGGTCGGTGCGGGCGGCGCGGTGTCTCGTCTTCCTCTGGAACATCGCCCAGCCGCATCTCCTCGACCGCGCTCCCGGTCGGACGCTCAAGATCCGGCTCCGGTTCCGGGAATCTCTGCCGATATGAGTCGACCACCGCGTTGACCGTCTGCTCGTCGTCCCCGACCGTGCGGACCATGACCTCGGCGACCTGGTCGGTGATCTTGGACTGGGCGCGGCGCATCGTCGTCAGCACCATCGTGGCCAGCTCGGTGCCCGGCAGGTCGCGGTGCTTGTCGCTGATCACCAGGTCGGTGACCGCGCCCGTCGCGTCGACCGTCACGCGCACGACGTCGTCACGCGAGGTCTCGGTGACCGTCACGGTGGCCACCTCGGCCTGCATCGTCTGGTAGCGCTGCGCCTTGGCCTCGATGTCGGCCGCCCAGCGGCGCATCTCCTGCTCGGTCTGGAAGCCGTCCCCACCGAATCGCGGCTGTGTCACACCCGTTCCCCTCTCGGACCGCCGCGAACCTACCGTCACCAGGCCGGGTACCGCACCTGCCACTCGGGGTTCTCCAGCGAGTTCTGCTGGCTGAATTCGATCAGCGCGTCACTAGCCAGACGCTCGATGACGCCGCGCAGTTCCAACTCCGCCAGCCAGTCCGCGGGAATCGCGCCCACGCCGTGCATCGCGCCGAGCAGATTGCCGCACAGCGACCCTGTCGAATCGCTGTCGCCGGAGTGGTTGACCGCGAGCAGCAGCCCGTCCTCAAGATCCTCGGCCACCAGCGCCGCGCACACCGCGATCGCCAGCGCCTCCTCGCCGACCCAGCCGCCGCCCAACTCGGCCAGCTTCTCCGGACTCGGCCTGCCCTGCGCGGCCAGCTTCACCGCGCCGTCGAGCGCGGCCACCGTCTCGGCCGAGTCCTCCCACGTGACCAGCTCGGCGCGCACGTCGTCGATCGCCTCGATCAGCTCGGCGCCGTCGAGCAGGCGGTGGACCATGAACGCCAGCGCGCCCGCCGACAGGTAGCCGCTGGGGTGGCCGTGGGTCAGCGCGCCCGCCTGCGCGGCGATCACGAACCCGTCGAGCGGGTCCTCCGACCACAGCGCGCACGGCGCCGCACGCATGACCGCGCCACAGCCCTTGGAGTCGTTGAGCTTGTTGGACAGCGTGCCCCGCTCGGCACCCGCGGCGTAGCCCTCCAGGGCTTGGAGCACGGTCGAGCCGGGGGCGCGGCGGTGGAACAGATCGGCCTCGCGGACCAGCCAGCCGTCGGGCTCCTCCTGCATCGCGTAGGACCCCGCCGCCTTGTGCCACGGGATGCCCTGGGTGTGGTACCAGCGCTGATAGGCGTGCTGCAGCACCGACGACGGGTGCTGCTCGAAGTAGAGCAGGCGCCGCGCCACGTGGCCGCGGATCATCGCCTCCAGGGTGAACAGCGTCATCTGGGTGTCGTCGGTGATCTTGCCCCGACCGCCGTAGACCTCGGCGTAGCCGGTGGTGCCGTCCGCACCGAACCGGCTCCGGATCTCGTCGATCGACAGGAACTCGACCGGTCCGCCGAGCGCGTCGCCCACCGCCCCCGCCAGCAGACAGCCCAGCAGGCGGTCGGCGGGGATCACGCGGTCATAAGGGAAATCGCCGTCCACGCGCGCAAGGCTAGTAGGGGTGTCAGCCGATCGTCTCGTGCAGTTCGCGCAAGCGTTTGCCGATGAACTGCGCGCTGCCCGGCACCGCCATGACCGACTTCTCGCCGCGCCCGGTCTGGTAGATCGCCCACCGGCCCGCCTGAAGATCGATCGCGGTGATCCACTCCGCGGCCCGCAGCCGCTTGCCGCGCTGGTCGCGTCTGGCGGTGTAGAGCTTCCCGCCGCCGACGCGCGGCTGCTTCATCAGCTCGTCGAGCCTGCGTGCCTGCGGCGGGACGGGCGCGCGCCTGCCGTAACTGTCGACCTTGCCCGGGCCGAGGTCGGACACGCGCACCGAGATCGCCTCGCCGCGCGCGGGCGGCACGTTCGGCAGCCGGTAGACGAACGACTCCAGCGCCCGCGCCGGGTCGATGCGCTCGAAGGTGACCTGGTCGCCGATCCGCTCGGCCAGCACGCCCATCCGGCCGGAGACGGCCGTCAGCACGGTGTAGGGGCCTTCGGCGTCGTGCAGCCAGCCGTAGTACTCCGAGCCCGCGCGCTGGATCACCTGGAGCAGGTCGAGGAAATCCGGGTCGACGCCGCGCGGAGTGACGATCTTGGCTTCCTCCAGCGCGCGCCGGAACCGGGCGTCGTCCTCCTGCTTGAACCGCGGCGAGTAGTACCGCTCGCCGCCGGTGAAGACGGTGTGCGGCTCGCCGAGGTTCTGCGTCTCCAGGAGGCGGTAGAGCGTGTGGACGGAGAGTTCGACCTTCACCTTGCTACTCCCCGATCACCGGCGGCGCGGTGACCTCGTCGGTGCCGAAGATCGCCTCCGGGTCGTCCTCCTGCAGGAACGACGCGCGGGTGTGCTCGGAGTCCTCGCCGCCCTGGCCGCGGCCGCCGCCACCCATGCCGCCGCCCATGCCCGCGCCACCGCGGCCCGCGCCCGCGGCACCGGCCGCGCCGCGGCCACCGGGGCCGTGCTCGCCGCCGAGCGCACCCGCGCCCGCGCGGCCGCCGGGACCGTGTTCGGCGGCACCCGCGCGTGCGCCCGCGCCGTGCTCACCCGCGCCGCCGCCGGGACCGAAGCCCCGCGCGCCGCCCGGGCCGTAGCCCGCGCCACCGCGCGGCCCGCCCGGTCCGTAGCCGCGGCCGCCGCCCTGGCCGTCCCGCCCGCCCGGGCCGTAGGGCCCCTGCGGGTAGAGCGGATTGAGCGGGTTGACCGGCTGCTGCGGCGGGCCGTAAGGCGGCCGGGGCACGTCCCGGTTCGGGAGCTGGTGGTGTTCGTTGGGCAGCGTCGTCTGCGGCGGGACCACCGCCTGCGGCCTGGTCTCGCCCGGCGGCGGATACGGCGGCGGCCGGTCCTCGCTGTAGGGCGGAGGCGGCGGGTTGACCTTGTTCCGGTCGTCGCCACCTGTGCCCGGCGGCGTCCACGGGTCCTTCTTGTTCGGGTCGATCGGCTCCTTGCCGCCGCCGTCCGGCGGGGTCACGCTGACCGAGCCGCCCGGGTCCTGCAACGTCGAGTAGTCCATCGGCAGCGCCTGCTCGTTGGACATGCTCTGGGTGTCGTACTGGCGGTAGACCTGGATGTTGTGAGCCGACTGTTCCTTGTACTTGGCCTGCTCGTCCTCGGTGTCGGTGTCCCACGGCGTGACGTCGTCCCACCAGTTCGCCTCCGGCGGGTTCTCCGCGACCGGGAGCACCTGCGCCGAGGCGTGGTTGAAGCCGGTGGCCTGCTGCTCCAGCAGGACGTGGGTCTTCTCCAGGTTCACCGCGCCGAGAGCCGAGACGTCGGCCAGCGGCTTGGCCGCGCCGTACGCCGCCTCACCCGCTTGGCCCTCCCAGCCCGCTTCGATCTTGTCCGCGAGCTGCCGGACCAGCTTGGCGCGCTCGGCTTCGAGCCGCGCCTCGGTGTCGGCGACGCCGAAGGCCGATTCGAGGCTGTGCGTGCCGGGACCCTGGGTCATCGCCACATAGATCTGGTGCGCCGACAGTCCGCCGCCACCGCCGCCACCCGCGTCGAACATCTCGTCGCCCCCGCGATCCGTCTTCCAGTAGACCGGTGATGACCTTACCGAACGTCACACTCGTCACGGGGACGTTTCACCACATCCACCGCGCCGGTCCACACTGGGGAGCGATGAACGAACACGACAGGCTCGCCGAATCGCCGTTCGCGCACTCCCCCTGGCGGCAGTGGGGTCCCTACCTCGCGGGGAGGCAGTGGGGCACTGTCCGTGAGGACTACTCCGCCAACGGCGACGCCTGGGGCTACTTCCCGTTCGAGCAGGCCCGCTCCCGCGCCTACCGGTGGGGTGAGGACGGCATCGCCGGGATCTGCGACCGCCACGGGTTCCTCAACCTGAGCCTGGCGCTGTGGAACGGCAACGACGAGATCCTGAAGGAGCGCTACTTCGGTCTCGCCAACGCCGAGGGAAACCACGGCGAGGACGTCAAGGAGCACTGGTGGGTGGTCGACGGCACCCCCACCCACTCGTGGATGAAGGTCGTCTACCGCTACCCGCAGGCCGCCTATCCCTACGCCCAACTGCGGGAGCTCGCGCAGGCCGCGGGCCGGGACGCGCGTGAGCCGGAGCTGTCCGACACCGGGGTGCTCGACCAGGACCGGTTCTTCGACGTCGAGGTCACCTACGCCAAGGCGGCGCCGGAGGATGTCTGCGTCGAGATCACCGCGACCAACCACGGCCCGGACCCGGCGCCGCTGCACCTGGTGCCGCAGGTCTGGTTCCGCAACACCTGGTCGTGGGGCCGCGACGCGCGCAAGCCGTCGCTGGTCGCGTCCACGGTGGACGGCTGGTCGCGGATCGTGGCCGAGCACGCCAGCCTCGGCCGCTACACCCTGCACGTCGACGGCGCGCCGCAGCTGCTCGTCACCGACAACGAGACCGACGAGGCGCTGCTGTTCGGCCGCCCCGCCAACCCCAGCCGGTACGTCAAGTCCGGCATCGGCGACCACATCGTCGCCGGGGCGGACACCTGCCAGGTCGTCCAGGGCGCCTCGCAGCCGGGGACGAAGGCCGCCGCCTGGTACCGGTTCGACGAGGTCGCGCCGGGCGAGTCCGTGACCGTGCGGCTGCGCCTGATCAGCGGTGACGGCCACGGCGGCGCGTTCAGCGGCAACTTCCACAAGACCATGGCCGACCGCGGCGCCGAGGCCGACGCGTTCTACGCCGGGATCGCGCCGGAGGTCTCCGACCAGGAGAAACAGGTCGCCCGCCGCGCGTTCGCCGGTCTGCTGTGGACCAAGCAGCACTACCGCTTCCGGGTCCGCGAATGGCTGGAGGGCGACCCGGCGCACCCGCCGTCACCGGCCGAGCGGACGGCGCCCGACGCCCGCAACCGGCACTGGACCCAGATGGACGTCGCCGACGTGCTGTCCATGCCGGACGAATGGGAGTACCCGTGGTTCGCCGCGTGGGACCTGGCCTTCCAGATGGTGCCGTTCGCCCAGGTCGACCCGGCTTTCGCCAAGGACCAGCTGCTCCTGCTGTGCCGCGAGTGGCTGATGCACCCCGACGGCAGGCTCCCGGCCTACGAGTGGGAGTTCGGCGACGTCAACCCGCCGGTCCACGCGTGGGCGGCGCTGCAGGTCTACCGCGCCGAGCAGAAGGCGACCGGGACCGGCGACCGGCTGTTCCTCGCCCGCGTGTTCCACAAGCTGCTGCTGAACTTCTCCTGGTGGGTCAACCGCAAGGACCCCGAGGGCAACAACCTGTTCGAGGGCGGCTTCCTCGGCATGGACAACATCGGCCCGGTCAACCGCTCCGAGACGCTGCCGGACGGCTGGCGGTTCGAGCAGTCCGACGCGACGTCGTGGATGGCCACCTACGCGCTGCACCTGATGACGATGGCGCTGGAGCTCGCCAGGCACGACCCGGCCTACGAGGACGTGGCGACCAAGTTCGTCGAGCACTTCCTGGCCATCGCCCAGGCGTCCACCCACTTCGGCTCGGCGGGTGCGCCGATCTGGGACGAGGAGGACGGCTTCTGTTACGACCTGCTCGCCAGGGCGGGCACCCAGTCCCGGCCGGTGCGGGTGCGGTCGATGGTCGGGCTGATCCCGGTCCTGGCCTCGGCGTCGCTGGAGCCATGGGTGTTCACCGAGCTGCCCGCCTTCGCCGAGCGCCTCAACTACGTGCTGCACCGCCAGCCCGAGTTCGGCCAGTTCCTCACCTGGCGCGAGGACGAACACGGCCGCCGCGCACTGCTGTCGCTGCTCGACGAGCGCAAACTCCGCCGCGTGCTGACCAGGATGTTCGACGAGGACGAGTTCCTCAGCCCGCACGGCATCCGCTCACTCTCCGCGGCCCACCGCGACGGGATCGTGGTCGACATCGCGGGCTCCGAGCACCGCATCGAGTACGAGCCCGGCGAGTCCCGGTCCCCGATGTTCGGCGGCAACTCCAACTGGCGCGGCCCGGTGTGGTTCCCGACCAACGCCCTGCTGGTCGAGGCCCTGTTCGTGCTGGACGAGTTCCACCGCGGCGACATCACCCTGCCGGTGCCAACCGGGTCCGGCACGGAGGTAACCGCAGGTCAGGCCGCCCGCGACCTGGCGCGCAGGCTGTCGGCGCTGTTCCTTCCCGGCCCGGACGGCGCCCGCCCCGCCGACGGCAAACGCGTCGAGTCCACCGACTCCCCGCTCTGGCGGGAGCATGTGACATTCAGTGAGTATTTCGACGGCGACACCGGCGAGGGCCTCGGCGCCGCCCACCAGACCGGCTGGACCGCTCTGGTCGCGGTCTTGATCGCGGGATGGCCCAAGGGCATCGACTGAACGGACTTCTTTCGGTTCCGACCGTCGGCCGACGCAAATGCTCCGCACCCGGTCAACGCCACGCAACAACTTGGCTGCGGAGATGTGACAAACGAACTTGTAGTGCACAGCACACCCACACGGTGGCAGGATGCGTCCCACTCGATGTGAACAAGTTACGAGGAGTGACACCGTGCTTCGATCCAAGCTCAAGGTGTTCGCCCTGGTCCCGGCGCTGGCCCTCGCGGTCGCCGCGGCGGGATGCGGGAAGTCGGACACGCCCACCGGGGGCGCGACGTCGGGTGCGGCGGACGCCCCTCAGCTGATCCAGTCGGGCAAGCTGCTGACCTGCACCGGTCTGCCCTATGAGCCGTTCCAGTTCGAGAAGGACGGCAAGGTCATCGGCTTCGACGTCGAGCTCGTCGACCTGGTCGCCAAGAAGCTGAACGTCACGCAGGAGATCATCGACACGCCGTTCGACGGCATCCAGTCCGGTGTCGATCTGAACTCGGGCAAGTGCGACCTCGCGGCGGCGGGTATGACGATCACCGATACCCGCAAGCAGAACTTCGACTTCTCCGACCCCTACTTCGACGCCACCCAGGCACTCGTGGCGAAGAAGGGCTCCGGCGTCACCGACCTGGCCTCGCTCAGCGGCAAGAAGCTGGGTGTCCAGAACGGCACCACCGGCGACGAGTACGCCAAGAAGAACGCCCCTGGCGTCGAGCTGGTCACCTTTGAGGACTTGGGCCTGCTGCTGAACGCCGTCGAGACCGGCGCCGTCGCCGCGGGCATCAACGACAACGGCGTGCTCTACGACTGGGCGAAGAAGAAGACCGACTACGAGGTGGTCAAGGAGTTCGACACCGGTGAGCAGTACGGCATCGGCGTCAAGAAGGGCAACGACAAGCTCCTGAAGCTCATCAACTCGACGCTGGCCGAGGCCAAGAAGAGCGGCGAGTACGACAAGATCTACGAGAAGTGGTTCGGCAAGAAGCCGGCAAGCAAGTAGCAGCTGCGGCGGGGTCGGCGCGCAGGACGTGCCGGCCCCTCCGTATGTGCCGAGCCATTCTTAGGAGCAGCACCTATGGCTATGACCAAGCGTCAACGGGTCCGTCTCACGCGAGGCATCCAGTACGGCATTCTGATCGCCGTCCTGGTCCTCGTCGCCCTCGTCGCTGACTGGGGGAAGATCCGCACGGCGTTCTTCGACTTCGAGGTCGCCTCCGGCATGTTCCCGGAGGTCATCACAGTCGCTCTCGTCAACACCCTGATCTATACCGGTCTCGGGTTCGGCTTCGGTCTCGCGCTTGGCCTGGTGCTCGCCTTGATGCGCCTGTCCAGCGTGGCTCCCTACCGGTGGTTCGCGGGCATCTATATCGAATTCTTCCGTGGATTGCCCGCGCTGCTGGTGATCCTCGCCATCGGCAGCGGTATCCCGTTGGCGTTCGGCATCCTGCCGGACCGATACATCTCCATCATGATCGCGCTCGGTATCGTCGGCTCGGCTTACATGGCCGAGACGATCCGGGCGGGTATCCAGGCGGTGCCCAAGGGGCAGGTCGAAGCCGCGCGGTCACTGGGCATGTCGCAGGGCAAGGCGATGCTGTGGATCGTCATCCCCCAGGCATTCAAGATCATCCTGCCGCCGCTGACCAATGAGCTGATCTTGCTCACCAAGGATTCGTCGCTGGTCCTCTTCCTCGGCTCCAGTCAACTGCAGTACGAACTGACCCAGTTCGGCCGTACCGAGCTCAACCAATCCCGCAGTCTGACCCCAGTCCTGATCGCGGGCATCTGCTATCTGATCATCACCATTCCGCTCTCGTACCTCTCGCGGTACTTGGAGAAGCGGACCGGCGGGCGCAAGATCGCCTCGCCGGAGAAGGTGGACGTGGACGTGGAGGCCACCAAGTGACTGAGCCTGCCGTCCGTATCACCGGACTCACCAAGAGCTTCGGCACCCTGAAAGTCCTGCGCGGCATCGATCTTGACGTCGCGTCGGGCGAGGTCGTCTGCATCATCGGTCCGTCCGGCTCCGGCAAGTCCACGCTGCTGCGGTGCGTGAACCTGTTGGAGGAGCCCAACGACGGCTCGGTGGTGGTCAACGGCATCGAGCTGACCGATCCCGACTGCGACCTCGACGCGGCGCGGCGGCGGATCGGCATGGTGTTCCAGTCGTTCAACCTGTTCGGCCACTTGACTGTGCTGAACAACCTGACCATCGCGCAACGCAAGGTTCTCGGTCGCTCGAAGACCGAGGCCGAGAAGGTCGCGATGGAGAACATGGAGCGCGTGGGGCTGGCCGACAAGGTCAACGCCCTGCCTGGCCAACTATCCGGCGGGCAGCAACAGCGCGTGGCCATCGCCCGCGCGCTGTCGATGGACCCCGAGGTCATGCTGTTCGACGAGCCGACATCGGCGCTCGACCCGGAACTGGTCGGTGAGGTTCTCACCGTCATGCGCGGTCTGGCCGACGAGGGCATGACGATGCTTGTCGTCACCCACGAGATGCAGTTCGCGCGTGAGGTCGCGGACAAGGTCCTGTTCATGGATGGCGGATACGTCATCGAGCAAGGCCCGGCTTCGCAGGTGATCGGCGCCCCGAGCCATGAGCGCACTCGGTCGTTCCTGGCCAGGGTCCTGGATCCGACGCACTCGTTTCCGTCCAATGGTTCGGAGACATCTCCGTAAGGATGCGAATCTAGGTTCACCCATTGGGCTGTGGTCGCTGACGATTGCGACCACAGCCCAGTTTTTGCCTGCGACAAGTTTGACAGCATGTGCGCGAGCAGACGCTCGTCCGTGTGTTCTCGTGGCTCGATTGAGTGAATCAATCTGATTCCACGAGGGCGCTGATCTCGCAGGAGTACCTTCAAAGTGTCGACTTCGTTCGGCGCGACTGGGTGGAAACTGAGGGGATTCAGCAATGGCAAATACTTTCAAAAGTTTGCTGGGATCAGTGGCCGCGGCAGCGTCGCTGATGGCGGCGGTTCCCGCCATCGCGTCGGCTGAGACCAGTGGAGCGCAGGCGGGTTGCTCATACTCGGCCAACTCTCCACAGCAGGCAGGTGGCTATATCTGGGGCTACGCTCCCTGGTCCTGCAGTCTGACGCCTGACGTGTATTCGAAGGCGTACGTGGAAATCTTTCGAGACGGCAGTAGGTGGCAATCCCAGGAGTTCGGCCGGTACGGCTCTTATACCTTGACGTGGGCGACGGCTAAGAGCTGTGCGGGTACCGGAACTCACAGGTACTTTGTCCGGACCTACGGATGGGACGGCGGCGATCCGATCAGCTACCTTCCCAAAGACAGCGCCACATTGACTCTCAGCTGCTAAATCTGTGCGGGCGTAAAGCTGATCCACTGTTTGGTCCGATCCGGTCGTCCCGCACACGCGGGGCGACCGGATGGGAACGAAGCGTAGCCGGCGCGCGTTTAACTCCTCGGAGCAAGATCGAGGAGGGGGCGCGATGGCGACGGCGGACTGGGTCGAGGAACCGCACGGTGTCCTGGACCCGCATGATCCCGCGCCGCCCGCCTGGGCGTTCCTGCCCGCCGCCGAGATCGTGCGGCAGGCGATCGAGCCGGATTCCGGTGGGCTGCTTCGGCGCAGGCGCCCGGCGGCCGCCCCGGTGCTGCGTGTCTCCGACCGGTTCCTGACCGGCCATCTCGACCTGCGCGGCGTCGAGTTCCCCTATCTGCTCGAGTTCGTCCGCTGCCGCTTCGAGCACGCGCCGGATCTGCGGCAGGCCAAGCTCGCCGGGATCGAGTTCAACGGCTGCGCGCTGCCCGGGCTCGCCGGGCGGAACCTGCGCAGCGACAACGATGTGCTGCTCGTCGCCGGGTCGGTCGTACAGGGCACGGTCGACCTGACCGACGGCGAGATCCACGGCTCGCTCGTGCTGCGGGGCAGCAAGCTGTTCAGCGCGGGGGGCCCCGCGCTCCATGCCGACCGGCTGCACCTGGCGGGTGCGCTGCTCGCGGCGAACATGCAGGCAGAGGGCGAGATCCGCATCCCCGGCCTGCGCACAGGCGGCAACGTCAACTTCGCGGGCGCGCTGCTGAACAACCCGAAAGGCTTCGCGCTCAACGGAAACGGCGTGCAGGTCGGCGGCAACCTGCACCTGACCCCGGACGGCGCGACCGGCACCCCGTTCCGCAGCGTCGGGCAGGTGCTGCTCGCCAGCGCGCGGGTCGACAGCGACTTCTCGTTGCGGGGGGCCAAGATGGCGCCGCGCACCGAGCACTCCCGGCCGGTCCCGCCCGACGACCCGTTCTACGACCCGAACGCGACACTGGTCGCCGATCGGTCCAAAATAGACGGTAACGTCAACCTCGACCGCGGCTTCGCCAGCACCGGCACGGTTCGCATGGTCAACGCCCACATCGGCGGCTCCCTGCGCATGGCGCACGCCAGCGTCGACCTCTCCGGCGGCCGCGAGCCCTTCCGCGTCGCCGAGGCCACTCCCGGCCCGTACAACGACCGCTCCCTGCACTTCGACGGCACCCAGATCCGCGGCGGCATCGACGCCCGCGACGCCAAGGTCGCCGGGCAGGTCCGGCTGGTCGACGTGCAGGTCCAGGGCAGTGTCCTGCTCGACCGCGCCGTGCTCAGCAACCGCGGCGGCGACGCGGTCGAGGCGCGCCGGTTCACCTGCGGCGGCAACCTCGACGCCCGCTCGGCCACCGTGTTCGGATCGCTGCTGCTGCCGGGCATCCGGGTCGGCGCCAACGTCGACCTGCGCGGCAGTTCGCTGCGCGCGCCCGGCACCTACCACCGCGACCGCTCGGCCAAGCCGTCGCTCGACCTGCGCGTCGCGCACATCGGCCGAGACTTGATCTTCGCCGACGGCCTGGCCGAGGGCGAGATCCGCATCCGCCGCGCCGAGATCGGCCGCGAGACCAACTTCCACGGCGCGCACCTGTCGGCGGGCACCAACGGCATCGCCCTCAACGCCTTCGGCGTGCGCACCCAGGAACTGCGCCTCGACGTGGCCACCCCGCCGAGCGGCGAGATCGACCTGCGCCACCTGCACTGCGCGTCGCTCACCGACAACGCGGCCCTGTGGCAGGCCGGCGGCCGGATCGAGCTGGAGGAGTTCCGCTACGACGCCCTCGGCGACCCGGTGCCGCTCGACGCCGACACCCGCGTCGTCGAGCGGCTCCGCTGGCTGCGCCACGGCATGCGCGAGGTCTACCGCCCCGGCCCGTACGACCAGCTGGCCGCGATGCTGCGCGCGAGCGGCAACGAGGAGCACGCCGCGACGGTGCTCGTGGAGAAGCAGCGCCGCCGGTACGCCGCGCTCGCCGAGGGCGCGAGCTGGACCCGCCCGGGCATCCACCTGTGGAGCTGGCTGCAGCGCTGGATGGTCGGCTACGGCTACCGCCCGATGCGCGCGCTGGCCTGGCTGGTGGCGATCCTGGTGTCGGGGTCGGTGTGGTTCGCGTTCATCCCGGTGCCGCTGGAGTCCAATGAGGACGACCATCTGGTGTGGAACCCGGTGCTCTACACCCTCGACCTGATCGTCCCCATCGTCGACTTCGGCCACAAGAACAAATGGACAGTCGGCGGCGCTTCCCAGTGGATCGGCGCGGCGATGGTGGCCGCGGGGTGGATCTTGGCGACCACGGTCGCCGCGGGTGTCACCCGCATGCTCCGCAGGACCTCTTGACCCCTTCCGCACGGCCGTTCCGCGGGGCAGGATGCGTGCACCACTCACGTCCCAGAGGGAGCACACAATGCGACGCCGTATGGTCCTCACGCTCGCACTCGGCTTGGCCGTGGCCGCCGCGCCCGGCGCGGACGCCGCGCCCACCACGGGGGTCGGCCAGATCTTCATGGTGAACCCGGTGCAGTCCAGCGGAAACCAGGCGCTGACCGACGGCAAGGACGCCGACTCCGCCGTCCCCGCCTCGGCCTACGTCACCGTCCCCCTGCGCAACCTCGACGGCTCCGGCACCCTCACCGGCAAGTGGGTCAACGTCCGCGCCGAGACGGGCAACCCCGCGCGCGCCACCGACGGCCGGTTCGTCTACACGCGCAGCCAGGACGAGTTCGAGCAGGTCATGGTCTATTTCTGGGTCAACCAGGCGCAGGAGTACCTGCAGTCCATCGGCTTCGGGTCGCAGCTGCGGCCGGTCAACGCCGAGTCGCAGGACGTGCGGACCAACCAGTGGGGCCAGGACAACTCGTACTCCTGGGACAAGCACGACATCATCCGCATGGGCAAGGGCGGCGTCGACGACGCCGAGGACGCTGAGGTCATCGTGCACGAGTACGGCCACGCCGTGCACGACGCCCAGGTCTCGGGCTTCGGCACGTCCCACGAGGCGGGCTCGATCGGCGAGGCGTTCGGCGACTACCTCGCGGTGACCGTCGGCCTGAACGCCGCCCAGCAGTACGGCTGGCCGGTCAACGCCCCCGAGGCGTGCGTGGCCGACTGGGACGCGGTCAGCTACACCGCCGCCGCCCCGCACTGCCTGCGCCGCATCGACTCGAACCTGACCTACGCGAACATGACCAACACCAGCGTCCACCGCGACGGCATGATCTGGTCGCGCGCGCTCTGGGACATCCGCAACGCGCTGGGTTCCACGGTCGCCGACCGCATCATCATCAACGCCCAGTTCGGCTTCGCCCCCGACACGACCTTCAGCGCCGCGGCCCTGACCACGGTCGCCACGGCCCAGTCGATGTACGGCCCGGCGGCGGCCGACACTGTTCGCGCGGCGTTCGCCGCCAGGGCTATCCCCGGTTTGTGACTCGCCAGTAGATTAGGCGGATGAGCGATCCCGACGCCCGCGCCCAGGTAGCTGTCGATGCCCCAGCCGACCGCGTGTACGCGCTGGTCAGCGACCTACCTGGGTTCGCGGACGTCGCCGAGGAGTTCTCCGGCGGCAAGTGGCTCGGCGGGGTGACGCGGGCCCGCGTCGGCGCCCGCTTCCGCGGCGCCAACCGGCGCGGCATCCGCTTCTGGACCACGGTGTCGACGGTGACCGACGCGTCCCCGACCCGCTTCGCCTTCGACGTCAAGTCGCTGGGCCTGCCGGTGTCGCGCTGGCAGTACGACATCGAGCCGACTTCCACGGGTTGCCAGGTCACCGAGACGACGTGGGACCGCAGGCCGAGTTGGTTCCGCCCTCTGACGATCCTGGCGACCGGCGTGACAGACCGCCGCGTGCACAACCAGCGCAACATCGAACGGACGCTGGCCCGCCTGAAGCAGGCCGCCGAACGCTGATCAGCGCGCCGTGATCACCATGACGATCAGCATCAGCGGCGGAACCACCACGATGAACTTCCACCACGGCCACGGCTCACGGGTGTACTTCGCCAGCGCGCCCGCCAGACCCGCCGAGACCACCGCGGGCACCAACAGCCGCCCGACGGCGTAGCCGAAGCCGCCATCGGACGGTGGCCCGTTCAGGGCCACGAGCACAGCGAACAGGACCACCATGGTCACGCCCGCCACGGCGAACGCGCGGCCGAACCGGTTGTCCTGCCGCGGCTGAGCCACCGGAGCCTGCTGAACCGGTGTCACAGCGCCGGATGGCTGGCCCGGCTGTTCGGCGAGCGGGTCCTCGTACATGGCTTGTCCTCCCCAGGATTCGCGCGGAACCTAGCAGGCCGCGGAACACCGGCGAAGCGGCCGGTGTTGACTTCCGGCGTGACCTCTCCGACCCGTGCCCGCGTCCGCGCCCCCGAACTCGTCGGGCGGGGCTGGCTCAACACCGGCGGCCAGACCCCGCACCTCGGGGACTTCCGCGGCAAGGTGCTGCTGCTCGACTTCTGGACGTTCTGCTGCATCAACTGCCTGCACGTGCTCGACGAACTCCGTCCGCTGGAGGCCGAGTTCGCCGACGTCCTCGTCACCGTCGGCGTGCACTCGCCGAAGTTCGTGCACGAGGCCGACGAGCAGGCGCTCCGGGCCGCCGTCGAGCGCTACGACGTGCACCACCCCGTCCTCGACGACCCCGACCTCACCACCTGGCAGGCCTACGCGGTCAAGGCGTGGCCCACGCTCGTCCTGGTCGACCCCGAGGGCTACGTCGTCCACGTCGCCGCTGGTGAGGGGCACGCTGAGGCGCTCCGGCGGGTCATCGCCGAGGTCGTCGCCGAGCACGAGGCCAAGGGGACGCTGCACCGCGGAGACGGGCCGTATGTGCCGCCGGTCGCCGAGGACACCCCGCTGCGGTTCCCCGCCAAGGCCGTGACCAGCCCGAACGGCACCCTGCTCGTCGCCGACACCGCGCACCACCGGGTCGTCGAACTGGTCGACGGCGAGATCGTCCGCGCGTTCGGCACCGGGGAACGCGGCCGGGCCGACGGGACCAGCCCCACCTTCTCCGAGCCCTCCGGCCTGGCCGTCCTCCCGGCGGAGATCGCGAGCCGTGTCGGCTATCACGTCGTCGTCGCCGACACCGTCAACCACCTGTTGCGCGGGCTCAACCTCGACACCGGCGAGGTCACCACCGTCGCGGGCACCGGCGCCCAGTGGCGCGACGGCCGCGACGACGGCCCCGCCCTCCAGACCGACCTGACCAGCCCGTGGGACGTCGCCTGGTGGCACGACACCGTCGTCATCGCCATGGCGGGCAACCACACGCTCGGCGCGTTCGACCCGGTCACGGGCGAGGTCCGCCGCTTCGCCGGGACGACCGTCGAGGGCCTGCTCGACGGACCCGCGGCCGAGGCGTTCTTCGCCCAGACCTCCGGGCTCGCCGCCGACGGCGACCGACTGTGGCTGGTCGACTCCGAGACCTCCGCGCTGCGCTGGATCGACGCCGACCTGACCGTGCACACCGCCATCGGCCGCGGCCTGTTCGACTTCGGCCACCGCGACGGCCCCGCCGACCAGGCGCTGCTGCAGCACCCGCTCGGGGTGGCTGTCCTCGCCGACGGCACGGTCGCCGTCGCCGACACCTACAACGGCGCCGTCCGCCGCTACGACCCAGCGTCCGGCCAGGTCAGCACCCTCGCGACCGGGATCGCCGAGCCGTCGGGGCTGGTCGTGGTCGACGGCGAGCTGGTCGTCGTCGCCTCCGCCGCCCACCGGCTGGAGACGCCGGTGGCCGCCGCGTCGCTGGTCGCGGGCGAGGCCCACCAGGTGCGCAGGCCGCCGTCCGACCTGGCGGCGGGCGCGGTCGAACTGGCGGTCGTGTTCACGCCGCCGCCAGGGCAGAAGTTCGACGACCGCTACGGCCCGTCGACCCGGCTGGAGGTCACGTCCTCGCCGCCCGAGTTGCTCGCCTCGGGCGCGGGGGTGGGAACAGACCTCGTCCGCCAGTTGGTCGTCGCTGAGGGATTCAGCGAAGGTGTGATCCACGTGGTCGCCCAGGGTGCGAGTTGTGACGATGACGGCTCCGAGCACGCCGCATGCCATCTGACCAGGCAAGATTGGGGTGTCCCGGTCCGAATCGCGGCCGACGGGACCCGTCGGCTGGCGCTCGTGATGGGTGGGATGGACCATCAGCCATAGCACGCGTGCGAGAGACCGGCGACCCGACCGTTAGGATTTGTCGGTGCCGGAACAGAAGCTCGAGATCCAGATGCTGCACGACCGGCTGCTGGTGCAGATCACCCCGGAGGAGGGTGAGCGGCGCAGCACCGGTGGCATCGTCATTCCGGCCACCGCGCAGATGGCGACGCGGCTCGCCTGGGGCGACGTCCTCGGGGTTGGCATGAACGTGCGCACCGTCAAGGTCGCCGACCGTGTCCTGTTCAACCCCGAAGACCAGCTCGAGGTCGAGGTGCAGGGCCGCAACTACCTGGTCATGCGCGAGCGCGACGTGCACGCCATCGCCAGCGAGCGCACCGAACACGGGACCGGGCTGTATCTGTAACTGGAAGGTGTAGTCGTGCCGGACGACCACAAGTGGCCGGGGGAACAAGACTGGCCGCAGTCGCACGCTGAGCGGACCGAGATGCTGCCGAGGGTGCAGGCCGAGCCGTGGGGCGGTGGCTTCGACGCGCCCACCGAGCAGTTCCGGCCCCTCGGGGCCGAGCCCGAGCCCGAGAAGAAGGCCGCGGCATGGCGCAAGCCCGCGATCATCGCGGGCGCGGTGTTCGGCGCACTCGGCCTGCTCTACGGCATCGACCTGGCGCTGAGCAGCGGCGAGGTCCCGCGCGGGGTCACCGTGGCGGGCGTCGAGGTCGGCGGCCTCTCCCAGGACGACGCGGAGCGCGCGCTCCGCGAGCAGTTGGAGCCGCGGCTGACCAAGCCGGTCACCGTGCGCGCGGGCAGCGTCGAGGATCAGGTCGACCCGGCCGCGTCCGGCCTAACCCTGGACTGGTCGGCCACCCTCGCCCAGGCGGGCGACCAGCCGCTCAACCCGATCACCAGGATCAGCTCGCTGTTCAGCTCCCGCGAGGTCGGCGTCGTCAGCGGCACCGACGACGCCAAACTGACCGCCGCGATCGACCAGCTCAAGGGCAAGGTCACCAAGGCCCCGGTTGAGGGCGCGATCAAGTTCGACGGCGCCACGCCGTCGATGGTCGAGCCCGTGGCGGGCCAGGAACTCGACCCGGCCAAGGCGCGCGAGGTCCTGGTGAAGGACTGGCTCGCGGGCAAGCCGCTCGAGCTGCCGATCACGTCGACCCCGGTCAAGACGAGCCTCGACGGCGTGAAAGCCGCGTTCGAGCAGATCGCCCAGCCCGCCGTCGCCGCGCCGGTCGTGGTGAAGGGCGAGGGCAAGGACGCCAAGATCGAGCCCGCGGTGATCGCGTCGGCGCTGACGTTCGAGACCGCCGAGGGCGGCGGCCTCACGCCGAAGCTGGACGTGGCGAAGATCGTCGAGGCGGTCAAGCCGCAGCTCGCGTCCACCGAGAAGGAAGGCAAGGACGCCCAGATCGTCTTCGAGGGCGGCGCGCCGACGGTCACCCCGTCGGTCGACGGCATGGGCATCAAGTACGACACCGCGTTCGCCGGTCTGCTCGACGTGCTCAAGAAGGCCGACGCGCGCGAGGTCAAGGTCGAGTACACCAAGACCCCGGCGAAGGTGACGACCGAGCAGGCGAACCAGTTGGGAATCAAGGAAGTCATCGGCGAGTTCACCACCAAGGGCTTCGCCGCGGACTCGGGCGTCAACATCCGGGTCACCGCGCAGGAAGTGAACGGCGCGATCGTCAAGCCGGGCGAGACGTTCAGCCTCAACGGCCACACCGGCCCGCGCACCGCCGCGCAGGGCTACGTCGAGGCAGGCGTGATCAAGGACGGCGCTCCGGGCCGCGAGGTCGGCGGCGGCATCTCCCAGTTCGCCACCACGCTCTACAACGCCGCCTACTTCGCCGCGCTGAAAGACGCCGGACACAAGGAACACAGCTACTACATCAGCCGCTACCCGGCCGCCCGCGAGGCGACGGTGTTCCAGGACCACGCGGGCAACAGCGTCATCGACCTCAAGTTCACCAACGACTCGGCCACCGGCATCGCCATCCAGACGATCTGGACGCCGTCGTCGATCACGGTGAAGATCTGGGGCACCAAGAAGTACGTCGTCGAGTCGATCACCGGCGGCCGCACGGCCGAGACCCCGCCGAACGAGAAGCCGGGCCCGGCGGCGAACTGCAAGGGCAGCAACGGCGCCCCCGGCTTCACGATCTCCGACACCCGCGTCATCAAGGACGCGGCGACCGGCGCGGAAGTCAGGCGCGCCACCAGGACCGTGAAGTACAACCCGCAACCGAAGATCGTCTGCCCGCCACCGGCGTGAGACATGAAAGAGGCCCCGGGCGCGCACCCGGGGCCTCTTTCGTCTGTGGGGGCTAGCGCGCGGCGGACCCGCCGCGCATCTTCGCCCAGAGTCCCGCCACCAGTGTCACGGCCACCACGGCCACGATCACCTGCAACACGATCTCCAGGAAGTCGATCCCGGACGTCTTGTCCCAGCCGAACGGTCGAGCCAGCAAGGTGCCGACGAACGCGGCCGCGATACCGGTCAGGATGGTCAGCCACCACGGGATCTTCTGCTCGCCGGGCGCGATCGCCCGACCCACGACGCCGAGGATCGCCCCGACGATGATCGCGCTGATAATGCCACCGATACCCATGTGAGCTCCTCGCTTGAGCGCGTGATCTAAACGCTTGCTAGAAGCCTGACACCGAGTTGTTGACCTCGCCTCTCGTGGCACGGTGATCAGTGGCCGGAAATCACTCTGTTGGGTGAATTTCGGCCTCAGGTAATGCGGTTGACGGCTAGTTGTGGATTGCCGGACGATCTCGCCCATGACCTACGGAATCGAGTTCCGCCCCACCAGGTGACCCGCGAGCCCGCCGCCCTCGACGCGGCCCTCCGGTCCTTCTTCGCCGCTCCTCCTGATGACCCCGCGGCTCTCGCCGCCGCCCTCGACGGCATCCCGAAGCACCAAATCCGTCGAGCCCTCAATCCCTGGCCCGGCTTCAACCGCGAATGGGCAAGGCACACCGGCCAATGGCTGATTCGCCACGGGGCGAACGATTGCGCGGTGCGACTCGGGCTTTCCCTGCTCGGCGCGACCGGCACCACCGAGGACGCGGGCCTCATCCGCACGACCGCGTGCGAACGCCGTTTCACCAGACCTGCGATCAACGCCTGCTCGCCGCCGCCTGCCCGGACCCCCGTGCGGTCGAGTACCGGAACTGCCGGACGCAGAGCGCCCGATCGCTTGCTACGAAGCCCTTCCACGCAGTTGGGGACGTTGGCCAGGTTCGCCGCGGTTGCTTCCCTTGTGGAGGATCTGACCAGCGGAAGCAGCGCGCTGCTGGATTGGGCGGACGGTCAGCGCGAGCGGATCATCACTCGGCTCCGCGAGCTGCTGGGGTCAATCCCGTGGCAGAAGGCGTTGCGCGAAGCCAGAAGCGCACAGTTCCCCGCGGACGAGTACGCGGAGACGCGACCAGATCCGGGTCAGCTTCAACTCCATCGGCGAGTCGTATCAACCGTTCCGGTGGCTGATCGTCCACCGACCCCAAGTCCTTGGCCGAGACCTGAAACGGCGGTGGTCACCCGAGGGTGACCACCGCCGTCCGCGCCGCGGGAACGGTCTTTAGAAAGCCGACTCGTCGATGTCCATCAGCTCGTTGTCCGCCGACTCGACGATCTTGCGGTCGGCCGAGAGCTGCGGCAGCACGTTCTTGGCGAAGAACGAAGCGACCGCCACCTTGCCCTCGTAGAACGCCTTGTCCTTACCCGACGCGCCTGCGTCGAGCTTGGCGTGGGCGATCTCGGCCTGGCGCTGCAGGAGCCAGCCGACGAGCAGGTCGCCGGTGGCCATCAGCAGGCGCACGGTGTGCTGGCCGACCTTGTAGATGTTGCGCGGGTCCTCCTGCGACGCGGTCAGGTACTGCACCAGCGCGCCCAGGATGCCCTGCACGTCCTCCAGGGCCTGCTTCAGCAGCTCGCGCTCCTGCTTGAGGCGGCCGTTGCCGCCTTCGGCCTGGATGAACTTGGTGATCTCGCCCGCGACGAACGCCAGGGCCTGGCCCTTGTCGCGGATGATCTTGCGGAAGAAGAAGTCGAGGGACTGGATGGCCGTGGTGCCCTCGTACAGCGAGTCGATCTTCGAGTCGCGGATGTACTGCTCGATCGGGTAGTCCTGCAGGAAGCCGGAGCCGCCCAGGGTCTGCAGCGACTGCACGAGCTGCTCGGTGGCCCGCTCCGAACCGACGCCCTTGACGATCGGCAGCAGCAGGTCGTTGACCCGCTCGGCCAGCTTGATCGACTCCTCGTCGCCCTCCTTGGTCCAGACCTGGTCCTGGAAGGTGGCGTTGTAGAGGTACACCGCGCGCAGGCCCTCGGCGTAGGCCTTCTGCAGCATGAGGCTGCGGCGCACGTCCGGGTGGTGGGTGATGGTGACGCGCGGGGCGGACTTGTCCATCATGTTCGGCAGGTCGGCGCCCTGGACGCGCTGCTTGGCGTAGTCCAGCGCGTTGAGGTAGCCGGTCGACAGCGTGGCGATGGCCTTGGTGCCGACCATCATCCGGGCGTACTCGATGACCTGGAACATCTGCGCGATGCCGTCGTGCACCTCGCCGAGCAGCCAGCCGACGGCGGGGGTGCCGTGCTGGCCGAAGGTGACCTCACACGTGGTGGAGACCTTCAGGCCCATCTTGTGCTCGACGTTGGTGACATAGGCGCCGTTGCGCTCGCCCAGGTCGCCGGTCTTGCCGTCGAAGTGGAACTTGGGGACCAGGAACAGGCTCAGGCCCTTGGTGCCCGGGCCGTGGCCCTCGGGCCGCGCCAGCACCAGGTGCATGATGTTCTCGGTCATGTCCTGGTCGCCCGAGGTGATGAAGCGCTTCACACCGTCGATGTGCCAGGTGCCGTCGGCCTGCTTGACCGCCTTGGTGCGGCCCGCGCCGACGTCGGAACCGGCGTCGGGCTCGGTGAGGACCATGGTGGCGCCCCAGCCGCGCTCGATCATGATCTCGGCCCAGTGCTTCTGCTCCTCGGTGCCGT
Organism: Actinokineospora sp. HUAS TT18; assembly: GCF_051364635.1. Lineage (GTDB taxonomy): Bacteria > Actinomycetota > Actinomycetes > Mycobacteriales > Pseudonocardiaceae > Actinokineospora. Next base: position 4,908,732 of record NZ_CP195645.1, on the reverse strand, counting down.
TCTTGTGCACGACCATCGCGAAGTTCGGCCCGGCGAGGTACATGAACAGCGCGGGGTTGGCGCCCAGGATCAGCTCGGAGGCCGCCCACTGCACTGACGGGGGCAGGCCGAAGCCGCCCAGCTCGTTGGTCAGGCCCAGCCGCCACCATTCGCCGTCCCACAGCGTCTTGTAGGACTTCTTGAACGACTCGGGCAGCGTGGCGCTGAACGTCTTGGGGTCGTAGACCGGCGGGTTGCGGTCGGCGTCGGCGAACGACTCGGCCAGCGGGCCAACGGCCAGGGTGTTCAGCTCGGCGAGCACACCGCGGGCGGTGTCCTCGTCCGATTCGGCCAGCACGCCCTTGCCCAGTCGGTCCTGGACCCCGAACACCTCGAAGAGGTTGAACTCGAGGTCGCGGACGTTGCTCTTGTAGTGACCCATCTGTTTGCTCCGTGTCTTCACGCGAGAGTGCTACTCACCGGTAACATACAGGGTATTACCTGTCGGTAACCCGGGCAAGCGATTCTCCCGCGCGGACGGGTGAAGTGCTGGGGGTCACGTGCCCGTTCTGGGCGGCGCGCTGGGCTGTCCGGGCTGGCGCTGAGGTGTCGGGGCCAGTAGTACGCCCGACCGGAAGCCGACGGCGACCGCGTGCGTGCGGTCCCGGGCGCTGAGCTTGCGCAGGATGCTCTTCACGTGGGTGCGCACGGTCTCGACCGACACGTAGAGGATCTTGGCGATCGCCTGGTTCTCCAGGCCGTCGGCGATGAGCTGCAGCACCTGGAACTCCCGGCGCGACAGCGGCTGGGTGGCGTCCGGCACCCTGGCGAGCCTGCCCCGCGGCGCGGCGACGGTCTGGGCGAGGGCGGGGTCGACGTAGCGCCGGTCGGCCCGCACGGCGCGGATCGCGTCGACGACCTGCGGCGGCTCGGCCGAGCGCAGGATGACGCCGTGGACGCCCGACGCGATCGCGGTGGCAACGTACTGCGTGGTCCGGTGCGCCTCGCGGACCAAGACCAGGGTGGTCAGGCTGGGGTTCGCCGCCGAGAGCATGTTGCTGAGGTGGCTGCGGGTGTCGAGGCCGGAGTCGATCAGCACCACGTTGGGGTGGTACCGCTCGGCGAACTGGACGGCGCCCTGCGGGGTGTCGGTCGCGCCCAGCCAGGTCAGGCCGGGTGTCCGCATCACGAGCGCGGACAAACCCTCGCGGAACAGGGGAACGCCGTCGACGAGCGCGACCCCCAAGCCACCGTCCAGCGGCCTGGCCACCCGGCCAGGGACCTGCTGGTAGGAACTGCGCATTGCCCGCCCTCCAGATTCGTCCTCTCCGTGCAGTGCGACGCACGGGACCGTCGGTCGTGACGTGCTCCCTCGTGTTCGTTTCCGATGCCCGGCAAAGTCACCCACTCAGGTGATATCTGTGTGATCTGGATTACACTCCACTATGGTGCACTCGTCCACTTGTGACGCGCAGAACTTTTCTACTGCCGGGTAGTGCAAGGAATCTTTAGGGAACCGTCGGCCTCACGGGATAGGGTCGGTATGACCCGTTCGGGTAACCGGTCAGGTGCGGTGCGTGATTCCAACCCAGGAGTAGGGGGCGGCGGTGGAACCAGGCGCGGTGCGCAACGCGGACGAGTGGTTCCGGCTGATGGTCGAGACCGGCCTCGCCCCCGGCCTGCGTGCGCTCGGCCTCTCCGGCACCGGCCGTCGCTACCGGATGGTGCGCGACGCCCACGTCGCGCAGGTGTCGATCCTGCAGTCCAACCTCGGTCCCCGCTCGACCCGGTTCACCCTGGCGCTCAGCGTCGCGGCCACCGACGAGTGGACCAGCCAGCTGCGCATCCGCCCCTATCTGCGGGGCGCGTCGAACGCGGGCATGGGCTGGCAGGAGCGCATCGGCAACCTGATCCTGGTCGGCGCGGGCGTGCCGATCGGCGACCTGTGGTGGCAGGTGGACGTCGGCAAGCCCTTCGGCTCGCTGTCGCGTGAGGTCCTGTCCGCGGTGCGCGAGTTCGGGCTGCCCGCGATGCAGGAAGAGATCCGCAGCCGGGTGAACTAAACCCCTGGACACGAGCCCTAGCGTTATCGGTATGACGATGAAAGTGCAGGTGGACCTGCGATCGGACAACCGGTACCGCACCTGCTGGGTGGAGCCGCTGATCAAGGTCGGTGACCAGATCACGCTCAAGAACTCCACCGAGCCCCAGCGCCGCTGGGATGTGCTTCGCGTCAGCGCTCCGGTCCCGGCGGGTTCGCTCTACCGCGGCTGGAACAACAACTACTGAGTGACCGAACGGCCGTCGCCTTCCCGCGGCGGCCGTTCGTTTTCGTACCACTTCCGCAGCCGGGCCACGATCGCGGCGAACGAGCCGTTGTTGAGAGCGTGTTCGATCGTGCCGTCGCAGAAGCGCTCCCCGCGGATGATCTTCGTGGCCAGCCGGGCCGCGGTCGCGACCGGCGCCTGGTCCAGCGTCGCCGGGTCGATCTCCGGCCAGTGCATCCAGTCGTAGACCACCACCGCGCCGACCTGCGACAACGCGCTGGTCAGCGCGTTCACGGCCGTGCTGTAGATCGGATACGGCAGCTGGATCGCGCCGGTCGGGGTCGACTGGCCGCCGCCCCACTTCACCGCCGAGTCCTCGGGGGTCAGGGCGTCGGCGGCGGCGAAGAGTGCCAGCCAGACCTCGTCGGGACGCTCGGCGAGCCGCGCCGCGATCTCGTCGTCCGTCGGGCCCTCCGCGGCTTTGAACGCCGCGTGGACGTCGCCGCTGAACAGGACGAACCGCACCTCCTCGACCTGGGTGTCGGCGTCGCGGACGGCTCGGATGGCGATGCGGGCGACGTCGTCGATGGGCCAGGCGTAGGCGCCCGCGGAGATCGCCGGGAACGCCACGGACCGCGCCCCCACCTCGTCGGCGACCCGCAGCGCCTCGCGATAGGCGGAGGTCAGGGCCGCTGAGCGGTCCTCGGTGCGCGAATGGACCGGGCCGACCGTGTGGATCACCCAGCGCGCGGGCAGGTCACCAGCCGTCGTCGCGACCGCCTGACCGACCGGGAGTCCGCGCGGATAAGTCGAGTCCCGCAGTGCCCGGCACTCGGCGAGGATCGCGGGCCCGCCGCGCGCGTGGATGGCGCCGTCGACCCCGCCGCCGCCGAGCAGTCCCGAGTTGGCCGCGTTGACCACCGCGTCGACGGCCTGTTCGGTGATGTCGCCCCGGACGATGCTGATCCGCATCCCCGCAGGCTATCCCCCGTCAGACCTCGAAGATGAGACACGACGAGGTGGCGTGGGCGATGAGCCGCCCGGCCTCGTCGGTGAGCTGCGCCTGCGCGAGCGCCGTGCGGCGGCCGCGGGAGATGACGGTGCCCTCGCAGCGGAGCAGCCCCGAAGCCACCGACGCAGGGCGCAGGAACTTGGTGGTCAGGTCGAGCGAGGTGTAGCCGGTGCGCGCGGGCAGGGTGGTGTGCACGGCACAGGCCGCGGCGGTGTCGAGCAGGGTGGCGATGACGCCGCCGTGCACGCCGCCGAGCGGGTTGTAGTGGAACTCCTGCGCGCGCATCGTGACCACGACGCGGCCCTCCTCGGCCTCCATCCGCTCCATGTCGAGCAACCGCATGATCGGCGGCGCCGGGTACTCGCCCGCGATCATCGCCTTGAGCAGCTCCAGCCCGGTGAGTGTGCCGAGCGCGGCCGCGTTGACCTGCGGGTCGTCCCAGCTGAAGGTGCGGGTGCGCTGCTGCATCTGTGTCATGGACTCAGCCTGACCGGGCTTGCTGAGTCTGTCAATAAGACTTAGCCTGGTGTGATGGACTCGCCACCCGCCCTGGAATGGTCGGTCGCCAACTGCACCGTCGCCCGCGCCATGGGCGTCCTCGGCGAACGCTGGACCGTCGTCGTCCTCCGCGAGGTCTTCAACGGCGTCCGCCGCTTCGACCAGATGCGTGAACACACCGACATCCCGCGCCAGGTGCTCACCAACCGGCTCGCGATGCTCGTCGAGCAGGGCGTCCTCTACCGCCACCCGTACCGGCCCGCGGGCGAACGCGAACGCCACGAGTACCGGCTGACACCCAAGGGTTTCGACCTGTACCCCGTCCTGGTCGCGATCCGCGCCTGGGGCGACCGCTACCTCGCCGACCCGGAGGGCTCCCCCCTCGACCTGGCCCACCGAGACTGCGGCGAACCCGTCGAGATCCACATGACCTGCGCGGGCGGCCACCCCATCGACTCACCCCGCGACGTCGTCACCCGCCCCGGCCCCGGAGCCCACCGCCGCTGAGTCGAGCACGCGGAGCTGGTGGAACACCGCGAGCGTCGCCTCGACCATGGCCCGCTGCAACACCTGCTCAGGCACATCTCCGGCCGCGACGAGCAACTCCCGCGCCCGGGCGGCATGTCCGTCGGCTGCCTCGCGGTGATCGAATCCCATGCGGCCAACGGTGTCAGCCCGCCTCCGCGCGCCGCCATCGCCCGACCGGCTGACATGAATCCAGGCCACGCTGGATCAGGAGTTGCCGCACCGTGGGGGTCCGGGGGATCGTCCCCCGGTGGATATGGCGAAACCGACACGGCCCGCGCATTCTGCGGGCACATGTCGGCTTCGGTGGAGCGGATGACGGGAATCGAACCCGCATATTCAGCTTGGGAAGCTGATGTTCTACCACTGAACTACATCCGCAAGTGATCGACAGAATACACGGATCGCCCCTTCATGCGCACAGAGGGCGGTTCGGCCTAGGGGCAAGTTCAGGGACACGACCCGGGACCAGCCCGGATGTCCGCACCCCCGCTCCTCCACACACTGACCGCATGCATCTCTCCCGGGTCGGCTGGACCCTCATGACCCTGTTGTCCCTGCTCGTCGTGGCGATCTCCACGCACTATCTGGCGTTCGACTCCGAGACTTACTTCGAGCAGCAGCGTGAGGTGTTCATCCGCCGGGAGGTCGTCCTCGGCATCCATATCTCCGGCGCCCTCCTGGCGCTCCTCACCGGGCCGTGGCAGTTCGTCAGATCGCTCCGCAACCGCTGGCCAAGCGTGCACCGGTTCACCGGCCGGGCTTACGTCCTGGGCTGCCTCGTCGGCGGCGTAGGCGGCCTCGCGCTGTCCACCACGGCGCACGGCGGGTGGGTGTCGTCGCTGGGGTTCGCGGGGTTGGCGATCGCGTGGCTGGGGACGACGGTGGTGGCGTTCGCGCTGATCAGGGCGCGGCGGGTGGAGGAGCACAAGCGGTGGATGGTCCGCAGCTTCGCGCTGACCTTCGCCGCGGTCACGTTGCGGCTCATGTTGGGCCTCTACCAGGGGTTCGAGCTCGACATCCCCTTCGCCGACGCGTACGCCGCGATCGCCTGGCTGTGCTGGGTGCCCAATCTCGCGGTGGCGTGGTGGTTCACCCGGACGTCGCAGCCTCTACGCTGGGCCCGTGCTGCTGAGCGACCGTGACCTGCTGAAAGAACTCGACTCCGGACGTCTGGGGATCGAGCCGTTCGAGCCGCTGATGGTGCAGCCGTCGAGCGTGGACGTGCGGTTGGACCGGTTCTTCCGGGTCTTCAACAACACGAAGTACACCCACATCGACCCCCGGCAGCAGCAGGACGAGCTGACGAGCCTGGTCGAGCCGGAGGGCGACGAGCCGTTCGTGCTGCACCCCGGCGAGTTCGTCCTCGGCTCGACCTTCGAGGCCGTCACCTTGCCCGACGACCTCGCCGGGCGGCTGGAGGGCAAGTCGTCACTCGGGCGGCTCGGGCTGCTGACGCACTCGACCGCCGGGTTCATCGACCCGGGGTTCACGGGCCACATCACCCTCGAACTGTCGAACGTGGCCAACCTGCCGATCACGCTGTGGCCGGGCATGAAGATCGGGCAGCTCTGCCTGTTCCGCCTGACCTCCCCGGCCGACCACCCTTACGGGTCGGCGCAGGCCGGGTCCCGCTACCAGGGCCAGCGCGGGCCGACCCCGTCGCGGGCCTACCTGAACTTCCACCGGGTCGACACCCGCCGTTAGTGGCGGCAGAACTCGACCGCGTAGCCGCGGTAGTCGGCGGTGAAACATGAGCCGCCGTCGCCGGTGAGGTTGGTGTAGACGCGGGTGCTCAGCACGTTGCGCACCGTCAGGGTGTCGCCGCTGACCGAGTACACGAAGCCGCTGCTCGCCGGGCCCGCGACGCCGTTGTCGAGTGGGTTGCCGAGGCCGAAGCCGCGGGGCCAGAGCTGGAACAGCGCGCCGCCGGTGTCGCCGTTGAACGTCCACAGTTCCTCGGCGGGCGCGGCGTAGCCGAGCTTCGCGATCCAGACGCCCGGCAGGATCGACTCCCACTCCGACTCGGCGGGCTCATCCGCGCTCGGTTCCGGTTCCTCGGTTGTCGTCGTCGTTTCTTCAACCTCGGAGGTCGTGGTGGTCGTGGTGGTCGTTGTCTCGGTGGTGGTGGTGGTGGTTGTCGTCGTTGTGGTTTCGGTGCTGGTGACGCTGGTGGATGTCGGCTCGGCGACCGGCTCGGGCGGCGACCCGCAGCCTGCCAGCAGACCCACGGCGAACACGGCGCCGATCAGCGGTCTCATGATCCCAAGGTTCGCCCGCGCGAGCCGTTCCGTTACCCCGTAACGGTTTTCCGACGGAGCCGATCTTCCTCGAAGGGAGGTCGCCATGGCCGAGCGCGACGCGTACGAGTTGGCGGGGCGGGTGCTGCGGGGGCTGGACCCCGCCGAGGTCCCTGATCTGCCCGAGGTGTGGGCCGCCTACTGGGCCGATCCGGTGTCGCCGGAGGACCTCGCCGACCGCGACCGGATGCTCGGCTCCGGCCTGCCGTCGACGCTGGCCGAGTGGGCGCCGCTGGTGGTGGCCTATCTCGGCACCGAGGTCGTGGCGGGTGCCGCGGTCGACGCGGTGAAGGCGCGGATCCGGCGGGGTGTGGGCGAAGTGTTCTCGAAGGCGCCCAAGAAGGTCAGCTTCGACGACGAGCAGCTCGTCGAGGTCGGCGAGCGCGCGCGGGCGGCGGCGCTGGCCGCGGGCCGGTCGTCCGAAGACGCCGAACGCTTCGCCGAGGCCGTTGTCGGGTCGCTCGACCGGGGCGATGAGTGAGGCCGCGGCCACCGCTCGGTTCCGGCTGCTGCACCTGACGCTGGGCGCGGCGGCCATGTTCGCCGCGTCCTACCTGACCGTCGCCCAGGACGTATGGCGCGGGCCGAACCTCGCGTGTGTGCGGGACACGGACACGCCCGCCGCGTTCGTCGCGTGCACCGACCGGCTGTTGGTGTGGCAGGCGCTGGTGATCTTGGCGGCACCGTTGCTGCTGGTCCTGGCCACGCTGTGCGCCTCATGGACGGCGCCGTGGTGGATCACCCGCCGCCATCGCGTCACGGCCCGCGAGCTCGACGACGGCCTGCGCACTGTCCTATCCGGACTCAGCAGGCAGGCCGGGCTCGCCAGGGAACCGCTGTGGTGCACCACTCCCGGCCTCGTCGGCGAGTCCTTCACCTACGGCCGCGAGCCCCGGGTCGTCCTCGGGCCGCAGGTCTACCGCCTGCTCCGCCGCGGTCAGGGCACTGCGATCGTGCGCCACGAACTCGGCCACGTCGTCAACCGCGACGTCGGCCGGGCCTACCGCGCGGTCCTCGCGGTCGGGATCTTCGGAGTGGCCTTCGCCGCGCCGATGGTGTTCGCCGGACCGGCGTTCGGCGGCCGGTTCGCCGTGCTGGCCGCGCTCGGCCTGCTGACCTGGCTCGCCGTCCTGCGCACCCGCGAGACCGCCGCCGACCGGGTCGCCGCCGTCCACGATCCCGACGGCATCGCCGACGCGCTGCGGTCGGCCAAGACCCGGGGACGCCTGCCCTGGTGGCTGCGCACGCACCCGTCGCCCGCCCGCAGGCTGGCCGCGCTCACCACGTCGAGTCGACTGTCCGTTGTGGACTGTGTGGCGACCGGTGTCGCCGCCGCGGTGGCCGCCGTCGAACTGGGCGCCGTGCTGACGAACCTGCTCGCGGGCAACCGGTTGGTCGGCACGGTCCTCGCTGGTGTGCTGGTGGGAGCCGTGCTGGCCGCGATCCTGGGACCCGGCAAGCCCCGCTCGACGGTCGGCTGCGGCGTCGGTCTCGCGGCGGGAATCCTTGTCGGCACCCAGCTCTCGCCGCGCGGTGGTCCGGCGCTGCGATCGGTGTCGTGGTCCGGCAGCGGCGTGGAACCGGGGACCGCGCTGGCCGACGTCCCCGGCTGGACGGCGGCCACACTGGGCGCCGCGCTGATCCTGTTGTGTGTGGGGATAGTCGCCTGGTGCCGCGGGCTGCCGGGCAAGGCGGCCATCGGCGTGCCGCTCGGGGCGTGGTTCCTGCTGCTGGTCCTCGCGCCGTCAGCCGTCGCCGAGCCCGGCCCGTTCCCCCGGACCCGCCAGGCGGGCTACGCGTGCGCGTGGCTGGGCGCGAGCGGGTCGGCGGCATTCGATGTCCCCGGGCTCGACGCCTACCTGCGGAATATCGACGACCTCTGGCTGCGCCGTATCGGCGCGAGCTGGTCGGCCGACTCCGATACCGCGCGCACCGCGCTGGTCCGGCGCTGCGAGTTCCTTGTCCGTTACGGCAAAGGAGCACGATGACCCGTCTCGCCTGGCTCGCCGCGCTGTCGCTGCTCGCCGCCTGCACCGAGGCGCCGACCGCGTCCCCCGAGCTCAACACCCACCTGTTGACCGCGGGCGACCTCCCCCAAGGCTTCGCCGACTACACCCCGCCGCAGACAGATCGCCCCAAGTCCGATCGGCCGGAGTGTGAGGAGGCGCTGAACCGGCTGGAGATCGAGGTGGTCCCGCCCGAGGCGCGGGCGGCGTTCATCAGCGCGGACGGCACGATCGTCCAGCACGTCGTCCGCCGCGGCATCGCCGACATCGGCCCGCTCGACCAGTGCGGAAGCTTCTCCCTGACCTATCCCGACGGCATGACCGCGACCGAGACCGTGGAGGTCAGGTCGATTGACCCGTGGAGCGCCGAGATCGTCGCCGACTTCGGCGCGCTCTCCACCCGCAACCGCTTGACGGTGATCACCGCGGGCGACCGCGTCGCCATCGTCTCGATCGTGACGCCCGACGGCGCCGAGGACTCGCTGGTCGACACGGTCGTCGGCAAGGCGCGGGCGAAGCTCAGCCGCTGACCTCGCCGCGCACCGGGGTCAGACCGACCGCCATCAGCGGGAACAGCGCCGACACCGCCAGTGCCCACGGCCAGCCGAAGGCGGTCACGATCGCCCCGAACGCGGGTGCCACCGCCATCGCCATCGAGTTCTGCCCGGTGTTCTGCAACCCCATCGCCCGTCCCGCCCAGGCAGGTCCGGCGAGTTCGGCGGTCGCGGTGAACGACAAACCGTTGGGGCTCACCGAGATGATCATCGCCGCGATCATCCCGGCCAGCGCCAGCGCGGGCGCCACCGCGTCGCCGACCGCCCACGCGAGCATCGCGACCGTGCCCGCGATCGCGATCGTGCGTATCGGCCGCATCCGGCTGGCGACCCGGTCCGACCAGATGCCCGCGCCCACCCTGGCCAGCGCGCCCGCCAACTGGACCACCGCCAGCACCGCGCCCGCGGCGACGGGGTCCCAGCCCTGCTCGGACACCAGGTAGGTCAGGGCGAACACCGCGGCGGCGAACTGCGGCCACACCAGCAGCGCGCTCGCCCCGTGCACACGCCACAGCCGCACGTCCCGGTAGGGCGACGGCGCGCGGACACCGGAGCGTTCGGGACGTGGGTAGGTGGGTACCACGAACGCGACCACGAACGCCATCACCAAGCAGATCCCGGCGGGCACGAGCAGCGCTTCCCGGTAGCCCCAGGCGACCCCGAGCGGCGGCAGCAGCACCGCGGCCAGGCTCAGGCCGAGCGGCTGCGCGCTCTGCCGGATGCCCATCGCCAGGCCGCGCTGGTTGACGGCGAAGGCGGCGAGGATGGCCCGGCCGCTGGTGACGTTGATCGACGACCCGAACGCGCCCGCCGCGACCAGGGCGACTGTCAGCCCGCCCGTGCCCGGCAGCGTCGCGGCCGCGATCCCGCACAGGCCGGTGCCGAGGGTGCCGATGAACATGATCAGGCGTTCGCCGAAGCGGTCGGCCAAGGCTCCCCAGGCGATCAGCGTGGCCATGACGCCGAGCAGCGGGGCCGTGGCGATCGTGCCCGCCCGGGTCAGGGAGACGCCCTCGGCCTCGCGCATCAGCGGGATGAGGAACGGCAGGCCGTAGACCAGCGAGATCGACCCGGTCTGCGTGACCACCACGGCGGCGAGGATCGACCATCGGGACATTTACTTAACATAGCTAACGATCGGGTGTCCGCCTATGACGCGCACAACAAAGGGGGCCGTTCACATTGAGCGGCCCCCTTCGCGTCTGACTCAGCTGGCGGGTGTCTTGTCCTCTTCCGCCAGCGGGGTGCCCGTCGGCACCTCGTCGGTCGGGATGTCGGCCACCGGCTCCGGCTTGCGCTTCACCGACGAGAGCAGCAGCTGCGCCACGTCGACCACCTCGACGTGCTCACCCGCGAGGCCGTCCGACTTCCGGGCGGTCACCCCGTCGGTGAGCATCACGCGGCAGAACGGGCAGCCGGTGGCGATCTTCGACGGCGCGGTGCCCAGCGCCTCGTCGACGCGCTCGACGTTGATCCGCTTGCCGATGTGCTCTTCCATCCACATCCGCGCGCCACCCGCGCCACAGCACATCGCGCGGTCGGCGTGCCGCGGCATCTCGCGCAGCACCGCGCCCGACGCGCCGACCAGCTCGCGCGGCGCCTCGTAGATCTTGTTGTGGCGGCCCAGGTAGCACGGGTCGTGGTAGGTGACGTCCTCGGCGACCGGCGCGATCGGCACCAGGCGCCGCTCGCGGACCAGGCGGTTGAGCAGCTGCGTGTGGTGCACGACCTCGAACGTGCCGCCGAGCTGTGGGTACTCGTTGGCCAGCGTGTTGAAGCAGTGCGCGCAGGTCACGACGACCTTGCGCTTGCCGCGCTCACGGCCCTCGAACACCGAGTTGAGGACCTCGACGTTCTGCTGGGCGAGCATCTGGAACAGGAACTCGTTGCCCGCGCGTCGCGCCGGGTCGCCGGTGCAGGTCTCCTCGGTGCCGAGCACCACGTAGTTGACCTCGGCCATGTGCAGCAGCTCGGCGACCGCCTGCGTGGTCTTCTTCGCGCGGTCCTCGAAGGCGCCCGCGCAGCCGACCCAGAACAGGTACTCGGTCTCGTCGGCGAGTTCACCGTCGAACACCGGGACGTCGAAGTCCAGCGCCTCGGTCCACGCGAGGCGGTCCTTGGCGTTCTGGCCCCACGGGTTGCCCTTGTTCTCCAGGTTCTTGAACATGCCGCCCAGCTCGGACGGGAAGTTCGACTCGATGAGGACCTGGTAGCGGCGCATGTCGACGATGTGGTCGACGTGCTCGATGTCCACCGGACACTGCTCGACGCACGCGCCACAGGTGGTGCACGACCACAGCACGTCCGGGTCGATGACGCCCAGCTCGTCGACACCGCCGATCAGCGGGCGCTCGGCCTCGGCCAGCGCGAGGACGTCCACGTTGGAGTGATCGGTCAGGCCGATCTCGTCGCCGGCCATGTCCTTCTTGCCGCCCGCGAGCAGGTACGGCGCCTTGGCGTAGGCGTGGTCGCGCAGCTGCGTGATCAGCAGCTTCGGCGACAGCGGCTTACCGGTGTTCCACGCCGGGCACTGCGACTGGCAGCGGCCGCACTCGGTGCACGTGGTGAAGTCGAGCCAGCCCTTCCAGCTGAAGTCCTCGATCTTGCCCGCGCCGAACGCGTCGGTCTCGGGGTCGGCTTCCTCCAGGTCGATGACCTTGCCGCCCGACATCATCGGCTTCATCGCGCCGAGCGCAACGCCGCCGTCGGCCTCACGCTTGAAGTAGATGTTGAAGAACGCGCTGAACCGGTGCCACGCGACACCCATCGTCATGTACTTGGCCACGACGTAGACCCAGATCATCGCGCCCATGAGCTTGATGAACGCCAGCACCGACACCAGGTTCGGGCTGGCGGGCAGCAGCTCGCCGACCGGGTTGGTGACGAACGCGGCCCACAGCGGCAGCTCGTGCGCGCCCATCGCCGACTTCGCCGCGCGGACGCCGAGGATGCCGATGCCCTCGAAGATCACCACGGCCTCGACGAAGTACGCCTGCCAGAAGTTGGAGCCCTGGAAGCGGGACTGCCGGTCGGCGCGGCGGGGGTGGTTGAGCTGGCGGACCACCGCGAGCGCGACACCGCCGACGATCGTGGCGATGCCCAGCAGCTCCATCAGCAGGTGCCACAGGTTCCAGTGGTCGAGGATGGGCCAGCCCCAGGTCGGCACGAACACCTCGCCGTAGGCCTCGAACAGCGCCGCGGAGCCGATGAGGAAGCCCCACATCACCATCCAGTGCGCCAGGCCCACGTGCCGGAACTTGTTCATCCGGGTGTGCGCGGCGAACTCGGTGACCAGCGTCTTCATCCGGGCCACGAACGGCCCGTTCCGCGTGGGGTCCGGCTGCCCGAGGCGGATGATCCCGACCATGCGCGCGACCGTGCGCACGAACATGCCCCAGGCCACGATGCTGACCGCGACGGCGATCAGTCCCAACGTCAACTGCACGGCACCCATGTCGCGTTGACCTCTTCCTCAAGTGCGATTGGTCGGCACTTTAACTGTTCTTACTCGCCGGTAACCAGCTGAGTGAAGCCTAAGTCGGGCAAGTGTGGCGTACACCTCCGCAACTATTGGGACGTTCGTTCAGGTAGTTTGCCCGGTATGCATCCGCTCATCTTGCTAGCGATCGCCATAGTCGGCGAGGTGACGGCGACGGTCTCGCTGAAGTTGTCAGAGGGGTTCAGCAAACTGTGGCCATCGGTTGTCGTCGTTGTCGGATACGGCATCGCCTTCACCGCACTGGCCCGTCTGCTCAAGCATGGCTTCCCCGTCGGCGTCGCCTACGCGATCTGGTCGGCGGTGGGCGTCGCGGCGGTCGCGCTCATCGGCGCCCTGTTCCTCGACGAGCCCTTCACCCTGACGATGGGCCTCGGCATCGCCATGATCATCGGCGGCGTGCTGCTCCTCGAACTGGGACGGTCGCACTGACCAGGTCCTACCGCCGCGTCGACGGCCGCAAAGCCCGCGGCGACCGGCGGCGGTCGGAGATCATCGAGGCCACCCTGCGCGTCATCGAGGCCGACGGCGTCGCCGGGGTGAGCCACCGGTCGGTCGCGCGCGAGGCGGGCGTGCCCCCGACGTCGCTGACCTACCACTTCGCGGGCCTGGACGACCTGCTGGTGGACACGCTGACCTGGTCGGCGGAGAACCTCGCCGTCGAGACCCGCGACATCATCGAGTCCAGCCGCATCAAGGGCGCCAACCCGGCCGCGGCGGTCGCTTCGCTGCTGGCCACGGCACTGGGGCCGCGCCGGGGCCGGACCATGGCCGAGTACGAGCTCTACCTGCTGGCGGCCCGCCGACCGGCGCTGCGGCCCGCGGCCCGGCTGTGGCTGGACGTGCTGACGAGCCTCGCGCGCCACCCGGACGAGGTCGGCTTCCGGGCCTTCCTGGCGGGGGTCGACGGAATGCTGATGCAGGGCCTGATCGACGACGAACCCCCGACGGCCGCGGAGCTGCTGCCGGTGGTCGAACACCTGCTCGCGCCGCTGCGATGACGCGGCTCGGCGGCCACCCTCGCCGATAGGCTGCGACGAGTGGAGATCCGCCCGCCGAAAACGCCTGCTGAGGTCAAGCGGCACGGGAAGCACTACACGCCGAGCGAGTTGGCGGCGTTCCTGGCCGAACGTGTCCTCGGACAGCTGCGCGGGCAGGCGGAGATCCGGGTCCTGGACCCGGCGTGCGGAGACGGCGAGCTGCTCTTCGCGATCCACAAGCTCGCCGCCGAACGATTCCAGCAGGTCACCCTGGTCGGCTACGACCTCGACCCGGCCGCGATCACCGTCGCCCGGGCGCGGGCGGAGTCGCTGGAGATCGCGGTGGACTGGCACGAAGGCGATTTCCTGCAGGCAGGCCGGGAACTGCCGGCGGGGTCGTTCGACGCGATCATCACGAATCCGCCGTACGTGCGGACCCAACAGCTCGGCCAGGCCGCGCAGACACTCGCCGCCGACTTCGGGCTCAAAGGGCGCATCGACCTGACGCATCCGTTCATCGCGATGCTCCCGTCGCTGCTTGGGCCCGACGGGGTCGCCGGAGTGCTGTGCTCGAACCGGTTCCTGACCACCAAGGCGGGCGCCAACGTCCGAACTGTGCTGCAGACAGCGCTTCAGCCGGTCGAGCTGTACGACCTGGGCGACACCAAACTCTTCGACGCGGCTGTGCTTCCGGCAATCGTCATCGCGCTCAACCGTGTCCCGAGCATGACGGCCGAGTGCTCGTTCACCTCGGCGTACGAGGACGCGGGGCCGGTCGACAGCGAGGCAGGGCTGTACGACGCGCTCGCCGCCGACGGTGACAGCGTGGTGAACCACAACGGCCGCCCGATCGCGGTCAGAGTCGGAAAGCTGAACCAGTCAGCCGCCCCCGCCGACCCGTGGCGCCTGTCGCACCGGGCGGGCGACGCCTGGCTGCGGAGCATCCGGGCGTGGCGCACCTTCGGCGACGTCGCGAAGATCCGCGTGGGCATCAAGACGACCGCCGACCGGGTCTTCATCGGGATCCCTCCGGTTGAGAGCGATCTCCTGCTGCCGCTGATCACCCACCACAACCTGACCCCGTGGCGCATCTCCGACCACCTGGCCACCAAGGTCCTGTACCCGTACGACCTGACCCAGACCAAGCGAACCCTGGTCGACATGTCCCGCTTCCCGCGCGCGATGGCGTACCTCGAATCGCACGGCGAGCGGCTGAAGGGGCGCCAGTACGTCACCGACGGCGGGCGCGAGTGGTACGAGATCTGGGTTCCGCAGAAACCGGCGCTGTGGGCCGCCCCCAAGATCGTCTTCCCGGACATCAGCGTCAACGCGCGATTCGCCATCGACGAGACCGGAGCGATCGTCAACGGCGACTGCTATTGGATCTCACTCGACGACACGGGGGAAGACATCGCGTACCTGATGCTGGCGGTCGCGAACTCGCGCCTCGGCCTGCGGTTCTATGACGAGGTCTGCGGGAACAAGCTGTACGCGGGACGCCGGCGGTGGATGTCCCAGTACGTCGCCAAACTGCCCATCCCCGACCCCGAAACCGCCGCGTCGCGGGAACTGATCCTGGCCACCAGAAAGCTGCTGGGCGCCGCACGGGAACCCGACGCCGACGAACTGTCGCTGATCGACGACCTTGTGGAGGTCGCGCTGGGTGGGCAGCCGTGATCCGGTGGAAAGCCGCGGCGACGGCGCTCGTGTGCCTTGCGACCACGCTCACCGGCTGCGGCCCGGCTGAGGAACGGCGGATCGAGACGATTCCGCTTGGCACCGTGCGCAAGATCGACGTGGCGATCGAGACCACGCTCAAGATCGTGGCCGGTGATCGGCCGGAGCTGACCCGGACCTTGTATTTCAGGGAGGGGCCGGACGGGTTCCCGTCAGGCCCGACCGGGCCGTCCCATCGGCTCGACGGCGACGCGCTTGTCCTGGAGGAGTGTCCAGAGCGGCTCTGCTCGGTGGAGTACAAGCTGACGCTCCCGGCGGGCGACCTCGTCGTCACCGGCGTCCCGACCGAACTGGAGGTGACCGGGGCGGCGTCGGTCGACGTGACCGTCAAAGCCTGGAACATCACGGTGTCCGGCGTATCGGGTTCGGTTCGGATCAATGGGGAGGCGGAGAAGGTCGCGGTGACCCACGTCGGCGGCGATGTCGCACTGGACATGATCGTCGGCGAGACCACGGTCGATGACGTCGGCGGCGGCCTGGCCGTCCCCGATGGGATGGGGAACTACCTGGTCGACGACGTGCGCGGCGGTGTCGCGATGAAGGGCGGCGCGCACCTCATCGGGCACGAGCTCGGTCTTCCGATCGACATCGACGCGTTCGGCTACGCCGATGTCGACCTGGCTGAACCAGGCAGCGCCCGGATCGTCAGCAGAGGAGGGGTCGTCGTTCGGCTCCCCGAGGCCGAGTACCGCGTCACCGTGTCGGGTGGCGGGATCCTGCGCAATCCGTTCGTGCCCGCCCCGACCTCCCCGCACCACATCGACGTAACCGCCACCGGTGACGTTCTCGTCTACAAGCAGGCGTGAGGGTAGGGATAACCCCCGGGTCGATTCGGGGGCATTCCTGATGCCGGCCGTCCGCTCACCTCAATAGCGTCTTCCTCAGTCAAGGTTCGAGGTGAGGGGAACGCGATGGGGCGTCGGGCGAAGGTTCTGGGGGTGTCCGTGATGGGGGTCGCGGGCGCGGTGCTGTGGCTGTCGTCCTGCGGGATGGTGACCGAGCAGTTCGCGGACGACGTCAAGGTGGAGCAGACGATCCGGTCGGTCCTCGTGGCCAGCGACTCCGGGTCGGTCAACATCAAGGCGGGCGGGCAGACCTCCGTCCACCGGACCGTGCACCACAACGGCGGCAAGCCGGGGGCGACCTCCCGGGTCGACGGGGACGTCCTCGTCCTCGAAGGCTGCCAGGTGCGCAACTGCTGGGTCGACTACGACGTCGTGGTCCCGGAGGGGGTGACGGTGTCCGGCAAGATCGACTCGGGGGATGTCACGGTCGAGGGCGCCAAGTCCGTCAGCCTCAAGGCCAGCTCGGGTGACGTGACGGTCCGCAAGGTGACCGGCACGGTCAACGTCGAGGCGAACTCGGGGCGGGTCGAGCTGGTCGACATCGGCGACAACATCGCCGTGGACGCCGACTCCGGGGACGTCAAGGCCGTGGGGATCGGCGGGTCGGCCGACATCGGGGCCGAGTCGGGGGACATCGAGGTGCGGCTCGACAAGGTGGGCAACGTGCGCGCCGAGTCCAACAGCGGCGGGGTGTCCGTCGCGGTGCCCAACGGCAGCTACAAGGTCACCACCGAGGTCGACAGCGGCGACCTCGACTGCGCGATCAAGAGCGACGAGTCGGCGGCCAACACCGTCGACGTGAAGGCCGACAGCGGGGACGTGTCGATCCGGTTCAGCTGACCAGGGGGGCGGCGGCGGCAGTCGAGGGGGCTGCCGCCGCTGTCGCGTGTGGGGGCGGTCACGTCGGGAACACCGGCCCAAGGTCGCTCGTTGGGGGTTCAGGAAGGTTGAGCGGAGTCGGCTCAAGTCTCAGGACTGAGTCCGGTAGGCTCAACTTCGCAGAAGCAGCTACAAGCAGGAGGAACAACCATGGCGCGTGCGGTCGGCATCGACCTGGGGACGACCAACTCCGTCGTCGCCGTCCTTGAGGGCGGTGAACCGACGGTCATCGCCAACTCGGAGGGTTCTCGGACCACTCCGTCCATCGTGGCGTTCGCCAAGAACGGTGAGGTTCTGGTCGGCCAGCCCGCCAAGAACCAGGCCGTCACCAACGTCGACCGCACTGTCCGGTCGATCAAGCGCCACATGGGCGAGGACTGGCACACCGCCGAGATCGACGGCAAGAAGTACACCGCGCAGGAGATCAGCGCGCGCGTGCTGATGAAGCTGAAGCGCGACGCCGAGGCCTACCTCGGTGAGACGATCACCGACGCGGTCATCACCGTCCCGGCCTACTTCGAGGACGCCCAGCGGCAGGCCACCAAGGAGGCCGGGCAGATCGCGGGCCTCAACGTCCTGCGCATCGTCAACGAGCCCACCGCGGCCGCCCTCGCCTACGGGCTCGACAAGGGCGCCAAGGAGCAGACGATCCTCGTCTTCGACCTCGGCGGCGGCACGTTCGACGTCTCGCTGCTGGAGATCGGCGACGGCGTCGTCGAGGTCCGCGCCACCTCCGGCGACAACCACCTCGGTGGCGACGACTGGGACCAGCGCATCGTCGACTGGCTGGTCGAGAAGTTCAAGGCGAGCAACGGCATCGACCTGACCAAGGACAAGATGGCGCTGCAGCGCATCCGCGAGGCCGCGGAGAAGGCGAAGATCGAGCTGTCCAGCTCGAACAGCGCCAACATCAACCTGCCCTACATCACCGTCGACGCCGACAAGAACCCGATGTTCCTGGACGAGACCCTGACCAGGGCCGAGTTCCAGCGCATCACCGCCGACCTGCTCGACCGCACCCGCGCGCCGTTCAACAACGTCGTCAAGGACGCGGGCGTCTCGGTCGGCGACATCGACCACGTCGTGCTCGTCGGTGGCTCGACGCGCATGCCCGCCGTCGCCGAGCTGGTCAAGGAGCTGACCGGCGGCCGCGAGGCGAACAAGGGCGTCAACCCGGACGAGGTCGTCGCCGTCGGCGCCGCGCTGCAGGCCGGTGTGCTCAAGGGCGAGGTCAAGGACGTCCTGCTGCTCGACGTCACGCCGCTGTCGCTGGGCATCGAGACCAAGGGCGGGGTGTTCACCAAGCTCATCGAGCGCAACACCACCATCCCGACCAAGCGCTCGGAGATCTTCTCCACCGCCGACGACAACCAGACCACCGTGGGCATCCAGGTGTTCCAGGGTGAGCGCGACTTCGCCGCCGACAACAAGAAGCTCGGCACCTTCGACCTGACCGGCCTGCCGCCCGCCCCGCGTGGCGTGCCGCAGATCGAGGTCACCTTCGACATCGACGCGAACGGCATCGTCCACGTCGGCGCGAAGGACCTCGGCACCGGCAAGGAGCAGTCGATGACGATCACCGGCGGCTCCGCGCTGCCGAAGGAAGACATCGACCGCATGGTCAAGGACGCCGAGGCGCACGCGGAGGAAGACAAGAAGCGTCGCGAAGAGGCCGAGGTCCGCAACCAGGCCGAGACCCTCGTCTACCAGACGGAGAAGTTCGTCAAGGACAACGAGGAGAAGATCCCGGCCGAGGCCAAGGAGAAGGTCAACGCCGCGATCATCGAGGCCAACACCGCGCTCGCGGGCACCGACATCGCCGCCATCAAGGCCGCGATGGAGAAGCTCGCCACCGAGTCGCAGACGATGGGGGCGGCCCTCTACGCCAACACGGGCGCCGAGGCGGCCGCGGGCGACGGCCAGGCTTCCGACGCGAAGCCCGCCGACGCGGCGGACGACGTGGTCGACGCCGAGATCGTGGACGACGAGAAGGACAAGAAGTGAACGAGCTTGCGAGTTCACCAATCGACACAGGGACCGTTGGAACGGGGCCGAGCGGGAGCGAGGGACCAAAGTGACCGATCAGCACAACAACCCTGAGGGCGAAGAGCCGCGGGTCGTCGTGCGTGATCGGCGGCGGATCGACCCGGACACCGGGCAGGTCCGCACCGGTTCGGAGGAAGCGGAGGTGCCCGCCCCGGCGGGCACCCACGCCCCGACCGAGCCGGAGGCCGTTCCCGAGGTCGACCCGGCCGCCGAGTTCAAGGCCCAGCTCGACGAGCGCACCGCCGACCTGCAGCGCCTGCAGGCCGAGTACGCCAACTACCGCAAGCGCGTCGACCGCGACCGCGAGGTCGTGGCCACCGCGGCCAAGGGGCAGGTCGTCACCGAGCTGCTGTCCGTCCTCGACGACATCGAGCGGGCCGCCGCCCACGGCGACCTGACCGGCGCGTTCAAGGCGGTGGCCGAGAAGCTCGCCGCCACGCTGCAGAAGTCGGGCCTCGAACCGTTCGGCCACGAGGGCGAGCCGTTCGACCCGTCGGTGCACGAGGCCGTGCAGCACAACACCTCCACCGAGGTCGACGGCCCCACGGTCACCGGCGTCCTGCGCCGCGGCTACCGCTTCGGCGACCGCGTCGTGCGCGCGGCCCTCGTCGCGGTCACCGACGCGGAAACCCCCGCAGCGGTTGTGGACGGCGTTGTCGAAGCCGAGCAAGAAGAGAACTGAGCGGAAGGAGGGGACGTCCGGTGAGTGCTAGGGACTGGATCGACAAGGACTTCTATCGCGAGCTGGGCGTCTCCTCCGACGCGAGCGACGCGGAGATCAAGAAGGCTTACCGCAAGCTCGCCCGCGAGCTGCACCCGGACGCCAACCCGGGCAACACCGACGCCGAGGCCCGCTTCAAGTCGGTGTCGGAGGCATACGGCGTCCTGGGCGACCCGGACAAGCGCAAGCAGTACGACGAGGCCCGCTCGATGTTCGGCTCGTCGGGGTTCCGCCCGGGCGGCTTCGGCTCGGGCAGCAGCTTCGACTTCGGCGACGTGTTCGGCGGGCAGGGCGGCCAGGGCAACTTCGGTGCCGGTGGCGGCGGGTTCTCCGACCTGCTGGGCAACCTGTTCGGCCGCAGCCGCGCGGGCGCCACGGCGTCGAGCACCCGGCCTCGGCGGGGTGCCGATGTCGAGACCGAGGTCCGCATCGACTTCCTGGAGGCCGTGAAGGGCGCCACGGTGCCGCTGCGGCTGTCCAGTCCGTCCACTTGCGACACGTGCCACGGGTCGGGTGCCCGGCCGGGCAGCGTGCCGAAGGTCTGTGAGACCTGCGGCGGCGCGGGCCTGGTCAGCCGCAGCCAGGGCGCGTTCGCCTTCTCCGAGCCGTGCCGCGACTGCCGCGGCACGGGTCGGCTGATCGACGACCCGTGTGTCGACTGCGGCGGCGAGGGTGTCAGCACGAAGACGCGCACCCTGACCGTCCGCATCCCGGCCGGGGTCGAGGACGACCAGCGGATTCGCCTTGCCGGGCAAGGGGAACCGGGACGCAACGGCGCCGCGGCGGGCGACCTGTACGTGCGCGTGCACGTCACGCCGCACCCGGTGTTCGGCCGCAGCGGCAACGACCTCACGCTCAAGGTTCCGGTGACCTACCCGGAGCTCGCGCTCGGCACGACGCTCACGGTGCCCACGCTGGACGCCCCTGTTTCGCTGCGGGTGGCCCCGGGTACGGCCTCTGGGCGGGTGCTGCGGGTCCGGGGCAAGGGCGTGGTGAAGCGCGACGGGCAGGCGGGCGACCTGCTGGTCACACTCGCGGTAACTGTGCCGCCCACGCTCGACGACGCGGCCAAGTCGGCGCTGGAGGCCTTCGCGGCCACCATCGACGGCGAGGACCCGCGGCCCGAGTTGACGGCGATGGTGCAGAAGGCGAGGGAGTCGTGAACCCGTTCCCCCATGGTGCCGACGAGGACACCCCGGTCTTCGTGATCTCGGTGGCCGCGCAGCTGTCCGGGCTCCACGCCCAGACGCTGCGCAGCTACGACCGGCAGGGCCTGGTGTCGCCCGGCCGGACCCCTGGCGGCGGCAGGCGGTATTCCATGCGGGATATCGCCCTGCTGCGCGAGGTGCAGCGACTGTCCCAAGAGGCCGGTGTGAACCTCGCGGGCATCAAGCGCATCATCGAGCTGGAGAACGAGGTCGACGCGCTCCGCGGCCGGATCGCCGAGCTGACCGAGGAGATCGCCGCCGCGTACGCCGCCGCCGAGCAGGCCGCCGCCGCGATCCACAAGTCCTACCGCAACGACCTGGTGCCGGTCCGGCAGCAGACCGCGCTTGTGGTGTGGCGCCCGCAGCCGCGGCGCTGAACTACCAGGCCGTCTTGAGGTCCGCGTGCTCGCGGACCCAGGCGTGCATCACGATCCCCGCCGCCACGCCCGCGTTGATCGAGCGCGTCGAGCCGAACTGGGCGATCGACACGAGCAGGTCCGCGCCCGCGCGCGCCTCGGCTGTCAGCCCGGGCCCTTCCTGGCCGAAGACCAGCACACACCGCCGCGGCAGCTCGGTCGTCTCGATCGGGGTGGAGCCCGCCGTGTTGTCGACGCCGACCACGGCCAGGCCCTCGGCCCGCGCGAACTCCAGCAGCGAGTCGACCGACGCGTGGTGGTCGACGTGCTGGTACCGGTCGGTCACCATCGCGCCACGCCGGTTCCACCGCCGCCTGCCGACGATGTGCACGGCGCGGGCCGCGAAGGCGTTGGCGGTGCGCACGACGGTGCCGATGTTGTGGTCGTGCTGGAAGTTCTCGATCGCCACGTGGAAGTCGTGCCGCCGCGCGTCGAGGTCGGCCACCACGGCGTCGCGCCGCCAGTACCGGTAGTGGTCGACGACGTTGCGGCGGTCGCCCTCAGCCAGGAGTTCCGGGTCGTACCGGGGGTCCGTCGGCCACGGGCCTTCCCATGGGCCGACGCCGACCGGCTCGCCGAACACCCACTCGGTCGGGCCGGTCACTTGGCGGCGACCGTGGGCGTGCGCCACCTGAGGTAGGCGCCCACGTACGACACGATCAGCACTATCAGCGCTCCGATTGCCACGACGTGAATGTAGTCGGCGGGGAACAGGACCCCGATGATGTAGTGCTCGTTGAAGCCGCCTGGAAGATCGCCCAGGCCCTGCTGCCTGCGGAAATAGTTCTCCAGCGCGGTGAGCGGGCACGGGATCGGGAAGACGTTGACCAGCACGCCCCACGCCGCGAAGAACACGTGCAGGAAGATCGACCTGGGCCATTTCCAGGCGAGGAAGCCACCTAGACCGATGTAGAGCAGCGCGGCGAAGTGCACGACCATCGTCGCCCCGGCGAGCACACCGGCCATGCGCACCCTCCTGCCCCAGGTACCTCCCACGGTACCTGGGACAAGAAGAAATCACTGGTCAGAAAGCCCCAGATCCGAAAGATCAAGCAAGTAGCGATAGGGGATGCCGCGGGCCTCGATGGCCTCGCGGGCGCCGGTTCCGCGGTCCACGACAGTGGCCACGCCGACCACGATCGCACCCGCTTCGTCGAGCGCGTCCACGGCCGTCAGGACGCTGCCGCCGGTGGTGGAGGTGTCCTCCACCGCCAGCACCCGCTGCCCCGCGACCTCGATGCCCTCGATGCGGCGCTGCATCCCGTGTTCCTTCAGTGCCTTGCGCACCACGAAGGCGTCGAGGACCTCACCGGCGTTGGCCGCCGCGTGCATCATCGCCAGGGCCACCGGGTCGGCGCCCAGGGTGAGGCCACCGGCGGCGACGTAGTCCCAGTCGGCGGTGGCCTGGCGGAGCAGGCGGCCGATCAGGGGCGCGGCGGCGTGGTGCAGCGTGGCGCGGCGGAGGTCGACGTAGTAGTCGGCCTCCTTGCCCGAGGCCAGCGTGACGCGGCCGTGGACAACGGCGAGTTCGGAGACGAGGCGGGCCAGTTCACCCTTGGCGGCCAAGTCGACAGTCGGAGCGGTTCGCACGGGTCCGTAGCCTCTCACGCCGGTCAGTTGAACCCGCGACTGTCCTGCTTGAGCGCCGTGTCGACGGTGAGCGCCGACGCGACGACCATGCTGATCAGCGGGTCGGGCAGCTGCCGGTGGATCTGCAGCACGTAGTTGTCGGCCGTGGTGAACAGCGTCTTCGCGAAGCCCTCGAACGTCTTGGTGATCCGCGCGACCTCCTGCCCGGTGTGGTCGAGGATCGCGAAGTTCCACGCCCGCCAGTTCTCCGCCTGGATGCCGCCGATCTGCTGGCCGTTGACGATGAACGAGAAGCGGATCTTGCCGAAGACGTTGTCCTGCACGATCTCGCCGACGGGCTGGCCGTTGGGCCGCTCCACGATCATCCGCGACTTGAACACCTTGCGTGGCCGGGTCAGCACGAGCACCGGCTGGTGGTTGACGTCGCGGACCTCGTACTTGTGGGTGAAGAACTGGTCGTACTCGCCGAGGAAGCGCACGACCTTCTTCAGCGTGCTCTGCCCGACCTGGGCGACGAACCCGATCTGGCGGCCGTGCTGGTCGGACACCGAGTACTCGGCGGCCATCTCGATCAGCTTGACCTTCTGGTTCACCACGAGCACGGGCTCGCTGAACAGCGTGCCGCCGCCCTGGCCGACCTGCCCCACCCCGGCCTTGCGCTGCTGCTCCTTGATCTTGCTCGGGTCGTGCTGACCCTCCAGCGACAGCTCCCACGCGCTCGCGTCACTGCGCGGCGCCTGCTGGGCCTGCTGGGTATGGGCGGTCCACTGAGTACCGTCCCACCAGCGCAGCGTCGAGGAGCCTGGGTTGTCGGGGTACCACCCCGGCTGAGGGTTCGTCATGGCGCGAGCCTAACCCCGCTTGCGCCCCGCGGCGGCGCGCTTCTCAAGAACACGCAGCAGGCCGCGGGGAACGTATTTCGCGAACCCGACAAGTGCCTTGTACTGGGCGCCGGGGATCGAGCGGGACTTGCCGTGGCGCAGGTCGTCGAGGCAGTCGGCGACCACGCGGTCGGCGTCGAGCCAGAGGAACTCGGGGATGCGCGAGACGTCCTCGCCGACCCGCGCGTGGAACTCCGTGTGGGTGAAACCGGGACACAGCGCGACAACCCGCACGCCCGTGCCCGCCAGCGTCGTGGCCAGGCCCTCGGACAGCGCCGTCACGTACGCCTTGGTCGCCGAGTAGGCCGGGCCGGTCGACGGGAAGTACCCCGCGACACTGGAGACGTTGACCACGCCGCCGTGGCCGCGCGCGATCATGCCCGGCACCGCCGCCTTCGTCAGCCGCATCACCGTGGTGACGTTGACGTCGAGCTGCGACTGGAGCGCGTCGGTGTCGGCATCGGGGAACGGGGTCGCGGTACCGAAGCCCGCGTTGTTGACCAGCAGGTCGATCGGCTTGTCCGCGTCGGCCAGCCGCTCCTCGACCCGCTTGCGCGCCCGGGTCGTGGCAAGGTCGGCCGTCATCGTCTGCACCTGGACCCCGTGCGCGGCGGTCAGCGCGCCCGCGGCCTCCTTGAGCCGCTCGGTGGTCCGGGCGACCAGGACCAGGTCGTAGCCGTCGGCGGCGAGCTTGCGGGCGAAGGCCGCGCCGATACCCGCGGTGGCACCGGTGATGAGCGCAGTAGGCATGAGATCAACCTACTGGGTGGTAATCCCGCTGGGGAGGGTTCAGCCCTCGATGCGCTTGATCGACTCCGGGTCGAGGATCGGCTGCGCCTCGGCGTCGAACGGGTCGACCACGTCGGCGATCTCGCCGATGCCGCGCAGCAGGCGCTCCAGGCGGGACGGACTGGAGTTGGGGGCGGCCGCGGCCAGCACCCAGCCCTGCTCGATCCACGCGACGGCGATGTCCTGGCCGATCTCCTCGGTGGCGTCGACCAGGTCGGGGGTGATCATCGCGCGGGCGCCGGAGATGTCGGAGACGAAGGCGTAGCGCTGGCCGACCGGGCCGAGCAGCTCCGGCATGTGCTCGCGCTGGAACGGGGTGCTCGGCACCCACAGCTCCACCACGACCGGGTGCACGCGTCGGCACTGCACCGCGGCGATCACCGTGTTGACCCGGCCGCCCGCCTCCAGGTCGAACACGTAGACCCGGCGCCTGCCGTCGGCGGTGAAGGTCGAGCCGGTGACGACGTCGCGGGCCACGCTGTCGGCGTAGTACGCGATCGCGCCGCCGGACCACGTTTGCGGCAGGTCGGGGTCGGTCTCGGCGAACTGCCAGCCGCGCAGCGCCGCCCAGCGCCGCCGCTCGCGGTTGCGCGAGGTCAGCACGGCGCGGTCGCGCAGCAAGAAGAGGCCGCCCGCGATGAACGCGACCGCGGCGATGACGAACCAGATCCACGCGGGTATGCCCACGTCCAGCAGCGTAGTCGGCTGCGCGCGGTGTTCAAGATCACGGGGGCGTGGCTGGCGTTCTTTCCTTGTTCAGCGAGCCGAGTCGTGGGCCGACAGTGCCGCCCGGACGGTCAGCAGGTCCTGGTCGCGGCCCACATCGAGGCCGGTCAGCGTGGCGATCTTGCGCAGCCGGTAGTCGACGGTGTTGGGGTGGACGCGCAGCTCGGTGGCCGCGCGCCTGCGGTTGAGGCCGGTGGACAGGTAGACCCGCAGCGTGTCGAGCAGATCGGGTTTGGCCGCGGCGGGTTCGAGGAGGGTGGCGAGCTGGTCGCGGGCCGGGCTCGGCCGGGTGAGCTGGTACTCCACGAGCAGATCGCCCAGCCGGTACAGGCCGGGTGGCTTGCCGTACGCGGTGATCACGTCACGCAGCTCGCCCGCCAGGCGGGCGGCGGCGGGGACGTCGGCGGGCGCGGCCGGGACCACCGCGGCGGTGACCGGGGCGACCGCGGCCTTGGCCAGGTCGGCCACGACCGACCGCAGCCACGGCCAGTCGGGTTCGGCGGCGGGCACCAAGGCCAGTCCACCGTCGACGGACAACGTGGACAGTGACAGGCCGTGGGTGCGCTGGTCGAGTTCGCCGCGCAGCCTGCGGAGCTTGCGCCTGCCGACGACCAGCGGATCGACGCCGGGGCGGGACTCGTCGGGGTGGGCGCCCACGGTCAGGCTCAGCACCAGGTACGTCGCGGGCGGCTCGATCCCGGCCTGGCGGGCGGCCTGCTCGATCGGCTGGCCTTCGAGCAGCGCGGTGAGCAGGGTCTGCTTCGCCGCGTGCTCCTCGCCGGACACCGCTTGGCGCTCGCCGACATACCCGGCCGCGACGGCGCCTGTGGCGAGCCGCAGGTAACTGATCATCAGCCGGTGGGCGACGAGGATGTCCTCCAGTTCCTCCGGCCGGGCCAAGGGCGTCAGGTGCTCGAAGGTCGCCTGGAAGCCGAGGAAGTACGCGCCGGTCACCGCGTCGATCGGGATGCCCTCCTCCGCCCGCCGCGCCGCGGATCGTCGGACCGTGTCGAGCTGGTCCTGGGTGGGCAGCTCGCCGGTGCGCAGGACCGCGACGAACGCGCGCAGGATCGTCTCCACGATCCGCTGGACGTCGCCGGTCAGCAGCTCGGCGGGCATCGACCGGTAGACCGGGAGATCCTCGACCAGCCGGTCGAGCACGAGCCGGGTGATCTGGGGCAGGTCGGACAGCAGCCGTTGGTGCAGGGGAAGCCCACCGAACTCGATGGTCTTGTGATCCATCACAATGAACCTCACGAATTTTGGGGAAACATCCAGGGCCGCCGAACTGCTGTGACCTCCATTATGTGATCTGTAGATTACCTGCCGGTAACAAACTTCTCGGAGGTCGGGATGCGTGTACGTGGGATGGCTGTCGCCGCCGCGGTCGGACTCGGAACGCTGGTCGCCCCGGCGGCGCAGGCGGCCGAGGTACTGGACTACGTCGCACTGGGCGACTCGTTCGCCGCCGGTCCGCTGATCCCCTGGCAGGACCCGAACCTGGCGTGTGCGCGCTCCACCAACAACTACCCCGCCGTCGCGGCCGAGGCGCTCGGCGCGAAGCTGACCGACGTCAGCTGTTCCGGGGCGAAGGTGAGCGACTTCGCTGGAAGGCAGTTCGGCTACGTCGCCCCGCAGTACAACTCGCTCAACGCCGAGACCGACCTGGTCAGCCTGACCATCGGCGGCAACGACATCGGGCTGGTCCAGGAGGCGCTGGGCTGCCTCAACGTCTTCCCCGAGCCGTTCGGACTGTCCTGCAAGGACCGGCTGACGGCGGGCGGCGACAAGCTGAAGGCCGCCATCGACGCGTGGGCACCGACGTTCGCGGGCGCCCTCGCCGAGATCAAGCGCCGCGCGCCGCACGCCAAGGTGCTGGTGGTCGGCTACGCCACCTACATCAAGCCCGGCGGCTGCTACCCGACCCAGCCGATCTGGGCGCGCGACGCCGACTACATCCAGAGCGCGGTGAACTACCTGAGCGCGACCATGCGCGCCCAGGCCATCGCGGCGGGCGCGACCTTCGTCGACACCGCGGCCGTCTCAGTCGGACACGACACGTGCGCGGCGCCCAGCGCCCGCTACATCGAGGGCCTGATCCCGACCGCGCCCGCCGCGCCCCTGCACCCGAACGCCCAAGGGATGGCCGCGTTCGGTGCCGCGGTGGCCACTGCGGCACGATAAGCAGTGGAGAGGGGCCGCGGTTGGAGGCGGCCTCTCTCCCCTTTTGGTTATCGCCAACGACGGAACCGCACCTAAGGGGCGCCGTGACGGCGGTCGGCCACGGTTACCCACCGTCCGCGCGGTACCGACAGAGGTGACCCGGACCAAGAATTTCGGGGAGACGGACTAGTCGCGGTTGGAGGCGGCCCCTCTCCCCTTAGCCCTTGGCCACGGTCAGGGCGCTGTTGTCGGCGATGACGTCGACCTGGACGGTGTCGCCGTCGCGGATGTCGCCCGCGAGCAGTGCCTTGGCCAGTTGGTCGCCGATCGCGCTCGACACCAGCCGCCGCAGCGGGCGGGCGCCGTAGACCGGGTCGAACCCGTTGATCGCCAGCCAGTCGCGCGCCGCCGGGGTGACCTCCAGGGTGAGCCGACGCTGGGCCAGCCTGCGGCCGAGCCTGCCGATCTGGATGTCGACGATCGACGTCAGCTCCTCGGTGGCCAGCTGGTGGAACACCACGACGTCGTCGAGCCGGTTGAGGAACTCCGGCTTGAAGTGCCGCTGCACCACGGCCATGACCGCGTCCTTGCGCTGCCGCTCGTCGAGGTTGGCGTCGGCGATGGCCTGGGAGCCCAGGTTCGACGTCAGCACCAGGATCGTGTTGCGGAAGTCGACCGTGCGGCCCTGGCCGTCGGTCAGGCGGCCGTCGTCGAGCACCTGCAGCAGCACGTCGAACACGTCCGGGTGAGCCTTCTCCACCTCGTCGAGCAGCACGACGCTGTACGGGCGGCGGCGGACCGACTCGGTGAGCTGGCCGCCCTGGTCGTAGCCGACGTAGCCGGGCGGGGCGCCGACCAGGCGGGCCACCGAGTGCTTCTCGGCGTACTCGCTCATGTCGATGCGGATCATCGCCCGCTCATCGTCGAACAGGAACTCCGCCAGCGCCTTGGCCAGCTCGGTCTTGCCGACACCGGTCGGGCCGAGGAACAGGAACGAGCCGGTCGGGCGGTCCGGGTCGGCGACACCCGCGCGGGCCCGGCGGACCGCGTCGGACACCGCGCGCACCGCCTCGGCCTGGCCGACGACGCGGGAGGTGATCGCGTCCTCCATGCGCAGCAGCTTGTGGGTCTCGCCTTCGAGCATGCGGCCCGCGGGGATGCCGGTCCACGCGGAGACGACCTCGGCCACGTCGTCGGGGCCGACCTCCTCCTTGAGCATGACCTCTTCGCCGGTGTTGGCCGTGGCCTCGGTGGCGGCGTCGAGCTGCTTCTCCAGGGCGGGGATGCGGCCGTAGCGCAGCTCGGCGGCCCGGCCGAGGTCGCCGTCGCGCTCGGCGCGCTCCGACTCGCCGCGCAGGGACTCCAGCTGCTCCTTCAGCTCGCGGACCTTGTCGATCGAGCCCTTCTCGTTCTGCCAGCGGGCGGTGAGCCCGGCCAGCGTCTCGCGCTTCTCGGCCAGCTCGGCGCGCAGCGCGGCCAGCCGCTCGCGGGATGCGGCGTCGTCCTCTTTGGACAGCGCCATCTCCTCGATCTCCAGCCGCCGCACCGCGCGCTCGACCACGTCGATCTCCACCGGCCGCGAGTCGATCTCCATGCGCAGCCGCGACGCGGCCTCGTCGACGAGGTCGATCGCCTTGTCCGGCAGGAAGCGGGCGGTGATGTAGCGGTCGGACAGGGTGGCGGCGGCGACGAGCGCGGTGTCGGTGATGCGGACACCGTGGTGGACCTCGTAGCGCTCCTTGAGACCGCGCAGGATGCCGATGGTGTCCTCGACCGAGGGCTCGCCGACCAGCACCTGCTGGAACCGCCGCTCCAGCGCCGGGTCCTTCTCGATGTGCTGGCGGTACTCGTCGAGCGTGGTCGCGCCGACCATGCGCAGCTCGCCGCGGGCCAGCATCGGCTTGATCATGTTGCCCGCGTCCATCGCGCCCTCGCCGGTCGCGCCCGCGCCGACGATGGTGTGCAGCTCGTCGATGAAGGTGATGACCTGGCCCGCGGAGTCGGTGATCTCCTTGAGGACGGCCTTGAGCCGCTCCTCGAACTCACCGCGGAACTTCGCCCCGGCAACCATGGCGCCGAGGTCGAGCCCGACGACCCGCTTGCCGCGCAGCGACTCTGGCACGTCACCGGCGATGATCCGCTGGGCGAGGCCCTCCACGATCGCGGTCTTGCCGACGCCGGGCTCGCCGATCAGCACCGGGTTGTTCTTCGTGCGGCGCGAAAGCACCTGCACGACCCGGCGGATCTCGGTGTCGCGCCCGATCACCGGGTCCAACTCGCCCTTGCGCGCGCGGTCGGTCAGGTCGACGCCGTACTTCTCCAGCGCCTGGTAGGTGCCCTCCGGGTCGGGGCTGGACACGCGCGCGGACCCGCGCACCTTGGCGAACGCCTCCCGCAGCGCGTCGGCCGTCGCCCCATGGCGCTTGAGCACCTCGGCGACGTCCCCGCCCTCAGCGGCCAGACCGACGAGCAGGTGCTCGGTGGAGACGTACTCGTCGCCCATCTCGGTGGCGAGCTTCTGCGCGTGCGTGATCGCCCGCAGCGCGCCCTGCGCCAACTGCGGGGAGGAGACAGTCGCGCCCACCGCGGACGGCAGGGCGCGCGCGAGCGGCTCCAGCTCCTTGCGCACGATGTTCGGGTCGGCGCCCACGGCGGTGAGCAGCGGTGCGGTCAGCCCGTCGGCCTGCGCCAGCAGCGCGCCGAGCAGGTGCACCGGGCGGATGTCGGGATTACCGGCGGCCGACGCGGCCTGCGCCGCCGCCGAGATCGCCGCCTGTGTCTTGGTCGTCGGGTTGAACGCGTCCATCTCCCACCTCGGTCGGTACGTGCATGTCACCGGGTCCAACGCGCGAAAAGTTGAGTCAGTTCCGCTCAACTCTAAGACGTGGGCCACTCCGGCGTCCCGGTGTGCTGGATGAACAGCGGGTTTCCTGGTCGAAGATCCGCTTTCCGCCCACCTTCGCCGGGTCACCCACCCAGCGCAACCGGGACTTTCGCGGTCTGTCCACACCAGGGGGTCAGTTATCCACAAAGCCCAGGAGCCCATCCACAGGCGGTGGGTGAAGTTCTCCCCAAGACAGTTCACACGATTGTGGGAAGCCGCCATCCGGGTGGTAAATCAGCCGATCGTGGTCACGCAATGCCCACCAAACCGGCCCGGAGCTGGGGAAACCGGACCGGGCGACAAAGCGACTAGAAGGTGAACCGGATCACAGGGCGTCGTTGAGCTTGCCCAGCAGGCGGGCGAACTCGCGAAGGTCGCCGGTCGGCCACTCGTCGAACTTCTCGCGGAGCTGGCGGCGGCGGTCGGCGCGGACCTTGTCCAGGCGCTCGGTGCCGACGGTGGTCAGCTGGACCAGGCGGGCCCGCCCGTCGGACGGGTCGGGGACGCGTTCGATGAGATCGAGTTCCTCGAGCCGGGCGACCTGCCTGCTGACGGTCGACTTGTCGAGCCCGGTCCGCTCGACGACGTCCGCGGCCCGGACCGGGCCGATGTCCATCAGGTGGAGCAGCAGCGCGTAGGACGCCCCGTCGAGCCCCGGGTGGATCTTGGCCGCGAGGGTCAGCGACACACTGCGGGCGCGGCCGAACAGCTTCGACAACTCACGTTCGAGATCGTGGGCGGCGTCCTCGCGGTCCTGAGTCACACACGGAACGTTATCCGCCGGTCGCACGCGGATGAACGTTGGTCTCGCCAAACGATTACCGCTATCAGCCGAATGCCAATTGCCCCGGCTGGCTGTCCCCCGATAGGCCGAATAGTGATCACCTAGCGTGAGGATACGGCCCACCTTGGGGTGATCCTTGGCGCCATTTCCTGGAATCCGACTACTGTTGACACTCCGTCGGGGGACGCAAGACCTAGTAGCGTGGTGCAGGCTTACCCGGCGCACGAGAGGTGGAGTCGACCCCCCGACCATGACAGCCAACGCCCTGGTGAGCCCCATCCCGGCCTCACAGCCCCGGATCGAGTCCCCAACCGCCGTGTCCACGATGGTGCGGCTCGTCCGCGAGAGCTTCGCGGTCGTCGAGCCCAACGCCGAGCAGGTCGCGCAGTTCTTCTACGGGATGCTGTTCACGATCGAGCCGTCCATCCGCGAGATGTTCCCGGCCAACATGCAGGTCCAGCGCTCCCGCCTGCTCCGCGCGCTCGTGCACGTGGTGCAGATGGTCGACCGCCCGGACGACCTCGTCCCCTTCCTCCAGCAACTCGGCCGCGACCACCGCAAGTTCGGCGTCGTCAGCACCCACTACGAAGCCGTCGGCATGGCCCTGATCTCCTCGGTCAAGAAGTACGCGGGCGACGCGTGGACCGACGAGGTGGAACGCGCGTGGGCCGAGGCATACACGATCATGGCTCGCGCCATGCTGGACGCCGCCGCCGCGGACGAGGGCCCGGCGTACTGGCACGCCGAAGTCGTCTCCCATGAACGGATCGGCTGGGACCTGGGCGTCGTCCGGGTCCGCCCGCACTACCCCGTGCCCTATCAGCCCGGCCAGTACCTGAGTGTCGAAGTCCCCCAGCGTCCGCGTCTCTGGCGCTACCTGACGCCGGCGAACGCCCCACGCCCCGACGGCACCATCGACTTCCACATCCGCGGCGTCGAAGGTGGCTGGGTGAGCAGGTCGATCGTGGCCCACGCGAAACTCGGCGATGTCTGGAAAATGGGGCCCCCGATGGGCCGAATCGCGGTGGACCGGGAAAACGGTCGCGACGTCCTGATGGTCGCGGGCGGAACCGGTTTATCGCCGATGCGGGCGATCATCGACCACCTCGCCCAATGGGGCGAGAACCCACACGTGCATTTGTTTATCGGCGGCCGGGTGCGCCAGGATCTCTACGACGTGCAGAACCTGCAGAACATCGCGTCGGTAAACCCTTGGCTGACGGTGGTTCCAGTCCTGGAGGAACCGAACGTCCCCGGCGTGGAACAGGGAACCTTGGCGGACGTAGTAACCCGCTATGGCGCCTGGGCGGACAGGGACGTCCTGGTCTCCGGCTCCCCAGGCATGATCCGCTCCACCGTCTCCCGAATGCTGGTGGCAGGCACCCCCCTGGACCACATCACGTACGACCCATTCACGGTGGACTGATTCGTCAATTGACGAGATCGAATCGGCACAGGGCTCCGGGGCCGCTGCCGGCTTGGCGTCGCAGGTGATAAGCGGGCTCTCGATTCGCTCGGCGAGCGCGACATAAGCCGCGTCGTAGGGCGTGATGTTGTGCCGCAGCTCCCACATTCGTTGCAGCAGGGGCGAGATCGGCATGCGGCGGATCGGGAATCCCGCGAGATGCTGCGGCGCACGAGGCGCTGCCCCGGCGAGGACGTCGTTCCCCATGGCCATCCCCCGCAGCGCGGAGATGACCTCGGCGTCGAGGTGTGCGGGCGCGAACAAGGCGATATGGCGGTTTACCGCTCGATCACCGTGGGTTTCATGTGGCTACGCGGGACCGAAGGCATCGATGACGTCGAGGCTCATGGAGCCTCTCGTACTACGCGGACCGCTGTAGTCGCTTCGTCGAGCGACACTCCGGTTCCGGCGGGCGGTACGTAGGAAGCCAGGTGGTCGGCGGTGGTCGAGACACGCGCGACGTCGGTGGGTTGGTCGACCTCGTCGGGTATATCCCGTGAATTCATGCGCCTAGTTTGGCGTCACTTCGACTGGGATGCCATTCAGTACTGCATTGCCCGACAGGGTGTCGATTAGGAGTTCGTCTGCCAGTTGGTTGGAATTGACGCCTGCGTGGGCCGTTGCCACTGCTGTGCGGGTTCCGGCCTGGTCGTGGCCCCAACCATGCGGAATGCTGATCACGCCCGCCCGAATGGTGTCCGTGACCTCGATAGGCACCCGCAGCTTCCCGGTCCTCGACCGAACAGTCGCCTCTTCGCCGTCGGTCAACCCAAGTCGTTCCGCGTCCACCGGATTCACCTGGGCCGTGCAGCGGTTCTTCCCCTTCACCAACGGTTCCAGGTTGTGCATCCAGGAGTTGTTCGACCCCAACTGTCGCCGCCCGATCAGCAGCATCTGTCCATTTGGGACAGTAGAAAGCTCGGCGGCCAACCGGGGAACGTCCTCAACCAAAGCAGGCGCAGCCAACTCGATCATCCCGCTCGGTGTCGCCAGCACGTCCGGAATTCGTGGCTGGAGCGGGCCGAAGTCGATCCCGTGCGGCGCCGCCTTCAACTCCGCCAGCGTCACCTTGTACGGCCCACTGCGCAGCAGCAGGTCGATCAACCGCTCCGGGCCGACCAGCGTCGGGTCCGGCTCGACGTCCATCCGCTCGGCGAACTGGGCCGCCACGAAGTCATCCATCGCCGCCACGTCAGCCCCGGCCCCCATGATGATCCCGGTCAACCGCAGCAAGGTCTCCCACTCCTGCGGCTGGTCGGAAGGCAGTGCCGCCGCCGTCCAGTTGGCGACGTTGCGGACCGCGAACTGGTACAGCGCCACGTCGTAGTGCGCGCGTTCCAGCGGGGACGGGCCGGGCAGGATCACGTCGGCGTGTCTGCTCGTCTCGTTCAGGTACACGTCCAGGGAGACCATGAAATCGAGGCCGTCGAGGGCCTCCGCGAGGCGGTCGGAGTTCGGCGTGCTCAGGCACGGATTCCCGCACACCGTGATCAGCGCGCGCACCTGGCCCTCACCCGGGGTCAGGATCTCGTCGGCCAGGGTGGCGACGGGGAATTCGCCGAGGACCTCGGGCAGGTCGCGGACGCGGCTGCGCCAGCGGCCGTGGGCGAAGCCGCGCCTGCGGCCGGGGCGCACGTTCGCCTGGCCCGCGGCGGCGAGGGGGAACATGGCGCCGCCGGGGCGGTCGAGGTTGCCGGTCAGCACGTTCAGCACGTCGACCAGCCAGTTCGCCAGGGTGCCGAACGCCTGGGTGGATGTGCCGATGCGGCCGTACACCGCGGCGCTCTCGGCGGCGGCCAGGTCGCGGGCCATGGCGCGGATCGCGTCAGCGTCCAGACCGGTGACCGGGGCGACGGCCTCCGGGGTGAACGGCTCGGCCAACTCGCGGACCTCGTCGACCCCGGTGACGTGCTCGGCGAGCGCGCCCAACTTCACCAGGTTCTCGGCGAAGAGGGTGTTGACCAGGGCGAACAGCAGCAGCGCGTCGGTGCCGGGGCGGATGGCGTGGTGTTCGTCGGCCATCTCGGCGGTGCGGGAGCGGCGGGGGTCGACCACGACGATCTTGCCGCCGCGGGCCTGCAGGGCCTTCAGCCTGCCGCGCATGTCGGGGGCGGTCATCAGGCTGCCGTTGGACACCAGCGGGTTCGCGCCGAGCAGCACCAGGTGCGCCGTGCGGTCGATGTCCGGGACGGGAATGCTCATCGGGTCGCCGAACAGGTAACCCGCGGACACGTGCTTGGGCATCTGGTCGACCGTGCTGGCCGAGTAGAAGTTCTTCGTCGACAGCGCCTTGTAGAACACCCGGCCGTACAGCGCGGTGGAGGTGTTGTGGATCGACGGGTTGCCCGCGTAGACCGCGACGGCGTCCTTGCCGTGTTCGGCGATGATCCGCGGCAGCCGGGCGGCGATCTCGGCGAACGCCTCGTCCCAGGTCGCCGGGTGCCATTCGCCGTCGCGCTTGATCATCGGGGTGCGGAGGCGGTCGGGGTCGTGGTGGAGGGCGCCGATGGAGGCGCCCTTGGGGCAGATGTAGCCGGCGGAGAACACATCGGCCGCGTCGCCACGGACGGCGGTCACCCGATCACCGTCGATGGTGACGTCGAGACCGCACGTCGCCTCGCAAAGTGGGCATGTGACCTGCTCGGTGCGCATAGCTCCGCCCCTCATCGTCCAGACCAACAGCCTTGCACGACCTGGTGACAAATCCCCGCTCGCGGGACATCGGAAACGATCCAGCCATCACTATTGGTAGGTGACCCGGGGTACGGACTACGCGGAGGGTGCTGCCGAGCAGGCCCCTCAGTTGTGGGCGGCCCGCGCCGCCGTCGCCGAGCAGGGTGTGCTGGCCCGGCACCTGCGCAGGCTGTGGGCGATCCCGGGCACCCGCCTCGGCGTCGCCACCTGGCCCGCCACGCCCGGCGACCGGCTGCTTCTCGGCTGGAACTACTGGTGGCAGGCCCACCTGCTCGACAGCCTCATCGACGCCCAGCTCCGCGCCCCCAGTCCCGCCCGTCTGACGACCATCCGCCAGCACATCCGCGGCGTCCACGTGCGCAACTTCGGCAAGTGGACCAACGAGTACTACGACGACATCGCCTGGATGGGCCTGGCCCTGCTGCGCGCGTCAGACGAGTTCGGGTTCGACACCGAGAAGGCGCTCGACGCGATCACCGCCCAGATCCGCGAGGGCTGGACCGACCACGGCGGCGGCGGCATCTGGTGGCGGCGCAGCGACACCCTCAAGAACGTCCCGGCCAACGGCCCGGCCGCGATCCTGCTGGCCCGCTTCGCCCAGGACCGCGCCGACCGGCAGCGCGCCCGCTCGATGACCGACTGGATGGACGAGTACCTGCTCGACGACACCACCGGCCTGGTCTGGGACGGTCTCTACGTCCACTCCGACGGCGAGGTGCGCGAGCGCGTCGAGATCGTCTACAGCTACTGCCAGGGCGTCTTCCTCGGCGCGTGCGTCGAGTTGGCCGCCGACGACCCGACCGGCGAGTGGACCGAACGGGCCGAGCGCACGATCAAGGCCGTCGCCCGCCACCTGGCCGTCGACGGCGTCATCCCCGGCCGCGCGGGCGGCGACGGCGGACTGTTCTCGGGCATCCTCGCCCGCTACCTGGCGCTCTCCGCGATCCGTCTGCCCGAGGCGTCGGCTGACCTGGCCGAGTGGATGGTCATCACCACGGCGGAGGAGGCGTGGCGCAACCGCGGCGTCGCCCCCAGCGGGCCGCTGTTCGGCGACGAACCGATCGTCCCGGCGATCACCCCGCGCGGCAGGCGCGACCGGCGCGTCGAGCGCGACCTGTCGGTGCAGCTGTCCGGCTGGATGTACATGGAGGCCGCCGCACTGCTCGAAGCGCATGCCAGCATGCGTTCATGAGCGAGCTAGCGAGTGAATCATCGACACAGTGTGCCCGCGACCGCCGCCGAGTGTGCGAGGCGGCCAAGTGAGTGTTTTGGTTGTCACGGGCGGAAGCAGGGGGATCGGCGCGGCGATCTGCCGCCGGGCGGCGCGGGACGGGTTCGACGTGGTGGTCAACTACACCGCCGACGAGTCCGCGGCCGCCTCAGTCGTCGAGGAAGTGCGCGCCCTGGGCCGCCAAGCCTTGGCCGTCCAGGCCGACGTCGCCGACGAGACCCAGGTGAAGGCCCTGTTCGACCGCGCTGCCGACCTCGGTCCGCTGACCGCGCTCGTCGCCAACGCGGGCATCACCGGCAACACCCCTGGCCGCCTCGACGAACAGGACCCGGCCACGTTCCGCCGCGTGTTCGACGTCAACGTCACCGGCGTGTTCCTCTGCCTACGCGAAGCCGTCCCCCGACTGTCCACACGCGACGGCGGGCCGGGTGGGTCGATCGTCACCGTGTCCAGCACCGCCGCCCGCCGCGGCTCGCCGGGCGAGTGGGTCCATTACGCCGCGAGCAAAGCCGCCGTCGAGACCCTCTCCTATGGACTGGCCCAGGAGGTCGCGGGCGAGGGCATCCGGGTCAACGTCGTCGCGCCCGGGCTCGTGTACTCCGACCTGCACGCCGCCGCCGGGATGCCCGACCGGCCCGAGCGCCTCGCCCCGCGCATCCCGATGGGCCGCGCCGGTCAGCCGCCGGAGATCGCCGAGGCCGTGGTGTGGCTGCTCAGCCCCGCCGCGTCGTTCGTGACCGGCGCCGTGCTGCCGGTCTCAGGCGGGTTCTGACTTGGTGAGCAGCTTCGCCAGCGTGTCGGTGAAGCGGCGCGCGTCCACCCCGGCGGGCGGGATGCCGAAGTACTCGACCGACAAGAAGTAGCCGACCATCGCCGACTGCATGACCGCGGCCGCCGCGGCCGGGTCCTCGGCGACCAGCGGCGGCGGGTCGCTGAAGAGCAGATCGGCGATGCCCATCTCGATGCCGCGGTCCATCATCATCTTCTGCACCGTCTCGGCCACCTGCGGCGCACGGCCGCGTTCCCACATGAGGATCGCGATGAGCGGCCGCAGGTCGGCGAGGAAGTCGAGGTCGGACCGCAGTTGAGTGGCCAGCGCCGGGGTGATCGGCCCGCCGACCCGGGCGATCTGGGCGTCCGGGTCCTTGCGCACCCGCATGAGCTCGCGTTCGACGACGGCGGTCAGCAGCGCGTCCTTGTCGGGAAAGTGGCGGTAGAAGCCGCCGCTGCCCGGGGACAGCCCGGCGGCGGCTTCGATGGCCGTGACCGGGGTCGCGGCGACGCCGCGCTCGACGAACAAGGCGAGCGCGGCGTCGATGATCCGCTCACGAGTACCGGTGGCCACACCGATCAAGCTACCCGCCGTCGCTACTGTCCCCTCGTCGGCAGCGGCGGCTCGGATGACCTACTGGCTGGTATGCGGAGCCGCAAGTATGCAAGAGCCATCTTGCGCGGCGCAAGGCTACTCGGCCGCGTCACACCCGCAGGACTCGCGGTGCACCAGCCGCGGCGGCAGCAGCACCGTCCGGGGCGCGTGCTCGCGGTCGTTGAGCCGCTCGAGCAGCAGCCGGACCGCGGTGCGGCCGATCTCGTCGACCGGGTGCGCCATCGTGGTGATCGACGGCCGCACCAGCTCGGCCCACTCGACCTCGTCGTGGCCGACGATCGCCAGGTCCTTGCCGATGACCAGGCCGTGCGCGGTCGCCTCGCGCACCGCCCCGGCCGTCATCGCGCCGTTGCCGGTGATCACCGCGGTCGGCCGTTCCGGGACGGTCAGCAGCCTGCGCAGGGCCAGGACGCCGTCCTCGTGCGTCGCCCCGCCGCCCGCGACCAGGTTGGAGTCCCAGCGCAGGCCCGCGCGGCCGAGGCCGAGACGGTAGCCCAGGGTCCGCTCCTCGCTGGCGACCATCCACTCGACGCCGCTGATGAACGCGATCCGCCGGTGCCCGGCCGTGGCCAGGTGCGACACGAGCGCCGACGTCGACTGGATGTTCTCCGGGCCGACCTGGTCGAGCTTGACCTTGTGCGACACCCGGTCGACCAGCACCGCGGGCACCCCGGTGCGGGCGAGCTGGTCGAGCGTCTCGGTGTCGCCGGGGGCCGGGGTCAGCAGCATGCCGTCGACCCGGCGGGCCTGCAGCTTGCGCACCGCGTCACGCTCGCCGTCCGGCGAATCGAGGGTGTCGCCGAGCAGGACGGTGTAGCCGGCCGCCGTCGCCTCGGCCTCGATGGCGTGGATCAGCTCGGCGAGGTGCGGGTTGGCCAGCAGCGACATCGCCACGCCGATGGACTTGGTGCCCCCGGTGACCAGCGACCGCGCGATGGCGTTGCCGGTGTACCCGGTGGACTCGATCGCGGCGAGCACCCGGGCGCGCGTGTTGACCGCGACGGCGCGGGTCTCGTTGACCACGTGTGAGACGGTGCTGATCGAGACGCCCGCGAGCTTGGCGACGTCCTCCATAGTGGCCACGGCATGTCCTGACTGCAGAATGCAAACGCTTGCGCGCGGGGACCTTACTCCTCAGGAGGGAACAGCGATGTCCCGGGAGCCGATCTTCTCCGACCTGGTCGAACGCGCGTCGGCCATGGCGGCGGGCGGCAGGCGGCTGCTGGGGATCACCGGCCCGCCCGGCGCGGGCAAATCGACCCTCGCGGCGCGGCTCGTCGAGGCGCTCGACGGGGCCGCGGTGCTCGTCGGGATGGACGGCTTCCACCTCGCCCACACCGAGCTGGAGCGGCTGGGCCGAGTCGAACGCAAGGGCGCCCCGGACACCTTCGACGCCGACGGCTACGTCGAGCTGCTGCGGCGGCTGCGCGCCAACACCGACCCCGTCGTCTACGCCCCCGAGTTCCGCCGCGAGATCGAGGACGCCGTAGCGGGCGCGGTCGCGGTGCCGTGTGAGGTTCCCCTCGTGGTCACCGAGGGGAACTACCTGCTGCTGTGGCCCGCGGTCCGCGCGCTGCTCGACGAGGTCTGGTACCTCGACCCCGACGCCGACGTGCGCCGGAAACGCCTGGTCAACCGGCATGTCGCCTATGGCAGGACCCCCGCGCAGGCATGGGAGCGGACGGCCGGATCCGACGAGCGCAACGCCCAACTGGTGGCGACCACCGCCGGAACGGCGGATCTCCGGCTGCGGAAGATCGAATAACGGTGCCCCGGTGATCACCGGACTGGGGCACTATGGCGTAGTCAGGAGTCCGAACGGGGCAACGAGAGGATGGTCGGCGATGACCGGCGTACGCCAGGTCGCGCTCACGGTGAGCGACGTCGATCGCAGCGTCCCCTGGTACGAGCGGGTGCTCGGCTTCACCAGCTCCGCCGAGGACGACGCGCCCGGCCTGCGCAGGGTCCTGCTCGACGGCTTCGGCATCACGCTCACCCTGGTCCAGCACCTCGGTGCGGCCCGCGCGTCGTTCGACGGTTCGCGGCCCGGGCTCGACCGGCTGACCTTCGCGGTGGACGAGCTGCGCACGTGGGCGGCCCGGCTGACCGAGTTCGGCGTCCCGTTCACCGCCGAACCCGACGAGATCGCCATGCGCGACCCCGACGGGATCCAGCTGGCGCTGCGCCCTACTCCGTGATCGAGACCGTGTCGATCGGCTTGTGCATCTCCTGGCGGTAGCGCCACACGCCCCACGCGGTGCCCAGCACCAGGAACGCGACGCTGCCGACCAGCGCGGCCGTCTGCAGCCACGGCAGCTCGTCGAGCAGGCCAGCGGCGTAATAGCCGACCAGGACCAGCGTCGGCACCCAGGCGATGCCGCCGATCGTGGTGGCCAGCGCGAACCGGCGGGGGTCCATCTTCGCCGCGCCCGCGATCAGCGGCGCCAGCGTGCGGATCCACGGGATCCAGCGGGCGAACACGATCGCCCAGAACCCGCGCCGGTCGAGGAACTCCCTGGCCCGCTGCAGGTTGTGCTCGTTCATCACCTTGCCGCCCCGGCGGGTGATGATCGCGTGCCCCGCCTTGTGGCCGATCACGTAGCCGACCTGGTTGCCCACCACGGCGACCCCGGTCGCCACCAGCGACAGCCACCACGCCTGGTGCTCGTGGTCGCCCTGCGCCAGCACCACCCCGGCGGCGAACAGCAAGGAGTCGCCGGGCAGGAACAAGCCGACGATGAAGGCGCACTCGATGAACACGAAGCTCAGCACGATCGCCCAAACCAGCAGGGGACCGGCGGAATCGAGCAGACCCGTAGCCATGGTCACCCGGTCAGCCTACGTTGGCCCCTCGGCGGGCCGCAGGGGAATGGGGCCGTATTCACCTGTCTTTGGCGAATGCGCAATCAGGGAGTCGAACGCTCCTCGCGTCGCCCGACCAGCCCACCGACGGCCACGGCGAGCAACCCGAGAAGGCCGATCCCGATGGGAATCAGGTAGCCGAGTCCCTCCAGCCCATCCCCCCACTGGGACTCCCGATAGCGGCGGACGGCTACCCAGGCGCCATAGATCAGCGGCACCACGAGCCCGGCCAGCCCGAACAGCGCGATCGGCCATGACTTGTGCGCGGCCAGTCCCAGGAGCGGGACGAGGATGAGGGCGGCGCCGAGCGTGGGCAGGTCGATGAACTCGACCTCGTAGTCGCTGTTTCCGAGGTGGACCTCCCCGGAGGCGACACTGAGGGCGATCAGGACGATCACCACGGAGCCGACGGTGACGACAGCGGACCAGATCGATGCGGTGGTTCGTGTGGTCATACCCCCACCGTAGGGCTAGGGAAGATCCTCCCGCTTGAGGACGACGATCCCCCGGTCGAGATCAACACCCTTGTTCGGCGGGGCACCTTCGGCGTCGTCCTCGGCCATGAGGGACACCGAGTCGCGGTGGTCCAACTCCCAGCGCTTGGTGCCGTAGAAGATCGCGGTGAACTCGTCGACGTAGGTCGCGGCCAGCGGTGTCCCGGCCTTCTTGCGCCG
Organism: Actinokineospora sp. HUAS TT18; assembly: GCF_051364635.1. Lineage (GTDB taxonomy): Bacteria > Actinomycetota > Actinomycetes > Mycobacteriales > Pseudonocardiaceae > Actinokineospora. The sequence continues at coordinate 4,867,133 of NZ_CP195645.1, read as the reverse complement.
CTTCTGGCGCCACAGCTCGTAGCCCCCGACCGCCACGAGCGCCAGCGTGCCGCCGGGCACGCTCCAGGCCAGCACCGTCTCCACCGTCCCCATCACCGCCGAACGAACCGGCGGGCGCCGGGGTTCCTCACAGCCCGATGACCGGCGGCGCGGCGGCCTGGTGGAACGGCTCCTCGACGGGCCGCGCCACCCGCGAGATCCCACCGCCGCCCGCCCCCATCACGATGCTGTGCGCGTACTTCACCGCGACGTCGACCGCGACGACCGCGGCCAGCCCCGCCTCGGTGTCCAGCGCCTCGGCCACCGCGGCGGTCAGGTCGGCGACGAGGTTGTCCAGTTCGCTCATGCCGCACCTCCACGCAGCCGGTGCTCCAGGGTGGCCTTGGCCCGGTGCAGGTTCTGCCGGACCGCCGCTTGCGTGCGGTCGGTCGACGCGGCGATCTCGGCGGTGGTGAAGCCGTCGAGGTGCCACGACAGCAGGAGCCGCTGGGTGAACGGCAGCGTCCCGATCAGGTCCCGCACGGCCTTCGTGCTCTCCTCCAGCACCACCTCGTCCTCGGCGGACAGCACGGTGCGCCCGTCCGGCACGTCCGGCACCGGGTACTCGGCGGGCGTCAGCCCGCGCTGGAAGCCCCGGGTGGCCACCGTCCGCACCCACGCTCGCGGGTTGGTGTGGATCGAGTCCCACGCCAGCCACGCCTGGGTGAACGCGACCTGCGTCAAGTCCGCGGCGGTGTGGGAGGACGCGCCCAGCCTGATCAGGAAGCCCATCAGCCGGTGGACCTCCGCGCGGTAGAAGTCGGCGAACTCCTCGCGGTGGGACGGTTCATCGTCGACCACGACCGTGCCCGATCCGCACCGAGCTGACCAGGTCCGAGGCCGCCAGCGTGCCGCCGTCGGGCACCCGCCGCGCCATCGCGGCCCACGCCGCGTACCGGCTCGCCGACGTCCGGTGCCGGATCCAGGCGAGCACGACGCTCGTCGCGCTCCCCACCACCGCAAGCACGATCCCTGTCACCACGGCCGCTCCTTCCCGAGTCGTCACCAGGAAGTGTCGATCACGGCCCCAGGTGTGACATCAGGCCGCGAGGGACTCCGCCAGGGCCTCGCGCAGGAACTCGCCCGCGTAGCGGATGGCCAGGCGGCCCTCCGGGACGATCGGGTAGAACGCCGGGAACACGTGCACCTGCCCCGGCCACACCTGCAGCTCGCAGTGCGCGCCCGCCATCCGCATCGCCGTGGCGAGCCGCTCGGAGTCGCCGAGCAGGCACTCGGTGTCGCCGACCTGCACCAGCATCGGCGGCCAGCGGCGCTTGCTTCCTTTGAGCACGGTGAGCCGCGGGTCGGCCAGGTCGGTGAGCCCCGCGTAGACCCCCGCCGCCTCCCTTGCCCGCGCGGGCGGGATGAACGGGTCGCGCCGGGTGGCGTCGCGGTCGTCGAGCTGGGTGCAGTGCAGGTCGAGGAACGGGGAGAACAGCACCGCCGCGCCCGGCATCGGCAGCCGCAGGCGGGTCAGGTCGGCGAGCAGGCCGACCGACAGGTGCCCACCGGCCGAGTCGCCCGCGATGACGATCTTGGACGCGGGGAAGCCCTGGTCGAGCAGCCAGTGGTAGCCCGCGACCGCGTCGTCGGCCGCGGCCGGGAACAAGTGCTCGGGCGCCCGCCGGTAATTCAGCAGCAGCACGGGCAGTCCCGAGGTCGCCGACAGCGCCGCGGCGAGGTGCTTGTGCGTGCGGATCGAGCCGAAGACGAAACCGCCGCCGTGCAGGTAGAGGATCGCGCCTGCCGTCTCGTCGGCCTCGCGCGCGCAGATCCACACCCCGTGCACATCGCCGTAGCCGTGGGGCTCGCTGACCGCGCGGACCTTGGTGCCTCTGGGCAGCGGCATGAACCCGAGCGCGTCGAAGGACTCTCTGATGACCCGCAGATACAGGCCCTGCAGGCGGATCCGATCAGCGATCGGCCGGATCGCGCTGCCCATGAAAAGCGCCAGCGCGCGAGCCTGCACGCTGGGACCAGGCATCTCCGCCATGGCACACCGCCCTCCCCGACGCGGGTGTCCACAGTGACCCCCACTACACCAACTGTAAGTCAACGGTCCGCTGATTCACTGCGTCCAAACGCCTTAACTCTTCCCTGTGTCGCGAGGACTACCGTGGTTCCCATGTCCTTGCTGACCAGGCTGAACACGGCGCTCGGCGCCGACGGGATCGCGGTCGACCCCGACGTCACCGCCGCCTACCGGCGCGACATGATGCCGCTCGCGCCGCACGGCTCCCCGCTGGCGGTCGTGTTCCCCAAGGACGTCGCCCAAGTCCAAGAGGTTGTCCGCGCCTGCACGGAATTCGGTGTGCCGATCGTGCCGCGCGGCGCGGGCAGCGGGCTGTCCGGAGCCGCGAACGCGATCGACGGGTGTGTTGTGCTCGTCACAACAAGGATGAACACGATCCTCGAGGTGGACTCGGACAACCGTCTCGCCGTGGTCGAGCCAGGCGTGATCAACCTGGACTTGCGGCACGCCGTCGAGAAGCACGGCCTGTTCTATCCGCCTGACCCGTCTTCGTATGACTGGTGCACCATCGGCGGCAATCTTTCGACCAACGCGGGCGGCCTGTGCTGCGTGAAGTACGGCGTCACCACGGATTCCGTCCTCGGCCTGCATGTGGTTCTTGCCGATGGCGAGTTGCTGAAAACCGGGCGCCGCACGGTGAAGGGCGTCGCGGGCTACGACCTCACCAAGCTGTTCATCGGCAGTGAGGGCACGCTCGGCGTGATCACCCAGGCCACGCTGTCGCTGCGCCCACTCCCACAGGCACCGGGGACCATGGTCGCCGCGTTCGGCTCGACGGCAGCCGCGGGCGCCGCCGTCAGCCGCGTCGTGCGCGAGGGCATCGTCCCGTCCCTGATGGAGATCATGGACGCCACGTCCATCGAGGCCGTCGAGGCGCACCTGAAGACGGAACTGGGCGCGGGCAAGGGTTGCGCGGCGCTGCTGATCTGCCAGTCGGACTCCGGCGGCGAGGCCGCCCGCCGCGAACTGACCGCCATCGAACAGGTCTGCACCGACGCGGGCGCCGAACTGGCCTACACCACCTACGACGTCGCCGAAGGCCAAGCGCTGCTCACCGCCCGCCGCGCTGTGCTGATGGCGTTGGAGGTCTACGGCTCCTGGCTCACCGACGATGTGTGTGTTCCCCGCACCCGCATCGCCGACCTCATCGCGGGCTGCGAGCGGATCAGCCGGGAAGTGGGCCTGCGCATCGCCGTCGTCGGCCACGCGGGCGACGGCAACATGCACCCGACGATCGTCTACGACGCGTCGTCGGAGGACGAGTTCGCCCGCGCCCACAAGGCTTTCGACGACATCCTGGCGGTCGGCCTGTCGCTGGGCGGCACGGTGACCGGCGAACACGGCATCGGCAAGATCAAACGCGAGTGGCTGGCCCGCGAGATCGGGCCCATCGGCTTGCGGACACACCGCGCGATCAAGGCGGCGCTGGACCCGGAGAACCTGTTCAACCCGGGCTCGATGTTCGGAACCTGATTCACTTCACCCTCGTCCTATGGCCATCAACGAGGGGATCCAATGAAACGCATGCTGGCCGTGGTGGCGGTCCTCGTCGCGGGGGCCGTGACCGTGCTTGTGGTGAACGGCAACCGCGGCCCCGAGGTGACTGGCCGCGAGTACGCCGACCGGATCGCCGCGGGCGACTGGTCCGCGGCCGCCGCGATGGTCGAGCCGTCCGGTTCGGACCCCAAGACGCTCGCCGCCGCGGTCGAGCGGATCACGGTAGTCGACGTGTTCTCCGTCAACGACGACGAAGTCGCTGTCGACTACCAACTCGGCGGCAAAGCCAGCACGGTGCGTTTGGCCGTGCGCCAACAGCCTGACGAACTGGGGATGCTCGAACGCTGGAGCATGGAAGACCCCTTGCTGATCAGGGTCAACGCGGCGCCGAACCAGCTCAGCCGCGGGATCGTCGTCGCGGGAGTGCGGGTGCCGCCTGGCGGCTCACTCAAGCTGTTCCCAGGCGCCTACGAGGTGGCGGGCGTTCCCTCCCGCTACCTCACCGCCAAGCCCGCCGTCCTCATGGTCGACCACTTCCACTCGTCGCTCCACGGGGAGGTCGACGCACATCTGCAATACCGCGCGACGGACGAGCTCAGGACGCTGCTGCAGGACAAGATCACCGAACACCTGACATCGTGCTTCGGCGGCTCCGGCGCCCCGGACTGCCCGGAGAACCTGCGCCTGTTCCGCGACGAAGCCACCGGCTTCGCCATCACCGAACAGCCGCGCCTCGACACGGTGGAGGTCTACCACGGCACCCTGGCGCTGCGCTTCAAGACCACCGGCGGCCGCATGACCTACGTCCGCGATGGCGAGCAGGTCTCACGCGACCTCACCGTCTACGGCGCCGTCGAGGTCTCCCTCGACGACACCGTGAAGGTGACCTTCACCAATCAGTTCTGAGCGGCGCGCTTTTCGCGGCGGGCCTTGATGTACTCGATGATGATCGGGATGACCGAGATCAGCACGATGAGCACGAGCATGGCTTCGAGGTTCTTGTGGATGAACTCGATCTGGCCGAGGAAGTAGCCCAGCACGGTCAGGCCCGTCGCCCACAGCACCGCGCCGATGCCCGAGTAGGTGAAGAACTTCCGCTTGTCCATCTGCCCGACACCCGCGATGGCGGTGATGAACGTGCGCACGATCGGCACGAACCGGGCGAGCACGATCGCGCGCGGACCGTGCTTCTCGAAGAACTCGTGGGTCTTGGCGACGTGTTCCTTCTTGAACAGCCTCGAGTCCGGCTTGTTGAACAGCGCGGGCCCGACTTTCTCGCCGATGTAGTAGCCCACCACGTTCCCCAGGAACGCGCACACCGTCAGCAGCAGACACACCAGCCACAGCGACGGCGAGATGAAGTCCCGCGCGACGAACAGCCCCGCGGTGAACAGCAGCGAGTCGCCCGGCAGGAAGAAGCCGATCAGCAGGCCGCACTCGGCGAAGATGATCAGGCACAGGCCGGGGAGCAGGAACGGCCCCAGCCCCCGCAGGATGACCTCGGGGTCCAACCAGGACGGCAACAGAGCCAGATTCACGGGCAGCGCGGCGCTCATCACGACGTCCAAGGTACGGGGCGGGTGTCAGATCAGGGTCAGCAGGCCCACCAGTGAACCCGCCGCCAACCCGAGCAGAACCGCCACCAGCAGCACCCACCACACCTTGGCGGGCGCGTCCTGCTCGAACCGCGCGGTCGGCTCGGCCTGCGCCACCAGCGGCAGGTCGCTGCCGGAGAGCAGCCCGAACCCGTGCACCGTCGGCGCCTCCGACAGCGGCGTCCGCGCGGCCTGGGCCCGCAGCGCCTCGGTGAGCAGCCGCTCGGGATCGGACTCGGTCATACCCCCGACGTTAACCCACGCGGTCGGGGTCAGAAGGGTTTCACCGAGTTGATGAGGACCTCCTTGTTGGCGTCCACCCAGCGGAGCGCGCGGTTCACCCCACGCCGGACGTCGGCGGAGGTCATCAGGGCGGCGACGCGGTTGACGTTCACCGGGATGGCGGTCAGCTCGACGAGCAGGTCATAGGTGAGGGTGGCAAGACCCACGATCGCGCGGTTGAGGCGGTCGGGCGGGTCGGTGTCGCTGATGTTCCCGAGCGCCGTCGTCACGAACAACTTGCTCGACCCCACATCGGGATCGAGCATGAAAAGAAACTGGGCGGGATCGAACCGGTCCCGTGCGGTGGCGGCCACCACCTGGGCGAAGACCGGCCGGATTCGAACCAGTTCGCGCAGGAACACCTCGCGGTGCTCGTGCACTTCGAACGGGGGCCAGATGAGCCCGGCGAAGACCTCGTCGACGTTCGCTTGGAGGTAGATCTCCTTGCCGAGCGTTTTGGTGGTCATATAGAGGACCGCGTAGGCGTCGGCATCGCCCAGCGGGAACTCGAACTCCAGGTAGCAGCTGGTCTCCCGCACACGTCCAGGACCGTAGGGCTCATAGACGCCCTCGCCGCGACGGCGATCCAGGAACGGGCGCATCGTCACTCCATCGCCGTGCGGACCGTGTCCTTCTACATCGACCGCACGGCGACCGCGTTACCCCCGGGCGACCCACTCCCCGCGCCGCAGTACGCCCGCGACCTGCAGCGTCTCGTCCAGCAGGACCACGTCGGCGGTCTTGCCCGCGGCCAGCCTGCCGGTGTCCAGGCCGAGCAGATCAGCGGGCCGCGACGCGGTCGCGGCGACGGCGGCCGGGATGTCCAACCCGCACGCCTTCACCAGGTTTCGGAACGCCGCGTCCATCGTGAGGGTGCTGCCCGCCAGGGAGTTCCCGCCCTGCACGGTCGGCACGCCGTCGCGCACCTCCACGATCAGCTCGCCGAGCCGGTAGTCGCCATCCCCGGCACCCGTCGCCGAGATCGCGTCGGTCACGAGCACGGTCCGGTCGGCCCCGGCGTGCGAAGCCGCCAGCCGCACGATCGTCGGGCTCAGGTGAACCAGGTCGACGATCAGCTCGACCGACACCCGCTCGTCGTCCAGCAGCGCGCCGATCGGGCCGGGTTCGCGGTGGTGCAGCGGGCGCATGCCGTTGAACAGGTGGGTGGCCACGGTCGCGCCCGCGTCCACCGCGGGCAGCACCAGCGACTCGATGGCGTCGGTGTGGCCGACGGCGGCGATCGAACCGCCGTCGACGAGCTGCTTCACCGCGTCCACCGCGCCGTCGAGCTCCGGGGCCAGCGTCACCATGCGCACGGGGCCCGCGTCGAGCAGGGCGGCGACCGAGTCGCGGTCGGGGGGCATGAGGATCGCCGGGTCGTGCGCGCCGCAGCGGGCCGCCGAGAGGAACGGGCCTTCCAGGTGCACGCCCGCGATCAGCCCGTCGGTGACGTGCTCGCGCAGCACCGCGATCTGCTCGACCAGCTCCGGCACCGGCCGCGACACCAGGCTCGCCAGCAGCGTCGTGGTGCCGTGCTGGGTGTGGGTGTCGACCGCGGTGCGGATGTCGTCGGGGTTCGGGCTGGTGAACGCCGCGCCGCCGCCGCCGTGGCAGTGGATGTCGATGAAGCCGGGGACGACCCAGGCCGCCGCGGTGGTCCGGTCGGCGGCGGGCGGTGTGCCCGTGCCGACGGCGGTGATGCGCGTGCCGTCGACGTGGATCCAGCCGTCGTCCAGCACGCCTTCCGGGGTGACGATCTTCCCGGTGATCAGTTGTCCAGCCATGCCCGTCCTCCCGAGAGCCCTGGGAAGGAGTCTAGGTGGTCTAAACCTCACTGGTCTAAACCAAACTTTGCGTAGCTAGTTGATCACGGAGTGTTCATGATCTTCTGCAGGGCCTCCAGCGCGCGGCTGGCGGTCGACTTGACCGTGCCCTTGGAGATCCCGGCGGCCTCGGCGATCTCGGCCTCGGTGAGGTTGCCGTAGTAGCGCAGCACCAGCACCTCGCGCTGGCGGGGCGGCAGCTGCGAAAGCGCCTTCACCACGCCCTGGTGCTCGGCGGTCAGCATGGCCAGGCTCTCCGCCGACCGGGCGTTCACCGCGTGCGGCGGCGTGTACTCCCGCGCGGTCTTGCGGCGGCGCAGAACGCTGCGCGAGCCGTTGACCACCGCGGTGCGCAGGTACCCGACCGCGGCGGCCGCGTCACGCAGGCCGCCCCAGTTGCGGTGCAGTCCGGTGAACGCCTCCTGCACGACGTCCTCGGCCGTGGCGGGCTCGTCGACCAGCAGCAGGGCGAGACGGATGAGCCGCATCCGGTGCGTGCGGTAGAGGTCTTCCAAGGTCAGCGGCGCCTCGGGGGCGGCGGGTGGCGAGCTCTTGAGGTCGATCGCGCGCAGCCTGGTAAGCGTCTGCTCGACGCTGCGTTCCGCGTTTCCCTCGACCGGCTCCGCGATGTTTCCGCGCGCCGGAGGGTAATCACCTGGTTGCACACCATCCCCTGCCACGGACAAACCTTACCGGGCGGCGATCCCGAACACATCGGCTGATCGTCGAATGGGCCAACTGGGATTATCACGCCCATGACTTGGTTCACCGTGGACACGACCTACATCGACGACGCCGACCGCCTGGCCGAAGTCCGCCCCCTGCACCGCGCGTACCTGCAGACTCTCGTCGAGACCGGCCAGGTCCTCGCCGCCGGGCCATGGGCCGACGGCACGGGCGGCTTCGTCGTGTTCAAGACTCTCGACCGATCCGAACTCGATCGGATCCTCGCCGCCGATCCGTACACGACCGAGGGAATCGCCGCCGCCCGAACGGTGCGGGAGTGGACGATCGCCCTCGGCCCCTGGGCAGGTCAGTAGGTGCCGCCGAGCTTGCTGTGGTCCCACGAGACGACCTTCGTCGGCCGGAACACCAGCCCGACCCGCTTGGCGGCCTGCGCCCGGACGAACTGCGACGCGGCGGCGGCGACCTCCGCGCTGCCGGTGTAGCGCTCGGTCAGCGCGCTGCCGATGGCGGCGATCCGCTCGCCGTCCTCGACGATCTCCACGTCGCACTCCAGCGAGACGCCGCGCAGTTCCTCATACGACGTGCCCGCCTCGACCAGCACGGTCGCCTGCGCGAGGCGGCGCAGGTTGGCCACCTTCTGCGACGACTCGTAGGTCCAGGTGGTGATCGTCGAGCCGTCGGGCAGGTACCAGACCGGGACCAGGTGGGGTCTGCCGGTGCGGCCGATCGTGGCCACACTGGCGACCTTCTCCTGCGCCAGGAAGTCGGCGACCTCCTGCGGTGTCAGCTTGATCTGATCGCGTCGCGACATGCGCGCCTCCTTGAGTCCCGTACCCGAGGCTAGCGGCTGGCGGCGTCGGCCTGCCCGCCTTTGCCCACAGGTCGCGACGCGGCCTCGGCGCCGCGGCGGGCGATGTCCTCCAGCGCGGCCTTGTCGGCCTTGGCCACCAGGTTGCCGCGCAGCCGCGCGCCGATCTCGATGATCGGCGGCAGGAACGCGCGGATCAGCTTGAGCGCGCCGACCCAGCCGGGCACGTGCACCGTCCGGTCGCGCCGCAGGATGCCCTTCTCCAGCGCGTCGAGCGCGACCTCGACCGGGTAGGTCTTGCCCAGCACGCCGGGCATGGCCGACCGCAGCGGGCCGAACACCGGGTGCTCGTCGGCGCCCTGGACCAGGTCGGTGGAGATCCACGTCGGGTGCGCGACGCCGACCTTGACCCCGAGGTGGCGGACCTCGGCGCGCAGGCTGTTGGTGAACGCCTCGACGCCCGCCTTCGACGCGGCGTAGGCGGCCATGCCGGGGGCGTGGGTGATCGCGGCGAGCGACGAGACGACCAGGACGTAGCCCTTGCGCTCGATGACGTGCGGCAGGGTGACCCGGACCGTGCGCCACACGCCGAGCAGGTCGACCTCGATGGTGCGCTCGAAGGCGCGGGGGTCGATCGACCGGACGAACCCGGTCGCCGCGATGCCCGCGTTGGCGACCACGATGTCGATCCCGCCGAACCGCTCCACGATGCCCTTGGTCGCGGTCTCCAGCGCGGCCCAGTCGGTCACGTCGGCCTCGAAGACCGCCGCGTCGGGCCCGCACTCGGCGGCGACCTTGGCCATCTCGTCCGGCTCGATGCCGACGAGCGCGACCTTGGCCCCCTGCGCGGCGAACCGCCTGGCCAGTCCCGCGCCGAAGCCGCGGGCGGCACCGGTGATCAGGATGACCTTGCCGTGCACGCTGGTCGTGCGGGCCAGCAGGTTCGTCGCACCCATCGGGAAGCCTCCTCGGTCGCGTTCTTACCGCGAGTAAGCTACCACAAGTAACTGTAATTTGAAGTAACAGTTACTGATCCCGCATGACCTTCGCGGCGAGCCTGGGCGCCAGTCGGTGGAGCGTCACGAGCTTGCGCACGGCGCCGACCCGGACGACGTCGCGGCCGAGTCCGGACAGGATCGCGTTGGCCGCCGCGTCGGCGGTGATCTTCCCGGCGCCACGCCCAGCGGTCATGGCGGTGTCGACCAGCGGCAGCATCACCTCGACGACCCGTCGCGGCGCGAGCTGGTACCGCATCGCCGTGCTGAACGCGCTCAGCCCGGCCTTCGACGCGCAGTACCCCGGCGCGGACCGCTTCGGCACCAGTCCGAGTCCGGACGTCACGTTGACGATCACCGCGTCCGGGCTCAGCTTCGGCAGCAGCAGCGCGGTCAGCCGCATCGGCCCGAGCAGGTTGACCCCGACCTCCGTCGCGATGTCCGCCAGCAGATCGTCGGATTGTTGGGTTGTCCAATTGTTCAGAAGTTGAATCGCCGCATTGTTGAACAATAGGTCGACGCGATCGGGGGTCTCGGCGGCGAGGGCGCGGGCGCCCGCTTCGGTGGAAAGGTCCGCGACGACAGTGCGGACGCCTTCGACCTCGGCGAGTCGGCCCCTGTCGCGCCCGCAGATCGTGACTTCGACGCCGTCGGCGACCAGCCGCTTGGCGAGGGCGAGTCCGATTCCGGCGCTCCCGCCGGTGATCACGGCAGTTCTTGTAGCACTTGTTACACTCATGACGGCGACGGTAGATGTAACAAGTGCTTCAGTCAAGGAGGTGGGCGTGCGCCAGCCCAATCAGGCACGCCGGGACGAATTGGTCGCGCGCACCCTCGACTACCTGGCCGACCACGGCCTCGCCGAGTTCACGCTGCGCGGCCTCGCCGCCGAGATCGGGACCAGCGCGCGCATGCTCGTGCACTATTTCGGCACCCGGGAGCAACTGCTCGACCTGGCCTTCGCCGAACACCGGGCGCGGGCCGTCACCGCGATCAAGGCGGCCGCGGGCGACCAGGCCGCCGCCCGCGTCGCGTGGGACACCATGGCCGACCCGGCGAACCGCGGCCACTACGTCGTGCTCTTCCACCTGCTCGCCGCCGGCCTCACCGACGGTCCCTTCACAACCGTCGCGCGACAGGCCGTCACCGACTGGGTGGACGAGGTGACCACCCTGCTGGCCGACCGCGACGAGCCGAAGGTGGACGCGACCGTGCTGGTCAGCGGCCTGAAAGGGATCTTGCTGGACCTGATGGTCACCGGTGACCGCGACCGCTGCGTGGCCGCGGCGCACCGGCTCATCGGATTGATGACCTAGTCGACGACCTCGACGCCGCGCCAGAACGCGACGCGGTCCTTGATCTGGATGGCTTCCGGCTTCGGGTCGGCGTAGTACCAGGCGGCGTCGGCGTTCTCCGCGCCGTCGACGTCGAGCGAGTAGTAGTTCGCGGTGCCCTTCCACGGGCAGAACGTGGTCGAGTCGGAGGGGCGCAGATGTTCGCGGCGCACCGAGTCGATCGGGAAGTAGTGGTTCCCCTCGACGATGACGGTGTCGTCACTCTCGGCGATCAGGACGCCGTTCCAGGTCGCTTTGGCCATGCCGCCACTCTGCCCGAGAGCGCCCACCGGCCCGCCTCGTAGGATGCCGCTTGACGGGCGCAGGCCATTTCCGAGGAGGACCCACCGATGCCTATCGCCACACCCGAGGTCTACGCGGAGATGCTGGACCGGGCCAAGGCGAACGAGTTCGCTTACCCGGCCATCAACGTGACCTCGACGGAGACCCTGAACGCCGCGCTGCGCGGGTTCGCCGAAGCCGAGAGCGACGGCATCATCCAGGTGTCCACCGGCGGTGCCGAGTTCGCCTCGGGCACCAAGGTCAAGGACATGGTGACCGGCGCGGTCGCGCTCGCCGAGTTCGCCCACGTCGTCGCCGAGAAGTACCCGGTGAACGTCGCGCTGCACACCGACCACTGCCCGAAGGACAAGCTCGACGGCTTCGTCCGCCCGCTCATCGCGATCAGCCAGGAGCGGGTCGACGCGGGTAAGAACCCCCTCTTCCAGTCGCACATGTGGGACGGTTCGGCCGTGCCGCTGGAGGAGAACCTGCAGATCGCCGCCGACCTGCTCGACCTCGCCGCCAAGGCGCGGATCGTGCTGGAGATCGAGGTCGGGGTCGTCGGCGGCGAAGAGGACGGCGTCGACAACGAGATCAACGACAAGCTCTACACGACCGCCGAGGACTACCTGAAGACCGTCGACGCCCTCGGTGTCGGCGAGAAGGGCCGCTACCTGCTGGCCGCGACCTTCGGCAACGTCCACGGCGTCTACAAGCCGGGCAACGTCGTGCTGAAGCCGGAGATCCTCAAGCAGGGCCAGGACGTGGTGGCCGAGAAGCTGGGCCTGCCCGCGGGCTCCAAGCCGTTCGACCTGGTCTTCCACGGCGGGTCGGGCTCGCTGCTGGAGGAGATCCACGAGGCGGTGAGCTACGGCGTGATCAAGATGAACATCGACACCGACACGCAGTACGCGTTCACCCGCCCGGTCGCGGCGCACATGTTCGCCAACTACGACGGCGTGCTGAAGGTCGACGGCGAGGTCGGCAACAAGAAGGCCTACGACCCGCGCAGCTACCTCAAGGCCGCTGAGCAGGCGATGGCCGCGCGCATCACCCAGGCGTGCGAGCACCTCAAGTCCGCTGGCCGCATGATCGCGGGCTGACACCCGCGCCAAGCCGAAGGCCCCCTCCCAGGTCTTGGGTTCAAGAGGTCGTTGCAACACCTGAGTTGAGGGGTTGCGGTGGACTTTGAGATCCGGATCGACCGGGGGCCGCAGGGCGGGAAGAAGTTGGCCCGTGAGCGGGAGCTTTACCTTTCCCTGATGGATCAGGGGATGAGCAACACTCAGGCGTGCCGGGTCGTGGGAGTCAACGAGCGGACCGGGCGTGAGTGGCGTCATGGGCGGCCGGAAGGTCGTGTGAAGAGGTCCCGTCCGCCGGCGCGCAAGACAGCGCGGGTGGGCGGGACCTCGTCTCGTTTCCTGACCGAGGACGAGCGGATCGTGATCGCCGATTTGCGGCGGGCGAGGGCCACAATGCGGGCGATCGCGGCGGAGCTGGACCGTCCGGTCTCGACGATCAGCCGGGAGCTCAAACGCAACTCCCACCAGGTCAGTGGCGATTATCGACCGCATGCCGCGCAGGCTCGTGCCGATGCGCGGCGGGCTCGTCCGAAGGGCGGGAAACTGGCCGCCTGCCAGGAGTTGCGTGAGGTGGTCGAAGGGCGGCTGGGGCTGGAATGGAGCCCGGAGCAGATCAGTCGTAGCCTGCGGCGGGAGTTTCCCGACCGGCCGGAGATGCGGGTGTCGCACGAGACGATCTACCAGGCCCTGTATGTCCAGGGCCGGGGTGAGCTGCGACGCGAGCTGACGCGGGCCTTGCGCACCGGCCGCACCTATCGCAAGCCCCAGATCAGGCCTGATCAGCGCACGCCCCGCTTCACCGCGCCGATGGTGATGACCAGCGAACGCCCCGCCGACGCCGAGGATCGGGCGGTTCCAGGTCATTGGGAAGGCGATCTGATCATCGGCAAGGACCAGAAGTCCCAGATCGGCACCCTGGTCGAACGCTCCACCCGCTACGTGCTGCTCGTGCACCTGCCCGCGGACCGGACCGCCGAGACCGTCCGCGACGCCCTGGCCGACACCATCGCGACGCTGCCCGCCGAGCTGAAACGGTCTCTGACCTGGGACCAGGGCAGTGAAATGGCGTTGCACCACCAGTTCAGCACCGCCGCCGGCCTGCCGGTCTACTTCTGTGACCCGCATTCACCCTGGCAACGCGGCTCCAACGAGAACACCAACGGCTTGCTGCGCCAGTACTTCCCCAAGGGCACCGACCTGTCGGTCCACGGCCCCGAACACCTCAACATGATCGCCGCCAGACTCAACGGCCGCCCACGCAAAACGCTCGGCTGGGAAACCCCAGCCGAGCGTCTCGCTAAGCTTCTGGCCGAAGCCAGTTGATCACTTCTGTTGCAACGACCCCTTGAAAGCGCCAGTTTCGGGAGGGGGCCTTCGACGTTGAACTATCAGGCGGTGGGTGCCGCGGCGGGCTGGCGCTTGGAGAACCACGTGCTCACCGGCTTGCCGAGCCACCACAGAGCGGCCACCAGCACGAACGTGATCGGCGCCGACCACCACGCGATCGGCGGGGCGGCGATCAGCTCGTCCTGGACGAACAGCGCGGCGTGCCCGAGCGCCGTCACCGCGGCGGCGCCCGCGACGGCCTCCAGCGTGTGCCCCAGGTTCAGCCTGCGCACCGCGTCGATCGCGAGGCCGACGAACACCAGGTAGAACGGCACCGTCGACGGCGGGAAGTCCGCGACCGTCAGCAGCGGCCAGATGAGCGCGCGGTACGCGACGTACGCGCCCGCGATCGCCGTGGCGGCCCAGCGCGTCCCGATCGTCTTGGCCGCCACCGCCAGCACGAGCGCGGCCATCCCCACGCCCCACATCGGGTACACCCAGCTCGGGATCGGCAGCGCGAAGTGCTCGATCGCCACGAGGTCGACCGGGCGGCCGATCTGCTCGGCGGCGAACTCCAGCAGCGTGCGCTCGGCGTAGCAGCTGTCGATCGTCAGCACGCCGTCCGGCAGGCAGGACCGCACCTCCAGCACGCCGTACTCCTGCTGCCCGTTGGGGAACAGCATGTTCTCGAAGAAGAACAGCCACAGCGCGCCGAGCACCCACGGCCGGGACTTGCCGCCGGGACCGGCGGTGTACCAGCCGTCGATCAGGCCGGCGATCATGAGCGCGGTGCCGAAGTAGAGCATCGCGTGCGACGGGCTCCACGCGGTCAGGTCGAGGCCGTTGACCCGGTGGTTGATCACGTCGAGCGGCGCGGCGACCAGGAAGACGATCAGGCCCCACTGCAGCAGCCGCTGCGACCGCTTCGTCGCGGCCATCCCGGTGAAGGTGTGGATCGCGACGAGCACGACGGCGATGCCCGTGCCGACGGTGTTGATCAGGTGCGGCGGGGCGAGGTCGTCACGGAGGAACTTGAAGTGCCACGATTCGTCCCAAGAGGACCCGAGCACCTTGAACAACAAGGCGACCAGCCAGGTCCGGTAGGCGAAATGCCATACCCACTCCGGCGTCTCCCGGCCCGCGTCGCCGCGGGTCCAATGGAGCCGGAAGAAATCCTTGAACTGACCAACCGGCCCTTTGCCCGCTGGGTCGTCGATCGCTGCATTCCCCGTGTTCACTGCCACATCATGGCGTTCTGGAGCTGAGAACGGATAGCCGGCCCCACACGTTCGTGAGCGATTTCCGAGTTTCCCTTAAGGGATGGTTACCGCAGGGTTCAGGGCGATTACCCAGGGTATCGCGACAGGGTGGCAGGATGGCCGCATGACCGGCAATCTGCTTGGACCCGACCCCACTCTGCTCCCCGCCCGCCCCGAGCCGCAGGGCGTGCTCGACGGCGGGACCGACCCGGCCGAGGTCGCCGCCCGCTGGCCGGACTTCAGCGCCGCCTGGGCCGCGCTGGCCGAGAACGCGCTCGCCGCCGGGGAGAACGTCGCCGCCTACGCCTACGCGCGCACCGGCTACCACCGCGGCCTCGACCAGCTGCGCCGCTCCGGCTGGAAGGGCTTCGGCCCGATCCCGTGGTCGCACGCCCCGAACCAGGGCTTCCTGCGCGCGCTCGCCGCACTGGCCCGCGCCGCCAAGGCCATCGACGACACCGAGGAGTACGAGCGCTGCTCGCAGTTCCTCACCGACTCCGACCCGACCGCACCGCACTGACCCGCGGAGGCCCGCCCCCGTTTCCAGGGGCGGGCCTCTCGTTCATCCCGCGGGCCGGTTGAGCACGCCGACCAGCAGCGAGTGCACTGCCCCATGGTCGGCGGGGTCGGACAGCTTGCACTGCCCACCCCGCAGCCGGTACCACTCCGCCGCGCCGAGGTAGCGCACCTTCACGGTCAGCGCGCCGTCCGGCCCGAGCGCGGTGTGCAGCTCCAGGTCGCCGGTGACGACCCCCGCCTCCTCGGTCATCACGCCAGGCCCAGCCGCGAACGGCGAGGTGTACTCCGACATGGGGCGTCCAATCAGCAGTAGTTGAGCATGCTCAGCAGCGCCGACTTCTCCGCCGAGTTCACGCGCAGCGCGTACTTGTACTTCACGTGCGTCCACATCTTGGCGTAGGTGCACCAGTAGGCGGTGCGCGACGGCTTCCACGTCGCGGGCGTCTGGTCGCCCTTGGCCTGGTTGACGTTGTCGGTGACCGCGATCAGCTGCGGGTAGCTGAGGTCGTTGGCGAACGCCTGCCGCTTGCTGGTGGTCCACGTGTTGGCGCCGGAGCGCCAGGCGGCGGCCAGCGGAACGACGTGGTCGATGTCGATGTCGGAGGCGTTGTACCAGGTGGCGCCGTCGTACGGGCTGTACCAGGAGCCCGAGGTCGCCGCGCACGACGAGTCGGTCACCACGCCACTGCCGTCGCGCTTGAGCACGGTCTCCCGGGTGTTGCACGAGCCGGAGATCGTGATCCAGTGCGGGAAGAGGTCCCGCGAGTAGCCGGTCATGGAGCCATCCGCCGCCACGGTGAGCGCGGCGAGTTCAGCGCGTGCGGTCGACTCGCTGGGAATCGCGGGCGGCGTGGCACTGGCCACACCCGCGAGCCCGACGACCAGTGCGACGGAGAGAAATAAGGAGCCGATCAGAGTGCGGGTCTTCGACATGGGTTCCTCCGTTGTGGGGGCAACGAGACCGTCGATTACCGTGGCGGGGCCATGTGGCACCCGTCATACCAAAGAGTGACACCCTGACGACGTGCTGTGAAAGTTCTTGACCACGTTCCGTTCGCGCTCCCTAAACCACCCCGCGCGCGATCCGTAGGTCCTCCGTGTGCCGGTACCAAGTCCACCGCGACACGTCCCGAGGGTGGTCCACCCCGTTCGACGACGGGATCACCGGCAGGCATCCCACCTGGAACGCCCGCCCAAGCACCGTCTCCACGCGCTTGCCCAACAGGCCGACCCGGACCACCCGCACAGCCAGCCCCAACGCCGGGTCCGGCACGACCTCCACCCGCTGCGCCCGCCCACGCAGCGCCGTCGTGTCGTCGCAGTAGGCCACCCCGCGCACCGACCGAAGCACGCCCTGTCCGACCAGCACCCCACCCGAGTCGTCCCGGACCAGCGGGAAGTGATCAAGCTCGCCGTCCAGCGCCACCCGCAGCGCCGACCGGGTGTCCGACGGGATGCCCCACAGCCCCGGGATGGCCGACCGGCCGACCGGGACGAATCCGAGCGGCGTCGAAAGCAGCGACAGCCGCATGAGCCGCACCACAACCGCGGCCAGGTCCCCGTCCGTGCCCTGGATCACCAGTCTGCGGTCCGACAGGGCTTTGACCAGCGGATCCACGTCCGCGCGGGCCGGTCGCGGCGGCAGCGACACCACCTCGACGTCCGTCCGCTCGCCGAGGTCCGGCGCCGCCTGGTTTCCGCAGGCCAGCACGAGTGCACCCACGTCACGCTCCTGGTCTAGTGTTCATTACCGGCATTCGCCCGAATCAGCCCGGGTACGGGTGTCCACGCGGTCCATTGCCAACACCTGGAGTTTCACATGCCGGCAATCGTGCTGATCGGCGCCCAATGGGGCGACGAGGGCAAGGGGAAGGCCACCGACCTGCTCGGCGAGCGGGTCCAGTGGGTTGTCCGCTATCAGGGCGGCAACAACGCCGGGCACACGGTCGTGCTGCCCGACGGCGAGAACTTCGCGCTGCACCTCATTCCCTCCGGCATCCTCACCCCGGGGTTGAACAACGTCATCGGCAACGGTGTCGTGGTCGACCCGACGGTGCTGCTCAAGGAGCTGGCGGGGCTGGAAGGGCGCGGTGTCGACACCTCGCGGCTGCTCATCTCCGCAGACGCCCACTTGATCATGCCCTACCACGTGGCGATCGATAAGGTCACCGAGCGCTACCTCGGCAAGGCCAAGATCGGCACCACCGGCCGCGGCATCGGCCCGGCCTACCAGGACAAGGTCTCGCGCGTCGGTGTCCGCGTGCAGGACCTGCTCGACGAGAAGATCCTGCGGCAGAAGGTCGAGGCGTCGCTCGACATCAAGAACCAGATCCTGGTCAAGGTCTACAACCGCAAGGCCCTGGACCCCGACCAGGTCGTCGACGAGGTGCTGGCCTGCGGTGAGAAGTTCGCCCACCGCATCGCCGACACGCGCCTGCTGCTCAACGAGGCCCTCGAACGCGGCGAGACCGTGCTGCTCGAAGGCTCCCAGGGCACGCTGCTCGACGTCGACCACGGCACCTACCCGTTCGTCACCTCGTCGAACCCGACCTCCGGCGGCGCGTGCGCGGGCTCGGGCATCGGCCCCACCCGGATCACCACGGTCATCGGCATCCTGAAGGCCTACACCACCCGCGTCGGCTCCGGCCCGTTCCCGACGGAGCTGACCGACGACATGGGCGAGCGGCTGCGCAAGGTCGGTGGCGAGATCGGCGTGACCACCAAGCGGCTGCGCCGCACCGGCTGGTTCGACGCGGTGATCGCCCGCTACGCCAGCCGCGTCAACGGCATCACCGACTACTTCCTCACCAAGCTCGACGTCCTCTCCGGACTCGACACGGTGCCGATCTGCGTCGGCTACGAGATCGACGGCCAGCGCGTCGACGACATGCCGATGACGCAGACCGACGTGCACCACGCGGTTCCGGTGTACGAGGAGATGCCGGGCTGGTGGGAAGACATCAGCAAGTGCCGCACCTTCGAGGAGCTGCCCGCGAACGCCCGCGCCTACGTCGAGCGCCTCGAGGAACTGTCGGGCGCCCGCATGTCGGCGATCGGCGTCGGGCCGGGGCGCGACCAGACGATCGTGCGCCACCAGATGGCGTGAGTGTCGGCGGCCGGGCCCCGCGCCCGGCCGCTCACTCCCTGGCGAGAGCGGCTTCCTCCAAGTCCAGTTCCCGCAATACTTTCCGCAGGATCTCGTCGTCGATCTCGCCGTTGTCGCGGGCGGTGATGAACACCGCCCGTTCCGCCGCGAGCATCTCCCGCCGCAGCCTGCGGAACGCCGACGCCGGGCTCTCCAGCTCTTGGCGGCCCAGCCGTTCCCACGCCGCGTTGCCCCGGTGCTCGGCGATCGCGCGGAGCCGTTCGGCGATCTGGCTGGGAATGCCGTCGTCCAGCACGTCGTCGAGGCGGTCGATCGACGCGCGTGCCGCCGCGCTCTGCACCTGGGCCTCGGCCAGGGCGCGGTCGGTCGAGTCGTCCGCGCGGAAGTCGAGTTCGCGGATCAGCGCGGGCAGGGTGGTTCCCTGGATCAGCAGGGTGCCGACGGTGACGACGAAGGTCAGCAGCACGACGACGTCGCGGCCGGGCATGTCGAGCGGGATCGCCGCGGCGGCGGCCAGCGAGACCACGCCGCGCATCCCCGCCCAGGAGATCACGGTGAGCCCGCGCCAGCCGGGTTTCGGCTCGCGGGCGCGCACCTTCGGGATCAGCCGCGGCAGCCACGCGGCCGGGAACATCCACACGAACCGGACCACGATCACCGCCGCCAGCACGACCAGCGACGCGAGCACCAGGTCCCAGTCCGGCCGGGCGTCGGCGATCACCGTGCGCAGCTGCAGCCCGATCAGCGCGAAGACCAGCGACTCCAGCAGCACGTCGACCGACCGCCACACCGCCGTCTCCTGCAGGCGCGTCGCGTAGCCCGCGGCAGGCGCGTTGTGGCCCAGGTAGAGCCCGGCGACGACGACGGCGAGCACGCCCGCCGCGTGGACCTCCTCCGCGGCCAGGTAGGCGCCGAAGGGGACGAGCATGCCCAGCGCGCTCTCCAGCACGCCGTCGCGCAGCCGCAGCCGGATCGCGTGCACCACGATGCCCAACACCAGCCCGATCGCCACCCCGCCGACCGCGGCGATCAGGAACGTCAGCACGCCCTGGCCCCACGAGAACGCGGCCGTGCCGGTGGCGGCGGCCAGCGCGACCTTGAACGCGGTCAGCGCCGTCGCGTCGTTGCCGAGGCTCTCGCCGGTGAGCAGGGTCATCGAGCGGCGCGGCAGGCCGAGCTTGCGGCCGATCGACACCGCGGCGACCGCGTCCGGCGGGGCGACGACCGCCCCGAGGACGAGCGCGGCGGCCAGGGGGAGGTCCGGGACGACCCAGTGCGCGACGAGGCCGACGGCGGCGGTGGTGGCGAGGACGAGCCCGATCGCGAGGAAGCCGATCGGGCGCAGATTCGCGCGGATGTCCAGGTAGGAGCTCTCCAGGGCGGCCGAGTACAGCAGCGGGGAGAGGACCAGGACCAAGATCAGTTCCGGGTTGAGCCGGAAGTCGGGCATGCCCGGGATGAACGACACCGCGAGCCCGACCGCCACCAGCAGCAGCGGCGCGGGCCACTCGATCCGACGGGCGACCGCGGTGACGGCGAGCGAGCCCGCGAGCAGCAGGAGAAGGTCCACTGCGTCAGGATGACCCGAGACTGCGAAGGAGCGCGCGATGAGCTGTGAACACGTGGCCACCCTGCCCGCCGAGGTCACCGCGGACGCGGACGACTTCTGCGCCGACTGCCGTGCTGCGGGAGAGTCCGGCTGGGTCCACTTGCGACTGTGCCTGACCTGCGGACACGTGGCGTGTTGCGACTCCAGCCCGCGCAGGCACGCCTCGGCGCACTACGCCGCTGACGGGCACCCGATCGTCCGCTCGTACGAACCGGGCGAGACCTGGCGCTGGTGCTACGCCGACTCCCGGGTGGTGTGATCCCACCACCCGGGAGTTCGCGCGTCAGCCGCCGAAGGTCTCGCGGCGCGACTCCACGGCGATGTCGCTGTTGTCGGTGAACAGGCCGTCCACGCCCGCCGCCCAGAACGCCGACAGCTCGGCGAACAGGTTGCCCGCGTCGGCCGGGTTGGCCGACGAGCGCAGGTTGGTCGGCAGGAAGTTGTTCTCCACCCGGAACGTGTACGGGTGCACCTTGAGGCCGGCGGCGTGCGCGTCGGTCACCAGCGCGGTCGGCTTCGCCAGGTTGCCCGCGGCGTCACGCGGGATGACCTGGTCCTTGGCCGGGCCGATGCCGTAGGCGTAGGTCGCGACCTCACGCAGACCGGCCGGGGTCACCAGATCGGCGTACTTGCGCGGGTCACCCGAGTCGGTGAAGTCGAACGGGGCGCCGCTCGCCGAGGTCAGCTGGATCAGCGGGACGCGCAGCTTGCCCTTGAGCGCCTTGAGGTTCGACACCTCGAACGACTGCACGAACACCTTCGCGCGCGGGTGGTTGAGGCCGTTGCGGGTCAGCGTCCAGACCAGCTTCGGCTCCAGCTCCAGGCCGATCTTGCGGAAGTAGGTGGGGTGCTTGGTCTCGGGGTAGATCCCGATGTCCCGGTGCAGCTCGCGGGACAGGCGCTTGCTGAGGTCGATGACCTCCTGCAGCGTCGGCACCTCGTAGCGGCCGTTGAAGACGGTGTTGCGCGGGCGCAGCTGCGGGATGCGCTCGACGGCGCGGAGGGTCTTCAGCTCGGCGAGGGTGAAGTCCTCGGTCCACCAGCCGGTGACCTGGACGCCGTCGAGGTTCTTGGTCGCCTTGCGGCCCGCGAACTCCGGCTTGCTCGCCACGTCGGTCGTGCCGCTGATCTCCGGCTCGTGCCGGGCGACGAGGACGCCGTCCTTGGTGGAGACCAGGTCGGGCTCGATGTAGTCGGCACCCATGCGGGCGGCCAGCTCGTAGGCGGCCAGCGTGTGCTCCGGCCGGTAGCCCGACGCGCCGCGGTGCCCCAGCACCAGCGGCAGCGCCTGGTGCTTCTCATCCTTGTGCTCGGGCGACGCGCTGGCCGTGCTCAGCGTCGCGACGCCGAGCAGAGCGAGAGCCGACACGGCGACACCGGCTAACCGGGCCGATCGGAGCATGGTGACCTCCTGCAGATGTGATGTCCGCGCCACCCTCACCCGGCCCCGCGTCTTCGGCACCACACCCGGGCGAAACGCGGTCGACCTGCGGATGAACGCCCGAAGACATCCGCCGCTCAGCCCGCCGTGGCGCGCGTGGGACATGTCACGGATGGGCGGCCGATTACCGTGTGGCGCCACCGAGCATCTAGGCTCACCGCTCGTGCGTGTCCTGGTAGTCGGGTCTGGCGCCCGCGAGCATGCCCTGGTCCTTGCGATGTCCAAGGACGCCGAGGTGACCGCGCTGGCGTGCGCCCCCGGCAACGCGGGCACCGCCGCGGTGTCGGAGAGCTACGGAGTCGACCCGGCGGATCCCGCCGCGGTCACCGAGCTGGCCCGCGGCTGGAAGGCCGACCTGGTCGTCATCGGCCCCGAAGGCCCCCTGGTCGCCGGGGTGGCCGACGCCGTGCGGGCCGCCGGGATCGACGTGTTCGGGCCCAGCGCCGCCGCCGCCCGGATCGAGGGCTCCAAGGCGTTCGCCAAGGACATCATGACCACCGCGGGCGTGCCGACCGCGCACAGCGAGATCGTCGACAACCCGGCCCGCCTCGACGCGGCCCTGGCCCGCTTCGGCCCGACCTGGGTCGTCAAGGATGACGGCCTCGCCGCAGGCAAGGGCGTCGTGGTCACCACGAGCCTCGACGCGGCCCGCGCCCACGCGATGACCCTGCTCGACGGCGGTCACCCGGTGCTGCTCGAGTCGTTCCTCGACGGCCCCGAGGTGTCCCTGTTCTGCGTGGTCGACGCCGAGGGCACCGTGGTCCCCCTGCTCCCCGCCCAAGACTTCAAGCGCGTCGGCGACAACGACGCCGGCCCCAACACCGGCGGCATGGGCGCCTACGCCCCCCTGCCGTGGACTCCCGATGGCCTGGTCCCCGACGTCGTGGCGCGCATCATCCAGCCCGTCGTCGACGAGATGGCGAACCGCGGCTGCGCGTTCTCCGGCCTGCTCTACGCCGGACTCGCGCTGACCAGCAACGGCCCCGAGGTCATCGAGTTCAACTGCCGCTTCGGCGACCCGGAGACCCAGTCCGTCCTCGCCCTGCTCCGCAGCCCCCTGTCGGTCCTGCTGCGCGCCTCCGCCCGAGGCGAACTGGCCGCCCACCCGCCCCTCGAATGGGCCGACGGCTCAGCCGTCACCGTCGTCATCGCCGCCGACGGCTACCCCAGCCGCCCCCGCGTCGGCGACACCATCACCGGAGCCGAGTCCGAGGGCGTCCTCCACGCGGGCACCCGCCGCCGCGACGACGGCGCCCTGATCTCCGCGGGCGGCCGCGTCCTGGCCGTCGTCGGCACCGGCCCCACCCTGGAAGCCGCCCGCGCCGACGCCTACCGCAAGGTCGACGCCATCCACCTCCCCGGTTCCCACCACCGCACCGACATCGCCCTGCGCGCCCAGCGGGGAGAAATCGGCGTACCCGTCGCCGGTTAAGGGAACCGAAGCGCGAGATTCTCCGTCAAAGTTCAGGTGGGCCTCACCACGCCGTTGGTAGCCTGCGAAACGAGACGACATCATCACGATGCGTACGGGGGTGCGTGAGATGGACATCGGCGCTTCGCTCAACGCCGTCGCGGGCGCCGCCTTCGACGCGGCCGCGAAGATCATGGGCAACGGCCCCACCGGCGGAAAGTTCGTGGTCAACCACGACAACGTCCTCGCCGCCGCCAAGATCATCCGCACTCAGGTCGAAGCCTTCGGCGAGTCCACCCGAGGCGCGTTCCGGGACTTGAACGTCGACCCGCCGGGCGAAGACATCGTGAGCAAGAGGCTCGCCGACGCGTGGAACGACCGGCTCGTATTCGACGGCGACTCATACGCCGTCCGCATTGACGAATATGTGCGCTCGCTCAATGAATTGGTTCAACAGTTGATCGAGTCGGCCAAGACCTACGGCTACAACGAAGAGCAGATCACCGCCGCTCTCGGAGGCGACGCACGTGCGTAGCCGGATCCTCGTGTCCGCGGTGGTGTTGCTCGCCGCTGCCGCGTGCACGACAAACGAGCCGGGAACGGCGACATCCACCGATGTGCCGACATCCGGTTCGGATTCGCCGACGACTTCTTCTTCGGCCGGGAGCCTGCCGCCGCGGCCCAAGGAGATCAAGCTCGACGCGATTGACCCGTGCGCGGTGCTGACAAAGCCGCAGTCGGACAGCCTGAAGGTCGACAAGGCGAAGGCGGGGACAAGCACGAGCGAGACATACCCGGGTGCCAAGGAGTGTGTCTTCAGCGTCTTCCGCCAAGCGCCGTACTACGACTACGCGGTCCTGCTCGTGACCAGCGAAGGCGTGGACAGCTGGTTCACCACGAAACGGAACGTGGATGTCAAGGAAGCGACGGTCGAGGGATTCGGCGCCGCGAGGTTCCACATCCGCGGCGGTTCCGGGACCAAGGGCTTCGAGTGCACGACCGCCGTCGATGTGGCCCAGGGGCAACAGCTTCAGGTCGGCGTGTATCTGAACAGTCGGGGTGCGTTCACGCAGGATCAGATTTGTCAGATGTCCGAGGAAGCCGCGGCCATGGCCGTGACCACGTTGAAGACGCTGGGGTGAGGGGCTGACATGGCAGGCGACAACGGGCTGAGCGACCTCCGCTTCGAGGGCTACAGCCACAACGACCTGGCCGCCGAGCTCGACCGGCTGCGCCAGGGCCCCGGGTCCGAGAGCCTCCACCGGGCCGTCAATGCCCTCAAGACCATCTCCGAGGGGCTGGCCGAGACCGACCGCGTCCTCCGCGAAGAGCTCCTCAAGATCGGTGTCTACTGGGAGGGCGAGGCGGCCGACGGCGGCACCGAGGCCACCAAGAACTCCACCGTCTACGCCCAGGACGCGGGGCAGACCGTCGACCAGTCGGCGGGCGGTGTCCAGGAGCAGGGCGAGACCTTCTCCAACACCCGCAACAGCGCGCCCGACGGTTCCGACCTGCGGGGGCCCACCAAGCTCAGCGGTGTCGACCGGTTCATGGGCACTGTCTTCGGCCACACCACCGACCACGCCAAGGATGTGCAGCAGACCAACGCCGCCCATCAGCAGGCCGTGTCGTCGATGAACGGCTACAGCGCGGGCAGCCAGTCGGCTCTCAACAACTATCAGTCGCTGCCTGTGCCGCCTGGCATGTCGCTGGAGACCACGCCGTATCAGCCGAACGGCACCACGTCCGCCCAGCACTACGGCGGCAACCCCAGCACGTTCACCCCGTCCGGCTCGTCCGGACCCGGCGTGCCGGGGCAGACGAGCGTTCCGCCCGGCGGTGGCGGCGGCCAGAACTACACCGGTCTGCCCGGCGGCCAGCAGAGTCACTTGCCCGGCACGGGCGGCAACCAGCCCGGGCTGCCCGGCCGGGTCACCGGCGTGGCGCCCGTGGCGCCTGGTCTCGGCGGTCTGCCGCAGACCGGTGGTTTCCCCGGTGGCCTGCGTCCCGGGTTCCCCGGTCCGCTCATGGGCGACATCGCCGCCGTCGCCGGGTTGGCCGGTTCCGGTGGGGCCGGTGCGGCGGCCGGGTCGAGCTTGGAGAAGGACCGGGTCGTGCGCGGCGGCGGTTTCCCCGACACCCCGGAGGGGCGTGCCGCGCGGGCGGCCGCGCGCGGTGGGACGCCGATCGGCGCGCTGCCCGACGATGAGGACAGGGCCGCGCGGAACGCTGAGCGGCATGGGGCTCGGCCGGGGCGGGCGGCGGGGTCGCTGATGCAGCCCGCGGCGGCCGGTGCCGGGGCGCCCGGTGAGGACGACGACGAGCACGTGCGCAAGTACGGCATCGACTCCGACGACGTGTTCGGCGACGACCGCCTGGTGATCCCGCCGGTGCTCGGGCAGGACGACTGACCTTGACCGCGGGTTCCAACAGCATCGTGCTCTCCACGCTTGAGTTCGACGTGCTCTGGGCGGCCGAACGGCTCCCCGACAAGCACGTCGCGCTCGACGTGCCCAGCCCGGGCAAGACCCACACCGAACGCGCCAAGTTCGTCGAAGAGGCGTTCGCGGGGCTGGCCCAGCGGGGGCTGGCCGAGGGTGGGCGTGCGGTGCCGGACCTCGCCGACTGGCTCAGCCTGCTGGCCCACGCGCCCGTCTCGATCGACAGCTGGGTGTGGACCGACCGGGAGATCGCCGCGCTCGCCGTCGCCGCCGGAGATCAGGGGCTGCTGGCCGTGGTCGACCGCGCCGAGGTGTGGCTGATCCCGGCGCGCACGACCGCGATCGCCGACGCCGCGGTGTCCATCGCGGGCGACATGCCCGCCGGGCCGGGGCGGTCGGTGAGCCTGCCTACCGACGTGCTGATGAAGGCCGATACCGGCGACCCGCAGGCGATGATCACCATTCTCGTCGAGAACGGCGTCGGCCTCGCCGACGCGCAGACGCTCGCGTCGATGCTCACCGGCATGACCACCCGCGGCCAGCTCGGCGCCGAGCGCGCGCCGCGCGGGCAGAAGCGGCAGCGGGCGAACCGGGTCGTGGCCTTCCACGACACCGACGCGGGCCGCTACCTCTACCTCGCGCGCCCGACCGCCGACGGCCGGTCGTGGAGCACCGTCACGCCCGCCGACAACGCCCGCCTGGCCACCTGCGTGCGGGAACTGCTCGACGAGCTGTGATCCCGGCGGAACTCGGCCAAGCGCGTTAGCGTCGAACCGGGAGACCTGAGGGGACACGAACGTGGACTACAACCTCGAAGCCATCGAGCAGTGCCGTGCCGCGGTGGGCGGCCAGGCAGGCCCGATGGCCGCGGCGGGCGACGACCTGCCCCGCGACGCCGACGGCGGGATCTTCGGCGGGCTGCCGAGTTCCGCCGCGCTCGCCGAGGCCGTCCGCACCCTCGCCACGACGGCAGGCGACGAACTCGACAAGGCGGGCGCGCTGCTCGGCAACGTCGACCGCGCGCTCGACTCGATCGGGCGGTCGGTCGACGACAACGAGCAGGCGGCGGCCCAGTCGCTGACCGCGATCTAGGGGGCAAGACGTGACCGCGAGGGACGCAGTCGCCGGACTCGGCGGCACCGCCACGGCACTGGCCGACTCGGCGAACCCGGTCTACCGGGCCCAACCCGGCGCGATCGGCGACATCGGCGCCCGATTCACCAAGTCCGGCACGGCGACGAGCGACTCGGCCAAGGTCGTCGACTCGTCGGTCGCCCAACTCGACGGTGCGTGGCAGGGCGCCTCAGCCGACGCGTTCGTCGCCTACATGGCCAAGTTCTCCACCGCGAGCGCGTCGCTGTCGCAGACCCTGACCTCCGCCGCGACCGACCTCAGCGCCGCCGCCACCGCTCTCCAGTCTGCCCACGACGCTCTCGAAGCCGTCTTCGGCGAGCTGTACGACAACGCGACACGCTGGCTCAACAGCCACCCGGACGCGACCGACGCCGAGAAGCGCCAGTACGTCGACGGGCTGGCCGGCGGCTATCAGGGCCGGGTCAACACCCAGATCGAGAACGCCGAGACGGCGGTCAGCACGGCCGCGAGCGCGTTGAAGGGCCGCAAAGCCGACCCTGCCTTCAGCTCTATCCCCGACCCGGGCACCCAGTCCTTCATGCCCGGCCCCGGCAAGCCGATCGAGTGGACGCCGACCCCGCCGGAACAGACCAGCCCATCCAGTGCCGACCAAGCCAAGTCCACGAACACCGGCAGCAGCTCAGGTGGCAGCGGTGGCGGAGGCAATGGTGGCGGCGGCGGCCTCGGCCCGAGCGGCGGCCCTCCCGCTGGTCCCCCGCCCGGCAACGTGCAGGAGTGGATCAAGCAGGCCATCGCCGAACTCCGGGCCCGCGGCATCAACGTCACCGAGGCCGACTCCCAGCTGATCTGGGAGATCATCCAGCACGAGTCCGGCGGAAACCCCAACGCCATCAACAACTGGGACTGCCTGACCACCGAAGCGATGATCCTGACCCGTCGCGGGTGGCTCAAGCATCACGAGGTCGAGGTTGGCGACGAGACGATCGGGTACAACCCCGCTACTGGTCGCAGCGAGTGGACCGCGGTGTCCGAGGTGCACCATTACGAAGACGCGCCATTGATCACGCTGTCGAACTCGCGGTGGCGAGCGACGACCACGCCGAACCACCGCTGGCTGCGGCTCAAGGGTCGCAGCCTGCCGGACGCGGACCAGTGCTCGCTCTGCGCGTGGCCGCAGGGTGTCCGCCGCCGCGGGAGGACGACCGACCGCGGCCTTCGGCTGCACCTGTCGCGCGTTCACGGCGCTCGGTTGCCTGTGGCGGAGAGGGTGAGCGAGGCTGAATTCATCACGTCGGCCGAGATCGGCTCGCACACTCGGATCCTGCTCGCCGCCCCGGCGGACAGCGCCGGACACCTCGACGTGACCCTGGCCGAGGCGGCCGTGCTCGGCTGGATCGCAGGTGACGGCCACGTCGAGACCCGTCGCCACCGGCCGTCGATGACGATCGCGCAGTCCAAGCCCGCGATGGTCGCCAAACTGAAGACACTGCTGGGCGAGATCACGCACTCGACTTATGTGGATGTCCCGGCCGGCCCGGCTTGCGGACCGCGGCACCAGTTTCGGCTTGACCCGGCCTACGCCGCCGATCTGCTGCGCCGCGCGGGCAACCCGAAGACCGATGCTGTTGCCCAAGTACTCGCGATGTCCACGGAGCAGCGGGTGGCGTGGCTCAACGCTGTCCGGGACGCGGAGGGGAACGCGGCGGGCTACATCTACCAGGCCCCCGGCGAGGTGCTCGACGCCATCGCGCTTGCCACCTACCTCGGCGGTCGGCGGCCACGGGTCGGCCACGTGGTTCGCAGGGGCGTGCCGGACACGTGGGCGCCGGAGGCGTGGGTGCGGGGGAACAATCCGGTGATCACCGGCGATTTCCTGCACAAGGCTCCCGCGGGCCGCGGCGCGGTCTGGTGCGTTACGACTGACCTCGGCACGTGGACCGCGCGCGACGGCGATGACATTTTCCTGACCGGGAACAGCAACGCCGCCAAGGGGACGCCGTCGAAAGGTTTGATGCAGTGCATCGACCCGACCTTCCAGAGCTACAAACTGCCTGGCCACGACGACATCTGGAACCCGGTCGACAACATCTGCGCGGGCGTCAACTACGCCATCTCCCGCTACGGCTCGCTGTCGAACGTCCCCGGCATCAAGGCCACCCACGGCGGCGGTGGCTACGTCGGCTACTGACCTACGCTGACCGCATGCACGCTCGTCTGCTCAAGGTCGCCGCCCGCGCCGATGTTCCGCCGTTTCACGTCATGGATGTGCTTTCCGCCGCCAACGCGCGGCAGCGCGCGCACGGCGACATGGTGTCTTTGGCGGCCGGGCAGCCCTCTACGGGAGCGCCGTCCGCTGTCCGGTTCGCCGCGGCTGAGGCGCTGGGCGGCCAGACGCTGGGGTACACCGAGCAGCTGGGTGTTCCTGAGCTGCGGGAAGCGATCGCGGGCCATTACGAGCGCCGCTACTCGCTCGATGTGTCCGCGCAGGACGTGGTGATCACCACCGGGTCTTCCGGTGGTTTTCTCCTCGCCTTCCTGTCCGCGTTCGACGCCGGGGACCGGGTCGCGCTCGCGCGCCCTGGCTACCCCGCCTACCGGAACATCCTCACCGCGCTCGGCTGCGAGGTCGTCGAACTGCCGTGTGACGAGAGCACCCGGTTCCAGCCCACGCAGGCGATGCTCGACGAACTCGGCCCCATCGACGGGCTGATCCTCGCGAGCCCGGCCAACCCCACCGGCACCGTCCTCGACCCGGGCGAGCTCGCCGCCATCGCGGGATGGTGTGCTGAGCGTGGGGTGCAGCTGGTCAGCGACGAGATCTACCACGGCATCTCCTACGGCGCCGAGACCAGCAGCGCGTGGCAGTTCTCGCGTGAGGCCATTGTGGTCAACTCGTTCTCCAAGTACTTCGGCATGACCGGCTGGCGCCTGGGCTGGCTGCTGGTGCCGCGGCGCCTGCACCGCGCGGTCGACTGCCTGACCGGCAACTTCACGATCTGCGCCCCGGCGATCGCCCAGCACGCCGCCGTCGCCGCGTTCGAGCCCGAGACCTACGCCGAGCTCGACGCGCACGTCACCCGGTACGCCACCAACCGCGAGATCCTGCTCACCGGCCTGCCCAAGCTCGGCATCGACAAGGTCGCCCCGGCTGACGGCGCGTTCTACGCCTACGCCGACGTCTCGCACCTGACGCACGACTCGATGTCGTTCTGTCAGCGCCTGCTCGCCGACACCGGTCTGGCGATCGTGCCCGGGATCGACTTCGACCCGGTCGACGGCAACCGGTTCGTGCGACTCTCCTTCGCGGGCGCGACCGCCGATGTCCAGGAAGGACTGCGCCGGTTCGGCGACTGGCTCGGCCGGGAACCCGGGGCGACGCCCGCGCGTTGACCTGGCGTGGAGAGGGGGAGGCAGTGGTTCTGAAGATCATCGGTGCGGTGATCCTGATCTGGGTGGCCTTCAGCCTGATCGGGTTCCTGTTCAAGGCCGTCGTGTGGCTGCTCGTGGCCGCCGCGGTCGTCTCGATCGGCGCGATCGCGTACGGCGCGATCAAGGGCAAGTCCGAGCGCCGCCAGATTCGCGGGTAGCGCCTGGTCACAGCCGTCCGCGAGGATGTCGGCGTGTCCGACATCCTCGTGCCAGGCGAACGCGTCGCCGATCCCGCTGAGCCACGACTCAGCGCGTGGGAGGCGCGCACCGATTTACCCCTGACCGGGCTGGCTGGCATCTTCCTGCTGGGCTACGCCTGGCAGGTGCTGCACCACGGCGCCTCGCCGAGTACGAAGCTCTGGCAGGAGATCCTCCTCTGGGGCATCTGGGCGGTGTTCGCCGTCGACTACGTCATCCGGTTCGTGCTGGCGCGCGCCAAGCTGCGGTTCATCTGGCGCCACCTGTTCGACCTGATCGTCGTGGCGCTGCCGATGGTCCGGCAGTTGCGCGCGTTGCGGCTGATCACGGTCCTGCGCGTGCTCAACAAACGCGTCGCGGTCAACTTCCGCGGCCGCATCGGGCTCTACGTCGCCGCGACCGTCCTGCTCGTCGGTGTGTCCGCGTCGCTGGCCGTGCTCGACGCCGAGCGGTCCGACCCGGACGCCTCGATCACGACCTTCGGTGACGCGCTCTGGTGGACGCTCACCACGATCACCACCGTCGGCTACGGCGACCGCTTCCCGGTCACCGTCGAGGGCAGGCTTGTCGCCGCCGCGCTGATGATCGGCGGGATCGCCCTGCTCGGTGTGGTCACCGGTGTGATCGCGTCGTGGTTCGTGGAGAAGATCTCCGGCGCCGAGCAGTCGATCGAGGAGACGACCCGCAGCGAGGTCCAGGCGCTGCGGGCCGAACTCGCCGAGCTGCGCGAGGAACTCAGGCGGACTTGATCCGGTCGAGTGCCTCGGCGATGTCGGCGGCCGAGACGTCCCGGTGGGTGACGAACCGGACCCCGCCCGGCACCGCCACCGCGGGCACGCCGACCCGGTCGAGCGTGGCCAGCGTCGTCGGGGTGTCGGGGACCGAGGCCAGCACGATGTTGGTGTGCGGCTCGGTGACCTCCCATCCCAGCTCGGTCAGGCCCCTGGCCAGCGCGGACGCGTTCGCGTGGTCGGCGGCGACGTCGTTGATCCGCGACAGCGCGACCAGGCCCGCCGCGGCCAGCACGCCGCCTTGGCGCACCCCGCCGCCGAGCATCTTGCGCACCCGGCGGGCCGCGTCGACGAACGCCGAGGTGCCGCCGACCAGCGAGCCGACCGGGGCGCCGAGGCCCTTGCTGAGGCACACCTGCACGGTGTCGACGCCGACGGTGAGCGCCGCGGGCGGCACGTCGAGCGCGACCGCGGCGTTCCACAGCCGCGCGCCGTCGAGGTGCACCTTCAGGCCCGCCTCGCGCGCGGTGGCCACCAGCAGCGCGTGCTCGTCGGGCGGGGTGACGGTTCCGCCCGCGAAGTTGTGGGTGTTCTCCAGGCACAGCAGCGCCGTGCGCAGCGCGTAGTACGGCGCCTTGCCCGCGGCCATCGCGCTGACGTCGTCGGCGGAGATCCGGCCCGGCGCGTCCTTCCACTCCAGCGGGTGCGGCATGCCGCCCGCCAGCCACGCGGGCGTGCCCAGCTCGGCCTCCAGCACGTGGCTGCCGCGCGCGGCGAGGAACCGGTCGCCGCGGCCGAGATGCAGCATCAGGGCGATCAGGTTGCCCATGCTGCCGCTGGGCACCCACAGCATCGCCTCGACGCCGAGCAGCGCCGCGGCGCGTTCCTCCAGCTCACGCATGGTGGGGTCGTGGTCGAGCACGTCGTCGCCGACCTCGGCGGCGGCCATGGCCGCGCGCATGGTGTCGTCGGGGCGGGTCACGGTGTCGGAGCGCAGGTCGATCCGGCGGGGTGCGGAAGTCACGATCCGATCTCACCATGGCGGGCAATACAGCCACACGCTCACCGCCGAGGATGGGGGTGGCGTACATCTCTTCCCGCACCCGTGCAACCGTGGACCCGGTCAGATCCGTCCCTAGTCCGACAGAACGAGCGGAGAGCGTCCGCGTGGATCAGCGCGACGAACAGCAATTCGCGGAGTACTTCACCGCCCGGCGCGACGCCGTGCGGAGAACCGCGTACTTGCTGTGCGGAGACTGGCACAAGGCGGACGACCTGGCGCAGACCGCGTTCGTCGCGCTGCACCGCAGCTGGCGCAAGGTGCGGGACCGAGAGGCCCTCGACGCCTACGTCCGCCGGTCGGTGGTGCGGGCGATGATCGACGAGACGCGCAGGCCGTGGCGGCGGGAACGCCAGGTGGACCAGTTGCCCGAACGGGCGACCCACGATGGTGAACTCGGTAACCGGGTGGCCACCAGGTCAGCGCTCCTCGACGGGCTGTCGCGGGTGCCGCCGCGGCAACGCGCGGTGCTCGTGCTGCGATTCCTGGAGGGCTTGGACGTGGCGGCCACGGCCGAGGCGCTCAAGTGCTCCGAGGGAACCGTGAAGAGCCAGACCGCCCGTGGCCTGGCGACTTTGCGGGAAACCTTGGGTGACACGCTGGATGATCTACGGTCGGGATTGTGATGCGGACAGGGTCGAGGAGGTGGCGGTAGATGGACGAGCGCAAGATCTCCGAGCTTTTTCGGGACGCCGTGCGTGACGTCCCGCCCGCCTCCTTCAACCAGGAGGACGTCGCGGCCGAGTCGACGAGATTGACCCGAAAGAGGAACAGCCTCGTCGCCGGATCGGCGCTAGGCTTCGTGTTGCTCGCAGGCGGGATCGTCGCCGGTGTGGCGCTGTGGCCGGGCTCGGAGACGGGCCGGGAGACCGGCGCCGCGGCTGGTGCACCCTTCGCGACCAGTAACGATTCGCGGTCGTCGAGCGAGACAGTGAACGACAGCGGCCAAGGTGTCGCTGAGGCCGAACCAGAACTCCCACCGACAACGCCAGCAGGGGGCTTGTCGAATGGGAAAGCCGGTGTCACAACCGGCGGCGCCCCCAGTGGGTGCGGGTCGGCGGACCGGGAGCTCGCTGCTGCCCTCGCGGGCGAGCTCCCGGCCGCCACTTCCGCGGCCGACACCGTCAACTCTCCGCTCGCCTGCCCCACGGGCGCCCGTTCCGCCGCGTTCGGCGTGCAGGACGGACCGCGCCGGGGCTTCATGTCGATCATGATCGTGCCCCAGAACACCGCGCAGATGCTGCAGCCGCCGTGGGCCGACCGACCGTCGGGGACCGAGGGGGCGGTGGTCGCCACCAAGTCGGGCAAGTCGCTGGTCGTGGTCGTGGAGCCGCTGGCGACCTCGGCGGCCCCGCCGGTCAGCGCCGACCAGGTGCGCGGCATCGCCGACAAGCTGGCGACGCGGTACTGATCCCCGCCTGCGACGATTGACCCGATGACCACCGCCAGCACGCCCAAGGGCGAACGCCGCAAGCACGCGCTCATCGAGGCCGCGGCGGCGCTTCTGATCGAGGGCGGGTTCGACGCGGTCCGCCACCGCGCCGTCGCCGAACGCGCCGAGCTGCCGCTCGCCTCCACCACGTACTACTTCGACTCCATCGACGACCTCATCGTCGAGGCACTGGAGTTCCACGGCCGCGCCGAGTTGGCCCGCGGCCGGGCGGTCCTCGAAGACATGGACGCCTGCCCGAAGGAGCCCGACGCGCTGGTCGAGCTGGTGCTCGACCAGCTGCTCGGCCCGCGTGCCAGGGAGAACGACGCCGAGGCGATCCTGCTGCGCTACGAGCGGCTGGTCGCCACCGCCCGCAGGCCCTACCTGCGGCCGCTGACCCTCGAACTCGGCGCCGACCTGCGCGCGCTGCTGATGGACACCTTCGCCCGCTCCAACGCCACCGTCGACGAGGCCCGGCTGGAACAGCTGATCGCCCTGGTCGACGGCGCCGTGGTGAACGCGCTGATCGAGGTCAACCCCGACCCCCGGGCCGCCGCGCGAAGGATGTTGCTCGACGCACTTGCCTGACGCATGCAACCTTTGCGCCCCTTCGCGCGTGAGAAGAGTGCGAAGGGGGGCTCGATGCGAGACGAGGACGAGTTCCGGGCTTTCGCCCATGGCCACGCGCCCACGTTACGAAGATCGGCATACCTGTTCTGCGGTGACTGGCACCTGGCCGAAGACCTGGTTCAGACCACCCTGGTGAAGATCTACAAGTCGTGGTCGCGCGTCGGCAAACGGGAGACCACACACAACTACGCGCGCACTGTCCTGCTGCGCACGTGGCTCGATGAGAAGCGCAAGCCTTGGCGCCGCTCGGAATGGGGCAGTCCGGAGGTCCCGGACACTCCCGATCCGACAGTCGACGTGGCGGGCGGGGTCGGGCGGTCGTGGGAACGCGACCAGGTGCACCGGGCGCTGCTGACGCTGGGGCAACGGCAGCGGGCGGTGTTGGTGCTGCGGTACTTCGACGAGCTCAGCGTCGCGGAGACCGCGCAGGTCATGGGGTGTGCGGAAGGCACGGTCAAAAGCCAGGCCGCCCGCGGTCTGGCGGCGCTGCGCGCGGCCGTCGGGGGAATCTCGGAAGGCGAGTTGGTGGCGACATGAACAACCGCGAATGGTGCTTCTCATGAGCGAGACCGAACTGCGCGAGGGCCTCCGACTGGCCCTGGCCGACGAGCCGCCGCTGTTCGATGTGGACTCGGTGGTCGACCGGGCGAGGACGGCGGTGGCACGGCGCCGGGCGGCGATGATGTTCGGCGCGGCGGGGGCGGTGGTCGCGATCTTGGTGGCGGTGCTGCCCATGTTGGCGGGCGCCATGCCGGAGGGACCGGTGGTCGCCGCCTTCCCCGCTCCGTCGGAGACGGTGCGCATCCCGGCTGACGATGGGGCGATCGTGGTCAGCCGGATCCGCACGGAGCTGCCTGCGGCGACCGACTTCAGCGTGGTCACCCCGGCGCAGGTCGAGGGCAGCAGGCGGGTATCGGTGCGGTTCGTGCTCGGCAAGGCACCGGTGGAAATTGCTGTCGAGGTCCGCGCTCCTTGCGACGCGAGCACCCGCACATGTGCGCAGGCAACGCTTCAGTTGCCGGACGTCGACCAACAGTCCGCCGGCCTGCGGCAGATCATGGCCGCTCGCTCGGACAGCGGTCATGTTCTGGTCTCGGCCGTGTTGCCCGACTCGGTCGGCGTCTCGTTGTTGTCGGCTATATCCGCCGATCCCGCGCTGACCTACTGAACCTGCCGGGGTACCGGGGCGCTGGGGGTGCTCCGGTACCCCGGTAAGCTGGGCAAACGTGAGCGCAGCGCAGAAACCCCGCATCCCGAACGTCCTCGCAGGCCGCTACGCGTCGGCCGAGTTGGCTGTGTTGTGGTCGCCTGAGGAGAAGGTGCGCATGGAGCGCGAGCTGTGGCTCGCGGTCCTCACCGCGCAGGCCGAGCTGGGCGTCGACGTGCCGGAAGGGGCCATCGACGACTACCGCCGGGTCCTGCCCGAGGTCGACCTCGCGAGCATCGCCGAGCGGGAGCGGGTCACGCGCCACGACGTGAAGGCGCGCATCGAGGAGTTCAACGCGCAGGCCGGGCACGAGCACGTGCACAAGGGCATGACCTCGCGCGACCTCACCGAGAACGTCGAGCAGCTGCAGGTCCGCCGGTCGCTGGAGCTGGTCCGGGCCCGCGTAGCCGCCGTCCTCGCGCGGCTCGCGCGGCTGGCCGCCGAGCACGGTGACCTTGTGATGACCGGCCGCTCGCACAACGTCGCCGCGCAGGCCACCACCCTGGGCAAGCGCTTCGCCACCGCGGCCGACGAGTTGCTGGTCGCCTTCCAGCGCCTCGACGAGCTGATCACCCGCTACCCGCTGCGCGGCATCAAGGGCCCGGTCGGCACCGCCCAGGACATGCTCGACCTGCTCGGCGGCGACGCGGGCAAGCTCGACCGGCTGGAGCAGGTCGTCGCCGAGCACCTCGGGTTCGCCTCGGTGTTCACCAGCGTCGGCCAGGTCTACCCGCGCTCCCTCGACTACGACGTGGTGTCCGCGCTGGTGCAGCTCGCGGCGGCGCCGTCGAGCCTGGCGAAGACGATCCGGCTGATGGCGGGCCACGAGCTGGTCACCGAGGGCTTCAAGCCCGGCCAGGTCGGCTCGTCGGCCATGCCGCACAAGATGAACACCCGCTCCTGCGAGCGCGTCAACGGCCTCGCGGTCATCCTGCGCGGCTACGCCTCGATGGTGGGCGAGCTGGCGGGCGACCAGTGGAACGAGGGCGACGTGTCGTGCTCGGTGGTCCGCCGCGTCGCGCTGCCCGACGCGTTCTTCGCGCTCGACGGCCTGCTGGAGACCTTCCTGACCGTCCTCGACGAGTTCGGCGCCTACCCGGCCGTCGTCGCCCGCGAGCTCGACCGCTACCTGCCGTTCCTGGCCACCACCAAGGTCCTCATGGCCGCGGTGCAGGCCGGGGTGGGCCGCGAGACCGCGCACGAGGCGATCAAGGAGCACGCCGTCGCCGTCGCGCTGGCCATGCGGGAGCAGGGCATCGAGCGCAACGACCTGCTCGACCGCCTCGCCGCCGACGACCGCATCCCCGTCGACCGCGCCCGGCTCGACGCGCTGCTGGCCGACCGGCTGCCGTTCACCGGGGTCGCGGGGACGCAGGTCGCCGCCGTGGTCAAGCGCGTCGAAGACGTGCTGGCCCGGTTCCCGGAAGCCGCGGGCTACGTCCCGGGCGCGATCCTCTGATGCGGGTCGTCTCCTATCCCTTCGACGCCGTGCCCGCCGAGCTGCGGGATCAGGTCACGGAGCTTTGGGTGGAGGCGTGGCAGGACCCGAGCGGGCACGACCCCGTGCTCGGCCCGGTCTCGATGCTGCTGATCGACGGCGAGACGGTGCACGCGGCGCTCGACATCCTCGGCAAGGAGATCGTGCACGCGGGCGAGCGGTATGTCGCGGGTGGACTGAGCACAGTGGTCACCCGCAAGACCTCGCGCGGGCAGGGCCACGGCAAGCAGCTCGTCGCCGCCGCGCGCGCCGCGATGTCGCGCGGGTTCGACCTGGGGCTGTTCACGTGCGACCGCCCGCTGGTGCCGTTCTATGAGAGCGCGGGCTGGCGGGCGCTGCCGGGCACGGTCCTGGTCGGCGGCACGCCGTCGGCGCCGTTCCCCAGCGACCGGCCGGGGTTCGACAAGGTCACGATGGCCGAGTTCTTCTCGCCGCGGGTCGATCAGGCGGCGTTCGCGAACGCCAGGATCGAGCTGTACCCAGGGGAGATCGACAAGCTCTGGTGATCACCCGCGCGCGACCAGCACGGTCGCGGACACCCCGGTCGCGGGGTGCAGATCGTGGGCCGCTGAACCGCCGTTGACCGCGATGGCGACGTAGCCCGCCGAGTCGATCAGCAGCACCGCCGTGCCCGGGGCGGTGTCGGCGAAGGTGCGGCCGACGACGGCCTCCAGCGAGCGATCGCCGATCTGGGCGTGCGCGCGCCAGCCCGCGGCGGCGCCGGTCATGGCCAGGTCGACGGCCGTCGCGGCGAGCTGAACGTTGCCGAAGGTGTCGACGCCGAGGACCTCGGTGATCAGCTTGCCCGGCATCGCCATCGTGATCGGGTCCGGCAGCCGCACCAGCGTCGCCGGGTCGATCGCGGGCCCGTCCGGCACGGCGCCCGCGGCGATCCTGGCGGCGGCGGGGGCGAACAGGTCGCGGCCGTGGAAGGTGGCCGCGGCGGGCAGGCCGGTGAGCTCGTGCACCGCGGTGATGCCGAACAGCGAGGCCGCCGGGACCAGCAGGCCGTTGTCCGGGCCGACAAACACCCCTCGCTCGGTCACGATGGCCACGCCCCGCCGGGAGGTCCCCACCCCCGGGTCGACCACGGCCAGGTGCACCGCGGGCGGCAGCGAAGGCACGGTCTGGGCGAGCACGGCGGCGCCGCGGCGGACGTCCTGTGCCGGGATCAGGTGGCTCACATGGATGACCCGCACGGCGGGCGCGATGCGCGAGATGACGCCCTCGCAGGCCGCGGGGAAGCCGTCGGCCAGCCCGTAGTCGGTGGTGAACGAGACGAAGTCGTACGCCATGGACCAAGTGTCGCGGCCCGAGGTTCCACGTGAAACCCGAGCCGCCGGAGAGGGTGCGTAAGCTGCTGAAACGTGCCGACGCTCTCTGACTACCCCAAGATCGCCGCAGGCAAGGTCCGCGAGCTGTACGCGATCGACGACGACCACCTGCTGCTCGTCGCGTCCGACCGGATCTCCGCCTACGACTTCGTGCTGGACTCGCCGATCCCGGACAAGGGCCGCGTGCTCACCGCGATGAGCGTCTTCTGGTTCGAACTGCTCGGCGACCTCGTGCCCAACCACCTCGTGGCCTACGACGACGACCGCATCCCCGCCGACGTCCGGGGCCGCGCCTTGGTCGTGCGGCGACTGGAGATGCTGCCGGTCGAGGCCGTCGCCCGCGGCTACCTGGCCGGGTCGGGCACGTCCGACTACAACCGGACCGGCGCGGTCTGCGGGAACCCGCTGCCCCCGGGCCTGGTCGAGGGATCGAAGCTGCCCGAGCCGATCTTCACCCCCGCCACCAAGGCGGCCATGGGCGAGCACGACGAGAACGTCGACTTCGCCGCCGTCGAGGCCGAGATCGGCTCCGACCTGGCCAACCGGGTCCGCGAGCTGACGCTGGCGATCTACGAGCGCGCCGCCGACTACGCCAAGACCAAGGGTGTCATCCTGGCCGACACGAAGTTCGAGTTCGGTCTGCTCGACGGCCAGGTCGTGCTGGGCGACGAGGTGCTGACCCCGGACTCGTCGCGCTACTGGCCGACCGAGACCTACGAGCCGGGCCACGCCCAGCCGTCGTTCGACAAGCAGTACGTGCGCGACTGGCTGACGTCGCCGGAGTCCGGTTGGGACCGCGCCGCCGACGTGCCGCCCCCGCCGCTGCCCGCCGAGGTGGTCGAATCCACCCGGAGTCGTTACGTCCAGGCATACGAACAGGTGACAGGGCGGAAATTCGCCGACTGGATCGGGTGATTCTCCGCCTGCGACACCTAGTCGTCATCCGGATACGCTGCGATGGATAGCGTGACGGGACGACTCGTGGTTTCGCTGGCCGGTATCGACACCCGGACGCTGCACCGCTGCGCCGACCTCGCCGAGGAGACGCAGAAGCGCGGCGTGCCGCTGTCGCTGCTGTTCGCCCCCCGCCGCGACGGCGCGGTCGCCGACTGGGTCCGCACCCGCCGCGCGGCGGGCGACGCGGTGCTCATGCACGGCTTCGACCACTCCCCGGAACCGCGCGCCCGCACCCTCGCTGTCGGCCGCCGCGCCGAGTTCGCCGCGCTGCCCGCCCACGAGGCGCGCCTGCGCCTGACGGCCGCGGTCGCCGCGATGGACCGCGTCGGCCTCACCACCGACGCCTTCGCCCCGCCGCGCTGGTACGCGTCCCGAGGGACCGTGACCGCGCTGGCCGACAAGGGCTTCACACTGTGCGCCGACCTCTACGGCGTGCGCGACCTGCGCACAGGCGGCGTCCACCGCTCCCGTGTGCTGGGCCTCGCCCAGACCGAGCGCGCCGAGACCCTGTGGTGCTTCACCTTCGTCCTCGCCGCCGCCCGCGTCGCCCGTCGCGGCGGCTTGGTCCGCCTGGGTGTGGACGCCGCCGACCTGGCCCGCCCCGGCCTGCGTCAGGCGGTGCTGGACGCCATCGACAACGCCCGCACCCACGGCGCCGTCGGCGTGACGTATCCCGAGGTCTTGGCCCCGCGTCCGCTGCCGCAGGTCGCGCGCCCGGCCGAGTCGCCCGCGCGCGTCGCGATCTGACCGAACGGGAAAGCCCCCGCCGAGACCGCCGTGGTCTCGACGGGGGCTTCTTTCATTCACTACCCGGTGGGCCTGCTCAGAAGGTGAGCTTCCAGGAGTTGATGTAGCCGGTGTCGTACCGGGCCACGTCCTGGACCTTCAGTCGCCAGGTGCCGTTGGCGACCTCGGTCGACGCGTTCACCGTGTAGGTGGCGATCACGTTGTCGGCCGAGTCGTTCGACGACGAGTTCTTCAGCCGGTAGGCGGTGCCGTCCGGGGCCACCAGATCGATGACGAGGTCACCGCGCCAGGTGTGGACGATGTTGACGTCGACCTTCAGGGTCGCCGGGGCGTTGCCGGTGACGCCGGAGACGACGACGTCGCTGAAGACGGCAGCGCCGGGCGAGTCGGCGATCTGGACGTCGTTGGTGTTCTCGAAGACCTTGCCGGTGGGCGGCGGCGTGGTGCCGGAGACCGCCTCCAGCGCGTCGACGCGGCCCTCACCGTAGAAGTTGTTCTTCGCGGTGGTGCCCGAGCAGCGGCTGTCGTTGCAGGCCAGGTCGTCGGCCTGGACGCCCAGCTTGCCGCGCAGGTCGGCGAGGGTGGCGGTCGGGTTGACGCTCACGAGCAGCGCGGCGACACCGGCGACGTGCGGCGAGGCCATCGAGGTGCCCGACTTGGCGCCGTAGCCGCCGCCGGGGACCGTCGAGTAGACGTTGTCACCGGGCGCGGCGACGGCGATCTTGTCGGTGCCGAAGTTCGAGAACGACGACTTGGTGTTCGACGAGTTGATCGACGAGACGGTCACGACACCGGGCAGCTCGGTCGGGACGCTGAGGCAGGAGTTCGTGATCGTCCGGGTGACCGGGGTCGAGTCGTTCGGGCTGGTGGTGTCGTTCGACTTGCTCGCCAGGTTGTAGTTCTCGTTGCCCGCGGCCGCGACGTTCAGCACGCCCTTGCCCTCGGCGTACAGCGCGGCGCGCTTGGTGCCTTCGAGGATGGCGGCCTGGTCGGCGTCGCTCGGGCAGTTGAACAGCCACGGGTCGGTGTAGTAGCTGTTGTTGGTGACGTCGAGGCCCTTGTCACCGGCGAAGACGAACGCGCAGATGGTGTTCTCGGCGAAGAACAGGCCGCTCGGCGTCTCCGCGATGCGGACCGAGGCGATCTTGACGCCGGGGGCGACGCCGACCATGCCCTTGCCGTTCTTGGCCGCGGCGATGGTGCCCGCGACGTGCGTGCCGTGGCTACCGGTGTCGCGCCACGAGCCCGCGCGGGTGTCGAGCTTGCCGTAGGCGCACGACGCCGACTTGGTGGCGTCGAAGTTGGCCTTGAGGTCGTAGTGCTGGTCGTCGACGCCGGTGTCGAGGACGCCGACGGTGACGCTCGACGAGCCCGGGTTGACCGCCCATGCCTGGTCGGCCTTGATCTGGGTCATGTCGGACCGGTTGGTCTCGTTGGCCGTCGGGGTCGTCTGCGACGGCGACGCCGGGATCGCCGGGTTGGCCGCTTCGGCCGGGACGTCGCTGGTGCGGGTCGCGCCGACCTGCTGGACGCCGGAGACGGCGCGCATCTTGGTGGCGAAGTCGGTGGCCGACGAGTGCGCGACGATGACACCGATCGCGTCGTAGGACGCGTAGACGGTGCCGCTGTTGTTCGCGACCGCGGTCTTGGCGCCCGCGGTGTCGTTCGGCGCGGTGATGACCAGGTACGAGCGCAGGCCCGCGGCGGCGGGCGCGGAGATCGACCCCGGGGCGGCAGGGACGCCGGGGGCGGCCAGCGCCGGGACGGCGGTGGCGACGAGTCCGGCGCCGACCAGCGCGGCGGTGGCCGCGCGGCGGAGCCGGGTGCGTGAACGCAGGAACACGATGTCCTCCGGACAACTCAGGGGCGGACCCGCGCCGGTCGGCGCGGGCTGCAGGAGCCCGTTACCCAACCTTGACTGCGCGAAGCCGTGTTTGGGACGCGGTGTGACGAACAAATTCGCCGAATTGCGCTGAACGGCCGACTACACCTCGGCCGTCTCGGCCGCGACGGGCAGGTGCACCCGAGAACCGTCGGGGCCCATTGAGGTGAATCGGTGGAATGACGAATCGATGCCGCCCTGGCTCAGCCAGCCCTCGTGGATCGGCATGGCCACCCTCGGCGCGATTGCCCGGAAATACTCGACCGTCTCAGCGAGCTTCATCCACGGCGCGGCGGTCGGCAGGGCCAATACGTCGATCTTCTGTTCGGGCACGAATAACGAGTCGCCTGGGTGGTAGAAAGCGCCGTCGTCAACGACATAACCGAGGTTGGGCGGCACTTCGATCTCCGGATGAATGACCGCGTGCGCACCCCCGACCGCGGCGACCGTGGCGCCGGCCAGCGTGGCGGTGTCACCGGCGTTCAGCACCCGCGCGACCAGGCCCAGCGGTTCGAGCACCCCCGCCGACCCCGGGTCGACGACCAGCTCGGCGTGTTGATTGGCCGCCATGAGCGGCGCGAGCCGGTCGGGGTCGAGGTGGTCGCCGTGCAGGTGGGTGATGAGCACGGCGTCGAGGTCGCGCAGGTCCTCGAACC
The DNA here is from genome assembly GCF_051364635.1 of Actinokineospora sp. HUAS TT18. Taxonomy (GTDB): domain Bacteria; phylum Actinomycetota; class Actinomycetes; order Mycobacteriales; family Pseudonocardiaceae; genus Actinokineospora. The sequence continues at coordinate 4,824,709 of NZ_CP195645.1, read as the reverse complement.
CGTGCGACCACACCCCCGGGTCGAACAGCAGCCGCGCCGACCCGGTCTCGACCAGCACGCACGAGTGTCCAAAGTGGGTGATCTTCACGCGGGGAAGGGTATCGCCGCGCTCGGGTACCGACGGGTAGCTTGGGGCGCATGACGACCGTTCAGGCGACATTCGACTCGGTGGACCCGGCGACCGGAGAGGTGGTCGGCACGCATCCGATCGCGGGCCCGGAGGAGGTCCAGGCCGCGGTCGACCGGGCGCGCCCGGCGGCGGACTGGTGGGCGTCGCTCGGGTTCGCGGGCCGCGCGGAGCGGCTCGGCCGGTGGAAGGCCGCGCTGACCAGGCGGGCGCACGAGCTGGCCGACGTCGTGCACGCCGAGACCGGCAAGCCGCACGCAGACGCCATGCTGGAGATCATCCTGGCGATCGACCACACCGCGTGGGCCGCCAAGCACGCGCGCAAGGTGCTCGGTCCGCACCGGCGTTCGCCGGGGCTGCTGATGGCCAACCACGCCGCGACGGTGGAGTACCAGCCGCTCGGGGTCGTCGGGGTCATCGGGCCGTGGAACTACCCGGTGTTCACGCCGATGGGGTCGATCGCGTACGCGCTGGCCGCGGGCAACGCGGTGGTGTTCAAGCCGAGCGAGTACACCCCGGCGGTGGGCCGCTGGCTGGCCGACAGCTTCGCCGAGGTGGTGCCCGAGCAGCCGGTGTTCCAGGTGGTGACCGGCCTCGGCGCGACCGGCGCGGCGCTGTGTGCGTCCGGGGTCGCCAAGATCGCCTTCACCGGCTCGCCCGGCACCGGCAAGAAGATCATGGCCGCCTGCGCCGAGACCCTGACCCCGGTCCTCATCGAGGCGGGCGGCAAGGACGCGCTGCTGGTCGACGCGGACGCCGACATCGACGCCGCCGCCGACGCGGCCGTGTGGGGCGGCTTCTCCAACGCCGGCCAGACGTGCGTCGGCGTGGAACGGGTCTACGTGCACGAGCGGGTGTACGACGAGTTCGTCGCGAAGGTCGTCGAGAAGGCCCGCGAGGTGAAGCCGGGCACGCAGATCGGCCCGATCACCATGCCCGCCCAGCTCGACATCATCCGCCGCCACATCGACGACGCCGTCGCCCGCGGCGGCAAGGCCCTGACCGGCGGCACGGTCGGCGCCCGGTTCGTGGAGCCGACGGTGCTGGTCGACGTCCCCGAGGACGCCGCCGCGGTGCGCGAGGAGACGTTCGGCCCGACGCTGACGGTCGCGAAGGTCCGCGACATGGACGAGGCCATCGCCAAGGCCAACGACACGACCTACGGCCTCGGCGGCACGGTGTTCTCCAAGTCCCGGGGCATGGAACTCGCGCGGCGGCTGCGGTCGGGCATGGTCGCGGTGAACTCGGTGATCAGCTTCGCCGGGGTGCCGTCGCTGCCGTTCGGCGGCAGCGGGGACTCCGGCTTCGGCCGCATCCACGGACCGGAGGGCCTGCGCGAGTTCGGCCGCCCGAAGGCGATCGCCCGCCAGCGCTTCCGCGCCCCGCTCGTGCTGACCACGTTCGCCCGCACGGCGAAGGTGGACGAACGGGTCGAGAAGCTGATCAAGCTCCTACACGGCCGCTGAACTTTTAGAGGGTGCTGAGGACTTCGGCCTCCTCCGCGGCGCTCAGGCCCGACTTCCGCTCCCGGTCGAGCCCGAGCGCCCGCTCGTAGTCGAGCGCGCCCGCCACCGCGTCGGCCAGCGGCCGCACCTTGAGCCCGGCGGCCAGCGCGGGACCGGCGTCGCGGGCGGTCATCATGCTGTGGGACTTGGGCACCCACAGCGGCAGCGACTTCGGCCCCATCCACGGCTGCACCCCGAGCTTGCCCAACGTCTCCTCGCTGACTGGCACCAACTCGACGTCGAAGCCCGCCGCGATGTCACGCAGCAGCGCCGGTAGCGGCACGGCGGGCCCTGTGACGTCGAAGGTCCCCTTGACCTGGGTCTCAGCCGCGTCGACCAGCCACGCCGCCGCGTCCCGGACGTCCACATAGCTGGTCAGGTGGTCGACATCGGGCACGACGACGCGCCCACCCCGCGACATCCGCGCGGGCCAGTAGCCGAACCGGTCGCTGAGGTCGCCGGGCCCGGTGAGCAGCCCCGCCCGCGCGATGAAGGCGTCGGGGAAGGCTTTGAGGACGGCGTTCTCCGAGGCCACCTTGATGTTGCCGTACGACTCGGGCTCGTCGTCGATCTCCTGGGGCGGCAGCAGCACGTCGTTCACCGCGTTCGGTTCGCCATAGACGCTGATGGACGACACGAACACCCAGTGCCCCACCCGCCCACCCAGCACGTCGAGCGCCCGCCGAACCCACGAGAACGAAATCCGCGCGACGTCGACGACCGCGTCGAACTCCCCGGTGACGGCGTCGAGGCCGCCGTCGGTGTCCCGGTCGACCTTGACGAGCTTCGCCCCCGAGGGCACCTGGCCGGACTCGCCTCTCGCCGCACAGGTCACGTCATGCCCCCGCCGAACCGCCTCGGCGGCGACAGCGTGGCTGAGGAAACGGGTACCGCCGAGCACTAGGAGTCGCATGCGTCCACCCTCGTCGCACCCCCACCCACCGCGCCACCGCTCTCGCTCAAGGCGAACACCCGTTCAAGCGATCCAGCCGGACACCTCCCGTGCCGACCAGCCTTAGGTGAGCTTGCATGTCTTCGTCGACGAATCCCGCCGCCGCTCGAACTACCTCATCGCGGCGGCATACCTCGATCCCGGCCAACTGCATCCCGCCAGGACACTGCTGCGATCGTTGCTGATGCCTGGGCAGCGAGAGCTGCACTTCAAGAAGGAAACCCCGCGTCGGCGAAAGGCCGTGCTGTCCCGGATGGCCGATGCCGGACTTAGGTGCTGGATCTACACCGCCGACTGCTCGGACGGCCTGGAGGCGGCGCGGCAGGACTGCCTTGCGGCGCTGAGCGCGAGTTTGATCGAGGTCGACGCGAGCCGGATGGTCCTGGACAGCCGGGATGATCGCGATCGGATCGACGTCGCCACCATTCGCCGGGTGCTCGGCAAGGTGGCCCGTGAGTCGGGGCTCTCCTACGAGCATCTGTGCAGCCACCAGGAGGAGCTGCTCTGGATCGCCGATGCCGTCGCGTGGGCGTTCGGTGCGGGCGGTGACTGGGCGCGGCGGGTTGGCGGCATCGTCACCGGGGTGGTCGAGGTGCGCTGAGCCGGAGAAAGCGCGAAGCCCAGCCGCCGACCGTCCGGACGTGGGCTGGGCTCACTTCGCTGGCTTACGGGCCAGCGCATGTGACCAGGTTAGCCCGCCTCCCCATGGCCGTCCACCGCGTTCACCCCATCGTGGGCAGTGGCCCAGCTCACCCCCGTCAAAGGTGGCCGCCTGGTGAATTCCCAGCTCAGGTAGGCTGCGGCGGTACCGGCCCGCTCGAACTCAGGAGTAGCCCGCCGTGGCCCGAGTCGTCGTCGACGTCATGCCCAAGCCGGAGATCCTCGACCCCCAGGGGCAAGCCGTGGCGCGCGCGCTGCCGCGCCTGGGTTTCGATGGGGTGTCCGATGTCCGTCAGGGGAAGCATTTCGAGCTGGAGGTCGACGACTCGGTCGACGACGAGACGCTCGCGAAGATCGCTGAAGGCTTCCTGTCCAACCCGGTTGTCGAGGACTTCGTCGTGCGGCGGGTGGACTCGTGAGGATCGGGGCCGTCACCTTCCCCGGCACCCTCGACGACAGCGACACGCTGCGGGCCATCACCGCGGCGGGTGCCGAGGCGGTCGCGCTCTGGCACGGTGACGCCGACCTGCGTGGGGTCGACGCGGTCATCCTGCCCGGTGGCTTCTCCTACGGCGACTACCTGCGCGCAGGCGCCATCGCCCGTTTCGCCCCGGTGATGGGCGAGATCATCGACGCCGCGAAGAAGGGGACGCCCGTGCTGGGCATCTGCAACGGCTTCCAGGTCCTCTGCGAGGCCGGGTTGCTGCCGGGTGCGCTGCTGCGCAACGCCGGCCTGCACTTCGTGTGCCGCGACCAGTGGCTGAAGGTCGAGAACAGCACCACCGCGTGGACCACGCGCTTCGAGCAGGGTGCCGAGATCATCATCCCGGTCAAGAACATGGACGGCCGCTACACCGCCGCCCAGTCCACTGTGGACGAGCTGGAGGGTGAGGGCCGCGTGGTGTTCCGCTACGTCGGCGGGAACCCCAACGGCTCCCTCAACGACATCGCGGGCATCAGCGATCCGACGGGCCGCATCGTCGGGCTGATGCCGCACCCCGAGCACGCCATCGACGCCCTCACCGGGCCAAGCGACGACGGCCTCGGCCTGTTCCTGTCCATTCTCGACTCGGTGGTGACCGCATGATCGACACCGTCGAACACGCGAAGGCGACCCCCGACCAGGCGCAGCCCTGGAAGGAACTCGGCCTCAAGGAGGACGAGTACGCGCGCATCCGCGAGATCCTCGGCCGCCGCCCCACCGACGCCGAGTTGGCCATGTACTCGGTGATGTGGAGCGAGCACTGCTCGTACAAGTCGTCCAAGGTGCACTGGAAGCACTGGTCGGCCAACACGACGCCGGAGATGAAGGCGAAGATGCTGGCGGGCATCGGCGAGAACGCCGGTGTCGTCGACATCGGCGACGGCTGGGCCGTCACGTTCAAGCTGGAGTCGCACAACCACCCGTCCTATGTGGAGCCCTACCAGGGCGCGGCGACCGGTGTCGGCGGCATCGTCCGCGACATCATGGCGATGGGCGCGCGTCCGCTGGCGGTGATGGACCCGCTGCGCTTCGGCGCGGCCGACCACCCCGACACCAAGCGCGTGCTGCCCGGCGTCGTGGCGGGCATCGGCGGCTACGGCAACTGCCTCGGCCTGCCCAACATCGGCGGCGAGGTCGTCTTCGACCCGTCCTACCAGGGCAACCCGCTGGTCAACGCCCTGTGCGTCGGCGCGATGCGGTCCGAGGACCTGCACCTGGCGCACGCTTCGGGCACCGGCAACAAGGTCGTCCTCTTCGGCGCCCGCACCGGTCTCGACGGCATCGGCGGCGTGTCCGTGCTGGCCAGCGAGACGTTCTCGGGCGACGAGTCGGGCACCGGGCGCAAGCAGCTGCCCGCGGTCCAGGTCGGCGACCCGTTCACCGAGAAGGTGCTCATCGAGTGCTGTCTGGAGCTGTTCCGCGAGGGCATCGTGGTCGGCATCCAGGACCTCGGCGGCGCGGGCCTGTCGTGCGCGACCAGTGAGCTGGCCAGCGCGGGCGACGGCGGCATGCGCGTCGAGCTCGACCGGGTTCCGTTGCGCGCCACGGGAATGACCGCCGCCGAGATCCTCTCCAGCGAGTCGCAGGAGCGGATGTGCGCGGTGGTCAAGCCGTCCGATGTGGACGCTTTCATGAGCGTGTGCGCCAAGTGGGACGTCATCGCCACCGAGATCGGCGAGGTCACCGAGGGCGACCGCCTCGTCATCACCTGGCACGGCGAGACCGTGGTCGACGTGCCGCCGCGCACCGTGGCGCACGAGGGCCCGATGTACGAGCGCCCGATCGCCCGCCCGGCCGACCAGGACGACCTGGTCGCCGACAGCGCGGCCAAGCTGCCCCGTCCGTCCACTCCGGACGAACTGCGCGCCGAGATCCTGCGCATGGTGGGCTCGCCCAACCTCGCTTCGCGGCGCTGGGTCACCGAGCAGTACGACCGCTACGTGCGTGGCGGCACCGTGCTCGCCCAGCCCGCCGACGCGGGCATGATCCGCATCGACGAGGAGACCGGGCGCGGCGTCGCGCTGGCCACCGACTGCAACGGCCGGTTCGTCAAGCTCGACCCGTACACCGGCACCCAGCTCGCGCTGGCCGAGGCGTACCGCAACGTGGCCGTCTCCGGCGCCACGCCGCTCGCGGTTACCAACTGCCTCAACTTCGGCTCCCCCGAGGACCCGGGCGTGATGTGGCAGTTCGAGGCGGCGGTTCGCGGCCTGGCCGAGGGCTGCAAGGAACTGGGCATCCCGGTCACCGGCGGCAACGTCAGCTTCTACAACCAGACCGGCAGCACGGCGATCCTGCCGACGCCGGTCGTCGGCGTGCTCGGCGTGATCGACGACGTCCGCCGCCGCATCCCCACCGGGATCGGCGCCGAGGCGGGCGAGACCCTGCTGCTGCTGGGCGACACCCGCGACGAGTTCGACGGCTCCGAGTGGGCGCACGTGGTCCACGGCCACCTCGGCGGCGTGCCGCCGAAGGTCGACCTGGCCAGGGAGAAGCTGCTGGGTGAGGTCCTGGTGGCGGGCTCGCGCGACGGGATGATCTCCGCCGCGCACGACCTGTCCGACGGCGGCCTCATCCAGACCCTGGTCGAGACGTGCCTGATCGGCGAGGTCGGCGCCCGCGTCTTCCTCGACCCCGACCAGGACGCCTTCGTCCAGCTATTCAGCGAGTCGGCGGGCCGCGTCCTGGTGGCCGTGCCGCGCTCGGAGGAGCTGCGCTTCACCGAGATGTGCGCCGCCCGCGGCCTGCCGTGCAGGCGCACCGGCGTCGTCGACCCGGAGTCGGCGTCCCTGGAGATCCAGGACGTGGCGACGTTCCCGCTGGAGGAACTCCGCACCGCCTGGGAAGGTACCCTTCCCGCGCTGTTCGGCTGAGAGAACAAGAAGAAAGGCCCGCCGTCAGGCGGGCCTTTCTCATGCCACCGGTACGCAGGGCCCGTTCATGGTCAGGGTGAACTCGACCGAGTCGCCCTTCTTGGCCGCCGACACCGTCAGTTTCGCGCCGTCCGCGTCGACCTGGAAATAGCCGGGCTGGGCGGGCCGCTCGTCGACCTTCGCCGACTTGGGCACCGCGGCGACCATGCGCTTCTCCAGGTCGGCGACGTCCACGGACCCGAGGTCGTGCTTCGAGCTCGCGTAGAACGTCGCACCCCGCTTGGCCTCGCCGCAGGTAGACAGGTCCAGCTTCGGTGCGTCACCCGGCTTGCCTGAGGCGGGGAACTGCGCGGTATCGAGGGGCTTGCCGATGACCTCGTGGATCGCGGCGGCCACCTCGACGCCCGCCGCCAGCGGCTTGGCCAGCGCCGACGACTGCTTATCCGTCAGCGCCGGTCGCACCTTGCCGCCTAGCTGCTGGTTGCTGTCCGCGACACTGCAGTTGGCCTTCTCGGCACGCACCTTCGAGCCCCGCAGCGCGAGCGCGACGTTGCCCGGGCCGGTGAGGTAGGCGTCGTAGCCGTCCGCCGTCTGCGGCTGCCACCCAGCGGCGACACCCGCGGCCGTCAGCTTGTCGGCCGAGACGCCACGCACCTCGACGTCGGCCCACATCACGACCTTGGGGTCCGACGGCGAGTCCAGCACGCTGCCGCAGGTGACCGCCTCGAACTTCGGCGCCGCCGACTTGTCCACAGTGGACAATAAGGTGCTGACCGCCTGCTTGAACTCGTCGGACACCGCAGCGGGCTTCGACTCGCCGCAGCCCGCGGCCAGCACCGCGACCGCGGCGATCCCGACCAGCTTCCTCACTTCTGGCGCTCCACCTTGTAGGTGTGCGAGTCGGCACTGCTGCCGCCGAGGAAGTTGCCCGCGCTGTCGACGAACCGGGTCACCGAAGGGTCGCCACTCGCCTGCGCGCGCCGGGCAGCTTCCTCGTAGTTCGCGTCCTGGCCGTCCGGGCCGCTGATGGCGTGGTTGCCGCCCGCGGTGCCGGTCTGGTTGTCGAACTTGACCGTGGTCCGATTGTCGGAGTCCGGGTTCTCCCGGCCGTCCAGGTGCGGCACGATGTCGCCGTTGTTCTCCAGCGACAGCGTCTGCACGCGCGGGTTCATCTCGATCCCGCCGACCGGCGAGCCCGCCGTCACCACGTGCGTGACGTTGTAGGTGCCGTTCTCCACGAAGTCGTTGGCCGCGCGGGCCGCGACGATCCCGCCCTGGCTGTGGCCGACCAGCATGACCGGCGCGTCCTTCGGCACCCCGGCGTCGCGCAGCGCCTGCTCGATGCCCTCCTGCAGGACGGTCTCGTTGCCCGCGATGGCGTCGACGTTGGTGCCCATGTCGTTGGCGCTGCCCTTGTCGTCGCCGAAGGGCGCGTTCCACACCTGGGTGCCGGGGATGTCCACGACGTAGCCGGTGATGTTGCCGTTGGCGTCCTTGATCGCGCGGACGTCGATGTTGGCGTCGTTGTTGGTGCTGTTGCGGTAGTCCAGCGCGTCGATCAGGTCGCCGAGGTTCTGCGGCGGCGCGGTCGTGCGCGGATTGGTGTCCAGGCCGAGGTCGGTGAGCTTCGGGTCGCCGTCCGGGTAGGTCATCGCCAGCAGCTCGGTCAGCGACGTCAGCGTCGAGGGCAGGCCCAGGGCGCTGAGGGTGCCCGGGGTCATGCCGAGCAGCGTGTCGACCGCGCCCGGGTGCTCGACCAGCCACTTCTGGAAGTCGCCGTCGTAGTTGAGGTACACGTCGGCGGCGATGATCGCGCCCGCCCCGCCCGCCGCGGCGAGCACACCCAGCGGGCCGGTCGCGCCGATCGCGGCACCCGCGAGCCAGCGGCTCGCCTCCAGCGCCTTGGCGTTCATGTCGTCGACGAACTGGTAGGCCTGGTTGGTGGCCTGCAGAGTCAGCCCGCGCAGGCCGATCGCCGCCGAGGTCGCGGTCAGGCCGCTCGGGCCGTCAAGCGCGCCGAGCATCGCGGCCTCGAACTTGGCCACGCCGCCCGGGTTGAGCAGGCCGGAGGCGAGCACGTCGCCGTCGACCAGGTACTTGTGGCTGCTCATGGCGATGGTCAGGGTGGAGCCCGCCACGTCGTCGGTGAGGTCGCCCATCGCGGCGAGGTCCTCGTAGTACGCGTCGCTGCCGCCCGCGCCGCCGTTGACGGTGATGTTGCTGACGCCGGGTCCGGTCATGACAAAGCCTCCGCGACGAAGGGCGTCAGCCAGACGCCGAGGTCTTCCCGTGCGACGGGTTCGAGATCGACGAGCTTGCGGTCGGCGCCGGTGGCCGACGGGGCGACACCCACCCAGCCCGCGTCGCTGTGCAGCCAGGTGACCTGGCCGTTGCGCACAGCTCCGCCGACGATGGCCGTGACCAGGCAGCGCAGCCCGCCGTCGGTGCGGCGGACGACCTCGGCGGCGAACTTCGCCTCCGCCTCGGGCAGCTTCAGCTCGGCCAGCACGTAGGCCGGGGCCTCCGGGTCGGCGTCACGCAGCAGGTCTGCCACGCCCAGCTCGTGCAGGGCGGCCAGCGGGACGCGCCCGCGCAGCGGCTCCAGCTCGTCCGGGGCGTCCAGCGCGGACCCGATGCCCGCGACCTCGGCGGGCACGGCGCGCACCAGTTCGCGCCCGAGCGCCGTCGCGGCGAACATCGACAGCTCGACCCCGGCGTCGGGCAGCAGGAACAGCGAGGCGCCCAGCGGACCGGAGATCGCGTGCAGGCTGCGCGAGCCGCGGCTGCCCGCGGTGGCGGTGGTGTCGAACATGATCCGCGGCGCGGCGAGGATGCGCAGGTTGCGCTCCACCGACGGGTGCACGGTGCTCGCGTCGGTCAGCGCGCCCTTGGCCAGCAGCGACTCGTCGGCGCCGTCGGTGGGCAGGTCGGGGGCGGGCTCCCAGTCCGGGGGCAGGCTCACCCCGACCCTGGCCACGAGCGCGGCGTACTCGGCGGCGCTCAGCGTGAGCCGGTGCGCCGCGGGGGCGGTCGTGGACGAGGTCATGCGGCGACTCCCTGGGCGTTCATGAACTTGCCGACCTCAAGCCACTGCTTGTCCCCGGCGGGCGGCAGGTTGTCCGGCTGGTAGCGCCAGCCCTCCCACGGCGGCCGCGGCGGCGACGGCGCGTCGCCCCCACCGCCGAAGACGCCGGTCACGGTGTCGACCATGTCGCTCACCATGTTCTTGAAGTCGTCGAGCGCCTTGTTGAACCGGTCGATGGCCCCGTTGAACCAGTTGACCACCGACTCGGCGATCCGCTTGATCGCCGCGATCAGCTCCCGCACCTCCTGCGCGTGCTGACGCAGCACGGCGGCGGCGTGGTCGAGCTTCTCGGCCGTCCCGTCGAGCGACTTGCGGTCCCCGGCGACGGTCTCGCGACACCGGTCAGCGGCGATGGACTTCCACCGCATGGCGACGGCCTTCTTGTCCATGTCGGCGCCGTGGTCGCGCACCTGCTGGGCCTGCTGCTCGATCTTGGTCGCGAGCCGGTCGAGCTCGTCGGGATCCCCGTAGAACGCCATGCCGCCAAAACCCCCAGGGTCGCTGGTCGTCGTCACCGAACCATACGAGACGCATAGACGTAGGCGGGGGTTGTTCGGTTCCCACCCCCCAATCCCCCTCTCATCGATTGAGGGATCGTCCCTCACGCGCTGGGGGTGGGCGGGGCGCGAGAGTTCTCCCAACGCCACCGAAGGGGTCGGCGGCGAGACAGGGGAGACGAAATGCGCAAGGGGATCAAGGGGAGTCTGGTGGCCGCGGCCACCGCGGTCGCGGCGCTGGCGGGGGCCACGCAGGCATCGGCCGACATCGTCCAGCCGACCGTCGAGGTCGACACGGCGAAGGTCGCGCAGATCCTGCACGAGAAGCTGGGCGACGGGAACACCGTCGGCTACGCCTTCGCCATCTCCGAGGACGGCGTGTTCGCCGCGAGCGGCTCGGGTGGCAAGGCGCGGATCGACAAGAACATCGCGTTCACGCCCTACACCCGCATGGACATCGCCAGCGCCACCAAGAACATCGCCGGTGCGGCGCTGCTGAAGCTGGTGGAGGCTCGGGGGGTCTCCCTCGACACCAAGCTCTGGGGCTACCTGCCGCTGGACCTGCGCTCGACCATGCACGAGTCGTGGAAGAACCTGACCATCCGGCAGATCCTGGGCCACCGGTCGGGCATCGCGCAGATGACCGCGTCGCTGTCGGATGCCGACAAGGCCAACGTGGGCACCCTCTACGCCGGGGTCAAGTTCACGATGACCAAGCCGATCGTGGTCGACTCGCCGTGGTCGTACACGAACATGAACTACGCCGTCGCCCGACTGATCATCCCGAAGCTGTGGGACCTGGTCGAGCCGGGTCGCGGGGTCCCGGACGTCACCGCCACCAACTCCGGTGGGTGGACGCTGGCCTACATCAACGAGCGGCTGCTCGCCCCGGCGGGCATCGCGCCGACCTCGTGCGTCCCGGTGAGCGCCGACACGGCCCCGCACGCCTACGACATCGCCGACACCGCCAAGGGCGGGGTGTTGGTGCAGCTCGACGGCGCCGACTGGGAGGCGTGCGGTGGGCACCGCGGTCTGCACCTGTCCGCGATGGACATGGTGCGCTGGCAGGCCCACCTGCGGCACGGCACGGTGGTCTCGCCGACCGTCCGCTTCCAGATGGACAGCTTCAAGCTCGGTTGGTACGAGACCATGACCAACACCGGCGCGTGGGCCGGTTCCTACACCCACGGCGGTGACCTGTTCCTCGGCGGCAGCCGCGAGCAGCACAGCTGCCAGGGCAAGTTCCCCGGTGGTGTCGAGGTCGCGGTGCTGATGAACAGCAAGGTCCTCAGCGGCTACCAGTGCTCGGTCGTGCTCAACGCGGTCAAGGACGCCACCACCACCAGCTGAACCACCTGATCGACGGCCCGCGGGAACCCCCGCGGGCCACCCAGGGGAGACAGGAAAGGAAAGCCATGCGCAGGGGGATGAAGAACAGTGTGGTGGCGGCGGTGACGGCCGTCGCGGCGCTGGTGGGGACCACGCAGGCAGCCGCGGACGTCGGGGTGCCGACGGTGAACGTGGACACCGCGAAGGTCGCGCAGTACCTGAACCAGAAGCTCGGCAACGGCAACAGCGTGGGGTACGCGTTCGCCGTCAGCAAGAACGGGCAGTACGCCACCTCGGGTTCCGGAGGCGACGCGCGGCTCGACAAGGACGTGGCGTTCACCCCGTACACCCGGATGGAGATCGCCAGCGCGACCAAGAACGTCATCGCCGCGGCGCTGCTCAAGCTGGTGGAGAAGCGCGGGGTCGGCATCGACGCCAAGATCTGGGCCTACCTGCCGTGGGACATGTGGGCGAACATGCACCCGTCCTGGAAGGACTTGTCGATCAAGGATCTGCTGGCCCACACCTCGGGTGTCGGGCAGCTGGTCGACAGCCTGCAGGGTGACCTGAACGTGCAGGCCACCTACGAGGGCATCAAGTACACCCTGACCAAGCCGATCGTCGTGGGCTCGGCGCGCAACTACGAGAACCAGAACTACGCGATCGCCCGGATCCTCATTCCGGAGCTGTGGGACCTCACCGAGCCGACCCGGGGTGTGCCGGACACGATCGGTCCCTCCAACTCCGGTGTGTGGACGCTGGCCTACGTCAACGAGCGCCTGTTCGCCCCCGCGGGCATCGCTCCCGTGGCGTGCAGCTCGGCGAACCCGGACACCGCGCCGCTCGCCTACGACATCAACAACCTCGCCACGCCCGGCTACCTGTGGGACGCCGGGAGCCTGAACTGCCCGGGCCACCGCGGGCTGCAGATGTCGGCGATGGACCTGGTGCGCTGGCAGGCGCACCTGCGGCACGGCACCGTGGTCTCGCCCGCCGTCCGCGACCAGATGGACCTCTACCGGCTCGGCTGGGACCAGGACGACAACGACGCGGCCAAGCTCGCCTGGGCGGGCGCCTACCGGCACGGCGGTGACCTCAACGCGACCTATAGCCGCGAGCTGCACACCTGCCAGGCGAAGTTCCCCGGCGGCGTGGAGGCGGCCCTGCTGGTGAACAGCAGGCTGCTGGGCTCGGACCGCTGCCGGGTCCTGCTGGACGCGGTGAAGGCGGCGACCAGCTGATCACCGGGATCAAGGATCGGCCCGCGGGGACACCCGCGGGCCGATCGTCATGCGTTCAGGGTCGCGCCGAGTTCGCGGCGGTTGCGGATGCCGAGCTTGTGGTAGATCCGGCCGAGGTGGTTCTCGACGGTCTTCGGGGTCACGAAGATCTCCTGCGCGATCTCCCGGTTCGACCGGCCCGCGCACGCCAGCGTCGCGATCCTGCGCTCGCTCGGGGTCAGGGCGTCGGCCCCCGCCGTGGCCAGTTCGCGGGGACGGTCGCCGAGCCGGTCGAGGGCGTCGATGATCCCCGTGCGCAGCCGCACCGCGCCGATCTCGGTGGCCGATTCCGCCGCGTGGACAAGGTGCGCGCGGGCGTCCGACCGCCGACCGGCGACCCGCAGGGCCTCGCCGAGGTCGCGCTGGGTCCTCGCGCGCTCCAGGGCGCAGGGCGACTCCGCGAGCACCTCATGCGCCTGTTCCAGCAGCGTGACCCGCTCGTCGGGGCCGCCAACCCGGGCCCGGACGCGCAATGCGGCGCCGATCTCGGTCGACGCGCCCCAGCGCAGGGCCAGTTCGTGTTGCTCCTCCGCGAGCGCCTGGGCCGATGCCGTCTCGCCCAGCCGAAGGTGAGCCAGCGCGGCTTGCGCCCGCCACTCGACCGCCGGGTTGTCGCCGCCCGCCACCTGCTCGGCCGCGCCGAGCGCGAGCGCGGCCTTCAGCGCGGTCGCGGCGTCGCCCTCGGCGAGTGCGAGGTAGGCCCGCGCGTGCCCGACCCGGTTCGCGGGCACGGTCATCGGACCCGTGTGGTCATGCGCGGCGAGCACCGCCCGCGCCTCGGTGAGGTCGGCGCGTTCGATCGCGGCGAGCACGCCGAACCGGGTGATCACCGCGGTCAGCGCGGACGCCATCGGGCCGGGGTCGGCCAGCGCGAGTGCCCCGGTCGCCGCGGCGACCTCGGTCCCGCAGGCCCGAACATCGCCCGCGCGCCAGGCCAGGACGGCGGCGACCACGCTGACGATCGCGTAGTCCAGCGGCGAGCCGTCCGGCAGGAACGCGGCCCTGGCCCGATCGATCTCCGCCGCCGCGGCGTCCACGCCGTCGGCCATGATCAGCGCGTGCAGCGCGCTGCCCCACGCGACCGCGCCCTCGTGCTCGTCGAGGCGCAGCAGGTCGAGGCAGAGCGCGCGCGGCACCAGCTCGCGTACCTCGGCGGCGGGCCACACCTCGGCGAACGCGCGCTGGGCGACCAGAGCCAGCAGGAACCGCTCGGTCGGTGTGTCGCCCGGCAGGTCGGCGAACCGGCGCAAGCGGCGGCCGGAACGCTCGAACTCGTCGGGCACGTAGGCGCTGAACAGGCCGAGCCTTGCCTCCATCGGCAGCGGGTCGCCGGTGAAGTCCGCCAGCGTCGAGCGCAGCCACGTGATCGCCGCGGCGTGCCCGTCGAGCCGCATGGTGGCGACCGCGGCCTGGGCCAGCAGCGCGCCCGCGCGGTCCGGATCGGCGTCGGCCGCGGCGGTCAGCTCGGTGCGCGCCTCGGCGAACCGGCCCGCCGTGAGCAGCGCAGAGCCGAGGTCGGCGCGCACGTCCGGCGCCCCGGCGGAGGCGGCCAGCCGCAGGTACCTGGCCGCGGTCTCGCCCATGCCGTCGGCGAGCACGGTGCGGCCCGCCTCGGCGAGCACGGTGGCGGCGGCGCCGTCGAGCCGGTGCGGCGCCTCGGCGAGGTGGGCGGCGACGCGCGGTGCGGACGCGCCGGTCCGCAGCAGGTCGGCGGCGGCTCGGGCGTGCAGGTCGGCCCGGTCGCCGGGCAGCAGATCGGCGAGCACGGCCTCCCGGATAACCGGGTGGGTGAACCCGCTGCCCACCAGCACATATGCCCGCGCCAGCTCGGCGGTGGCCTCGGCCGGATCGGGCACGTCGGCCAGCCGCGCGGCCTGGTCGGGGTCGCAGCGCACGCCGAGGATCGCCGCGGCGGCGGCCACCGACCGCGCGGGCGGGGACAGCCGGGCGAGCAGCGCGCGGGACACGCTGCGGGGGCCGAGGGTGGCGACCACGTCCGCGCTGGCCGGGTCGGCGGGCGAGCGGCCCTGGGCCATGAGCTCGGCGAGGACCTGCCTGGCGAGGAACGGGTTGCCGCCGCTGGACTCGTGCAGCGCCGAGACCACGGCGGGCGCGGGCACCGCACCGGCCAGCGCCGCGATTGCCGAGGCCGACAGCGGCGCGGGCCGCAGCAGCTCGCCGACGCGTGCGGAGGCCAACTCGGCGAGCACGCCGTCGCCCGACGTCGGCGGGCGGGTGCCGACAACCAGCGCCACCGGCAGGTCGGCAAGCCTGCGCGCCAGGTAGCCGATGAACCCCAGCGACGGCGCGTCGGCCCACTGCAGGTCGTCGACGGTGATCAGCATGGGCCGGTCGGCGACCAGGTCGGCCACCACCCACCACAGCGCGTGCCGGGTGCGCAGCTGGGTCGCCGCGTCCTGGCCGGAGGTCTCGGCGCGGTCGATCGCGGCCAGCGCCGCGCCCGCGGGTCCGGAGAGCACGAGATCACGGGTCTGGCCGGTGAACCGCGCCACCGACCGCTCGACGAGCTGGCGGACGATCCCCCACGGCAGCTCCCGCTCGGCCTCGTCGGCGGTCGCGGTCACCCTGGCGAAGCCGCGGCCCTTGGCCAGCACGCGCGCTTCGTCGACGAGCGCGGTCTTGCCGATCCCGGGCGGCCCCTCGACCACGACGAACCGCCCCACGCCCGCCGCCGCCGAGTCGAGCGCCTGTTGGACGCAGTCGACCAGGTCGTCGCGTTCGAGCAGTCCGGTCATCGCGCCACTTGCCCGATCCGGACCAGGCCATCCCGGATCGGTTCGGCGGCCATCTCCCACCCCTCGGGTAGCGCGGACTCCGGCGCGGCGACGGCGTCGGTCGTCTCGACGTCGATCAGTGTGCTGTCGCTGAGATCGAGTTTGCCCGAGAAGGTGCTCCCGGAGAACTTCGTCGGCCCCAGGAACTTGGACGACGACAGGTTGACCGGCCCGTCGGCGGTGAAGCCGGAGAACCACGCCTTGCGGTGGAACACGACGTGGTGGGCGTGCAGGATGCCGTGGCTGGTCGCGCCGGTGAACCAGGCGCTGCCGAGGATCTCCGAGCCCCACATCGAGTTCGAGTTGTGCAGCTTGGCGAAGCGCAGCACCAGCGTGCCGACGACCCGCTCGGAGATGTCGAAGTACTCCAGGTCGGCGCCGGTCAGGTCGAGGTTGTAGCGGACCGGGTCGGGGGTGCCCTTCTCCGGCAGGAGCTCCTCGATCACCCGCTGCGCGGTCCTCCTGACCTGGAGTTCCCGCATGTCCACGGCTTCGCGGTCGAACGGCATCCGCAGGTACGAGCAGACGACGTCGAGCACGGTCTGGGTGTAGTAGGGCCGGTTGCGCGCCAGGTTGCTCAGCGCGTGCATCGCGCCGACGCGGACCTGGTCGGCGTCGTTGCCGAGCAGTTCCACCGACCGGGCGAAGCGCTCGTCGGCGACGCGCTCGCGGTCGTGGTCGCTGCGGGCCATCTCCAGCTCTTGCTTGCTCCGTTCGATGACCTGCCGGTCCTCCTCGACCCGCCGCCGCCGGTCGTTGAGCCACAGTGCGTAGAGCGCGACGACCGAGCCCGCCGCCAGCCCGCCGGTCTTGAGCGCCTCGCCGCGGTTGGGGTTCGGCTCGCTCATCAGCCAGCCCGCGACGAGCGCGAGCAGCCCGGCCGAGACGAGCACGGTGCCCGCCAGCCACCACCCGGTCTTGCCGCGCTTCAGGGCGAGCCGGGACGCGGCGAACACGGCGAGGCCCGCCACCAGGGCGACCAGGCCCGCGATCACAAACACTGTCGAGTTCATCGCTGGTCAACTTAGTGCCCTGGTGGCGGGCCGGGTAACTACCCGAGGGCCAGGGCCCGCAGGCGGTCGTAGGCGCCGTTGAAGAGGTTCTGGTCGAGCGGCGAGTCGGTGTACTGCCAGAAAGTCCAGATGCCCCAGTTGTAGGGCAGCGTCCCGACTGTCGTGTTGTAGCGCGCGACCCACAGCGGGTTCGTGGCTGCAAACGCTTGCGCGGTGCCGACGCACTGCGACCACCAGCTGGTCGAGGTGTAGATCACCACGTCGCGGCCGGTGCGGGCGCGGTAGGTGTTGGAGAAGTCGCGGATCCAGGCGGCCATGCCCGCCTGGGTCTTGCCGTAGCAAGTCGCGCCGTACGGGTTGTACTCCATGTCGACGACGCCGGGCAGGGTCTTGCCGTCACGCGACCAGCCGCCGCCGTTCGAGGCGAAGTAGTTGGCCTGGGTCGCTCCGCTGGAGACGTTCGGCAGCGCGAAGTGGTAGGCGCCGCGGATCATGCCGACGTTGTAGGAGCCGTTGTACTGCTGTGCGAAGTACGGGTTCCGGTAGGACGTGCCCTCGGTGGCCTTGACGTAGGCGAACCGCTTGCCCTGGCCCCACCAGTAGTTCCAGTCCACATTGCCCTGCCAGCCCGACACGTCGATGCCGCTGACCGTGGCGAGGACGCCCGGCTGGGTGTGGACGGGCCTGCCCACGCCCGGGCCGCCCTCGTGCTTGCGGATCTGCGACCCGAGCCCGTGGTCGGCGGGCGGTTCGGCGGCGGCGGGGGTGGCTAGACCGATGGCTAACAGGGCCGCGGATAACGCGGCTAGGAGTCCGGACTTCATGGGGTCGTCCTTCCAAGTCCACTGTGGCGATCACCGGCACGTGATCGCCTGATCGCGAATTGTGAACGAACAACTACCTGATTGTCATGACTCCATGTGAATGATTCACTGCCCAGGTCCGGGGTGGCTACGAGTCGTTCAACAGGAGAAACTGTGCGTGGAGCGACATGAGGGGTGACAGGGTGGACTGCGCACCGGGCGAACGGGAGGCGTTCGCGGAGCAGTGGGCGACGGCCCTGGCCGCTACCGGTTATGTGGCGATGGACCGCAGCACGCTGACGGACAACGTCACCAAGTACACCGAGATCCTGCTCGCCGCCCTCGCCTCCGACCACTTCGACCCCGCGCCCGTCGCGCGCGTCGGCAGCACCTTGGTCGAACTCGGCCTGACCTACCCGCAGGCGCTCTCCGCCTCGATCCAGCTCATCGGCGACGGCCTGCCGCGGCTCGCCCCGGCGCGGACGGGCATGGTGCCCGCCGTGCAGGCCGCGTTCGCCGCGGGGTTCGCCGACGCCATGCGGCTGAAGATCTTCCGCGACCAGGAGGAGATCCGCCGCGCCGCGTTCGACGCGCGCCGGGGCGCCGAGTCGGCACTGCTGGCCAGTGAGGCCAGGTTTCGCGCGATGTTCACCCAGAGCGCGGTCGGCATCGCCATCGCCGACAAGTTCGGCACCCTGACCGAGGTCAACGCGGCGTGCGCGCGGATGTTCGGCTACGACGCCGCCGACATGCCCGGCCTGCACATCGACGATCTGCGGTTCCCCGACGAGCCGTCGGCCTTGCGCGCCCCGCTGCGCGAGATGCTCGCCGGGGAGCGCGACAGCTACCGGATGGAGCGGATGCTGCGCAAGGCCGACGGACGTCCATTGTGGACGGACTTGTCGGTGACGCTGGTGCGTGACGGCAGCGGGGCGCCCAACTTCGTCGTCGGCATGGTCGAGGACATCACCGAACGCCACACCCTGGAGCGGCGCCTGCGGCACCAGGCCAACCACGACCCGCTGACCGGCCTGGGCAACCGCGCCCTGTTCACCGAACGCCTCAACGCCGCCTTCGCCCGCGGCGGCGACCACCGCGTCGGCCTGTGCTACCTGGACCTCGACGGCTTCAAGGTCATCAACGACAGCCTCGGCCACGACATCGGCGACGAACTGCTCATCGCCGTCGCCGCCCGCCTCGACGCCTTGGTCTCCGGCGACGACCGCCTGGTCGCCAGGATGGGCGGCGACGAGTTCGTCGTGCTGGTGGAGAACTGCACGGGCGAGCAGATGATCACGCTGGCCGAACGCATCCTCGCCACGATGGCCGACCCCGTGCGCATCGGCGGCCACCGGCTGACCGTCTCCGCCAGCATCGGCCTGGTCGACCGCGTCGTCACCACCGCCACCCCCGCCGAGACGATGCGCGACGCCGACGTCACCCTCTACTGGGCCAAGGCCGACGGCAAGAACCGTTGGGCGGCCTACGATTCCGAGCGCAACGCCCGCGAGGTCGCCCGCTTCACCCTGGCCGCCAGGATGCCCGCGGCGGTGGAGAGCGACGAGTTCTATGTGGACTATCAGCCCATCGTCCGCCTCGCCGACGGCAAGCTCGTCGGCGTGGAGGCGCTGGTCCGCTGGGCGCACCCGGAGTTCGGCAGGCTCGGCCCCGACCAGTTCATCGGCCTGGCCGAGGAAACCGGCCTGATCGTCCCCCTCGGCCGCTGGGTCCTGCGCGAAGCCACCCGCCAGGCCCGCCGCTGGCGCGACACCTACGGCGACGCGGCACCGTGGATGAGCGTCAACCTCGCGGCCAGGCAGACCGAGGAACCCACCCTCGTCGCCGACATCACCACCATCCTGCGCGCGTCCAGGCTGCCCCCGTCGAGCGTCCAATTGGAACTGACCGAGTCGGCGATCATGGGCACGGCGGGCGCGTCCCTGAAGGCGCTGCAGGAGCTGGCGGCGCTGGGCGTGCGCATCGCGATCGACGACTTCGGCACGGGGTACTCGAACCTGGCGTACCTGCGGCAACTGCCAGTGCACGCGATCAAGTTGGCCGGTTCGTTCATGGAGGGCCTCCGCGACTCGGCCACCGCCGACCCCGCCGACGCCCGAATCGTGGCGACGCTGGTCGAACTGGCGCACGCGTTGGGCCACAAGGTGGTCGCGGAGGGCGTCGAGGACCCGGAACAGGCCGATCGCCTCCGGGAGATCGGCTGCGACAGCGCTCAGGGCTGGCTGTTCGCCAAGCCGGGTCCCCCGGAGGAAATCGAACGCTGGCTCAGCTGAGCTGTTTCAGCGCCTCCACCACCGCGTCCATCACGCCCTGCCAGTGTTCCCGCTGGTGTTCGCGTTCCTCGGCGTCCGCGAGCCACTCCTGATGGAACCGCAGCATCGTGCGGTCGCCATTCGCCACCATGGCGAACTGCATGGTGGTGTCGTGGTCCCAGTCGCCGGGCCGCAGCGTCAGCCGGATCCGATCGTGCTCGTGGTAGCCGCGGATCTCGCCGACGGTGCCGTCCGCCGTCTCGTACCGGGTGCCCTTGACCGGCGACAGCTCAGCGCCCTCACCCAGCCATAGCGCGATGCCCTCGGGGCTGGTCATGAAGTCCCAGACCTTGCCGATCGGGTGCGGCAGGGTCTTGGACACCCCGATGTTCCAGCCCACATCCTTCGTCTGTCCCACCATGACCCGACTATCCCACCGGGCGCCGACAGTTTCAGCGTCCCGCGGCCGCCACCAGGTCAGCGGCCGGAACCAGGGCGGTGATCGGGCCGATCGGGTTCACCACCAGCGGATGCCCGTACAGCAGCGCCACCAGGTCCCGTCCCGAGACCTCCCGCCACCCCGGCCACTGCGTCGGCACGTGGGCCGCCGAAGTGCACGCGGGCACCATCACCGTGCCGTCGTGGTTGGGGAACCCCGTGACCCCGCGATCGTCAGCCGAACCCGCATAGAGCAGCAGCGTCGAGTCGAGCAGCGTGGGCAGCAGGTCACGCTGGTCGCGGTGGCGGGTGTGGATGAGCTGGAGCATCTTCTCCAGCGGATTCGACGGGACCGGCAGCCGCAAGGCCGTCGGGGACGGGCGGTAGTCGTCGTTGCGGCGGAAGGTCTCGCCGATCTCGCCGTGCTCGTCGACGGGGTAGGCGCCGACCACTCCCCACGGCGGGACGTCCTCGTCCGGGCCGAACGCGGGGTCGATCACGTAAAGCCAGCTGTTCGGGTTCGACCGCGCGCCCGCGCGCATGTCGAGAGTGATCTCCGGCTCCTCCATGCGGCTCATCGTAGGCGTTTGGTCACGTTTCGGTACCGTCTGCGCACATGGGGACCCTCGCACCACGTATCGCCGCGCTCTTCTTCTCGGCGCTCGCGCTGACCGCCTGCACGACCACCGACCCGACGCCGACCCCGGTGCCGCAGCCCACCACCGACGCGCCAGAGCCCACGAAAACCACGTCGAAAACCGCCACGACCAGCAAGAAGCCCACGGTGGCCCGCCCCGCGGACAAGGACATCAAGGCAGTCGACCCGTGTCAGGTCGCCGCCGTGGTCAAGGCGCCCGAGTTGGGGATCAATCCGGAGATCGACGGCCGCGCGAGCGATTCGGACGTCTTCCCCGGCTCCAAGTCCTGCACGACGGAAGGCCACAAGGCCAACCTCGTCGTCGGCGTCGAGGCCGTGGTCACCCAGGGCGTCGCCGAGTGGACCAACGGCCTGGACGTCACCGTCACGCCGCTCACGATCGAGGGATATCCCGCCGCCGTCGTGCGGCCCAAGAGGCCGACGTCGTGCTTCGCCGTGGTCGATGTCAACGACGGTCAGATGATGTTCTTCCAACTCACCGTCGGCGCTCCGGACCGCCAGCCCGTGACCTCGCTCGACGACCTGTGCGCGAAGGCGCAAAAGATCGCCGAAACGGGCATGAAGGTCGTCCTCGCCGGATAACGTCATGGCAGGCACCGGGGGGTGTCCAAGAATTGGTGACTAAATCACCCGATATCGCGGGAACCGTTCCGCGACGTCGGCCATGACAGATACAGTCGTCGCAAAAGCACAGGACGAGGGAGTAGCTACGGTGTTTCTAGCCGATGGCGGCGGGGGTACCACCGCACCTGTGGGGCCCAGCTACGCCGGAACCCAGACGCTCAAGGTCGAGCCCGCCTCGATCCCGGGCGCGCTCGCGGCCTTCCGCGACGCCCACCTGCGGGTCATGGAGAAGGTCCAGGCGCTCGAGGCGATGCAGATCCCGCGTTGGGCGGGCGACCCGGTGAGCGGCGAGACCGCCGAACAGTTCACCGAGCGCAGCAACGGCGGCGCGGCCGACTCGGCGATCGCCTGTCTGCGCGGCTACGAGAAGCAGCTGTCGAACGCCATCGACGCGCTGCAGAAGGCATACGACGCCTACGTCCAGGTCGAGGGCGAGAACACCGCCCGCTGGGGACTGCAAGACAACGGCAAGTAGGCCACCAGACTTTCCGCTTCACGACCGAGGGTGATCCGAATGGGTATGCACCGCTGGCGGGGGTACGACCACCCGACGCTGCACGACATGATCAACAGCGGCCCCGGTGCGGCCGCTTCGACGCCGCAGACCGCCTACTGGGAGGGGCTGCAGGCCGAGCTGTCGGAGATCGACGCCGACCTCAACCGCAAGCTCGGCGAGCTCAACACCTCGTGGGAAGGGGCCGCCGGTGAGAGCGCCAACGCGGGCCTCACCCCGCTGCAGCAGTGGGCGGCCGACGCCGAGTCGGGTGCCTCCGGCATGCGCGCCTCCACCGAGTACCAGGCCGACATCGTCTCCCGGGCCCGCGCCGAGATGCCCGAGCCGGTCGCGGTGACCACGCCGCAGCCCTCCGGCTGGCAGATGGCCGCCGCGGGCGCCGCGCTGCTCACCGGCAACCCCGGTCCCGCCGCGGTCGTCGCCGGTCAGGCGATGGACCACGAGGCGCAGGAAGCCAAGCAGGACGCGGCCTCGCAGAAGGCCGTCGACACGATGGACTCCTACCAGTCCTCCAGCGAGTTCAACCGCAACACCCTGGGCACCTTCGTGCCGCCGCCGGACGTCGTGGTCTCCACCCCGGCGCCCGCCACCCAGCCGGGCGGCGCGATCGGCGGGTTCACCAACCAGTTCAGCGGCACCGGCCACAACGGGTCCAGCACGGTCCCCTCCGGCTACACGCCGCCGCCCAGCACGGGCCACAACAACTTCGTGGCGCCCACCGGCAACGTCGGCAACGTCGGCTACACGCCGGTCGGCACCCCCACGAACCCCGCGGGCTACGTCCCGCCCGCGACCACCACGCCCAACGGCTGGACCCCGCCGCAGTTCACCCCGACCAACCCGACGCCCGGCCAGCCGAGCGTCCCGGTGGGGCAGACCGGCGGCAACCCGCCGAGCTTCAACGGCAACCTGCCGGTGAACAACAACGGCGTCAACGGCCCGAACAACGCCAACCCCGGCGCCAAGCAGCTCGGCACCGGCCCGGGCGGCAAGCCCGGCGGCATGGCCGACGACCTCGGTCGCCGCGGTGCCCCCGGCGGTCAGGGCGGTCTCGGCCAGGGCGGCGTCGGCCAGGCAGGCGAGTCGCGTCCGGGCATGGGCGGCAAGGGCACCGGTGCCGGGCAGTTCGCCCAGCACGGCGCCAACGCCACCGGTGGCCGCGGCGGCGGTGCCGCGGGCAAGGGCGGCATGGGCGCGGGCGGCATGGGCGGCCGTGGCGCCGAAGGCGAAGAGGACGAGGAATACCAGCTCGCCGACTACCTGGTGGAGACCGAGGATGTGTTCGGTGACGACCGTGTGGTCGCGCCGGGCGTCATCGGCGAAGCCACCCAGCAGTGATGCCGTTCGGAGCCGTTGAGGTGGAGAGCGAGCCGATCTCGCTCTCCGCCCTCGAATTCGACGTCCTCTGGGAACACCTGTCCCCGGGCACGATGCCGCTGATCGTCAAGGTCCCGTCCCCGGGCAAGACCTACGAGGAACGCGCCCAGATCGAGGACCGCGTGTGGGCCGACCTGGACGCGCGCGGGCTCGGTCGCAAGGTCGACGTGCACCCCGAGATCGAGCACCTGTTCGGGATCATCGCCCGCCCCGACCGCGAGGTCGACGGCCGCGCGTTCGCCGGGCGCGGTGTGCGGCTGCTGACCGCCGCCACCGAGTACCACGCCGCGATGGCCGTGCTCAGCGACGACCGGATCACCCTGCGCCGGATCTCGGTGCCGAGCCTGGCCAGTGAGGCCGTCGCCGCGCTGCCGAACTGGCAGGCCGGCCCCGGCCAGTCGGTCACGCTGCGCACCGACGACTTCGAGGCGGCGGCGAAGGCCAGCGACGGCACGCAGAAGAGCTTCGAGCACGCCCTGCTCGGCCGCGGTGTCCGCACCGACGACGCGCTCGCGCTGGTGCAGATGATCGGCGACGTGCAGGGCACCGGGAACTTCGGTGCCGCGGTCCGCGACCGGCTCGGCCGCCGCGTCCGCGCGTCCCGCGTGGTCTCGTTCTTCGACACCGCCAACGGCCGCTACGTGCAGGTCCGCCGCGGTTCGCCGGACGGCACGCTGTGGACGACGATCTCCCCGGCCGACAACCGCAAGCTGATCCACCAGGTCGAGGAAGTCCTCACCGAAGCACAGCGGGCGGTCGACTGAGTTTGCCCGCACGCAAACCCGTCGACCCGTCGGACCTGCGCGCCGCGGTGTCGGCGTGGATCGAGGCTCCGGACCCGCCGCGGCCCATCGTGGCCGCGGCGGTTCGGCTCAGCCTGCGGACGCTGGAGGACATCGCCCCCGGCCACACGGTCGAGGTGCGCGTGCCGCCGTTCGCCGCGGTGCAGTGCGTCGAGGGGCCGCGCCACACGAGGGGAACCCCGCCGAACGTGATCGAGACCGACCCGACCACCTGGCTCCACCTGGCCACGGGCCAACTGTCCTGGGCGGACGCGGTCGCGGACGGCCGGGTCGTCGCCTCCGGCGCCCGCGCCGACCTGTCCGCCTACCTGCCTTTGGTGCGCTTGTGACTCTCATCTGCCTGCCGGGCGGTCCCGGCCAGACCTCGGCATATCTCGGTGACCTTGGCGGGCTTTCGTTCATGCCGCTGGAACCGCGCCCCGGCGGCACCCGCTGCGACCTGCTCGTCGGCGATGTTGAGGCCCTGCGGCTCAGCCTCGGCCTCGACAAGATCGACCTGCTCGGGCACTCGGCTGGCGCGTCGCTCGCGTGCCTGTACGCGTCGACCTACCCGACCAGGATCGGCCGGTTGGTGCTGGTCACGCCCAGTGTCCGCGGTGTCGGGCTCGACCTGATCGGCCCC